>NZ_JNWQ01000036.1 GCF_000716875.1 Streptomyces novaecaesareae | reverse complement strand
ATGGTACTGCAGGGGGGACCCTGTGGGAGAGTAGGACGCCGCCGAACAATTCTTCAGAAGAACCCCCATCCGGATCCCGGATGGGGGTTCTTCGCATTTCCGGTGTCGTATCGTCAGGACATGGACGATCAGACGGCGGTCTTTGCGAACGATGTGCTCCGGCCCGGGCAGCGCGACGGTGCTCTGCGTGTTCTGGCGGAGGCCCAGGCGGTGGACGGCCGGGCCGCCGTGTCCGAGCAGGGCCGGCTGCGGCTGCGGGCGGCGGAGACTCCGCGCCCGGGCGTCATCCACCTCGTCGAGTCCGAATCCGCAGCGGTCTCCGAAGCAGTCCCCGAAGCAGTCCCCGAAGCAGTCCCCGAAGCAGTCTCCGCAGCGGAGTCCGCAGCCGTCGTCGGCTACGGCCAGCTCGAAGTCCCGCAGGGCCCGACCGCCAACCCCGCCGCCGAGCTGGTGGTCGACCCGGCCGCCCGCGGCCGGGGCCTGGCCCGCCCGCTGGTGGACGCCGTACTGGCGGCGGCCCACGGCGCGGGCCGCGACGCGGTGGACTTCTGGGTGCACGGCGGCCACCCGGCGGCCCGGCACCTGGCCGAGTCGTACGGTGCCGAGCTGGTCCGCGAGCTGCGGCAGATGCGCCGCACCGGTCCACAGACCGAGGAAGTGGTCGTCCCCGAGGGCATCGAGCTCCGCACCTTCCGTCCGGGGGAGGACGACGCCGAGTGGCTGCGGCTGAACGCGCTGGCCTTCGCGCACCACCCGGAGCAGGGTGCCTGGACCGGGCAGGACCTGGCGGAGCGGATCGCCGAGCCCTGGTTCGACCCGGCCGGCTTCTTCCTCGCCACCCGCGGCGGCAAGGTCGTCGGCTTCCACTGGACCAAGGTGCACCCGGCCACCGCCACCGAGCCGCAGCTCGGCGAGGTGTACGTGGTCGGGGTGGACCCGGCCGAGCAGGGCAGTGGCCTCGGCCGCGCCCTGACCGCCGCGGGCCTGCGCCACCTGACCGGTTCCGGTCCCGGCGCGCGCGGGCTGGGCACCGTACTCCTCTACGTCGACGCCGACAATCCGGCCGCTGTGCGGGTATATGAACGACTGGGATTCACCATTCACGAGGTGGACCTCATGTACCGAGCCCGGTACCAGGCGAACCGGTCGCTCTGACGCCCGGACGGCGGAGCAGAGCCCCAGGAGCGGTCGCGGGCCAGGGACAGGACGGCAGCACCCCTTGCCCCGACCGACTCAGCTTTCCTCCTGGCCATGCGGTGTTTACCGTGGATTCAATTGCTGCCGCGAAGATCACAGGATGAAGTCCGTAGTGTCTCGCTCGTGCAGAGTCGACCGCCACACGCCGGCCGGTCCTGTACGGACCGCGCCCGGCGGATGGGCGCTGTCCCCGGGGTCCGTCCGGGGCGAGGGCGACGGCCTGCAGAGCCACACGCGTCCGGACACCGTCCTGCTGCTGGAGGAGCTGGAGCCCATGAGCATCCCCCGCCCCGTCTCTGCCCCGCTGCCGCCGACGGCCCGGATGTCCAGTGCGCTGGGGATCCCGCCGGAGCTGCCGGCCGCGGACGAGCAGGAGTTCGAAGCGCTGCCGCAGGGCCGCTTCCTGGACCGCGAGCGCAGTTGGCTCGCGTTCAACGAGCGCGTCCTGGAGCTCGCCGAGGACTCGGGGATCCCGCTGCTGGAGCGGGCCAAGTTCCTGGCGATCTTCGCGAGCAACCTGGACGAGTTCTTCATGGTCCGGGTGGCCGGCCTCAAGCGCCGGATCGCCACCGGAGTGGCCCAGCGCAGCGCGTCCGGCCTCCAGCCGCGCGAGGTGCTGGACCTGATCTGGACCCGCTCGCGCGAGCTGATGGCCCGGCACGCCGCCGCCTTCCAGCAGGAGGTGCTGCCGGACCTCGCCGCCGAGGGCATCGAGGTGGTCCGCTGGTCGGAGCTGGCGGAGAAGGAGCAGGCCCGGCTGCACACGCTGTTCCGGCAGAAGATCTTCCCGGTCCTGACCCCGCTGGCGGTCGACCCGGCGCACCCCTTCCCGTACATATCGGGACTCTCGCTCAACCTGGCCGTCGTGGTGCGCAACCCGGTCTCCGGGCACAAGCACTTCGCCCGGGTGAAGGTGCCGCAGTCGCTGGCCCGCTTCCTGGAGGCCTCGCCCCAGCGGTACGTCCCGCTGGAGGACGTCATGGGCGCGCACCTGGAGGAGCTGTTCCCGGGGATGGAGGTGCTGGCCCACCACGCCTTCCGCGTCACCCGCAACGAGGACCTGGAGGTGGAGGAGGACGACACCGAGAACATCCTCAAGGCCCTGGAGAAGGAGCTGATGCGGCGGCGCTTCGGCCCGCCGGTCCGGCTGGAGGTCGAGGAGTCGATCGACCCCTACATCCTGGACCTGCTGGTGCGGGAGCTGAACATCACCGAGGCGGAGGTCTTCCCGCTGCCCGGGCCGCTGGACCTGACCGGGCTGTTCGGGATCGCCGAACTGGACCGTCCGGAGCTCAAGTACCCCAAGTTCGTGGCGGGCACGGCCCGCGGGCTGACCGACGTCGAGTCGGCCTCGCAGCCGGACATCTTCGCGGCGATGCGCGAGCGCGACGTCCTGCTGCACCACCCGTACGACAGCTTCTCCACCTCGGTGCAGGCCTTTCTGGAGCAGGCCGCCGCCGACCCGGACGTCCTGGCGATCAAGCAGACCCTGTACCGGACCTCCGGTGACTCGCCGATCGTGGACGCGTTGATCGACGCGGCCGAGTCCGGCAAGCAGGTGCTGGTCCTGGTCGAGATCAAGGCGCGCTTCGACGAGCAGGCCAACATCAAGTGGGCCCGCAAGCTGGAGGAGTCCGGCTGCCACGTGGTCTACGGCCTGGTCGGGTTGAAGACGCACTGCAAGCTGTCGCTGGTGGTCCGCCAGGAGGGCGACACCCTGCGGCGCTACTCGCACGTGGGGACGGGCAACTACCACCCGAAGACGGCCCGGCTGTACGAGGACCTCGGTCTGCTCACCTCCGACCCGCAGGTCGGCGCCGACCTCTCGGACCTCTTCAACCGGCTCTCCGGCTACTCGCGCCGTGAGTCCTACCGCCGTCTGCTGACCGCCCCGCGCGGCCTGCGCGACGGGCTGGTCTCGCGGATCCACAACGAGATCGCCCACCACCGGGCGGGCCGCCCGGCGTACGTGAAGCTCAAGGTCAACTCGATCGTCGACGAGGCCCTGATCGACGCGCTGTACCGGGCCTCGCAGGCCGGGGTGCCGGTGGACGTCTGGGTGCGCGGGATCTGCGCGATCCGTCCCGGCGTGCCGGGGCTGAGCGAGAACATCCGGGTCCGCAGCATCCTGGGCCGCTTCCTGGAGCACTCCCGGATCTTCGTGTTCGGCAACAACGGCGATCCGGAGGTCTGGATCGGCAGCGCCGACATGATGCACCGCAACCTTGACCGCCGGATCGAGGCGCTGCTGCGGATCACCGATCCGGCACACCGCACCGAGCTGTCCGGGCTGATCGACCTCGGGGGGTCGGACGAGACGGAGTCCTGGCACCTGGGGTCGGACGGCGCCTGGACCCGCCGCTCGCAGGACGCCGAGGGCCGGCCGCTGCGGCACGTCCAAGACCTGTTGATCGACTCGCGCCAGCGCCGCCGGGCCGCCACCTCGCGCTGACACGTCCACTGATGCGAAGCCGCCGGGGTGGCGCGCCCGCCACACTCTTACGGGCAGCCACTCCTGCGGTCGGCCACCAGCTCCGGGGGACGGCCCCGGGGGAACGGGGATCTACCACGCCATGACCGATGCGCCGATGACGGCCCAGGCGGCCTCCACCGAGACCGCCGGGGACATCCTTTCCCGCCACCTCACCGCCCAGGCCGGCGCCTTCCTGCGCGCCCTGCCGCTGGCGGTGGGCGAGGTCGGCGCCAGACCCGGGACGGCCTCGGTCGTCCCGGCGGCGGGCACCTCGGACCTGCTGCGGGCCGTCCGGCGGATCGGCGGGCTGCTGCACACCTTCGGCTCGGTCTTCGAGCCGGCCTGGGCGCAGGAGTCCCGCACCGAGCTGCGCTGGCTGCTCAACCTGCTGGCGCTGGAGCCCGGGTACGTCCGCCGCTCGGCCCGGTTGCTGGGCGCGCTGGACTCGCTCAGCGGCACCGACCCGGGCGGGACGGGCATGCTGGCCGGCCACGCGGGCGCCCCCAAGGCGCGGGCGCTGCTGGACCGGCAGCTCACCCTGGCCAGGACCAGGGCGCACTCCACGGTGCTCCAGGAGCTCCGCTCGGCCCGGCTGCACGCGTTGGCGGACCGGATGACGCTGCTCGTCGGCGAGGCGCCGCTGCTGGACTCGGCGGGTGGCCGGGCGCCGGCGGTGCTGCTGCCGCAGGCGGCCGCGGCGTTCGCCGCGCTGTCCGCGACCGCCCAGCAGCTGCCGCTGCACCGGGCCGCGACGCCGTACGGCGGGGACGGGCTGCGCCGGCTGGGCGCGGTGCCGGCGGCCCGCGGCGCGGTGGACGCGGACACGGCGCTGGCGGCCGACGACGCGCCCTGGTCGCGGCTGCGGATCCTGGTGAAGCGCGCCCGGTACGCGCTGGAGGTGTGCGGCCGCCCGTCCGCCGAGCTGGACGAGCTGGACGCGGTGCTGGCCCGGCAGCAGGAGGCGGCGGACGCGGCGGTCACGGCCGCCACCGCGGCGCGCACCCCGCGGATCACCCCGGCGACCGCGTACGTGCTGGGCGTGGTGCACGCCGACCAGCGGCTGGAGGTGGAGTCGGCGCGGTACGCCTTCGGCCACCGGTGGCCCGACCTCCCGCCCGGCCCGGACGGCTGGCTGGACCTCCCCCCGGCGGAGGGCTGGGGGCACCCCGCCGTCCCGAGGACGGTCTGAGGTGGGCGGGCGCACGGGCCCCGGCCGGGCGGCGCAGCCGGCCAGGAGCACAACCACGACCGCGAGCACGAGCACAATCACGACCGCGACCACGAGCCCGGCCCCGGCCGGACGCGGCCCGGTGATCCTGGCGGCGGGCGCGGTGCTGTGGGTGCCGGGCCGGCTGAAGAAGAGCGGCCGGCTCGGGCGGCCCCGGATCGCGCTGATCCACCGGCCGAAGTACGACGACTGGACCCTGCCGAAGGGGAAGCTCGACCCCGGCGAGACCATGGCCGACGCGGCGCTGCGCGAGGTGTGGGAGGAGACCGGGTTCCGCTGCCTGCTCGGCCCCGAGCTGCCGGCCCAGCACTACCAGGTGCAGGGCCGTCCGAAGGAGGTCCGGTACTGGGCGGCGGTGCCGTCGACCGGCGCCTTCCGGCCCAACCGCGAGGTGGACCGGCTGGAGTGGCTGCCGGCCGGAAAAGCACGCGCGCGGCTCACGCACGACCACGACCGGTTGCTGGTCGACGCCCTGCTGGCGATGCTGGGGGCGAAACCGGTGCGGACGACGGGGCTCCGCGGGTGAAGAAACGGTGGAAGTGATCTCTCCGCGCCCCTGTCGTGACGCAACCGTTACTACCTGACGTAGTTTCCTGTCATCCGTTCGAGGTTCACCCTCCGTTCACTTGTGACCGGCTGTCGTGTCACTTCCCCCGCCTAACTTCGGGACCACCGGAGGGCCGCACGGGCCCCGGACCACAGCAAACCCCGCTCTGCGCCGTACTCGTACGGTCCGCGCAACGGGCAATGCCACAGAAAGGGACACCCCTGTGAAGCTCCAGCGGAACGGCCGCTCCAAGGCCCTCGCCATCGGTGCCATGGCGCTCGTCAGCTCGCTGTCGCTCGCCGCCTGCGGCTCGGACAACAACAACGGCACCTCGACCGCGTCCGGCTCCAGTGGCTCCGCCGCGGCCGGCGCCGCGATCACGTGTGGCAAGCCCGGTTCGCTGATCGCCGCCGGTTCGACCGCCCAGGGCACGGCGATCGACGTGTGGAAGACCAACTTCGGCGCCGCCTGCTCCGGCACCACCATCAACTACCAGGGTGTGGGCTCCGGCGCGGGCATCCAGCAGTTCACCCAGGGCAAGGTCCAGTTCGCCGGCTCCGACTCGGCCCTCAAGCCGGCCGAGGTCGAGGCCACCAAGGCGGTCTGCACCGGCGGCCAGGGCATCGACCTGCCGATGGCCGGCGGTCTGATCTCGCTGGTCTTCAACGTGGAGGGCGTCGACAGCCTGGTCCTGGACGGCCCGACCGCCGCCAAGATCTTCGACTCGCAGATCACCAAGTGGAACGACCCGGCCATCGTCGCCCTCAACCCGAGCGCCAAGCTGCCGGACGCCGACATCCAGTCGTTCCACCGCTCGGACGACTCCGGCACCACCGACAACCTGACCAAGTACTTCGCCGCCGCCAGCCAGGGCGCCTGGTCCTACCCGTCCAGCAAGACCTGGGCGGCCAAGGGCGGCCAGTCGGCCAACGGCAGCGCCGGTGTCGCGGCCCAGGTGAAGCAGGTCAAGAACTCGATCAGCTACGTCGAGCTGGCCTACGCCCAGACCAACAGCCTGAAGAGCGCCGCCATCAACACCGGCGCCTCCAAGCCGGTCGAGGCCACCGCCGCCAACGCCGCCAACACCTTCGCCAAGGCCCAGATCGCCGGCACCGGCAGCGACCTGGCGCTGAAGCTCGACTACGCGACCAAGGACGAGGGCTCCTACCCGCTGGTCCTGGTCACGTACGAGATCGTCTGCGACAAGGGCAACAAGGCCGAGACCCTCGACACCCTGAAGTCCTTCCTGACCTACACCGCCAGCGACGCGGGCCAGAAGGCGGCCGGCGACAAGGGCTACGTCCCGCTGCCGAACGAGCTGACCACCAAGGTCAACGCCGTCATCCCGACCCTGGCCTGACCCGACGGGACCACCGGTGGAGCGGCCCCGTGAGCGAGGGGGGCCGGGGCCGCCCCACCGGAACACACCGAACCCAGCACCACGTCCGGGGCACCGCCGCCATGGTGCCGTCCCCCTTCCGGGGCGGCGCCACCAGACCGGAGTAGACCAATGACTTCATCCTCCCCTGCCGCCCCGCGAGGCAGGGATCGCCGACCGCGTGACAGCCGGGTCGGCGACAAGATCTTCATGAACTTCGCCCGCGGCTCGGGCATCCTGCTGCTGGTCATCATGGCCGCGATCGCCGGCTTCCTCGCCTGGCGCTCGGGCCTGGCCCTCAGCAAGAACGACGGCAACTTCCTGACCTCCTTCGAGTGGGCGCCGGACGCCCCGAAGCCGGTCTTCGGCATCCCGGTGCTGGTCTTCGGCACCATCGTGAGCGCCGTCATCGCGATGGCGATCGCCGTCCCGGTGGCCATCGGGATCGCGCTGTTCATCTCGCACTACGCGCCGCGCCGGATCGCCCAGCCGTTCGCCTACCTGGTGGACCTGCTCGCCGCCGTCCCCAGCATCGTCTACGGCCTGTGGGGCGCGCTCTTCCTGGTCCCGCACATGGACGGTCTGACCAGCTGGCTCAACGAGTACCTGGGCTGGACGTACATCTTCGACCAGACCAAGACCGGCACCCCGCGCAACCTGTTCACGGTCGGCATCCTGCTGGCGATCATGGTCCTGCCGATCATCACCGCGGTCTCCCGCGAGGTGTTCCGCCAGGTGCCGCGGATGCACGAGGAGGCGGCGCTCGCGCTCGGCGCGACCCGCTGGGAGATGATCCGCACCGCGGTGCTGCCGTTCGGCCGCCCCGGCATCATCTCGGCCTCGATGCTCGGCCTGGGCCGCGCGCTCGGCGAGACCATCGCCGTCGCGGTGGTGCTCTCCTCCAGCAACATCCTGTCGCTGCACATCCTCGACGCGGGCGGCGGCACCTTCGCGCAGAACATCGCGCTGAAGTTCGCCGAGGCCGGCGACAACGGCCGCAACGCGCTGATGGCCTCCGGCCTCGTCCTGTTCGTCATCACCCTCCTGGTGAACGGTGCCGCGCGACTGATCATCGCCCGCCGCAAGGAGTACTCGGGGGCCAACGCATGACCGTCACCGCCGTCGTCGAGGACGCCCGGCCCATGGGCCGTCCGCTGACCGCCAACCGCCTGCCCAAGTGGGCCCCGGCCGCCGTCGCCGTCGCCTCGATCGCCCTCGGCTGCGGGATCGGCGCCGGCGCCGGACTGGCCAGCCACCTGCAGTGGGGCCTGATCTCGGCCGCGCTGTTCCTCCTGATCAGCTACGGCGTCTCGGCCCGGGTCGAGGGCCGCCGGCAGGCCAAGGACCGGTTCGCCACCTCGGTGGTCTGGGTCGCCTTCATCCTGGCCGTCGTCCCGCTGGTCGCCCTGACGGTCTACACCGTCCAGCAGGGCATCGACGTGGTCGACGGGAACTTCCTGAGCCACTCGATGAAGGGCGTGCTCCAGTCCGGCCCCGGCGGTGGCATCTACCACGCGCTGATCGGCACCCTGGAGCAGGTCGGCCTGGCCACCGCTATCGCCGCCCCGATCGGTCTGCTGACCGCCGTCTACCTGGTCGAGTACGGCCGCGGCAAGCTCGCCAAGGCGGTCACCTTCTTCGTCGACGTCATGACGGGCATCCCGTCGATCGTCGCCGGTCTGTTCATCCTCTCGCTCTGGAACCTCGCCCTGGGCTTCGGCTACTCCGGCTTCTCGGGCAGCCTCGCGCTGGCGATCCTGATGATGCCGGTCGTGGTCCGGTCCACCGAGGAGATGCTCAAGCTCGTCCCGAACGAGCTGCGCGAGGCGTCGTACGCGCTCGGCGTGCCGAAGTGGAAGACCATCCTGCGGATCGTCCTGCCCACCGCGATCGGCGGCATCACCACCGGTGTGATGCTCGCGGTCGCCCGCATCACGGGCGAGACCGCCCCGGTGATGATGCTGGTGTTCGGCGCCGACTACATCAACAACAACCCGTTCGACGGACCGCAGCAGTCGCTGCCGATGTACATCTGGACGCAGTACTCGCAGGTCAACAACGACTTCGGCTACGCCCGTGCCTGGGGTGCGGCGCTGGTGCTGATCGCCTTCGTGATGGGGCTCAACCTCATCGCCCGGGGCATCGCCCGCTGGCGCTCGCCCAAGGCCGGACACTGACCGACCGACTGACGTACGAGACAGACGAGAGAAGCAACGATCATGGCCAAGCGCATCGACGTCAGCGGACTGTCGGCCTACTACGGCACCACCAAGGCCATCGAGGACATCTCGATGAGCATCGAGCCCCGCTCGGTGACCGCCTTCATCGGCCCCTCCGGCTGCGGCAAGTCCACCTTCCTGCGGACCCTGAACCGGATGCACGAGGTGATCCCCGGCGCCCGGGTCGAGGGCAAGGTCCTCCTGGACGACGAGAACCTGTACGCCTCCAACGTCGACCCGGTCGCCGTGCGCCGCTCGGTCGGCATGGTCTTCCAGCGCCCGAACCCGTTCCCGACCATGTCGATCTACGACAACGTGATCGCCGGCCTCCGGCTGGCGGGCGTGAAGAAGAAGTCCGTGCTGGACGAGGTCGTGGAGCGCTCGCTGAAGGGCGCCAACCTCTGGAAGGAGGTCCACAACCGGCTGAACAAGCCGGGGGCCGGCCTCTCCGGCGGTCAGCAGCAGCGCCTGTGCATCGCCCGCGCCATCGCGGTCGAGCCGCAGGTCCTGCTGATGGACGAGCCCTGCTCCGCGCTCGACCCGATCTCCACCCTCGCCATCGAGGACCTGATCGGCGAGCTGAAGGAGCAGTTCACCATCGTCATCGTGACCCACAACATGCAGCAGGCGGCCCGCGTCAGCGACCGCACCGCCTTCTTCAACCTGGCCGGCGTCGGCCAGCCGGGCAAGCTGGTCGAGCTGGACGACACCCAGCGGATCTTCTCCAACCCGTCGGTCCAGGCGACCGAGGACTACATCTCCGGCCGCTTCGGCTAGACCGGACCACCCGTCCCGCCGTCCGCGGCGGGGGACGGGACGCGAGCTGTCCCGTGGTGCTGCATGGCGGTGCCGCCGCGGGACATGAAGAAGGGCCCGCCCCCGAGATGTGGGGGCGGGCCCTGTTCGTTACTCGCCCGCTCGCTTCCGGGGCGCTCGGACCCGGTGCGGCTCGGGGCGGGGACTCGCCCGCTCACGGATGCCCGGGCTCGGGGCGGACGGTGTCGGTGCCGGGGCTCAGCCCCAGAACAGGTGGACGAACCAGTACATCAGCGCTGCGACGATGGCGGCCGCCGGCATCGTGATGAACCAGCCGAGCACGATGTTCTTCGCGACGCCCCAGCGCACCGCGCGGATCCGCTTGGTGGCCCCCGCGCCCATGATCGCCGCGGTGATCACGTGGGTGGTGGAGATCGGCGCCTTGAAGACGAACGACGTGATGTACATGATCGCCGAGGAGGTGGCCTCGGCCGCGAAGCCCTGCGGGGGGTCCAGCTCGATGATCTTGCGGCCGAGCGTCCGCATGATCCGCCAGCCGCCCGCGTAGGTGCCCAGCGAGAGCATCGTCGCGCAGGAGATCTTCACCCAGACCGGGATGTCACCGGTGGTCTGGTGGCCGGAGATGGTCAGGGCCATCACCACGATGCCCATGGTCTTCTGGGCGTCCTGCAGACCGTGCGCCAGGGCCATCGCGGCGGCCGAGGCGGTCTGGGCGACCCGGAAGTTGCGCTTCGCCCGGTGCGGGTTGGCCCGGCGGAAGATCCACAGGATCGCCAGCATCACCAGGAAGCCGCCGACCAGGCCGACCACCGGCGAGACCACCATCGGGATGACGATCTTGTCGATCACCCCGCTCCAGATCACGTCGATCCCGCCGGCCAGCGCCGCGCCCACCATGCCGCCGAACAGGGCGTGCGAGGAGGAGGACGGCAGGCCGAAGTACCAGGTGACCAGGTTCCAGGCGATCGCGCCGACCAGGGCGGCGAACAGGATCGCCATCCCCTGGTTGCCGCTGGGCGTCTCGATGATCCCCTTGGAGACGGTGTGCGCCACGCCGCTGCCGAGGAAGGCGCCCGCCAGGTTCATCACCGCGGCCATCGCCAGCGCGGCCCGCGGGGTGAGCGCCCGGGTGGAGACCGAGGTGGCGATCGCGTTCGCCGAGTCGTGGAAGCCGTTGGTGTAGGTGAAGAAGAACGCAACGCCGATGACGGCGATGAGTGCTGCCATGTCCACGAGGGTCAGGACTCCTTGACGGCGATGGTCTCCACCGTGTTGGCGACGTGCTCGAACGCGTCCGCCGCCTCCTCAAGGACGTCCACGACCTGCTTGAGCTTGAGCACCTCGATGGCGTCGTACTGACCGGAGAACAGGTGGGCGAGCAGCTTGCGGTGGATCTGGTCGGCCTGGTTCTCCAGCCGGTTGACCTCGATCCAGTACTCGGTGAGGTTCGACATGCTCCGCAGGTTCGGCATCGCCTCGGCGGTCAGCTCGGCGGCTCGCGCCAGGACCTCGATCTGCTGCTCGATCCCCTTCGGCAGGGTCTGGATGTCGTAGAGGACGACCAGGTCGACGGCCTCCTCCATGAAGTCCATGATGTCGTCCAGCGACGAGGCGAGGCTGTAGATGTCCTCGCGGTCGAAGGGCGTGATGAAGGACGAGTTCAGCTGGTGGAAGACGGCATGGGTGGTGTCGTCCCCGGCGTGCTCGGCGGCGCGCATGCGCTCGACGATCTCCGCACGGGCCGACACGTCTGATCCCAGCAGCTCCAGCAGGAGCTTCGATCCGACGACGAGGTTCTCCGCCGCGGCGGCGAACATGTCGTAGAAGCTCGTCTCCTTCGGGGTCAGGCTAAAACGCACGGAAATCTCCGATGTGCGGGGTAGGGACTGAACGATGCTAGGTGCAACCAAGCGCAATCATGCAAACGGGGGGCCGAGACAGGAGCCGGAACCTCCCCTTCCGTTCGGCTGCCGCACCGGCCGATTCCGACCGCACCGCCACCTGCGGACGCGAGCCCCCAGTCTGACGGAACCTCGCCCGGATTGTCCCCGTCGTGCAAGCGCAGGACCAGGGCGCCGCTCAGACGGGTGAACCCCCGGACGGCCCGCGCCCGGGCTCCGGCACATGCCGCCTCGGCCGTCGGAACACCACGGAAGGCCCGGGTGTTGGACACTGGTGGCCGACGCAGCCACCAGGCATCCAGACGAAGGCGGGCCGATGACCACCACGCAAGCGCGCACCGAGCCGGAGCAGGTGCCGGGGGCCGACCCGCACGCCGGCCACGCCGCCGCCGCAGCACACAGCGGCCCGCACGGCTACAGCGCGCAGAAGGACGCCCACCTCAAGCGGCTGCGCCGGATCGAGGGCCAGATCCGCGGCCTCCAGCGCATGGTCGACGAGGACGTCTACTGCATCGACGTGCTCACCCAGGTCTCGGCCAGCACCAAGGCACTGCAGTCCTTCGCGCTCTCCCTGCTGGAGGAGCACCTGCGGCACTGCGTCGCCGCGGCCGCCGAGCAGGGCGGCACCGAGCTGGACGCCAAGGTGGCCGAGGCCACCGCCGCGATCAGCCGCCTGCTGCGCAGCTGACCCTCCGGCCACTCCGGGGTCCGTCGCTCGTCGGGCAGGCCGGCCGTCGACCCGTCAGCCGTCGGCTTCCCGGTCGGCCTGCCCCGGCTCCGCCCGGTCGAGCAGCACCTCGTCGATCCGTTCGGTCGGCAGCCGGTCGCCGGAGCTGGCCGTCGCGGCGATCATCAGCTCGCCGGCCAGCTCGATCTCGTCGAGGGCCGCGTCGTCGTGGCCGCCGCTGCGGCCGCCCGTGGACGACACCACCTGCACCACCCCTTCAGTGCCTCGCCAGCCCGGGCGGCAGCCACCCGACGTCCAGCCTAGGCACTCCGGGGCCCGTCCACATGGCACGGACGGGCCATCTCGGCGCCGCCGAAACGGGTGGCCGTCGCTCCCCGGACGGCCACCCGCTCCGGCTGCGCCCGGTCTCGCCCCGGCGCCGGAGCGCTGCCCCGGCGGCCTACTTGGGGCTCTCCGTGGGCTTCATCTGGTAGATGTCCGAGGCGGCCGGCTCGGCCGCCTGGACCGGCTTGCCGAAGTCCGCCAGCGAGACCGTCGAGGTGACCTTCACCTGGTCCTTGGGCTCCTTCGAGCCGGCCACCCCGGCGAAGGTGAACACCTCGACCACCTTGCGCAGCCGGCCCTGGTCGTCCAGCCAGGCGTCGTACGGGACCTCCTTGACGGTGAAGGTCTGCGCACCCATCCGCAGGCCGTCCCCGCCCCGGCCGCCGGTCGCCTCGGCCGCCTTGGCCAGGTCCAGGGTGCCGCGGTAGTGGTGCAGGGCGACCCCGTCGGCGGTCTCGGTGCCGACCGCCTCCGCCTTCTGCGCCCCGCGCAGCGCCCCCGCCGCCGAGGCCGGGTCGGTCGCGCCGCTGCTGACCAGGTTGCCGTCCGGCAGCTGCCGCACGTCCAGCTTGACCCACTTGCCCTCGGGCACCTTGGCGCCGCTGTTCTGCAGGTAGACGGTGCCCGGCAGGACCACCTCGACGATCTTCCCGGTGGTCGCCGCGCCCGGCGGCACCTGGACCTCCAGCCGGCCGATCCGTTTCACGTAGTCGTAGCCGCCCGTGCCGCTGAACGAGGCCTTCTTCTCGGCGGACTCGGTCACCAGCTCGGTGGCGGTGTGCGCGGAGCCGGTGCGGCCGGTGATGTCGGCCGCGTTGCGCACCGCCGTCAACGGGTCCGCGGCGAGCTGGTCGGGGCCGCTCGACTGCTGGTCGGAGGAGCCGCCGCCGGAGCCGCCCGAGCAGCCGGCTGCCCCGGCCGCCAGCGCGGCGGCGAGCAGGGCGGCCCCGGCCGCCGAGCGCAGGTGCGGACCCGGACGGCGCGCTGGCCGCCCGGTGCGCTGCTGGTCGGTCATCTTCATCCTCGCGACAACCCCCTCGGGCCCGTACTGCCCCGCCGACACCGCCGACTGGGCAGAGCTCTTTCCGGGCAAACGAGTTGGGCGGCGAAGGGTTACGGGTGCCGGCGCCCCGGAGGGCGTCGCGCACCGGCCGCCCGGCGCGTTACGGTGAACCACGTGCACAGTGAGCTGCCGGCCGCACCCGGCACCACCCGGATGCCCGAACACCGCCTCGCGATCAGCGAGCGCGGCTCCTTCGCCTTCGCGACCTGCAGCTGCGGCTGGTACGCCCCGGCCCGCCGCTCCCGGGACCTGGCCCGCCGCGAGGGGGCCGACCACCTCGCCGAGAGCGGCGTCGTGCCGGACTGACCGGACGGGGCGGCTCAGGCCGCGAGATCGGACTCCGGCGGCTGTTCCTCGGCCCGTACCGCCCCGCGCCCGCGCCGCCGGCCGCGCCGGCCGTTCCCGGCGACGGCTGCCCCGCCGCGCTCCGGCGCCCGGATCAGCGGGGCCACGGCCGTCCGGCTCAGTGCGTGGCAGAACGGGACCAGCACCGCCATCGCGATCGGCGCCAGCAGCAGCACCACGGCGACGGCGAGCGCGAAGCCGCCGATCACGTCGGTCGGGTAGTGGACACCCATGAACATCCGGCAGAAGCCCTGCAGCAGGGCCAGGCCGCCGGCGATCCAGCCGAGCCGCCGGTTCACCAGGAACAGCGCCACCGCGACGCCCATCGTCATCGTCGAGTGGTCGCTGACGAAGGAGTGCGTGCCGGCCTTGCCGTCCACCAGCACCAGCAGCCCGGGGTGGTCCACGAACGGGCGCGGACGGTCCACGATCGCGGCGATCGGCAGGTTGGCCAGCTCGGCGATGCCGACCGAGAGCGGCACCCAGAGCAGCCCGGCGACGGCCACCGGCGCGTCCGGGCGGCGTCTGGCCTGCAGCCAGGCCACCAGCCCCAGCATGGCCAGGCCGATCAGGATGCCGTACTCGCCGATCCACGAGACCAGGTGGTCCAGCCACTGCGGAGAGCGTTTGGCCAGGCCGTTGACGGCGTAGAGCAGACCGAGGTCGGGGTTGGTCGTGTCGGCAAGCGGCGTCGACACGCCGCACCTCCTTCTGGTCCGCTGCACCTGTTCGATCCCGCCGGGGCCCACCCGGCGCGGACGACTGACGAGGGGCCACCGGAAGAAACGTCATTTCCGGGACACAGCGTTCCACGGAAACGCGCAGTTATGGAAACTTGACTCAGCGTCCACACCGCGCACACAGGTCCCGGCCGCCCCGGCCGTGACACGGCCTACCGGCCCGCCCCGGCCACGGGCGGCGGGGCGGCCGGAGCCGTCGTGGCCGCTGTGGCCGCCGGAGCCGTCGTGGCCGTCGGAGCCGTCGGAGCCGTCGAGCCGGGGCGGCTCGGAGCGTTGACGGCACCGTCGTTGTTGCGGGTCGGCAGCGCCTGGGCGCCGTCCGAGGTGACCCGGGTCGCGCCGATGTACTCCTTGGTGTCGATCTTGTCGTAGCGGATCACCGCGTTGGTGTGCGGCGCGTTGATCATGTACCCGCCGCCGACGTAGATCCCCACGTGGTGGATGCTCCGCGGATCGCTCAGGTCCGTCGCCCAGAACACCAGGTCCCCCGGCCGCAACTGATCGCGCGACGGATGCGGGCCGGCGTACCACTGGTCGTTGGCCACCCGGGGCAGCGTGATGCCCACGCTCGCGAACGCGGCCACGGTCAGCCCCGAGCAGTCGAACCGCCCGTTCTGCGAGGGCAGGCCGTCACCGCCCCACAGGTACGGGGTGCCCAGCTTGGTCTGCGCGAAGTAGATCGCCGCCGCCGACTGCGCGGACACCTCCACCGGCGCGGTCGGCGCGGTGAAGCTGCGGGCCATCGCCTGGATGTTCCGCACGTAGCCCTGGGTCTCCTTGTACGGCGGGATGCCCTTGTTGCTCGTCACCGCGTACGGGCCGGCGTTGTAGGCGGCCAGCATGTTGGCCTGCGGGTCGCCCGGCACGCCCGAGACGTCCTTGGCGAGCGCGCAGTCGTAGGCCGCCGCCGAGGCGATCGCGTCGTACGGGTCCCAGACGTCCTTTCGGCCGTCCCCGTTCCCGTCCGTTCCGTACGTCGCCCAGGTGCCCGGCATGAACTGCGCCATTCCCTCCGCGCCCACACCGGAACGGGCCTTGGGGTCGAAACCGCTTTCCTGGTACAGCTGCGCCGCGAGCATCGGCGGGGAGATCTCCGGGCACAGCGCGCCCCACTTCTGGACCGCATCCTGGTAGGCCGCGGGGACCGTTCCGGGAGAGAGGGCCGAACGATTCGCCGACTGCTGCGGCGTCCCACTGGCCGCATAAGTCCCCATCGTCACCAGCCCGATGAATCCGAACGCAACAACTCCCGCAGTGGCGGCGGCCGTCCCGGCCTTCCGGAGTACCATCAGCACCATCCCGACGAATCGTCAGTCGAAGTGTCCCGGAAGGCGTTGCTCACCGCAATCATCAGAGATACAAAGAGTGAGCGCTATCCTTCGTACGGTGGACATCCTCGCGTACGTGTCCGATGCCTCACGACCAATCCGCGAGAAGTAGCCAAGTCGACATCAGATCTGGCCAAGAATAGGCACCGACCCTTCGCGCGGGCCGGGTCCGGGCCCTTGAATTTGCCTGATCGGGCGGTGAGATGGAAATGAACCTGAGCAGCGTGCACACCTATGCGGTCGGCCACCTGGCCGAGGACCCACCCAAGAAGCCGAATATCGACACCATCATCGGCGGGATCGCCCCGGACTGGGGCCCGTTCGCGAGCCTCGGGTCGGAGGCCCGGGTGATGGTCGAGGTCATCATGGCCGTCGCCATCCTCGTCTGCCTCGGCATCGCGGTCTGGGGCGCGGCCAAACAGCGGATCGGCGCGACCGCGATGCGCGACAGCTTCGGGGCCGAACAGGGCAAGGGGCTGATCGTCGCCGGCCTGACCGGCGTGTTCATCATCGGATCACTCGGCACTCTGTTCACCATTGTCTACGGCATGGCGATCTGACGATCGGACAGCAGTAGTCCGGCTCATCCGAGACCGGGTCCCCGCCCGGACCCCCTCCAGCGGCCGGCCTGCCAGGAGTTCACCCCCGTTCCCACCCTCCGTCCGCGCCCGCCCCCGGGCGGAGGGCCCCCGGAGCCGCCCCCGGCTCCCCGCACCAGGAGGGCCGCCGTGCCGTTGTCCGACGACCAGCCGCACACCCGTACGCGGCTACCGGTCGGCGAACAGCCCTCCCCACAGCCGAGCCTCCGTCAGTCACGGCCCCTGCGCACCCTGCTGACCGTCCTCCTGGTGGTCACCCTGCTCGTCGTGGCCATCGCCATCGCCAACCGCGGCAAACCCGACCTCGGCAGCGGCAGCTCCGCCGACCGCGCCACCCCCAGCGCCCCCTCCGGCGCCGGCCCCGCCCCCAGCGGCGACCAGCCCGTCGGCACCACCGTCAACGGCATCCCGGCCGGCTACCCGCACAGCGACCAGGGCGCCCAGTCCGCCGCGGCCAACTACGCGGTGGCCATCGGCTCCGCCGACATGTTCCGCACCGACAGCCGACACGCCATCGTCGCCACCATCGCCGACCCGGCCGCCGCACCGGGGCTCCAGAGCCGCCTGGACCAGGGCTTCGGCGGCGACACCGTCGCCCGCTACGGCCTCGACGCCCAGGGCCACGCCCCCAAGGGCCTCACCTTCGTCAGCCGCACCGTCCCGGTCGGCACCAAGTCGACGGGCTACAGCGACAGCGACACCAAGGTCGAGGTCTGGTGCACCGGCCTCACCGGCCTCGCCGGCGAACGCTCCGTCCAACCGGTGACCACGAACTGGTTCACCCTCACGCTCTCGCTGCACTGGACGGGCAGCGACTGGAAGCTTTCCGACTTCACCCGCAAGTCGGGACCGGCCCCGATGCCGGGCGATCAGCAGGCGGCCACAGCGGATGAGATCGCCGGAACAGCAGAGCAGTTCGGAGGGTTCCGCTATGCGCGTTGACGGTGCAATCAGGAATCGGCTCCCTCGATTCGGTCGGGTCGTCACGGCCTTCGCCCTCGCTCAGGCCGCGGCCATCGGCATGGCATCCCGGGCCTTCGCGGAACCGAGTCCGAGCCCTTCGGCGAGCAACAACTGTGACGTCCTGCCGCTGCCCGGCAGTGACGTCTACTGTGCGTCGAAGCCCGGAGGGTCGATCCCCGGCGGTGGCACTGTCAGCAACGTGACCGATCCGCTCGGGTCGTTGGCCAAGAGTTGTGCGCAGGCTGCGGCGTGGGTGGTGCGGAACCTGTCGGGGGCGATCGACGGGACGACGCAGGTGGACTTCACCAATGCGTCGTTCCTGCAGCAGTACGCCGTGGTGTTCGCGGTGTCGACGGTGATCACGCTGGTGTTGTGGTTGCTGGCGGTGACGAAGCGGGCGGTGCGGGGGGCGCCGTTGACGTCGGCGTTCTCGGAGGCGATCGGGTTCCTGTGGCTGACGGTGGTGGCGTCCGCGTTCACGCCGTTGATCCTGTACACCGTGGTGAGCGTGACGGACGGGCTGACCAAGGCGATCGCGGTCGGGACGAAGACGGACACGGGGTCGTACCTGGGGGGGTTCGCCGACACCTTGGAGAAGGGGAACGTCGGCGGCGGGCCGTTGATCCTGGTGCTGGTGTCGCTGGTCGCGGTGCTGGCGGCGGCGGTGCTCTGGATCGAGCTGCTGATCCGGGCGGCGATGTTGTACGTGGGCGCGCTGTTGGGTACGGCGGTGTACGCGGGGCTGGTGGACAAGCAGTTGTGGAAGCACGTGCGCCGGTGGGCGGGGGTGATGCTGGCGGTGGACCTGGCGAAGCCGATCATCGTGGTCATCCTGGGGTTGGCGGGTGCGGTGGCGACCGGGGCGGGGGCCGGTGACGACTTCGCCCGGGTGCTGTCGGGGTTGGCGATCCTGTTCCTGTCGATCTTCGCCAGTGCCGCGATCTACCGCTTCGTGCCGGGCTTCGGCGACGAGATCCTGAACATGCGCCAGGCCCGGGCCAACGCGGTGCAGGCGGGTTCGGCGATGATCAACGGCACCGCGAACCTGATGAAGCAGGGCATCACCACCCACGGCGACCGCGGTCAGGCGTCCGGCGGGGGTGGCGGGGGTGCGGGCGGCGGCTCGGTCGCGCCGGGCATCGCCGCTCACGCCGGTCGGACGCCGGCTCCGCCGCCGCAGGCAGGGCCGCCTCAGGCGGCCCCGGTTCCGATCCGCGACAGCAATCCAGCGAAGGGAGGGTGACGGGTAAGTGAGCAGCGAACCGCTCGGCCAGTACGGCGCCCAGTACGCCCAGCCGTACGTGCACCAGCGCCGCACCTACCTGATCGGCAAGGCCCGCCCGAACGCGCCGATCGGCCGGAACCGGGAGTCCGGCGAGATCATGCTGATCATCTTCGGGGCGTTCCTCGGCATGCTCTGGGGCCTGTTGATGCCGATCCTGGCGCTGCGGATCGGCGGTCTGGTCGGTCTGCCGGCGCTCGCCATCGCGGCGGTGTACGTGCCGTACCGCAAGCGGACGTTCTACAAGTGGGTGGAGATCAACCGCACCTACCGCCGGACGATCCGCAGCGGGCGGGCGGTGTGGCGCTCGGACGTGATGGACGCCGGGACCCGGCTGGACGGCCGGGAGGTGGAGGTCGGCCCGCCGCCCGGGGTGGGGCGGTTGCGCTGGCTGACCGCGCCGTTCGGGCCGGACGAGGTCGGGGTGCTGATGCACCTGGAGCGGCGGACGGTGACGGCCGCGATCGAGATCGAGGGCCCGGGTGTCGGGCTGCGCGACTCGGAGGACCAGGAGGCGCTGGTCGACCGCTTCGGGACGCTGCTGAAGCACGTCGCCAACGGGGACGGCTTCGTGACCCGGCTGCAGATCCTGGCCCGCACCCTGCCGGCCGACCCCGACGCGCACGCCAAGGACGTGGAGCGCCGCGGCGATCCGGCCTCGCCGCGCTGGCTGCAGGACTCGTACGACCAGTTGCAGTCGATGGTGTCGACCTCCTCCGAGCAGCACCGGGCGTACCTGGTGGCGTGCATGCACTACACCCGTGACCTGGCCGCCGAGGCGCACGCGATGGGTCGTACGGCGACCGGCCGGCGGGCGCGGGACGACGAGGGGCTGGCGGCCGTGATGGCGCGCGAGCTGACCGACATCTGCGCCCGGCTGGCGGAGGCGGACATCCGGGTGCGCCAGCCGCTGGGCCAGGCCCGGCTCTCCTCGCTGCTGCACTCGATGTACGACCCGGACCACCCGATCGACCACATCCAGGCGATGTCCCGCCGCAACGCCTGGCCGGCCGAGCTGGACGCGACGCACCCGCAGTACCTGGAGGCGAAGACGCGGGAGTCGGCGACCCGGGAGCCGTGGTGCCACGCCACCGCGTGGATCAAGGAGTGGCCGCTCACCCCGGTGGGCGTCAACTTCCTGGCGCCGTTGCTGGTGCACACCCCGGACGTGATCCGGACGGTCGCGGTGACGATGGACCTGGAGCCCACCGACGTCGCGATCGAGCGGATGCTGACCGAGAAGACCAACGACGAGGCGGAGGCCAGCCGCGCCGCCAAGATGAACCGCACGGTCGACCCGCGCGACCTGGCCCACACCGGCCGGGTGGACCAGCGCGGTGACGACCTGGCCTCCGGCGCGGCCGGGGTGAACCTGGTCGGCTACATCACGGTCTCCTCGCGCAACCCCGACGCGCTGGCCCGCGACAAGCGGACCATCCGGGCCTCGGCCGGCAAGAGCTACCTCAAGCTGGAGTGGTGCGACCGCGAGCACCACCGGGCCTTCGTCAACACCCTTCCGTTCGCCACCGGCATCCGCCGCTGAGCACGCCCGCGCCCCCTCGCCGTACCCGTCCGTCCACCGCTGACCCGTCAGGAGGCCTCCCATGGCGCTCGGCAACCTCACCGAGGCCTTCACCAGCCTGATGTTCGGCAAGGTGGAGACCACCCGCCTGCCCGTGCGCACCTCCACCGGCCAGGCGCAGGCGGTCTACCTGCCCACCGCCGCGCCGGGGCTGGGCGACTCGGGCGTGATCATCGGCCGGGAGGTGTACAGCGGCAAGGGGTACGTGTACGACCCCTTCCAGCTGTACGGGCAGCAGCTGCCGGCCCCGCACTGGCTGGTGCTCGGCGAGTCCGGAAACGGCAAGTCGGCGCTGGAGAAGACGTACGTGCTGCGGCAGTTGAGGTTCCGCGACCGTCAGGTCGTGGTGCTCGACGCGCAGGGCGAGGACGGTGTCGGCGAGTGGAACCTGATCGCCGACGCGTTGGGCATAAAGCCGGTCCGGCTGGACCCGATGGCGGCCCGGGACGGCGGCGTGAAGCTCAACCCGCTGGACCCGGCGATCACCACGACCGGGCAGCTGTCGCTGCTGCGCACCATCATCGAGGTGGCGATGGGGCGCGGCCTGGAGGAGCGGGCCGGCTTCGCGCTGAAGGCCGCGCACGCCCACGTGGTGGCCTCGGTGAAGGACCGTCAGCCGGTGCTGAACGACATCATCGACACCCTGCGCAGCCCCGAGCTGTCCTCGGTGGAGTCGCTGGGCGTGGCGGTGGACGAGGTGCAGTCCTGGGGCCTGGACGTGGCGCTGGTGCTGGACCGGCTGGTCGACGGCGACCTGCGGGGCATGTTCGACGGGTCGACCACCGACGGCATCGACCTGGACGCACCGCTGATCGTCTTCGACCTCTCGCACATCGACCGCAACTCGATCGCGATGCCGATCCTGATGGCGATCGTCGGGGTGTGGCTGGAGCACACCTGGATCCGGCCGGACCGGAGGAAGCGCATCTTCCTGGTCGAGGAGGCCTGGCACATCATCAACAGCCCGTTCGTGGCGCAGCTGTTCCAGCGGCTGTTGAAGTTCGGCCGTCGGCTCGGGCTCTCCTTCGTCGCGGTGGTGCACCACCTGTCGGACGTGGTGGACGGTGCGGCGGCGAGGGAGGCGTCGGCGATCCTGAAGATGGCCTCCACCCGGACGATCTACATGCAGAAGGCCGAGGAGGCGCGGGCCACCGGCCGGGTGCTGGGTCTGCCGCGCTGGGCGGTGGAGATCATTCCGACCCTGTCGCCGGGCATCGCGGTCTGGGACGTCAACGGCAACGTCCAGGTGGTCAAGCACATCATCACCGAGGCGGAGCGGCCGCTGGTGTACACCGACCGTGCGATGACCGAGGATGCGGTGGCCGAACGGGTGCGGGCGGAGCGGCAGTTGGCGGCCGAGCCGGGGGTCTGAGGGAGGGGTCTGCGCAGTCTGCGCACCCCGCGGACCGCGATGGTTCGTCAGGAGGTAATCCTCTCGTTACGTTCGACGTCCTGACAGCTACGCGCGTTGACTCTAGGCTTCACAGGCGCAACACATGCCGTACGCCGATGCTGTCCGCAGCCGGTGCTCCTCCGAGGTGCAGGGGACCCCTCATGCTCACCGTCAGATCCCGACGGACGGCGCTCGCCGTCGTCGCCGCCGCAGGTCTGCTCGGCACGGTGGCCGTGCCGACGGCCGCCCAGGCCGCCGACGCCAAGCGTCACAAGACCGTCAACCTCCAGCTGCTGGCGATCAACGACTTCCACGGCAACCTGGAGCCCCCGGCCGGCTCGTCCGGCACGGTCAAGGAGATCGACCCGGCCACCGGCAAGGAGGTGTCCACCCCGGCCGGCGGCATCGAGTACCTGGCCACCGAGCTGCGCAAGGCCCGGATCCCGGCCGACGACTCGATCACCGTCGCGGCCGGTGACATCGTCGGTGCCAGCCCGCTGACCTCGGCGCTGTTCCACGACGAGCCGACCATCGAGGCGATGGACAAGCTCGGCCTGGACGTCACCTCCGTGGGCAACCACGAGTTCGACGAGGGTGCGCAGGAGCTGCTGCGGATGCAGGAGGGCGGCTGCCACCCGACCGACGGCTGCTACGAGCCCGGCCGCACCTTCAAGGGCGCCAACTTCAACTACCTGTCGGCGAACGTCACCGACGAGAAGACCGGCAGGACGCTGCTGCCGCCGTACTGGGTGACCAAGTCCCAGGGCGTGAAGATCGGCTTCATCGGCGTCACCCTGGAGGGCACGCCCAACATCGTGACCGCCGAGGGCGTCAAGGGCCTGAAGTTCGCCAACGAGGTCACCACGATCAACAAGTACGCCGCCGAGCTCAAGGCCAAGGGCGTCAACTCGATCGTCGCGCTGATCCACGAGGGCGGCTACCCGGCCAGCAGCGTCTACAACTACGACTGCGGCGCGGCCGGCCAGGGCATCTCCGGCCCGATCGTCGACATCGCGAAGAAGATCGACCCGGCGGTCGGCGCCATCGTCACCGGCCACACCCACAACGCGTACGCCTGCAGCATCCCCGACCCCAACGGCGTCCCGCGCTCGGTGACCAGTGCCGCCTCCTTCGGCCGGCTCTTCACCGAGATCGACATGAAGCTCGACAAGACCACCGGCGAGATCGTCCGCCCGTCGGTCAAGGCCGAGAACCACGTGGTGCGCCGTACGGTCGAGAAGGCGCCCGACATGACGGCGCTGGTCGACCACTACCAGAAGCTGGCCGCCCCGATCGCCAACCGTCCGATCGGCTACGTCGGTGCGGACATCAACGGCCGTGGCAGCAGCGACCTGGAGAAGCCGCTCGGTGACGTGATCGCCGACGCGCAGCTGGCGGGGCTGGCCCCGGCCGACAAGGGCGGGGCGCAGGTCGCCTTCATGAACCCGGGTGGCATCCGCTCCGACCTGGTCTACAAGGCCTCGGGCAGCGAGGGCGACGGGGTGGTGACCTACGGCGAGGCGTTCACCGTCCAGCCGTTCACCAACATGATGCAGGTCAAGACGCTGACCGGCGCCCAGCTGGTGCAGCTGCTCCAGCAGCAGGTGAGCGGCCCCAACGGCGCTGCGCCGAAGGTCCTGCAGGTGTCGTCGAACCTGCACTACACCCTGGACATGCGCAAGACCGGCGCGGATCGGGTGCTGGTGGACTCGATCCGGCTGAACGGCGCGCCGCTCGACCCGGCCGCCAAGTACCGCGTCGCGGCCAACGAGTTCCTGGCCGGCGGCGGCGACGGCTTCCCGGCCTTCGCGGCCGGCACCGACAAGCTCGTCGGCGCCTCCGACCTGGACGTCTTCACCGCCTACCTGGGCGCCCACAGCTCGGCGGGCGCGCCGCTGCAGGCCCCGGCGCAGGACCGGATCAAGGTCATCGGCCCGGGCACCGACATCGACTGACCGTGAGTCGGCCGGGGCCCGTGGGCCCCGGTGGGGACGGGCGGGGCGCTGTCGGGGCGCCCCGCCCGTCCCTTTTCGCTATTCGGGTGCGGGCCCGCCGGGCAGCCGGACGGTGGCCAGCGCGCCGGGGCCGCCGTCCGCGGCCGGGCCGAGCGTGACCTCCCCGCCCGCGTCCCGGACGCTCTGCGCGACGATCGACAGCCCGAGGCCGGAGCCGGGCAGCTGCCGCGAGGACGGCGAGCGCCAGAACCGGTCGAAGACGTACTGCAGTTCGTCCGGCGGGATGCCGGGGCCGTGGTCGCGGACGGTCAGCACGCCCTGCCGCAGCCGGATGTCGACGGTGCCGCCGGGCGGGCTGTACTTGACCGCGTTGTCCAGCAGGTTGATCACCGCCCGCTCCAGCCCGGCCGCGTCGCCGTGCACGTACCAGGGCTCCGTGCTCGTCTCGAAGACCAGCCCCGGGCCGCGCAGCTTCGCCCGCTCGACGGCCCGCCCGGCGATCTCGTGCAGGGCGACGACGGCGAGGTTCGGCCCGGCCTTGGGGGAGTCCGGGCGGGAGAGCTGGAGCAGGTCGCCGATCAGGACGGTGAGCTCCTGCATCTGCGCCTTCATGTTGCCGAGCAGCTTGGTCTTGGTGGCGGCGGGCAGCGGGCGGCCGGTGTCGTTGCTGCGGATCAGCAGGTCGACGTTGGTGCGCAGCGAGGTGAGCGGCGTGCGGAGTTCGTGGCCGGCGTCGGCGATCAGCCGGGTCTGCCGCTCGCGCGAGTTGGCGAGGGCGGTGCTCATGGAGTTGAACGAGGTGGAGAGGCGGGCGATCTCGTCGTCCCCGTGGACGGGGATGGTGGTGCCGACCTCCTCGGTGCGGGCGATGTGCTCGACGGCGTCGGTGAGTCGGTCGACCGGCTTGAGGGCGGAGCGGGCGACCAGGCGGCCGGCGACGGCGGCGAGGAGGATGCCGCCGACGGAGACGGAGCCGAGGAGGATGGCGAGGCCCTGGAGGGACTCCTCGACGGGCTTGATCGGCGCGGCGACCATGACCAGGACCGGCGGGTAGCCGGGAATGACGTTCGGGTACCAGGCCAGGCGGACCATGGCGGGCGAGCCGTCCGTGTACTGCCCGTCGCGGACGGCCGACTGGCCCTTCTTGAGGGCGAAGACCTTGGCGTCGCTCGGCTGGATGACGATGGCCCGCTTCGCGCCGGGCGGCAGGCAGACCTGGGACAGGTCGGAGGAGACGTTCTGGGTGTCCCGCAGCGGCGGGCTGCCCAGGTCCGTCGGCGGGCGGCTGCTGCGGGGGGTGGCCAGGGACTTGGCGAGCGCTTCCTGCGGGGTGTCGCCGCAGGGGAAGTTGCCGTTCCTCGGCAGCGGCTCCGGTTCGGCACTGAGCAGGTCGGTCCGGACCTGGTTGTAGAGCTGCTTCTCCACGATGAACCAGCACGCCAGGGCCGACAGGGCGATCGCCACCGCCACCGCCGCCGCGCTCAGGAAGGTGAGGCGGCTGCGCAGGGAGCGGGAGCGGAACCAGTGGACGAGGTGCTGCCAGCGGCCCGGCGTGCGGGGCGGGGCCAGCGGAGGGGCCGGCGGAAGGGACGGGACGTTGCTCACGCGCCGGCGCCGGCGGCCGGGCGCAGGGCGTAGCCGACGCCGCGTACGGTCTGGATCAGGCGGGGCATGCCGCCCTGCTCGGTCTTGCGGCGCAGGTACATCACGTACACGTCCAGGGAGTTGGAGGAGGGCTCGAAGTCGAAGCCCCAGACCGCCTTGAGGATCTGTTCGCGGGTGAGGACCTGGCGGGGGTGGGAGAGGAACATCTCCAGCAGCATGAACTCGGTGCGGGTGAGTTCGATCGGCTTGCCGGCCCGGGTGACCTCGCGGGTGGCGGTGTTCATCCGCAGGTCGGCGAAGGCGAGCACCTCGCTCTCGTCCTCGGCGGCGGCGCGGGCGGCGGCCTCGGTGGCGAGGGCGTTGCGGCGCAGCAGGGCGCGGACGCGGGCGAGCAGTTCGTCGAGCTCGAAGGGCTTGGCGAGGTAGTCGTCGGCGCCGACGTCGAGGCCGGTGACGCGGTCGCCGACGGCGTCGCGGGCGGTGAGCATCAGCACCGGGACGGTGTCGCCGCGCGAGCGCATCCGGCGGACGGCGGTGAGGCCGTCCATCCGGGGCATCATGATGTCCAGCAGGACGAGGTCGGGCCGGTCGCGTTCGACGGACTCCAGTGCTTCGTAGCCGTCGGTGGCGGTGGCGACCTCGTAGCCCTCGAAGGCGAGGCTGCTCTCCAGGGCGTCCCGGAGGGCGGGTTCGTCGTCGACCACGAGGAGCCGGGCGGAGGGGTGGCCGGGCTCGGCGGGGGTGCGGTCGTCGGCGGACGGGGTCATGGGCGGGTGCCCTTTCTCGTCGGGTGGAGGGCCTGCTGGGAGCAATTGTCCGTCGTGCGGGTGGTGGCCCGAGCGGTTTCGGCCTGCGGGTTCCGGCCTACAGGTTCTGGCCGGCTTCGAGCTTCGGCAGGACCTGCTTGATGTCGTTCATCGGGATGGCGAAGCCGAGGCCGACGCTGCCGGCGGTGCCGCCGCCGGCGGTGGAGCTGGTGCCGTTCGGGGCGTACATGGCCGAGTTGATGCCGATGACCTGGCCGTTGGCGTTGATCAGCGGGCCGCCGGAGTTGCCGGGGTTGAGGGCGGCGTCGGTCTGGAAGGCCTTGTAGGTGGTGCTGCTGCCGCTGTTCGACTGGGGCGTGTTGCCGCGCGTGCCGGGCAGGGTGGGGAAGCCGAAGCCGCCGTTGCCGCTGGTGGTGCCCTGGTCGAGCTGGACGGTGACGTCGCGGTTCTCGGCGCTGATGATGCCGGAGGTGACGGTGCCGGTGAGTCCGTCGGGGTTGCCGATGGCGACGACCGGGTCGCCGACGGCCACGGTGGAGGAGTCGCCGAGGACGGCGGGGGTGAGGTTCCGGGCGCCGGTCGCGGTGATCACGGCGACGTCGAGGGACTTGTCGGTGCCGGTGACGGTGGCCTGGGCGGTGGAGCCGTCCTTGAAGGTGACGGTGATCCGGCCGCCCTGGGCCGCGGTGTCGATCACGTGGTAGTTGGTGAGGATCCGGCCGTCCTTGTCCAGGACGACGCCGGTTCCGGTGGCGGTGCCGTTGCCGTTCTTGACGGTGATCTGGACGACGCTGGGCGAGACGGCGGCGGCGATGGCCGGCACGTTGGCGCTGCCGTCGCTGCGGGCGGAGACCGGGCTGGCGACGGTGCCGACCCGGGTGTCGCCGGACTGCCGGTCGGCGGCGACCACCCCGCCGGTGACCCCGCCGATGACGGCGGCGATCGCGGCGACGGCGGTCACCAGGGCGAGCCGGCCGCGCAGCAGGCCGCGCCGGGCCCGGCCGCCGTGGCCGCCGGGGCCCTCGGGGGCGCCGGGGCCGATGAGGGTGGGCGGCTCGGGCGGCATGGGCGGGGGAGGGGGCGGTCCGTCGAAGCCGCCGGCGGAGTGGTCCTCACGGTAGGCGTACCCCGCCGGGCCGGTGGTGGCGTCGGTGCCGCTGCCGAGCACGGTGCCCTCGATCACGCGGGGCCGGGGCTCGTACGGGCCGTAGTGCTCGCCGGGGTACTGCTGCTGCTGTTCGCTCATGCCGACCAAGCTCCGCCCGGTGGATGAGGAGCGGATGAGAACCGGCTCAGAAGGGGGAGAGAAGCCCGTTGGGTTCTCATAAAGCCTGGTCAGACGGCATGCGGAGCGGAGGCGGGGATTCCGGATCGGCCCCGCTTCCGACTCCGGGTGCTACGCGGCCCCGGATCGGCCGGGCGCGGCCCCGTCGCAGCCGCAGGAGCGGCGGATGACCAGGCGGGACGGGAACTTGCGGACCCGCTCGGTGTCCGAGCCGGGCACCATCAGGGAGTCGTCCAGCACCAGGTCCACGGCGGCCCGGGCCATCGCGTCGCGGTCGGAGGCGACGGTGGTCAGCGGCGGGTCGGCGAGCGCGGCCTCCGGCACGTCGTCGAAGCCGGCCACCGCGAGGTCCTCGGGGACCCGCAGGCCGACCTCGCGGGCGGCCCGCAGCACGCCGATGGCCTGGTCGTCGGTGGAGCAGAAGATCGCCCGCGGCCGGTCCGGCGAGCGCAGCACGCCCAGCGCGACCTCGTACGCGCCGTAGCGGTGGAAGGGCGCGTCGATCAGGTGCGGCTCGGTGGGGACGCCGTGCGCGTCCATGGCGCGCTGCCAGCCCTCGACGTGGTCGATCACCGGGTCGCCGGGGGCGGGGGACTCGACCGGGCCGCCGAAGCAGGCCACGTACGGGTGCCCGTGCACCTCCAGCAGGTGGCGTACGACGGCCTCGGCGCCGCCCACGTCGTCGGTGACCACCGCGACGTCGTCGATCGCCTCGGGGCGGCGGTGCAGCAGCACCACCTTGGCGCCCTCCATCGCGGCGAACTCCTCGGCGGCACGCTGCGAGGGGCCCTGGCTGACCAGGATCAGGCCGGAGACGCGCATCCCGAGGAAGGCGCGGACGTAGTGCACCTCGCGGTCGTCCACGTAGTCGGAGTTGCCGATCAGCACGAGCTTGCCGCGCTCGGAGGCGGCCCGTTCGACGGCGTGCGCCATCTCGGCGAAGAAGGGCTGGCGGGCGTCCGGGACGACCATGCCGATCAGGTTGGTCCGGCGGGAGGCCATCGCCTGGGCGACGCTGTTCGGCCGGTAGCCGAGCTGCTCGATCGCCGCGAGGACCTTCTCCTTGGTGGCGGGCGCGACCGGGCGCGGCCCGTTGTTGATGACGTAGCTGACGACCGCGGTCGAGGTACCAGCCAGTCGGGCTACATCGTCGCGCGTCACTTTGGCCACGAGTGGAGTCTACGCGTGTGGCCTTCGGGGCGGCAGTGGGACCTGGGGCCGCCACCGGGTGTATGGCGGGCGGACGCGGGATGAACCGGACAAGCCGGGCGGGGGGCGGCTCGCCCGGCCCGCCCGGCTCGACGGTCAGGCTTCCAGCGGGCTGGTGGGGCGCTGGGCGAGCTCCGGGCGCTCGCCCTTGTCGGGCTTCTCCGGGACAACGAAGCGGTAGCCGACGTTGCGCACGGTGCCGATCAGCTGTTCGTTCTCCACGCCGAGCTTGGCGCGCAGCCGCCGGACGTGCACGTCCACCGTCCGGGTGCCGCCGAAGTAGTCGTAGCCCCAGACCTCCTGCAGCAGCTGCGCCCGGGTGAAGACCCGGCCGGGGTGCTGGGCGAGGTACTTGAGCAGCTCGAACTCCTTGAAGGTGAGGTCGAGTGTGCGGCCCTTGAGCTTCGCGGAGTAGGTGGCCTCGTCGACGGAGAGGTCGCCGTTGCGGATCTCCATCGGGCTGTCGTCGGTGACGACCTGGAGGCGGCCGAGCGCGAGCCGCAGCCGGGCCTCGACCTCGGCCGGGCCGGCGGTGTCCAGCAGGACGTCGTCGATGCCCCACTCGGCGGTGACGGCGGCCAGGCCGCCCTCGGTGACCACCAGGATCAGCGGGCAGCCGATGCCGGTGGAGCGCAGCAGCTGGCAGAGGCTGCGGATCTGCGGCAGGTCACGTCGGCCGTCGACCAGGATGACGTCGGCGCTGGGGGTGTCCACCAGGGCCGAGCCCTCGGCGGGGGCCACCCTGACGTTGTGCAGCAGCAGGCCGAGAGCGGGCAGTACCTCGGCCGACGGTTGCAGGGCGTTGGTGAGGAGGAGGAGAGAACTCATACCCGGTGGTCCCCTTTCCGGGTCGTCGCGGTCGCGTTACGGCTGCCGCCACAGCCGGATGGCGCACGTGCTGAGGGTGGGGAGAGGAGGACGGGCGCCTGGGGCGTACCGAGGGAGCGGGCGGCGCGCAGGGCGCGACGGCGGACCGGCCTGGGGTCCCGCAACCCCCGGCGCACCGTTTCTGCCCTGTTCATCACCGTGAACCTCCGGTCTGGCCCGGTGCCGGGTGGCGGCCCGGTGCCGGTGGCGACGCCCCGGCCGGCCGGGGCACGTCGTTGTGCCGCGTCGGACGGGGCGGTTCCCGCGGTACGCCGGGGGTGGGCCGACGAATCGCACGAACGTCCGTACTGGCGTCCTGAAAGCACAAAAGGACCCGGGGGCGACTCTGCCCGGATCCCTCTTGGTGGTCGAGGATAGCCGACCTCCTCCCGCACCGGGAGTGCCGGAATCCGGTGGTTCCGTCTCCCCCAGCCGAAAACGGCTGGGAGGTGCCCCCACCGGGCGTGCGCCGGGTGAGTCTGGACACAGCTTCGAGCGCCGCCGCGCACCGGCCGGGCCGGGGCGATTGCCGGTCGTGGCGGCGGACACGCCATCATGGGACGCACGTCGGCGGCGTTGCGCGGGTCCATCGTTCGGGTGGTCGGGCGGCCGTCGGTGGCGAGCCGGACCGGGGCACCGGGGCCGGGCGAGGACGACGAGAAGGGGTGGCCCCATGGGTGCGACCACCGAGCCCGCGAGCGGCGCCCGGGTGCGCGGGACGATCCGCTACTGGGCGGCGGCGAAGTCCGAGGCCGGGCTGGCCGAGGAGCCGTACGAGGCGGCGACCCTGGCGGAGGCGCTGACGGCGGCCAGGGAGCGGCACGCCGACCGGCCGAAGCTCGTCCAGTTGCTCGGGCACTGCTCGTACCTGGTCGACGGCGCCCAGGTGGGCGGCCGCGACCACGCGGCCGTCGCCCTGACCGAGGGCGGGACGGTCGAGGTCCTCCCGCCGTTCGCGGGAGGCTGAGCGGCGTGACGGACATCGACAACCCGAACCACGGCGGCGGCTACGGCGAGTGGCCGCAGCAGCAGGCGCAGCAGCCGCAGCAGCCCTGGCAGCCCCAGCAGGCGCAGGCGCCGCAGCAGCACCCGCAGCACGCGCAGTACCCGCCGCAGCAGGCGGGGCACCAGCCGGGGCACCAGCAGCCGTACGGCTACCCGGTGGACGACGCGGCGGCGACCACGGTGATGCCGCCGGTGCCGGCCTTCGACGACGGCCCCGCCACGACGCTGCTGCCGCCGGTGCCCGCGTTCGACGACGGCCCCGCGACCACGCTGCTGCCGCCGGTGGTGGTCTCCGGTGCCATGCCGGTCGCGCCGCCCGCCGGGCCGCCCGCCGGGCCGCCCCCCGGGGCGCCGCGGCACCCCGGGCAGGCTCCGATGCAGCACCGGCACCGGGCCCCGCAGCAGGCTCAGCCTTCGCAGCCGCAGCCGCAGCCGCAGCCGCCGTCGCGGGCCCGGCACGCGGCCCCGGCGCCGCAGCCCGCCGTCGCGCAGCAGTCGGCGGAGGCCTTCGACCCGCCGACCATGACGCTCAAGCGCCCGGCCGCTCCCGGCCCGGCGGGCGTTCCCGCCGTGCCGCCGTTCGGGGCCGTTCCGGCGCAGCCCGTACCGCAGCACGTACCGCAGTCGGCACCGTCGGCCGGCCCGCGCGGCCGCACCGGTTCGCCGATCATCGACCCGGGCCTGCAGCCGGCCCTGATCACCGCCGGTGCGGCCGCGCTGCTGGCCGCCGGTGCCGCGCTCGGGCAGGTGGCGCTGGCCTTGGTGGTGGCGCTGCTGCAGCTGCTGACGGCGGCCGGGTGGTTCCGGCTGAACGGCATGTGGCCGGCCCGGCAGGGCATCCTGCTGGCCGCGCTGTCCGGCTTCACGGCGGACGCGGCGGTGCTGCTGGCGGACTCCGACGGCGGTGTGGCGGCCGTCGTGGGGACCCTGGGCGGGTTCTTCCTGCTGGTCCTGGTGCTGCAGACGTTCCGTCCTTCGGATCCGAAGGAGCGGTTCTACGCGCTGACCGTGCTGGGTTCGGCCACCGTGGTGACGGCGTTGTGCACCACGCTGCTGCTGGCGGAGTGGGTGCCGGCCGGGGTGGGCGCGGTCGCGCTGGCCACCGTGCTGGCCGCGGCGCCGCTGCCCGGGCCGAAGCAGCTGGGACCGGTTCTGGGCCTGGTCGCGGCCGTGGGGCTGGGCCTGCTGCTCGGCGCTCCGCTCGCGCTCGGTGCGCTCGCCGGTCTGGGCGCGCTGGTCGGCCGAAGGGTCGCGGCGTACGACTTCCCGTCCCGGTTCGTGCACATGACGGCGGGCGTGGCGCTGCCGCTCGCGGTGGCCGCGCCGCTGATCTGGATCGCCACCGACCTGCTGGCCTGACCTCCGCCCCGCCGGGCACACCCCTCCCGCCGACGTCCCGCCCCGGAACCATGCTCCGGGGCGGGACGTCGTACGGTCGTGCGGGAGCGGCCGGGTCCGATGGCCGCCACGGGACAGCGAACGACCACAGCGAACAGCGAACGACCACAGCGAACGACACAGCGACCGACTACGGCGACCGGCGACGACGGGGGACACGATGCGCGGATGGCTGAAGGCCACGATCAGCCTGGCGGTGCTCTGCGGCCTCCTGGTGGGCGCGGACCGGATCGCGGTCGGCGTGGCCGAGGACGAGGCCGCCGACCGGATCGTGAAGAGCGGCCGGATGAGCCAGCGGCCGGACGTCTCGATCGAGGGCTTCCCGTTCCTCACCCAGGTGCTGTCGATGAAGCTGGACGACGTCCGGATCTCCGCCGACGGCCTGACCGTCGGTGACGGCAGCCACCAGGTGGCGCTGCACTCGTTCAAGGCCAAGCTCTCCGGCGTCGCGGTGAGCGACAGCATGAGCAGCGCCACGGTGGACAGCGGCACCGGCAGCGGGGTGATCTCCTACCCGGACCTCGCGCAGCTGCTGCCGCCGGCCTCCCAGTTGCTGCACGGGGCCAAGCTGCCGGTGGGCAGCGGCACCCGGCTGAACCTGTCGTACGGCGGGCCGGGCAAGGTCAAGGCCTCGCTGGGGCCGATCGCGATCGGTGAGGGCAGCGTGCACAACGACGGGAACACCGTCACCGTGGACGGCTTCCGGCTGAGCTCGCTGGCCGGGATGGTCGCCGGGATCACCAACCAGCAGATCGAGCCGATGAGCTTCACCCTCGACGCGCTGCCGGCCGGGCTGAAGCTGGCCGCCAAGGACGGCGACAAGGACGGCGTGACGCCGCTGCCGGAGGGCCTCCAGCTGACCTTCGACGGCAAGGGCGTCAAGCTCCTGGGCTGAGCCCTGCGCCGTGACGGGCCTGCCGAATCGTTCCGCTCCGCGAGACGCGCTGTTCCAGCGCCGACCGCGGAGCGGTGTCGTTTCCGCCCGTGCCGTACCGCCGGAGGGCCACCCCGCCGGGCCCGGTGGGTCGACTTCAGGCCAAATCCCGCGATGCGGTCGATTTGGTCTCATTATTCGATACGCTGATGACAGTGGGCCGCCGGTGTCCCTAGCATCGTCGGCATGAAGCGACAGACGGACCTCACGAAGCGGCGGGCGGTAGACCTGTGCCGCGTGGCCGCCTGTCTGTGTCGAATGCGCTGACTCGGCGTTCCGGCGGGGTAGTTGACACCCGTAGCCGATCTCTCCGGTGACCGTTCCCGGCTGTAATCGCGGGTTGGCGCCGACGTACTCCGCAGTTCCCTGCCCGGCCGCACCGGTCCACCCGCTCTGTCCCGCCATTCGGACAGGGATTCGGACCGCACCCGCCCGGCACCCCTGCAGCACCTCCTGAGCAGCACCTTCCGCAAACCGCCCTCGGATGGAGAACATCACCATGAGCCGCAGCGACGTCCTGGTCGACGCCGACTGGGTCCAGGCCCACCTGGACGACCCGAAGGTCGTCATCGTCGAGGTCGACGAGGACACCACCGCGTACGAGAAGAACCACATCCGCAACGCCGTCCGGATCGACTGGAAGCAGGACCTCCAGGACCCGGTCCGCCGTGACTTCATCGACCAGGCGGGCTTCGAGGCGCTGCTCAGCGCCAAGGGCATCGCCAACGACGACACCGTCGTCCTGTACGGCGGCAACAACAACTGGTTCGCCTCGTACGCCTACTGGTACTTCAAGCTGTACGGCCACGGTGACGTCCGCCTGCTGGACGGTGGCCGCAAGAAGTGGGAGCTGGACTCCCGCGACCTGGTCGCCGAGGTGCCGGCCCGCCCCGCCACCGAGTACAAGGCGCAGGCCGCCGACTCGTCGATCCGCGCCTTCCGCGACGACGTGATCGCCGCCATCGGCAACCTCAACCTGGTCGACGTCCGCTCGCCCGACGAGTTCTCCGGCAAGCTGCTCGCCCCGGCCCACCTCCCGCAGGAGCAGTCGCAGCGCCCCGGCCACGTGCCGAGCGCCCGCAACATCCCGTGGGCCAAGAACGCCAACGACGACGGCACCTTCAAGAGCGACGACGAGCTCAAGGCGCTCTACGAGGCCGAGGGCATCGACCTGGCGAAGGACACCATCGCCTACTGCCGCATCGGCGAGCGCTCCGCGCTCACCTGGTTCGTGCTGCACGAGCTGCTCGGCCAGGAGAACGTCAAGAACTACGACGGTTCGTGGACCGAGTACGGCAGCCTGGTCGGCGTGCCGATCGAGCTCGGCAGCAACTGAGCCTCCGGCTCGACCCGTAAGTCAGAAGGGAAGTACGGACATGTGCGGTGCGAAGGCCGGCGGGCCGGACCTGGCAGGAGTTGACGTGGCGAACGAGACGATCATCCAGGGTTCGGTGACCCGCGACGGCGAGCCGGTCAACGGCTACGTCCGGCTGTTGGACGAGGGCGGCGAGTTCACGGCCGAGGTGCCCACCTCGGCGACCGGCCAGTTCCGGTTCTTCGCCCGCCCGGGCAAGTGGACCCTGCGCGCGCTGGTGCCGGGCCAGACCGTGGACCGCCAGGTGGTGGCCTCCCAGGGCACCGCCGTCGAGGTCGCGATCGCGGTCTGACCGGCGCGGTGACATCCACGCGGTGAGATCCACGCGGTGACAGCCGCGCGGTGACGTGCCGAGGGCCCCTGCCGAGCAGGGGCCCTCGGCCGTACCGTGGAGGGGTGCAGGCAAGACGGCGGCGTCGCTACTACTTCGCCATGATGGGCGTGTGCCTGGGCCTGTTCGTCCTGGCCTGGGGTGTGGTGCGGTTCTTCTCGGTCGGCGCGGCGATCGGCATGTGCGTGGTCGCGATGGTCATCCCGCCGGCCGCGGCGGTGTTCGCCAACAAGCGGGACCCGGACGACGACTGGTGGAACGACCCGCGCTGGGACGACCCGAAGTGGGACGAGCCCGGCCACGACCGGGACCGCCCCGACCACGAGGAGCACTCGTAGGGATTCAGTACACGAGCGCCTGGACGCCGTCCGCCATGATCTCGCTGACGAAGACCTGGGCGCCCGCGATCCGGACTCCCTCGACGGTGTCCTTCTGCTCGATCCCGCGCCGGGCCGCGCACTGGGTGCACAGCGTCACCGAGCCGGCCGCCAGGATCGACTCCAGCAGGTCCGGCAGCGGTGCCGCGTGCGGCAGTTCGAACTCCGCCGCCCGGCCCGGCAGCGCGAACCAGGAGGACTCCCCGGTCAGCCAGAGCGAGACCTCGATCCCGCTGGCGACGGCCACGGCCGCCACCGTGAACGCCTGCGAGCACCGCTCCGGCGCGTCCGCCCCTGCGGTGACCTTGATGACCAGTTTCTTCGACATGGCGCCACCTTAGGGCTCCCGCAGCCCCCGCCGTCCGTCATCCCGGGAACCCGTGGGCAAAGCTTGAACGGCGCGCCGGCACCGGCGCGAACGGCGACGTGGTGGGGCTCACCGCGACCGGCCGCAGCCCGGCGGATAGAGTGAGCCGAGCAAAATCCACCACACTGTCGCCGCCTGGGAGCCCCCCGTGTCCGGTCTGGAAATCTTCTTCGACGGTCTGCTGGCCCTCATGGCCGTGCTGATCACCTGGTTCGCCATCTTCTCGGTGATGAAGCTGTACCAGGGCCAGCGCTGAGCCTGCCGTACGGTTGAGGCATCCCGCACCGACGACGACAGCGACCAGGAACATGATCGAGATCCCCTCTGACCTCCACAAGGACGTCGTCCCGCTCGCCTTCCTCCTCGGCACCTGGGAGGGCGCGGGCGTCTATGACTTCCCCGGCACGGAGAAGTGCAACTTCGGCCAGGAGATCGTGATCCGCCACGACGGCCGTCCCTTCCTGGAGTTCCGCTCCCGCACCTGGGTGCTGGACAACGAGGGCGAGAAGGTCCGCCCGCTGGAGAACGAGCACGCGTTCTGGCGGATCACGAGCAACCACGACGGCACCAGCGGCCCCCGGGGGATCGAGATCTCCTCCGTCCGCGACGACGGCACGGTCGAGATCTGGTACGGCGAGCTGGCCGACGGCAAGCCCCAGGTCGACGTCTCCACCGACGCGGTGGCCCGGATCGAGGGCTCGCCGGAGTACTCGGGCGGCAAGCGGCTGTACGGCTTCGTCAACGGCGAGCTGCTCTGGGTCGGCGAGAAGGCCGCCCCGAACGTGCCGCTGCGCCCGTACATGTCCGCGCAGCTGAAGAAGGTCCTCAGTCCGGCCCAGCTGATCAAGGACATCAACGACCTGCCGGACGACGGCATCGCGTTCTTCAAGTAACCGGCTTCTTCAACCAACCGGTTTCTTCGAGTAACCGGCTCGGCAAGAGCAACCAGCACAGTTCGTGCAGAGGTAGGGACCGGCCCCCGGCCGGTCCCTACACTTGCCTCAGGACCCCCGACTTGGCAGGGACAGCACCGTGGCGGACACCGGCACCACCGACTGGCAACTCTCCGGCGACTGGAAGACCGACCTGCGGGAGCGCGGCTACCGCCTCACCCCGCAGCGGCAGCTGGTGCTGGAGGCCGTCGACGTCCTCGACCACGCCACCCCCGACGAGATCCTCTGCCACGTCCGGCAGACCGCCAGCGGCGTCAACATCTCCACCGTCTACCGCACCCTGGAGCTGCTGGAGGAGCTGGGCCTGGTCTCGCACGCCCACCTCGGCCACGGCGCCCCGACCTCCCACCTGGCCGGCCGCCACCACCACCTGCACCTGGTCTGCCGGGACTGCGAGAAGGTCACCGAGACGGGCACCGAGATCGCCCAGCCGCTGATCGACAGCCTGCGCGCACAGCACGGCTTCGACACCGACCTCAAGCATTTCGCCATCTTCGGCCGCTGCGCCGACTGCACCGCCAAGCTCGCCGGGGGCCGGTCGTAAGCTGGCCGGTATGACCGGTGTGAAGAGTCCGCTGCTTGCCCTGCCCGGAGCCGTCCCCGCCGAGGGCGCCGACGAGGGCGTCGCCGCCCACTACGGCGACATCTTCCGCGAGCAACGCCACCTCTCGCAGGGCACCGGCTTCGTCGACCAGTCGCACCGCGGGGTGGTCACCGTCACCGGCGCGGACCGCCTCTCCTGGCTGCACCTGCTGCTCACCCAGCACGTCAGCGAACTCCCGCCGCAGCAGGCCGTCGAGGCGCTGGTGCTCTCCCCGAACGGGCACGTCGAGCACGCGCTCTACCTGGTGGACGACGGCACCACCACCTGGGCGCACGTCGAGCCGGGCACCCAGGGCGCGCTGGTGGCCTACCTGGAGAGCATGAAGTTCTTCTACCGGGTGGAGGTCGCCGACGCGACCGCCGACTACGCCGTGGTGCACCTGCCGGCCGGCTCCACCGCCCCCCTCGACGGTGCCGCCGCCGTCCGCGAACTCCCGTACGGGCGCGACCTCTTCGTGCCGCGCGGCGACCTGGAGAAGCTCACCGCCGGGTACGGCCCGGCGGCCGGGATCTGGGCCTACGAGGCGCTGCGGATCGAGGGCCACCGGCCCCGGCTCGGCTTCGAGACCGACCACCGGACCATCCCGCACGAGGTGGACTGGCTGCGCACCGCCGTCCACCTGCAGAAGGGCTGCTACCGCGGCCAGGAGACCGTCGCCCGGGTGCACAACCTGGGCCGCCCGCCGCGTCGGCTGGTCTTCCTGCACCTGGACGGCACCGAGGAGACGCTGCCCCCGCACGGCACCGAGGTGCGGTCGGCCGCCGACCCGGACGGGCGGGCGCTGGGCTTCGTGACCTCCTCGGCCCGGCACCACGAGCTGGGGCCGATCGCGCTGGCGATCGTCAAGCGGAACGTCCCGGTGGACGCGGTGCTGCTGGCCGGGACGGTGCCGGGCACCCAGGAAGTGATCGTCCCGCAGTAGTGGTGCCTGCGGGTTCTACACCTCGACGAGGACGGTGAACGGGCCGTCGTTCACCAGCGCCACCTGCATGTCGGCGCCGAACCGGCCCGTCTCCACCTTGGCGCCCAGCGCGCGCAGCTGGGCGACCACCTCGTCCACCAGCGGCTCGGCGACCGGGCCGGGGGCGGCGGCGTTCCAGGTGGGCCGGCGGCCCTTGCGGGCGTCGCCGTAGAGCGTGAACTGGCTGATCACCAGCAGCGGGGCGCCGAGGTCCGAGCAGCTCTGCTCGACGCCCTCGCTGCGACTCCCCCGCTCGCCTCCGGCCGCTTCGGACCCGACGCCGACGTTCGTCGCTCCGGTACTCCCTCCTGCGTCGGTCGCTTGTCGCTCCTCGCTCTCGGCGTCGGCGCGGCCTTCGGCTCGGGGGGAAGGCTCGGCCAGCAGCCGCAGCGTCCAGAGCTTGCGGGCCAGTTGGGCGGCCTTGGCGGGGGTGTCGTCGTGGGTGACGCCGACCAGGACGCAGAGTCCGGGCCCCTCGATCGCGCCGACGGTCTCACCGGCCACGGTCACCCGGGCCTCGGTCACTCGCTGCACCACTGCTCGCATGCCGTCATTGTGCCGGAGCGCCGTACGGCCGCCGGAGGGGGCCCGGGCCGGGCGCGGGAGGGGCCCGGGAGGCGGCGGTCGACGGCGCCGCGTCCCCCACATGCGTCACAGGGGTCGTCCTCGGGCGCACGCGCAGGGCGCGCGTGATGGTGGTGCACGCCGTGGTGCACGCGCCTGCGCAGGTTCGGGCGCCACTCTTCCTGCGGAAAGCACTGGTCATATCAGCCACCCCCGTTCGCCAGGGGGCCGTTCGGGTGCACGGGCAGTGCGCGCGCGCCGGGTGGGGTGGCACGCTGGTGGACCGTACGAAGGGTCCGGGGCGCCATGAGGTCCGCCGCGCCGGGCCCGGGGTTCGGCCGGGCGGTCGAGCCGGTGGGTCAAGGCGTTCTGGCGGTGTCGCCCCGGCGGGTGGTCGCGGCCGGGAGCGGGAACCTCCGGGGGCCTCCCGCGCGTGCCGACGGACGGGACACCGAGCCCGTCGGGGGACGGGTCGGACCGGCGGCAGGGACGGGGTGCCGTGAGCGGGCGGGATCGGACGACGGCAGGTGGTTGGGTGATGGACGCGAGCAGCGCGGCGCGGGACCGGTCCGGGCAGGTGGCGCGGGCCCCCGGGGGCCCGGGAGGGGCGGCGGCGGGCGCGGAGGACGAGCCCGATCTGGAGCGGCTGGGCCTGGACCAGCTGCGGGTGCTGCGCCGGGAGACCCTGGAGCTGGAGGCAGACCTGTCGTACCTGCGGCGGCTGCTGCACGGGCGGATGGACATCCTGCGCGCCGAACTCGACCGGCGGCCCGGCGCGGGCCCGGTCCGTACGGCCGGTGCGCCCGGCCCCGAACCGGACCCCGGCGACCTGCTGGACCGGCTGCCGGCCATCCTGACCGACGTGCCCTCCACCGTGCGGCGCTCGGCCCGGCACGTCACCCTCGGCCCGCCGCGCACCCAGGAGTCCCAGCTGGAGGCGGACACGCTGATGGGTGACGTCCAGCTCGCCGATCTGGCCGCGCACCCGGCCGAGGAGCTGCTGGCCGCCCTGGAGCGGCTGCGGGCGCACGAGCGGGAGGTGTCCGGACGGCGCCAGCGGCTGCTGCGCACGGCCGACGGTTGCAATGCCGAGATCACCCGCAGGTACCGTGATGGGGAAGCACGGGTCGACGACCTGCTCGCAGGGGGGACGCTCTGACCGGGTGAGTCGCTGCGGGCGGGTGGGGCCCGGCTCACTCCCCGGCCCACCCTCGCCCCGGAAGGCTCACGCCCCATGTCCCAGCTCGCCACCGCGCCCGTTCTCGCCGAGGTCATACGCTCCGGCTTCGTCGAGGGCCGCCACCACGGGTCCCTGGTGCTGCTCGCCGCCGACGGCTCGGTCGAGTTCGCGCTCGGCGACCCGGATGCGCCGGTCTTCCCGCGGTCGACCGCCAAGCCGTTCCAGGCGGTGGCCACGCTGCGGGCCGGGCTGGCGATCGAGGGCGAGCTGCTGGCGCTGGCGGCCTCCAGCCACTCTGCAGAATCGTTTCACCTCACCGGTGTGCGGACCATCCTCGGCTCCGCCGGACTCGACGAGTCGGCCCTGCGCACCCCGGCCGACCTGCCGCTGGACGAGACCGAGGCGGAGCTGCTGCTCTCCGCCGGCGGCCGCCGCGCCCCGATCCTGATGGACTGCTCCGGCAAGCACGCCGGCTGGCTGGCCGCCTGCGTGGCCAACGGCTGGGACACCGCCGGCTACCTCGACCCGGCCCACCCGATCCAGGCTCTGGCCCGGGAGGCCCTGGAGGAGGGCACCGGCGAGACCCCCGGGCACGTCGGCGTGGACGGCTGCGGCGCGCCGCTGCTGGCCGTCACGCTGACCGGCCTGGCCCGCGGCTACCGCAGCCTGGTCCTGGCCGGCGAGGGCACCGCGCCGCGCCGGGTCGCCGACGCGATGCGCGCCCACCCCGAGTACGTGGCCGGCACCCGCCGGGCCGACACCTGGCTGATGCGGGCGCTCCCCGGCGCGCTGTCCAAGATGGGGGCCGAGGCCGTCCAGGTGGTGGCGCTGCCGGACGGGCGGGCGCTCGCCTTCAAGATCGACGATGGCGGCGAGCGGGCGCGCGGCCCGGTGCTGGCCGCCGCGCTGCGCCGGCTCGGGGTGACCGGGGCGGACGAGACCGTCGAGCGGATCGGCGCGGCCCCGCTGCTCGGCGGCGGCGCGCCGGTCGGACAGGTGCGGGCGGCCTTCTAGGGGCTTCGCAGGGCCTGCTCGGACTCCCGGTGGGAGCCCGTCGGGGTGCGGGCGGCGCGCGGCCGGTGCACGGTGGACCGGGGGCCGTCGCACAGCTGAGGGAGTCCGCCATGACCGACCATGTGTACCGGGTGACCGAGATCGTCGGATCCTCGACCGAGAGCGTCGACGCCGCGATCAGCAACGGGGTGGAGCGGGCCGCCCGGACGCTGCGCAACCTCGACTGGTTCGAGGTGTCGCAGGTCCGGGGCCATCTGGAGGACGGCCGGGTCAAGCACTACCAGGTCTGCATCAAGGTCGGCTTCCGGCTGGAGGACTGACCCGGCCCGCAGGCCCGAGCCGGTTCAGCCGCGTTCCGGCAGCACCAGCGGCCTCCGCCGTGGCGGCGCGCAGGCCTGAGGCGGCCTCATGGGTCGGCCCCGGCGAGCAACCGCTCGCCGGGGCCGATGTCGTGCCGCTACCGCCGACGGTGCCGCTGCCGCCGCCGCGCAGGTGCGGCTACGCGCTCAGCGGGTAGCGCGCGTCCAGGTCGCGGAAGACCGCCCCGTTGAGTACGAAGGCCCGCTTGCACTCCTCGACCACCCGGCGCCGCTCGACCTCGTCCATCGCCGCCCCGGCCGCGTCCAGCTTGGCCCGGTACTCGCGCTTGAAGGCGGCCGGGTTGTCGACCTCCTCGAAGACGTAGAAGCGCACGCCGTCGCCCTTGCGCTCGAAGCCCCAGGTCTTCTCGGCCACGCCGCGGATGATCTGACCGCCCGACAGGTCGCCCAGGTAGCGGGTGTAGTGGTGCGCGATGTACCCGGCCGGCCACTCCTCGGCCAGCTCCTCGACCCGCGCGACGTACGCGGCGGTGGCGGGCAGCGGCGCCAGCCGGTTGCGCCAGTCGGGCCCGCGCAGGTGCGCCAGGTCGCGCTCGATGGCGGCGGTGCGCAGCAGCGTCCGGTCGACGAAGGGGCCGGCCAGCGGGTGCTCGGCGAGCTGCTCGATCCGGCTCTCCAGGGCCCGGTAGACGAACCAGAGTTGGCCGGTGAGGTCGGCGTAGGCCTCGACGCCGAGCCGTCCGTTCAGCAGGTGGCTCATGAACGAGGAGTGCTCGGCGGCCTCGTGCTCCTCGCTGCTGGCGGTGCGGAGCACGGTGGAGAACGGGACGGGCTCGGGCGTGGGCATGCGGCCTCCTGGGATCGGAATCAGCCCGGCGGTTTTGGTTAGCCTAACCTGAGTTCTTCTTTTGCCGACAGGCTGTCGGTAAACCGTCCCACAGCTTGCCCGCGATCCGCTCCACGAACCGGAGACACCGGAGATACCGGAGATACGGCGAAGGCCGGGGCCCGCGGACGAATCCGCGAACCCCGGCCCCAGGCTGTCCCGACCTACCTCGAACTACCCTGATCGAACGAGATCGGAACGACGGCTCAGTGGCCGCCCTGCTCCGCCAGGCGCTTGATCGAAGCGGTGACCTCGGCCTCGGCCTCGGCGCGGCCGACCCAGTTGGCGCCCTCGACGGACTTGCCCGGCTCCAGGTCCTTGTAGACCTCGAAGAAGTGCTGGATCTCCAGGCGGTCGAACTCCGACACGTGGTGGATGTCGCGCAGGTGCTCCCACCGCGGGTCGGTCGCCGGGACGCAGAGCAGCTTGTCGTCGCCGCCGGCCTCGTCGGTCATGTGGAACATGCCGATCGCACGGCACTTGATGAGGCAGCCCGGGAAGGTCGGCTCGTCCAGGATGACCAGGGCGTCCAGCGGGTCGCCGTCCTCGCCGAGCGTGCCCTCGACGTAGCCGTAGTCGGCCGGGTAGCGGGTCGAGGTGAAGAGCATCCGGTCGAGCCGCAGACGGCCGGTCTCGTGGTCGACCTCGTACTTGTTACGAGAGCCCTTCGGGATTTCGATAAGGACGTCGAACTCCAACGGTTCCTCCAAGGTAGGGACTGACAGAATCCAAGTGTCTCCTACGGGAGTGAGTGCTCGGGAAAGGGGCCGGTCGGTGGGAGCAGGGGGAGGCACGCCGCGCCGGCGCAGGGGGACGGCGGCGGGCTTGTTCGGGGCGGCGCTGCTCGTCGCGGGTACGGTCCTGACCTCGGGCGGAGCGTACGCGCAGCCCTCCCCGCCCCCGGGCGGGCACAGCACCGGGCCCGGCGAGGGCGAGGACCACGACGGCCAGGGCGACCGCGACGGCGGGAAGGGCGACCACGGCAAGGGCGGCGCCAAGCCCCCGGCCGGCACGAGCCCGAGCGCCACCGCCGGCACCGCCACCCGCCGCGCCGCGCCGCCCGCCGGATCCGCCGCCTCCTCCGCGCCCGCCACCGGCGGCGACCCGTCCGCCGTACGCCCGGCCCCCGCGCCGGCCGTCGTGCTGGCCGCGGCGGGCCCGGAGGCCGCCGTCCCCACCGCGCAGGGCCTCCAGCAGGCGCTCGCCGCCGTCCTCGCCGACCGGAACCTCGGCGAGGTCACCGTCGCCGTCGCGGACACCGCGGACGGCCGACTCCTCTACGGCTCCGGCGAGAACACCCCGGCCACCCCCGCCTCCACCACCAAGCTGGCCACCGCCATCGCGGCCCTGTCCCTCATCCCCGGCGACACCCGGTTGAGCACCAGGGTGGTCCGCGGCGCGGAGCCGGGCACGATCACCCTGGTCGGCGGCGGCGACCCGACGCTCACCGCACTGCCCGCCGACCAGGTGCAGATCGGCGGGCAGCCCGTCGACGCCGACACCGCCCCCGCCTCGCTGGAGGAGCTCGCCCAGCAGACCACCGCCGCGCTCTCCGCGGCCGGCACCACCACGGTCAGGCTGGACTACGACCTGTCCTTGTACTCGGGCAGCCCGCAGCACATGAACCACGACGCGCAGAACATCGCGCTGGTCGTCCCGCTGATGGTGGACGAGGCCAAGGCGGACCCGAGGAGCCGGGAGGACGCGCCGGCCCGCGTCGCCGACCCGGCCGGCGGGGCGGCGGAGGCCTTCGCCGCCCTGCTCAAGGCCCGGGGCGTCACCGTGGAGGGCAGGGCCAAGCCCGCCGCCGCCCCGGCCGCGGCCGGAGCGCCCGTCCTCGGCCGGGTCGAGTCGCCCACGATCGACCGGCTGGTCGAGCGCCTGCTGACCACCTCCGACAACCAGCTCGCCGAGGCGATCGCCCGTCAGGCCGCCCTCGCCGCCCACCAGCCGGCCGGCTTCGAGGGGGCGGCCGCCGCCGTCACCCAGGAGCTCACCAGGCTGGGTGTGCCGATGGCCGACGTGGTCCTCAACGACGGCAGCGGCCTGAACCCGCGCAACGCGATCCCGCCCGCCGTCCTGGTCCGGCTGCTCTCCCTGGCCGCCTCCGAGCAGCACCCGGCCCTGCGCCCGGTGCTCACCGGCCTGCCCGTCGCCGGCTTCACCGGCACCCTCGGCAAGCGGTACGGCTCCGGGTCGGGCGCCGCCGACGCGGCCGGGCTGATCCGCGCCAAGACCGGCACCCTCAGCGGCGTCAACACCCTCGCCGGCACCGTCGTCGATGCCGACGGCCGCCTCCTCGCCTTCGCCGTCATGACCCGCACCCCCGTCACGGCCTCCGTCGACACCACCCGCGCCGCGATGGACCGCATCGCCGCCCGCCTCACCGCCTGCGGCTGCCACTGACCCGCCGCACCGCCCCCGGCCCCGGGCGGAGCTGTTCGCGGCAGGTGGCTGCCGTAGGCGGTGGGGAGCACGTACGGTGAGGGCATGACGAGCGCGAGTGGCGGTGCTGACATGGTCGACTGGAACCTCGCGGTCGCGACTGCGACCAGGCTGGTTCGGCCGGGGCCCGAGGTGAGCCGGGCGGAGGCGGCGGCGGTGGTCGCCGAGCTGCGCCGACACGCCCTGGAGGCGGAGGAGCACGTACGGGCGTTCACCGGCATGCGGTCGTCGAGCCTGGCCCAGGCCGCGGCGACGCCGGTGCTGGTGGTGGACCGCCCCGGGTGGGTGCGGGCGAACGTGGCGGGCTTCCGCACGGTGGTCCAGCCGCTGGTGGAGAAGCTCCAGGCGCGGCGGGCGAACAGCGCGACGGCCGGGATGCTCGGCACCGTGGGGGAGAAGGCCACCGGCATCGAGGTCGGGGCGCTGCTGGCGTTCCTGTCGACCAAGGTGCTGGGCCAGTACGAGACCTTCGCCCCGGCGGAGCCCCCGCTGGAGGCTCCGGACAGCCCGGCGGCACTGTTCGACAAGCCGCGGCTGGGGCCGGAGGGCCCGGGGCCGGGCCGGCTGCTGCTGGTGGCGCCCAACATCGTGCACGTCGAGCGGGAGCTGGACGTCGACCCGTCCGACTTCCGGCTCTGGGTCTGCCTGCACGAGGAGACGCACCGGACGCAGTTCACCGCCGTGCCGTGGCTGCGCGACCACATCCAGTCCGAGGTGCAGTCCTTCCTCGCCGAGACGGACGTCGACCCGGGCGCCCTGCTGGACCGCCTGCGGGACGCGGCGGGTTCGCTCGGCGGCCTGCCGGGCGTCGGCGGCCGGGAGAGCGCCTCCTCGTCGAACCTCCTGGAGATCGTCCAGTCGCCGGCGCAGCGCGAGATCCTCGGCCGGCTGACGGCCGTGATGTCGCTGCTGGAGGGCCATGCGGACGTGGTGATGGACGGTGTGGGCCCGGCCGTCGTGCCGACGGTCGCGGAGATCCGGGAGAAGTTCCAGCAGCGCCGGGACCGCGGTGCGAACCGGCTCGACCTGCTGCTGCGCCGACTGCTGGGCATGGACGCCAAGCTGCGCCAGTACCAGGACGGCGCGGTGTTCGTGCGCGGGGTGGTGGAGCAGGTCGGCATGGAGGGGTTCAACCGGGTGTGGACCTCCCCGAACACCCTGCCGACCAAGGAGGAGATCCACGACCCGGCCGCCTGGGTGGCCCGGGTGGCCCGCTGACGGCCCGGCCGTGACGCAGGCGCGCCGCCAGCCGGGCGGCAAGCGGCGCGCGTCGGTCAAACCCGCTCGTACGAGTGGTCCAATCGGGCAGACGACGGGTGAAGAAGCGTTTCTTCATTCACCCGAACGTGGGACGGTGGTCGTACCGGTGGCGCGGGTGGCGTAGCGGGTCGCTCCTTTCTGCCACCATCTGTGAGCGCCCGGTAACGCCGCGCTACGCGACTGCGCGGCCCCGCCGCGTCAGCCGCAGCCCTGTCCCCCCTCCGTCGAGGAGTCGTCCGCCGTGGGCCCTCACCCCGCCGTCGCCGCGATACGCCTGGCCGTTCGCCGCACGCTCACCGACCTCGCCGCCGAGGCCGGTTCCACCTTCACCGCGCCCGTGCGCGAGCCCCGCGAGCGCCCGGCCGGGGCGCCGCTGGTGGGTGCCGCCGTCGGCACCACCCTGATCGGCAACGCCGCCCGCCACCCGTCCGGGCTGCCCCGGACCCCGGCTGCGCCCGGCTCGCCGCTGGTCCTCGTCGCCGTCAGCGGCGGCGCGGACTCGATGGCACTGGCCATCGCCGCCGCCTTCGAGGCCCCCAAGATCGGCCTGCGGGTCGGCGCCGTCACCGTCGACCACGGCCTCCAGGCCGGCTCCGCCGAGCGCGCCGCCCAGGTGGCCGAGCGGCTGCGCTCGCTCGGCCTCGACCCGGTCGAGGCGATCCCGGTGCGCGTCGGCCGCACCGGCGGCCCGGAGGCCGCCGCGCGGGACGCCCGCTACGCGGCCCTGGACGAGGCCGCCGACCGCCACGGCGCGATCGCCGTCCTGCTCGGCCACACCCGGGACGACCAGGCCGAGACCGTACTGCTGGGCCTGGCCCGCGGTTCGGGCGCCCGCTCGCTGGCCGGGATGCCGGCCCAGAAGGGCCGCTACCGCCGTCCGCTGCTGGAGCTGGACCGGGCGGCCACCCGGCAGGCCTGCTCCGCCCAGTCGATCCCGGTCTGGGACGACCCGCACAACTGTGATCCCGCCTACACCCGCTCCCGGGTCCGGCACGAGGTGCTGCCGGTCCTGGAGAAGCACCTGGGCGGCGGCGTGGTCGAGGCCCTGGCCCGCACCGCCCGGCTGTTCCGCGACGACGCCGACGCCCTCGACCAGTGGGCCTCCCTGGCCGAACGCGACCTCCGTACGGGCGAAGGCGCCTTGGACGCCGTGAAACTGGCCGAACTGCCGCCGGCCGTACGCCGCCGGGTGCTGCGCCGGGCCGCACTGCGCGCGGGCTGTCCGGCCGGGGACCTGTTCGCCCGGCACCTGGAGACGATCGACCTGCTGGTCACCGGATGGCGAGGCCAGGGGCCGCTGCACCTACCCGGGGGCGTCGAGGCCACCCGCAGGTGTGGCACGCTGGTCTTTCGGCGGCAGGGCGACTGACGGGCGAGGCATGCCCCGGGGGAGCCGACCGCCGGCCACACAGACCCCGAACGTTTGAGGACGTATCCCCGGTGGACCAGAACGACATGGGCGCTGACCTCGCGAAGGTGCTCATCAGCAAGGACGAGATCGACGCCAAGCTCCTGGAGCTGGCCGAGCGCATCGACCGGGACTACGCAGGCAAGGACCTGCTGATCGTCGGCGTCCTCAAGGGGGCCGTGATGGTCATGGCCGACCTCGCCCGGGCCCTGCACTCGCAGGTCACCATGGACTGGATGGCCGTCTCCTCGTACGGGATGGGCACCAAGTCCTCCGGCGTGGTGCGGATCCTGAAGGACCTGGACACCGACATCGCCGGCCGTGACGTCCTGATCGTCGAGGACATCATCGACTCCGGTCTGACGCTGTCCTGGCTGCTGGGCAACCTGGGCTCGCGCGGCCCGGCCTCGCTGGAGGTCTGCACCCTGCTGCGCAAGCCGGACGCGGCCAAGGTCGAGATCGACGTGAAGTACGTCGGCTTCGACATCCCGAACGAGTTCGTGGTCGGTTACGGCCTGGACTACGCCGAGAAGCTGCGTAACCTCCCCTTCATCGGCACCCTCGCCCCGCACGTCTACGGCGGCTGAGGGTCCGTTCGGGCTAGGGGCGGGAACAGTAGGTCGTTCCCGCCCGTTGGACCGGGGGACCAAAAGAACCAAAGCCGTGTCGCAGTGCTCCCGCCATCGGTGGGTCCGACTGCGGTACGGTCCAATAAACCGCTCTTCACATGAGCACCGACCGGATGCGCCGCGGCCCACAGCCACACGGCGCCGTTGAGTGGCAGGAGGGACGGGGCGGCAACGCCCCGCATGGATGGACGTCAAGCGATACTTCCGTGCGCCGATCATGTGGATCGTGCTGGCCGTCCTCGCCGTCATCGTCTTGATGCAGGTCGTTTCGGATTCGAACGGCTACAAGACGGTGGACACCGGTCAGGTGGTCGCGGCGATCGACGCGCACAATGTCAAGTCGGCGCAGATCACCACCGGTGACTCGAACACGATCAAGATCCAGCTGAAGGACGGGGCAACGCTGCCCAACGCCGGTACGGGCAAGACCCCGTCCGGCGCCAAGTTCCAGGCCTCGTACATCGGCGACCAGGGTGTCGCGATCGCCGACAAGCTGCAGGCCCAGATCAACGACAAGGACGCGAGCACGCTCGCCGAGGGCTACACCGTCAGCCCGGAGAAGCAGAGCACCTTCGTCAGCCTGCTGCTGTCGATGCTCCCGATCGTGATCATCGTCCTGGTCTTCCTGTTCCTGATGAACCAGATGCAGGGCGGCGGCTCCCGGGTCATGCAGTTCGGCAAGTCCAAGGCCAAGCTGCTCACCAAGGACACCCCGAAGACCACCTTCTCCGACGTCGCAGGCGCCGACGAGGCGGTCGAGGAGCTCCACGAGATCAAGGAGTTCCTGCAGGAGCCGGCCAAGTTCCAGGCCGTCGGCGCCAAGATCCCCAAGGGCGTGCTGCTCTACGGCCCGCCCGGTACCGGCAAGACCCTGCTGGCGCGTGCCGTCGCGGGCGAGGCCGGGGTGCCGTTCTACTCGATCTCCGGCTCGGACTTCGTCGAGATGTTCGTCGGTGTCGGCGCCAGCCGCGTCCGCGACCTCTTCGAGCAGGCCAAGGCGAACGCCCCGGCGATCATCTTCGTCGACGAGATCGACGCCGTCGGCCGGCACCGCGGCGCGGGCCTCGGCGGCGGGCACGACGAGCGCGAGCAGACCCTCAACCAGCTGCTGGTCGAGATGGACGGCTTCGACGTCAAGGGCGGCGTGATCCTGATCGCCGCGACCAACCGCCCCGACATCCTGGACCCGGCGCTGCTGCGCCCGGGCCGCTTCGACCGCCAGATCGCGGTGGAGCGCCCCGACCTCCAGGGCCGTCTGGACATCCTCAAGGTGCACCAGAAGGGCAAGCCGATCGCGCCCGACGTCGACCTGTCGGCCGTCGCCAAGCGCACCCCCGGCTTCACCGGTGCCGACCTGTCGAACGTCCTGAACGAGGCGGCGCTGCTGACCGCCCGCTCGGACAAGAAGCTGATCGACAACGGCATCCTGGACGAGGCGATCGACCGCGTCGTGGCCGGTCCGCAGAAGCGCACGCGGATCATGTCCGACAAGGAGAAGAAGATCACCGCGTACCACGAGGGCGGCCACGCCCTGGTCGCGGCGGCCTGTCAGTACAGCGACCCGGTGCACAAGATCACCATCCTGTCCCGCGGCCGGGCCCTCGGCTACACCATGGTGCTGCCGGACGAGGACAAGTACTCCACCACCCGCAACGAGATGCTCGACCAGCTGGCCTACATGCTGGGCGGGCGCGCGGCGGAGGAGCTGGTCTTCCACGACCCGACCACCGGCGCCTCGAACGACATCGAGAAGGCCACCGCCACGGCGCGGGCCATGGTCACCCAGTACGGCATGACCGAGCGTCTGGGCGCGATCAAGTTCGGCAGCGACAACTCGGAGCCGTTCCTGGGCCGCGAGATGGGCCACCAGCGCGACTACTCGGAAGAGGTCGCCGGGCTGGTCGACGAAGAGGTCAAGAAGCTCATCGAGAGCGCGCACAACGAGGCCTGGGAGATCCTGGTCGAGAACCGCGACGTGCTCGACAACCTGGTGCTGGAGCTCCTGGAGAAGGAGACCCTGAACAAGGAGCAGATCGCCGAGATCTTCGCCCCGATCGTCAAGCGCCCGGCCCGGCCGGCCTGGACGGGCTCCGCCCGCCGGACGCCGTCCACCCGGCCGCCGGTGCAGTCGCCGAAGGAGCTGGCGCTCACCAACGGCGCCGCCGCCGCGGTGGACACCGCTCCGGTGGACATCGTGAAGCTCCCGCCGCTGCCGGCCGCCGAGCCGCCGACCGAGAGCTGACCCCCCGGATCCAAGGGGAATGGATGCCGCGTCACCAGGGTTTGTACCCTGGAGGCGCGGCATCCGTGCTGTTCAGCCAGAGTTCCCAGACGTAAGCGAGGCCCGCATGATCGACCCGGTGACGCTCGACGGTCCGCCCGCCGTCGGTGCCTTCGACCAGAAGCGGGCCGAGAACGCCATCCGCGAGCTGCTGCTCGCCGTGGGGGAGGATCCGGACCGCGAGGGCCTGCTGGAGACCCCGGCCCGGGTGGCGCGTGCCTACAAGGAGATATTCGCGGGCCTCTGGCAGGAGCCGGAGGAGGTGCTCACCACGACCTTCGACCTCGGCCACGACGAGATGGTGCTGGTCAAGGACATCGAGCTGACGTCGGTCTGCGAGCACCACCTGGTGCCGTTCCGCGGCGTGGCGCACGTCGGCTACATCCCGTCCACCAGCGGCAAGATCACCGGCCTGTCCAAGCTGGCCCGGCTGGTCGACGTCTACGCCCGCCGGCCGCAGGTGCAGGAACGCCTGACCAGCCAGGTGGCCGACGCGCTGATGCGGATCCTGGAGCCGCGCGGGGCGATCGTCGTGGTCGAGTGCGAGCACATGTGCATGTCGATGCGCGGCATCCGCAAGCCCGGCGCCAAGACCATCACCTCGTGCGTGCGCGGCCAGCTGCGCGACGCGGCCACCCGGGCCGAGGCGATGAGCCTGATCATCGGACGATAGGGGCCGTCGGCCGACAGCGGCTGTAGCTCAGGGCACCTCGTGCTCCGCGTGCGCCGGAGCCGGGGTGCCCAGTGCGTTGCGGCGCTCCGGCATCCGCAGGGTGACCATCCGGCGCCAGCCGTAGGCGCGGTCGTACAGGTAGAGCGCGTGCACCCCGAGGGTGACCACGGCGAGCTGCCAGCGCGGCCAGCGCAGGATCCGCGCCATCCGGGCGGTGACCGCCAGGCCGACGTCCCGGTGGGTGCGGATCTCGCCGCGGGCGCTGGTCTCCAGGGTGTGCCGGATGTACGGGCCGTGGCCCTCGGCCTCCAGCCGCAGCAACTCCTCGTGGCAGTACGCGAGGTGGTTGTCCTCGTCGGCGGAGATCATCCGCATCGCCCGGCCGAGGTCGGGGTTGTCCCCGTACACCTTGACCAGCTGGCGCATCTGCTCGGCGGCGCGCTGCTCGGTGACCCGGCTGTGCGCGAGGTAGGTGATGATCTCGCGCTCGGTCAGCGGGACGTCGCTGTTCAGCCGTTCGTGGGAGAGGCCGACGCCCTGGCGCTCCAGCAGCATGCAGTAGTCGGCCTCGTCCGGGACCGCCACCTTGGGCAGGCCGCGCTTGGTCAGCAGCTGGGTGAAGATCCGGCCGTGCTTGCGCTCGTCGGCGCCGTGCCGGGCCACCTTCGGGGCGAGGACCGGATCGCTCGTGAGGGCGGTGATCCGCTCGTTCTCCCAGCCGCCCTGGTCCTCGCCGCCGGCCGCGATGCTGCAGAACAGCTGGTACGCCTGGTCGTTCCGGTAGATCTCGTTGAAGAGCGATCGGGTGCTCAGCACGGCGCCTCCTGCGCGGATCCGGGGCGGCGCCCGCCGGGGCGGCGGGCGGACGGCCGCGATACGTTCCCCCCGGGCCGCCGGCCGACCGGGCCGACCGGCGGGTAATCACTCACACGCGTTAGCCGAGGTGCGAGCCCAGCCACTCCAACGAGGCCGGGAGCTCCTTGGTCCAGCTGTCGAAGTTGTGCCCGCCGTCGTCCAGGTAGAGCGATTCGACTGTGAACTGCGGGTTGGCCGCCGTGGCCTGGGCGGCCTGTTCGACGAACTGGACGGTCTGCGGGTAGTCGCCCTCCTTGCGGGTGGAGACCACCAGCAGGTTGAGCGGCGGCACCGGCAGGTTCTGCAGCCGCCAGCCGAGGTCGTGCTGCTGGGTCAGCGCCTTGTCGCCGTTGAAGAGGTCTCCGTTGGTGTAGTTGTCCTGGCGCACGGTGAAGTCGCCGTGCAGGCTCGCCGCGCTGCCGAAGACGTTCGGGAAGCGCATCGCCAGGCGCAGCGCGCAGCTGCCCCCGGTGGAGTAGCCGAAGGTGGCCCAGGACCCGGCGGTACGGCCGACCCGGTAGCTGCTGCGGACGGCCTCGGGCACGTCCTTGACGAACCAGGTCTCCGTCCGCGGGCCGCCGGGGACGTCCACGCACTCGGTGTCCCGGGACGGGACGACCGCCGGGCGGGCCATCACCAGGACGGTCGGCGGCATCTTGCCGGAGCGCTGCAGCTCCATCGCGGTCTGGGCGAAGGGGAGCTCGTGGAGCAGGTTCAGCGTGGTGCCCGGGTAGCCGGCGATGGCCAGCAGGACGGGGAAGCGGACCAGGGCGAACTTCGGGTCGAAGTACTCGGGCGGCAGGTAGACGAACATCTGGTCGGAGAAGCCCGTCTCCTTGCCGCTGACCCGGACCGACTCGACCTTGCCGACCTCCTCGGGGGTGCCCTTCGGCAGGTTGGTGATGGTCTCCAGGCCGCCCTCGCCGGTGGGCTGGACCAGCGCGTCGGCGACCGGGGTGCCGCCCTTGTGGTTCTCGTTGCTGGTCAGCGCGAGCTTGGCGCCGCCGGGGCTGAGCAGGTCGTCCCAGGACGTGTAGAACCCGAACGAGTTGTTCACCGAGAGCGCGAGCACGGCCAGGACCGAGACTTGAACCACCGTCAGCAGGCCGATCCGGCCGAGCACCGGCAGCGGGCGCTGCCTCGCCAGCCGGGGCCAGATCCACAGGGTGGTGACGAGGGCCGCGGCGCCGAGCGCGAGCAGCGAGTTCACCAGCGCGTCGCTGGTCAGTTCCATGCCGTCGGCCTTCCGGTGGGAGACTGTCGGTGCAGGCTTCATCGTCTGGCGGTCCGTCAGGCCGGGCCACCGCGGCTAGGCTGTCCGGGCGCCCGGGAGGGGGCGGTGGGGCGGGGTAAGTCACAGGCAACCGGCGCCCTAGAATGCGGCGTCCACCGTACGTAACGCGTCCCGGAGGGTCCTGCCGCGCCACGCTGCGGCAACCCCCCGGCTCCCACCGCCGGCTCAACCCGCAGCGCGTCCACGGCCCCGGTTTACCGACCGTTTCCGGGTCCTTGGTATGCGCATTGCCTGATGAAGGAATAGGCATGAAGGTCCATCACGCGTCCTCCCCCGGAGTGACCGGACACCGCCCCGCAGCCTCTACGCTGAGCTTCCATGAGCGTTCCCGTGTCCGTTGAGCCGAGCCCCGAGCAGCCGCCGCGCCGTCGTCGCGGCCTGCAGACGCTGCGTACCCAGGCAGCCTCCGTTCCGAGGGCCTGGCTCCCGGGCGCGGTCGGCTACGCCTGTCTGCTGATCGGGCTGGTCGACATCGCCAGTGCGGTGTTCCCCAAGCTCCGGCACACCAAGATGCACACCTTCGCGGGGCAGCTGCCCGGCGGCACCACGAGCCTGGCCGCGGTCGGCACGCTGATGGTCGGCATCCTGCTGGTGCCGCTCGCGCACGCGTTGCGCCGGCGCAAGCGGCGGGCCTGGCGGGTGGTCTGCGTGCTGCTGCCGGTCGGTGCGGCGCTGCACATCGTGCGCTGGCACCAGGTCGGCCCGGCGGTGGTCTCGCTGGCCGTGCTCGCGGTGATGCTCGTGCACCAGCGCGAGTTCTACGCCAAGGCCGACCCGCGCACCCGCTGGCGCGCGGTGGTCAACCTGGTCGTCATGGGCGTCCTCAGCGTGCTGCTCGGCCTGCTGATCGTGAGCACCCGCACCAAGTACGAGTTCGGCCACCCGGGCCTGGGCGAGCGCCTGCAGCACGTCGGGTACGGACTTTTCGGCTTCGAGGGCCCGATCCGCTACACCAACGAGCGGATGTCCGACCTGGTCGCCTACCTGCTCGGCGGGCTCGGCCTGCTGACCGCCTTCACCACCGCGTACCTGGCGCTGCGCCCGGGCAAGCCCAAGCCCGAGCTCACCGCGGACGACGAGGAGAAGGTCCGCGCGCTGCTGACCAAGCACGGCGAGCGCGACTCGCTCGGCTACTTCGCGCTGCGCCGCGACAAGAGCGTGCTGTTCTCGCCCACCGGCAAGGCCGCGATCTCCTACCGGGTGGTCTCCGGCGTGATGCTGGCCTCCGGTGACCCGGTCGGCGACGTCGAGGCCTGGCCGGGCGCGATCAAGGTGTTCATGGCCGAGGCCCGCGAGCACGCCTGGGTGCCGGCCGTGATGGGCTGCAGCGAGGTCGGCGGCGAGGTCTGGACCCGTGAGGCGGGCCTGGACGCGCTGGAGCTGGGCGACGAGGCGATCGTCGACACCTCCACCTTCTCGCTCTCCGGCCGGGCCATGCGCAACGTCCGCCAGATGGTCAAGCGGATCGAGCGCAACGGCTACTCCTGCAAGGTGCGCCGGGTCTCCGACCTCACCGTGGAGGAGAAGTACCGGATCGCCGACGCCGCCGCCCGCTGGCGCGGCACGGACACCGAGCGCGGCTTCTCGATGGCGCTGGGCCGCTTCGGCGACCCGCTGGACGACGACTGCGTGGTCGTCACCGCCCACAAGGACCCGGAGGAGGGCGAGAGCGGCGACGACCTGAAGGCCGTGCTGCACTTCGTGCCCTGGGGGCCGGACGGCATCTCGCTGGAGCTGATGCGCCGCGACCGCGCCGCCGACCCGGGCCTGAACGAGCTGCTGATCGTCGCCGCGCTGCAGGCGGTGCCCGCGATGGGCATCCGCCGGGTGTCGCTCAACTTCGCGATGTTCCGCTCGGCGCTGGCCCGCGGCGAGCGGATCGGCGCCGGCCCGGTGCTGCGCGCCTGGCGCGGGTTGCTGGTGTTCCTCTCGCGCTGGTTCCAGATCGAGTCGCTGTACAAGTTCAACGCCAAGTTCCAGCCGGAGTGGGAGCCGCGCTTCCTGGTGTTCCCGAACACCCGGGACCTGCCGCGGATCGGCTTCGCCGCGATGCAGGCGGAGGCCTTCATCACCCTCGGCATGCCGCGCTTCGGCCGCAAGCGCCAGCGTGAGGGGCTGATGCCGGTGCCGTCGGCCCGCGAGGTCACCGAGGCCGCCTGAGGCCGTCTGAGGCCGGTCGCCGTGAGCGGCCGGTGTGGACGGGCCGCTGTGGACCGCACGGGGCCCCCGCCGAGAATCCTCGGTGGGGGCCCCGTTCGATAATGGGGAGCATGAGCGAACTGCCGTCCTTCTCCTTGCCGGCCGGTCTGCCGCGGCTCGAACGCTGCGCCGTGATGGGCGTCGTCAACGTCACGCCCGACTCCTTCTCGGACGGCGGGCTCTGGCACGACCCCGCCAAGGCGATCGCGCACGGGCTCGCCCTGCGGGCTCGCGGCGCGGACCTGGTCGACGTCGGGGGCGAGTCCACCCGGCCGGGCTCGCAGCGGGTGCCCGAGGACGAGGAGCTGCGCCGGGTGATCCCGGTGGTGCGCGAGCTCGCCGACGCCGGGGTGATGGTGTCGGTGGACACCATGCGCGCCTCGGTCGCCGAGCGGGCCGTCGAGGCCGGCGCCGCGGTCGTCAACGACGTCTCCGGCGGGCTCGCCGACCCGGCGATGGCCCGGGTGGTCGCCGAGACCGGCGCGCCCTTCGTGGTGATGCACTGGCGCGGGCAGTCCGCCGACATGGACAAGCTGGCCGTCTACGGCGACGTGGTGCGCGACGTGGTCGCCGAGCTGACCGACCGGGTGGACGCGCTGCTGGCGGCCGGGGTCAAGGAGGACCAGCTGATCCTCGACCCCGGGCTCGGCTTCGCCAAGACCCCCGAGCACAACTGGGCGCTGCTCGGCCGCCTGGACGAGCTCACCGCGCTCGGCCGTCCCGTCCTCGTGGCGGCTTCGCGCAAGCGGTTCCTGGGTACGCTGCTCGCCGACCCGGCAACCGGGGAACTGCGCCCGCCCCGGGAGCGCGACGACGCGACGGCCGCGGTGTCGGTGCTGTCGGCCAGGGCCGGGGCCTGGGCGGTGCGGGTGCACGACGTGTCCGGCACGGCGGACGCCGTCCGGGTGGTCGCGGCCTGGCAGCGCGCGGCGCGGCCGGGGCACTCCTGCCCGACGGCGGGCAAGGACGGCGGGGTGAGGGAGGGTCTGTGACAGGTGACGGCAGGTTGAGCGGCGGTACGGCCGGACAGGCCCGCGAGGCGGACCTGGAGGCCGTGCTCGCGGCGAACCGAGGACTCTACGAGGCGTTGGAGCGGGGGGACCTGGAAGCGGTCGAGGACGCCTGGCTGGGCGCCGCGGACGCCGACGACAAGGGCGGCGTGGTGTGCGTGCACCCCGGCTGGCCGGTGCTGCGCGGGCGGGCGCAGGTGACCCGTTCGTACATGCTGATCATGGCGAACACGGAGTACATCCAGTTCTTCCTGACCGATGTCGAGGCCGAGGTCCACGGTGATGTGGCCCTTGTCACGTGCACGGAGAACATCCTCTCCGGCGGTGAGGCGGAGGAGGAGGGCGAACTCGGACCGCTGGTCGGCGGAAAGGTGGTCTCGACGAATCTGTTCCGTCGTACCCCGGCCGGGTGGAAGCTCTGGTCGCACCACGGTTCACCCGTTCTGACCAGCGGTGACGAGGACGACGAGGACTGATTCCGGCGACTGCGGAAATGTCGTGCCGGGAAGCCGCCCGGGAATTCGCGAGTGGTCACCGAACGTTCACGTCAATCGCCATTCCGGTGCGCGTAGCGTCGTTTGCTGCCGGGTAGGACGGTCAGGCGTTGTCCGTGCTCGCGGGTAGATTCGAAACGGAGTGGCGGGCGTGCTGCCCGCCTTCGCCCTGCCCGTCCATGCCTTTCTCCGGGCGGGGCCCGTCCGACTGGGAGCAGTGATTCGTTTGCTGGACCGCGTCACCCTGCGGGGGCTGCGAGCCCGGGGCCACCACGGCGTCTTCGAGCGCGAGCGCGTCGAGGGCCAGACCTTCGTGGTCGACCTCGTGCTGTACCTGGACACCCGCCCTGCCGCGTCCGGAGACGACCTCACCCGCACGGCGCACTACGGCATCGTGGCCGAGGAGGTCACCGCGATCATCGCCGGGGAGCCGGTCGACCTGATCGAGACCCTGGCCCAGCGCATCGCCGACCAGTGCCTCAAGCACGAAGCGGTCGAGGAGGTCGAGGTCACCGTGCACAAGCCGGACGCCCCGATCACCGTGCCGTTCGACGACGTGACCGTGACCATCCACCGGGGCCGCGCATGACCCCCACCGCGCGCCCGGTATCCGATGCAGAGGACTTTCGATGAGCACCAGCGACCAGACCGTCGCGCCGAACGCGTTCGACCTGGAGAGCCGGGTGGACTCCGCCGACACCACGCTGCACAGCCAGCACTGCGCGGTGATCGCGCTCGGCAGCAACCTGGGCAACCGGCTGGACACCCTGCAGGGTGCCGTCGACGCGCTCGCCGACACCCCGGGGCTGAAGATCAAGGCCGTCTCCGCGGTCTACGAGACCGAGGCCGTCGGCGGCCCCGAGGAACAGCCGAACTACTACAACGCGGTCGTGGTGCTGCGCACCTCGCTGCCCCCGCGGGACCTGCTGGAGCGCGGCAACGCGATCGAGGACGCCTTCGGGCGCGTGCGGACCGTCCACTGGGGCCCGCGCACCCTGGACGTCGACATCCTGGCCTACGAGGGCGTGCTCAGCGACGACCCGCAGCTGCTGCTGCCGCACCCGCGCTCGCACGAGCGGGCCTTCGTGCTCGCCCCGTGGCTGGACGCCCAGCCGGAGGCCGAGGTGCCCGGCCACGGGCGGGTCGACGCGCTGCTGGACGCGCTCGGCGGGGCGGACGCGCAGGGCGTGAAGCGCCGCGAGGACATCCGGCTGACGCTGCCGGAGTAGCCGCCCGGGGCAAGCGAGGAGCGAGCGCTGGAGCGCCGACCGTCGGCACCGGACCGGACCGGAGCGGTTCGGAGGCGAGCGGGCGAGTAGCCGCCAGGGAACTCGACCGGGGGCCCGGCCGTACGAGTAGGTGACCGTCGTTCGCGCGGGTGCCCGCCCGGCCGGGCCCGGTACGGTGGCCTGGCGCCGCCGAGCCGGGCCACCGGGCGGGCGGCCGGCTCTGGTACCCCGGGAAGGACCTGCTCCGAGTGAAGCTGCTTCGCCTCCGCCTGCTGATCGGCATCACCGCCGCCACGACGGCGCTGTCCTGGGCAGGCTCCAAGCTGTGGGCCTCCCTGGACACGCTGCCGGCCGTGCCGGGCGCGGCGCCGATCGTGCTGGCGGCGGTGGCGGTGATCCTGCTGGCGACCGGGCTGTCGCTGCGGGCCCGGCTGAAGGCGGTGCGCGAGCGCCAGCACGGCGCGAAGGGGGTCGACCCGCTGCTCGCGGCCCGGGCGGTGGTGCTGGGGCAGGCCAGCGCGCTGGTCTCGGCCGTGGTCACCGGCATCTATGCGGGCGCGGGGATCTACCTGCTGGGGGAGCTGGACGTGTCGGCCCGCAAGGATCAGGCCGTTACGGCCGGGTTCGCGGTGCTGGCGGGGGCCGCGGTGATCGCCGCGGCGCTCTGGGTCCAGCACGTCTGCAAGCTGCCGGAGAACCACGACGGCCCGAACGGATCGGGCGGTCCGGCGGCGTCGCACCGCTGAGCAGGGCCTTCTTGGTGATCTTGAGTGAAACGCCGGGCACGTGCGGTAAAAACCGCACCATGTCAAGGGCGGAAGGGGACCCTGGGCTGACAGGGCCCCAATTCGCACGCTAGTTTCTTGGCATGTCTCGCGGACGCCACCGTCATTCCTCCGTCCTCGGCCGGGTCTTTCCCCCCACCGCCGCCGGCGTACTGCTGGTCGCCGCACTGGCCGCTCTGGTTTTCAGTCAGGACACCATCCTGGTGCGCTCGGTGGGCGTCGCGGCGGTGATCGCGACGCTCGGCTTCGCGCTGCTGCTGCGCCAGCGCGACAAGGCGGCCCGGGCGGCCGCCGAGATGTCCGCGGCGCAGCGGCTGCGGGCCGAGGAGCGCTTCGAGGAACAGCTGGCGGAGGCCGAGTACGCGGCGGAGGTCGCCGAGGAGCGGGCCACCCGGTTCGGCCGACGGCTGACGGCGGAGAAGTCGCGGCTGGCGAAGGCCGAGACCGAGATCGCCCGGCTGCTGCGGGAGCGGGCCGTGTCGGTGGCCGAGCAGGCGCTCAAGGAGGCCGAGGCGGCCCAGCGGGCGCTCGCCGCGAGCCGCCCCAAGTACCCGGCCAGCCCGGCCGCCTACGTGCGCGCCGCGGCCGTGCTGCGGCTGCTGGAGCGCCGTGCGGCGGAGCAGGAGGCGCAGCGGGCGCTGACGGCGGGCGCGGAGGTCGCGCTGCGGGCGCGTACCGCCCCGGCCGCGCCGGTGGCTCCGGCCGTGCAGGCCGCCCCGGTGGCCGTGCCCGCCCCGGTGGTGCCCGCGGTGCCCACACCGGCGCAGGCGCCGGTGGCAGAGCCGCCGCGGCGGTCCGCGCCGGTGCAGCCCGCGCCGGTGCGCCCGGCGCTGACCGCGACGGTCGGTCAGCTCGGCGGGACGCCGGCCGCCCCGGCCGCGGCGCCGGTGCCGGCGGAGCGGCAGCGGCCGCGGATGGCGCAGTCCGGGCAGGTGCGCGGGCAGGGCTTCAGCTTCTTCGGCCGAGGCCCGGGCGCGGCGGTGCGCCCGGGCGCACCGGCGCCGGCGGTGGGCAGTGTCGCCGAGCTGGGCGAGCGGGCCGACCTGGCGGACGTGGTGGGCGACGAGGCGGTGGCCGCCAAGGCCGAGGCCGAGGCCCGGGCCGCGGAGACGACCGAGGTGGAGGACGGCGTGCTGGCCGCGCAGCCGGACGGGCTGCCGGAGCAGGGCGAGCCGACCGTGGTGGACCTGACGCCGGAGGACGAGACCGAGCTGATCCAGCTGCCGGAGCTGCGCGCCTCGCGCTGAGGGACCTGGACGAACGCCGCGGCGCGGGAAGTCGGACGGACCGACTTCCCGCGCCGCGGCGTTGTCAGGGGGGCGTCAGGGCTGGACGCCTCAGAGGTCGATGCCTCAGGCCCGGACGTCTCAGAGCTGGACGCCGAAGTCCTGGGCGATGCCCGCCAGGCCGGAGGCGTAGCCCTGGCCGACGGCGCGGAACTTCCACTCGCCGCCGTTGCGGTAGAGCTCGCCGAAGATCATCGCGGTCTCGGTGGCGGCGTCCTCGGAGAGGTCGTAGCGGGCGATCTCGGCGCCGCCGCTGGCGTTCACCACACGGATGTAGGCGTTGCGGACCTGGCCGAAGTTCTGGCCGCGGGCGACGCCGTCGTAGATGGTGACCGGGAAGGTGATCTTGGCGGCCTCGGCCGGCAGGCCGGCCAGGTTGACGTTGATCGACTCGTCGTCGCCCGCGCCCTCGCCGGTGCGGTTGTCACCGGTGTGCACGACGGTGTTGTCCGGCGTGCTGGTGTTGTTGAAGAAGACGAAGTGGCCGTTGGACAGCACCTTGCCGTCCGCGTTCAGCACGATCGCGCTGGCGTCGAGGTCGAACTCGGCGCCGGTCGTGGTGCGGACGTCCCAGCCCAGGCCGACGGTGACCGCGGACAGACCGGGGGCCTCCTTGGTCAGCGAGACGTTGCCACCCTTGGAGAGGCTCACAGGCATGGTGATTGCAGTCCCTTCATTCGCTTCGCGCGCTTTTCCCGGGACAACGCAATACTCCGGCGGCTTGGTTCCGCAGGGACCGTGAATTCTTCGTGGGCGTCAATGACAGGGCAAAGTTCGGGCAAAGAGCGGTGTCAGATCCGGCGGAACCGGCCCTGCAGCGACCAGATGTTCGGGTTGTCGGCCAGATCGGGGTGCATGTCGAAGAGGTCGGCGAGGGTGTCCTGGAGGAAGTCCCGGGCCTCGCGGCGCAGCTCGCTGTGCCGGATCACGGCCGGCGGCTCGTCGGGCAGCCAGGTCGCGGTGACCTCGACCCAGTTGAAGCGGCGGGCGAAGCGCAGCAGCTCGGTGTTCTGGGTGAAGTCGAGGTCGGCGGTCTGCACCCGGGCGGCCCGGCTGCCGTCCGGGTCGCGGTCGAGGTGCTCGGCGATGTCGCACAGCGCCCAGGCGAAGTCGAGCACCGGCACCCAGCCCCAGGCGGTGGAGAGCTCCGCGCCCTCGGCGTCCAGATAGACGTCGCCGCAGAACAGGTCGTGCCGCAGGGCGTGTACGGACGCGGTGCGGTAGTCCGTCTGCGGGGGGTCGGGGAAGCGGTTGGAGAGGGAGTAGCCGAGCTCGATCACGTACGCCATTGTCGGGGGTCGGGGCCCGCCCGGGTAACCGGCCGCCCCGCGTCACGGGCAGGCGGGCGGGCGAGTAAACCGCGTGACCGGGCGGGGCGGTCGCGGGATGATGGACGCATGCCTGAGCCCATCCGCGTACGGGGGTCGGTGGTCGTCCCCGACGCCGAGCTCGTCTGGCGCTTCTCGCGTTCTTCCGGCCCCGGTGGCCAGCACGTCAACACCTCGGACTCCAAGGTCGAGCTGCGCTTCGACCTGGCGGCCACCAAGGCGCTGCCCGAGGTGTGGCGCGAGCGTGCCCTGGAACGGCTGGCCGGGCGGCTGGCGGACGGCCGGGTGCTGGTGGTCCACGCCTCGGAGTTCCGCTCGCAGTGGCGCAACCGGGAGGCGGCCGCGGCCCGGTTGTCGGCGCTGCTGACCGAGGCCTGCGCGCCGCCGCCGAAGGCCCGGCGGGCGACCAGGCCGAGCCGCGGGATGGTCGAGCGGCGGCTGTTCAACAAGCGGCACCGCTCCGAGTTGAAGCAGGGCCGCCAGGTGCCGCGGGGCGGCGAGTAGCTCAGCCCAGCGCGCGGTAGCCGCCGCGGAAGTAGAGCAGCGGGCGGCCGCCGGGGTCGGGTACGGCGGCCTCCAGGACGCGGCCGATCAGCAGGGTGTGGTCACCCGCGGGTATCCGCTGTTCGGTGCGGCACTCGACGGTGGCCAGCGCGCCCTCGATCAGCGGGGCGCCGGTGCGCGGGCCGCGGTGGTGCGGGGTGTCGGCGAACAGCAGCCGGTCGCTGAGCCGGCCCTTCATGGCGAACCGCGAGCCGATCGTCTTCTGCCCCTCGGTCAGCACCGAGACCGCCCAGGTGTCGACCCGGGAGAGCACCTCGTCCATCCGGGAGTCCTCGCGGACCGAGACCAGCACCAGCGGCGGCTCCAGCGACACGGAGAGGAAGGACGTGGCGGTCATGCCGACGTCCTCGCCGTCCTCCGGGTCGTGGACGGTCACCAGGCTCACGCCGGCGGCGAGCTGGGAGAGTGCTGCCCGGAACTCGTCGGGCGTGGCGTGGGAGGCAGCTTCGGGCTGCGGCGACGGGTACACGTACCGCACGGTAGTCGTCACCCGTGGGAAACGGCATCGGGCCTTGGTCGTAGGACCGGCGGCGCAGCCGCGGGGTTGCGGCCGGTGGCCGGACTCACTCCCAGGAGTGAAGCGGGGGGACGGGCGGAGGCAGTCGGCTTCAGTCTGCGGCCGGGGTGGTCGACCACAGGAAATGGTCCGATAGCGCTTTATGTCCCGCTATGGGACGGATGAGCTGATTAAGGGCGCATTAGTGTCGTGTGATTTAAGTCACAAGTGGCTGCCTATTGCTGACCGAGCGTGCCGAACGCTGTGCTCCCTGTGATTCAGTTCTTCTGGCAATCGGACGATAACCAATCAAGAACTATCCGAAGCAGCCGGGGAGCCCCCGCATGGAAGCCGAGTCGGAGCCGTACGTCCGTCTCGCGACCCTCCGCACCTTGCACCGGGTCGTGGCGGACCTCAACGCTGCCCGCAGCCTCGCGGGCACGCTGCAGGCCGTCGTCGAGGGCGCGGTGCACGGGCTCGGCTTCGACGCCGCCGCGGTCAGCCTGGTCCGGCCGGACGGCGACCTCGTGGTGGCGGCCGTCTGGGAGCTGGAGGAGAGCGCGATGGGCGGGCCCTCCGTCCTGCTCGGCCAGGTCGGCTCCCGGGAGTCCTGGGACCGGCTGCTCGGCGTCAGCGACCACTGGGGCACCCTGCGCTTCCTGCCGTACGACCGCGGCTGGGCCGTCGCCAGCGACATCCCGCGCTGGATCGGGGACGGCACGCTGCCCGTGTACGCCAACGACTGGCACCCCGCCGACGGGCTGCTCGCCCCGATGTACAGCGCCGGCGGCGACCTGCTCGGGGTGCTCTCGGTGGACCGCCCGCGCAGCGGCAAGCGCCCCGGCGCCTGGACCCGCGAGGCGCTGGAGATGTTCTCGCTGCAGGCCTCGATCGCGATCGGCAACGCCCGGCTGCGGGCCGAGATGCAGCGCGCGCTGGCCCGCCTGGAGAAGGAGCAGCAGGCGCTGCGGGCCAGCGAGGAGAGCTTCCGCCAGGCGTTCGAGTACGCACCCAGCGGGATGGCCATCACCGAACTGCACGGCGCCGGGCGCGGCCAGCTGACCAGGGTCAACGACGCGCTGTGTCGGCTGCTCGGCCGCCCCCGGGCGGTGCTGCGCCAGCAGAGCTTCGCCGACCTCGTCCACCCCGAGGACCGCGCCCTGCTGGAGCGCACCAGCGCCGAGAGCGGCCGGGCGGAGCTGCGGCTGTCCCGGCGGGACGGCGGCTACCAGTGGGTCTGTCTGCGCAACTCGATCGTGGCCGACGCGGCCGAGGGACCGAGCTTCCTGCTGACCCACGTCGAGGACATCGAGGACCGCAAGCGGCACGAGTTCCAGCTCGCCCACCGGGCCAGCCACGACGCGCTCACCGGCCTGCCCAACGGCGCCGAGCTCAAGGCCCGGCTGGCCCGCCGGCTCTGCGCCCAGCCGCAGCCGGTCGGCGCGGCCGCCGTCCCGGCCGAGGCGGCCTACCCGCCGCCGTACGGCTACCCGGCCGACTCCTACAGCGCCCACGCCGCCCACGAAGCGCTGGAGGGCGCGGACCCGTACGCCGGGCCGGTGCACGGCTACGGGCTCCCCGAGGGCGGCCCGCCGCCCGGCCTCGGCCCGGGCTACGGGGAGCACGTGCACGCGGTGGTCCCGGCCGACCACGGGCCGGGCGGCGAGGCCTGGTCCGCGCCGTTCCGCTCCGGCGGCGCGGCCGCGGCGGACAAAGGGCTCGCGGTGCTCTTCTGCGACCTGGACGGCTTCAAGTCGATCAACGACCGGTTCGGCCACAACGCGGGTGACGCGGTGCTGGTCGAGGTCGCCCGGCGGCTGAGCCAGGCCGTCCGGGACGGCGACACGGTGGCCCGGCTCGGCGGCGACGAGTTCGTGGTGCTGGCCGACGGCATCGGCCGGGAGGAGGCGAAGGACCTCGCCCACCGGCTGCGCAACGCGATCATCCCGCCGATGCGGATCGACGGGCGGGCGATGCGGGTGGGAGTGAGCCTCGGGATCGGCTGGGCCGGCTGCGGGATGAGCATCGAGGAGGTGCTGCAGACCGCGGACGAGCGGATGTACGACGAGAAGCGGGCCCGGGGCGGGGCCGTGCGCGGTGCGCGCGGCGAGCGGTCGCACCGGCGGGCGGGCTGAGGCGTACGGGAGCGGAGGGCGGGGCCGCCCGGGCCGGGCCGGGGCCGTACGGGAACGGACGGTACGGCCGTGCGGGCCCCGGCGCCGCAGGTCGGGCGAGGTTACCCGTGAGTTGTCAAGGGGTCTTTTCCAGCCGTCACATCCGGCAGGTAGGGTTCCCGGTACGACAGCGTCCATGATCCGCGCCGCCCCCATCCGGCGGCGCGCACCGGATGGGGGAGCAGACCACCGTGACGACCGACGGCAGCAACGGAGTGCCCGAGGGCCAGGGGGGCGGTGCCCCGCAGGACGACGACCCGTTCGGCTACCTCTACCGCCCGGCCGACGGCTCCACCGGGCAGCCGGCCGAGCCGCAGCAGGGGGTCCCCCGGACGTCGTACAGCCGTCCCATGGAGGTCGGGCGCGCGCAGTACGGCCAGCACTACCCGCAGGCGGGGCCGCCGCGGGCGCAGCAGCAGCCGTACGGCCAGCCGGGGTACCCGGGCGGCCAGCCGCAGGGCCCGTACGGGCAGCCGGGCGTGCCGCAGCAGTCCGAGTACGGCGCCGGGCCCACCCAGCAGACCCGCTACGCCGAGCACTCCCGGCCGCAGCCGGGGGAGGAGCCGAGCAGCAGCGGCCGGAGCAAGGGCGCGGTGATCGGCGCGGTCGCCGTGGTCGCGGCCATCGCGATCGGCGCCGGGATCGCGCTCTCCAAGGGCGACCCGGACGGCGGCAAGGAGGCGAAGGGCGGCACCGCGACCACCGCCGCGCCGGGCCCCGCCACCCCGGGGCCGACCGGTACGACCGCGGGCGCCTCCCCCTCGGCCAGCGCCACCCCGGTGTCCGGCCCGTCGACGGTGGACGCGGGCCAGCTGCAGGGGCAGAACGCGCCGTCCGGCAACAGCATCAAGGGCGCCAAGTCGGCGGACGGCAGCTACCTGACCCTCCAGCCCGGCGGCTCGGTGACCTGGACCGGCGAGATCGCCACGGCCGGCACCTACAAGATGTACGTGCACTACAACTACGCGGGCTCGGACTTGAAGGGCGCCGCCGTGGTGAACGGCAAGGACTGGCCGAGCGGGGTGGCCTACAAGACGTACGGCGCCCCCAAGGACCCGGCGTCCTCCTGGTTCAGCACCTGGATACTGCCGCAGTTCCAGGCCGGGTCGAACACGGTGACCCTCACGGTGCCCTCCGGGGCGATCCTGATCGACCAGATCTCCTTCGAGCCGTACGGCGGCTGAGCCGCCCCCCCCGCCGGACGCACCACGGCCGCCCGTCCCCGCAGGGGGAGGGCGGCCGTTGCCGTCGCGGGCCCCGCTGCTCAGGCGGGCTTCACGGTGGAGAACTTCTCGCCGCCGAGCGCCCAGCGGCCGTGGCGCATGACGGCGACCAGGTCGTAGCTGGTGGAGTCGACCACGACGAGGTCGGCGAGCTTGCCGGTCTCCAGCGAGCCGATGGAGTCGCTCAGGCCGAGCAGGCGGGCCGGGGTGGCGGACAGCGACTCGACGGCCTGGCCGAGGCTCAGCCCGTTGACGGTCACCGAGCGCTTGAACGCCACGTCCAGGGTGAGGGTGGAGCCGGCGATCGCGCCGCCCTCGACCAGCCGGGCCACGCCGTTCTTGACCTGGACCTGGAGGGGGCCGAGGGGGTAGAGGCCGTCGCCCATGCCGGCGGCGCCCATGGCGTCGGTGATCAGGGCGACGCGG
>NZ_JNWQ01000035.1 GCF_000716875.1 Streptomyces novaecaesareae | reverse complement strand
CACCCCCGAGATCTACACTAGATCGCTCGTCGGCAGCGTCAGATGTGTATAAGAGACAGGTGGATGGGGACGGGTGGTCGGGTGATTTCGCGGGCGCAGGCGGTGGAGGCGGGGCACCGGTGGATCAACGGGGATCTGCCGCAGGGCGCCGGTGCGGCGGTGCGGCGGGTGATGACGCACGAGTTCGAGCTCGGCTGGGTCGTGTGGGCGGAGCCCCCGCAGGTGGAGGTGGATCCGCGGACGGGGGGGCGGCGGGCGCCCGAGGAGGTCGGTGCGGCCTGTGCCGTGGTGGACCGCGAGAGCGGGCGGTTCACGGTGTGGCCCTCGGTGCCGGTGGATGAAGTGGTCGGGCTGTACCGGGACTTCGTCGGCGCCGGCGGCTACGACCCGACCGAGCCCGCGGCGACCGGCCGGGGCGCCAGGGCCGAGCTGACGTACCGGGACGGTACGGGCGAGGAGCGGTCGCTGGCGCTGCGCTCGGCGACGGGCCTGCCGCACCCGGCGTTGCGCGGCTGGTGGTGGCTGCGCGAGCAGGGCATTGCGGCCGAGGACGTGCTGGCCGTCCGGACCGACCTGCGGATGAGCGCCCTGCCCGGCGGTTACTGGGCCTACGCCCTGGCAGCCGAACTGCCGCACGCCCGGATCGACTTCGACCTGCCGTACGGTCCGCGCTTCGACCAGCGCGCCGCCGCCGTACGGGCCCTGCCGTCGGACGGGCCGGACCGCAACCGCGTGCCCTTCCCCCGTCCGCCCCACTCACCCCACTCGGCGTCGAACGGGCCGTACGAGCCCGACGCGGCGCTCGCCGCGCGGCTCGTGGAGCGGTTCGGCCCGGCGGGCGTGCAGCGCTTCGATCCGGTGGACGTCGTCCAGGCCGAACTGCCCGGGGACGCGGCCGCGTTGCTGCTGACGGCGGGTGTGCCGACGGCGGTGCCCGGGTTCTTCGCGCTGCACCACCCCGGTACCGGGGCGATCGCGGACGGCACCCGCCCCGGCACCGTGCTGCCGCCGCTGGCCGCACACATGGTCGGGCTCGGCCGCGGTACGCGGGTGGCCGAGCGTGAGCGCCTGGCGCTCGCCGGTCTGTTGCTGCTGGGGACGGACGGCTGGGCGCTGATGGCGCTCGACGTCACGGAGGGCGCGGTCCGGGCGGTGGACCCGGACTACGCGACGGCCCGCCACTGCAACGCGGACCTGCGGGCCTTCGTCCGCTGCCTGGAGGTGTTCGCCGGCTGGTGGCCCACCCTGCGCGGGCTCGACCCGGTGGCCGCGGGCGCCGCCGTGGACACCTTGCAGCGTGCCCTGGCGGAGGTGGACGGTACGGTCTTCGCCGACCCCGAGAACTGGTGGGCCGTCATCGTGGAACAGCTCTGGGACGGCCTGCTCTGACGGAACACCCCGGAACCGGATGACGTCGGCGGACTGTCGGACACCTCGGACATGCCTCCGGCGGTCCCGTGCTGCGAGCCCGTTCGGGCGCCGTGCCGCAGGTGTGCGAGGCGCCGGTGGTGATCGGTCACCGTGGTGCGCCGCGCAATGCCGCCGAGAACACCACGGCCTCCTTCGTGACCGCCCTCGACCACGGCGCCGACTGGCTGGAGACGGACGCGCAGACCACCCGGGACGGCGTCCCAGTGCTGATGCACGACCCGACCGTGGACCGCACCACCAACGGCAGGGGCGCCGTAGCCGACCTGACCGCCGACCAGATCGCGGCCCTGCGGGTGACTGTCGGTCCCGGCCCGGCGCAGTCCGTCCCCACCCTGGACCAGCTGCTCAAGCGCCAGGCCCACGCCGCCGCCCTGCCGATGGTGCTGATCCATTGCGCGGGCGCTGACGGCCGGGCCGCGCGGGCAGTAACGGCCGGACCGGTCCGGACCAGCGCGAATACCGTCGCAACCCCCCCTCCCCCCGCCCCGGATCGCGTAGCGTGGAGAGTTATGCGACTCGGTGTGCTCGACGTAGGTTCCAACACGGTCCACTTCCTCGTGGTGGACGCCCATCCGGGCGCTGCCCCGTTGCCCGCGTACTCGCACAAGGCCGAACTGCGCCTGGCCGAGCTGCTGGACGAGGACGGTGCGATAAGCGAGGCCGGCATCGAGCGACTGGTCGGCCACGTCGCGTCCTCGCTGCGGGTCGCCGAGGACAAGGGCGTCGTCGACATCCTGCCGTTCGCCACCTCCGCCGTGCGCGAGGCCGCCAACGGCGAGGAGGTGCTGCGCCGGGTGGCCGCCGAGACCGGCGTCGAGCTGCGGGTGCTGTCCGGGCAGGACGAGGCCCGGCTCACCTTCCTGGCCGTCCGCCGCTGGTTCGGCTGGTCCTCGGGTCGGCTGCTCAACCTGGACATCGGCGGCGGCTCGCTGGAGATCGCCTGCGGCCTGGACGAGCAGCCGGACGTCGCCTGTTCGCTGCCGCTGGGCGCCGGGCGGCTGACCGCCCGCTGGCTGCCCGGGGACGTCGCCGACCCGGACGGGCTGCGCGAGCTGAGACGCCACATCCGGGCCGAGATGGCCACCGTGGTCGGCGAGATCTCCCGGCTCGGGCCGCCGCAGCACGCGGTCGCCACCTCCAAGACCTTCAAGCAGCTGGCCCGGATGACCGGCGCCGCCCCCGCCGACGCCGGCCCGTACACCGACCGTCGGCTCACCCGCAGCGGGCTGGCCGCCTGGCTGCCGCGGCTGTCCGCGATGACGGTCGCCGAGCGCGCGCAGATCCCCGGCGTCTCCGAGGGCCGCGCCAAGCAGCTGCTGGCCGGCGCGCTGGTCGCCGACGCCGCGATGGACCTGTTCGGCCTGGACGAGCTGGACGTCTGCCCGTGGGCGCTGCGCGAGGGCATCATCCTGCGCCGCCTGGACGCCATGGACAGCCCCGCGGACCGGCGCCGACCGGCCCTCACTCCGTAGGACGGAGGGACGGCGTCCCGTTCGGCCCGCGCTCCGCTTACGCTGTCTCCCGTGGTGCAACCAGCGGGCGAGGACGGGACGCGGGAGGGCCGCGCTCCCGGGGACGGGCAGCCGCGGCCGGACAGTCCGCGCCGTCGGCTCGGCAAGGCGGTCAAGGGCGCCACCGCCGCGCAGGCCGCCAAGGCCGTCCAGGCGGCGCAGCGCACCGCGAAGAAGGCCTCGGCGAAGAAGACCTCGGCGAAGTCGGCCACCACGAAGACGGCCCCCGCGAAGGCCGCGCCGAGCAAGCCCACACCGCACAAGGCCGCGCCGAGCAAGCCCACGCCGCACAAGGCCGCGCCGAGCAAGCCCACACCGCACAAGGCCACGCCGAGCAAGCCCCCACCGCACAAGGCCACACCGAACAAGCACACGCCGAAGCCCGCCCCCACCCCCCGCCGGGCCGCCGCGAAGGCCGAGCCGAAGGAGACCCGCACCGCCCGGGCCGCCGGCGCGGCCAAGGCCGCCGTGCAGTCCGTCCGCTCGGTCAAGGCCGCCCGCCGGGACGCCGCCCGTCCGCCGCTGCTGCGCACCACCGACCGGCTGGTGCTGCCCCCGCATCCGACCCTGCACATCCCCGACACCAAGGTGGTCCTGTCGACCGCCTCGGTGTACCCGGCGAGTACGGCCGTCGCCTTCGAGCTGGCGGCCAAGCTCGGTTACGACGGCGTGGAGGTGATGGTCTGGAACGACCCGGTCAGCCAGGACGTCGACGCCCTGCGGCGGCTCTCCGACGCCCACCGGATGCCGATCCTGGCCGTGCACGCGCCCTGTCTGCTGATCACCCAGCGGGTGTGGACCACCGACCCGTGGACCAAGCTGGTCCGGGCCCGGGCGGCGGCCGAGAAGCTCGGCGCGAGCGCCGTCGTCGTCCACCCGCCGTTCCGCTGGCAGCGCCAGTACGCCCGGGACTTCGTCGAGGGCATCAACCGGATGGCGGGCGAGACCGACGTCCGCTTCGCCGTCGAGAACATGTACCCGTGGCGCTACCGCGACCGCGAGGTGCTGGCGTACGCCCCGGGCTGGGACGTCACGGATGAGGAGTACCGGCACTTCACCATCGACCTGTCGCACGTCGCGACGTCCCGGATCGACACCTTCGCCATGGTCGAGCGGATGGGGGACCGGCTCGCCCACGTCCACCTGGCCGACGGCAGCGGCTCCGGCAAGGACGAGCACCTGATCCCGGGCCGCGGCAAGCAGCCCTGCGCCGAGCTGCTGGAACACCTCGCCCGCACCGGTTTCGACGGTCACGTGGTGCTGGAGGTCAACACCCGCCGGTCCGCGTCCCCCGCCGAACGCGAGGCCGATCTGGCGGAGGCGTTGGCCTTCACCCGCTTGCACCTCGCCACTCCCTCGCGCGTACGCTGATCCGCACGGCCCGCTGCGGGTGCGGGCGCGAACTGCCGTACGGAGGGGGAGACATGACGGACGGTCCGAGGTTCAGCGAACTCCGGAACTTCCGCGAGCTGGCCGGGAGCTTCGGCTCGGTGGCCGCGGAGTACGACCGTGGCCGCCCGGGCTATCCGGAGGAGTTGTTCGACGAGCTGGAGCGGCTCTGGGGCCGCGGTCTCAAGGGCGCCAGGGTGTTGGACGTCGGCGCCGGCACCGGCATCGCCACCCGCCTGTTGGCCGCCCGCGGTGCGGACGTCGTCGCGGTCGAGCCCTCGGCCGGGATGGCCGCGCAGTTCCAGGCCGTGTCGCCGCAGCTCCCGGTGGTCCGCGGCGGCGGTGACGAGCTGCCCTTCCACGATCACTCCGCGGACCTGGTCACCTACGCCCAGGCCTTCCACTGGACCCACCCCGACAGGTCCGTCCCCGAGGCGGTCCGGGTGCTGCGGCCCGGCGGCGCCCTCGCCGCCTGGTGGAACGTCTTCGACGAGACCGTCCCGTGGGTGCGCGCCCGGGACGAGCGGCTGGCCGCCGAGCTGTCCGGCCGGTACCACGGCTACGGCCGGATCGCCGAGCTGACCGCACCGTTCGCGGCCGCCGGGCTGACGGTCCACCGCGCGGTGCTGCGCTGGCAGCGCCGGGTGCCGCTCGACCAGGTCGTCGACAACCTCACCTCGCGCTCCTTCTTCGCCTCCCTCACCCCCGAGCGGCGCGAGCCGCTGCTCGCCGCCGAGCGCGCGGCCCTGCTCGCGGAGTTCCCGGACGGCCTGGTGGTGGAGCCGTACGTCCTCGACCTCACCGTCGCCGTCACCCGGAGCTGACCGGCCCGGACCTGCCCTGACCGGAGCCAACCGATCTCGACCTGCCCTGACCGGAGCCGACCGATCCCGACCTGCCCTGACCGGAGAGCCCGGCCCTGACCGGACGGCCCCCGCCTGACCGCATCGCGGACGGCCCGTCCGCCGCCTGGACGGCGGGCGTAGGCTCGTAGCCACAGCGGCCCCCGCACCCTCCCACCAGCGGGGCGCCGGCGAGAGCCCCGAAGGAGTGGAGCACAGTGCCCGAGCTGAGGTCCCGTACGGTCACCCACGGTCGCAACATGGCAGGCGCCCGGGCGCTTCTCCGGGCCGCCGGCGTAGCCCGCGAGGACTTCGGCAAGCCGATCATCGCGGTCGCCAACTCCTTCACCGAGTTCGTCCCCGGCCACACCCACCTCCAGCCGGTGGGCCGGATCGTCTCCGAGGCGATCAAGCAGGCGGGCGGCATCCCGCGCGAGTTCAACACCATCGCGGTGGACGACGGCATCGCGATGGGCCACGGCGGCATGCTCTACTCGCTGCCCTCGCGCGACCTGATCGCCGACTCGGTCGAGTACATGGTCAACGCGCACTGCGCCGACGCCCTGATCTGCATCTCCAACTGCGACAAGATCACCCCGGGCATGCTGATGGCCGCGCTGCGCCTGAACATCCCGACCGTCTTCGTCTCCGGCGGCCCGATGGAGGCCGGCAAGGCCACCCTGGTCGACGGCACCGTGCGCAAGCTCGACCTGGTCGACGCGATCTCCCAGGCCGTCAACGAGAACGTCTCCGACGAGGACATCGCGATCATCGAGGAGAACGCCTGCCCCACCTGCGGCTCGTGCTCCGGCATGTTCACCGCCAACTCGATGAACTGCCTCACCGAGGCCATCGGCCTCTCCCTGCCCGGCAACGGCTCGGTGCTCGCCACCCACACCGCCCGCCGGGCGCTGTACGAGAAGGCCGGGCGGACCGTCGTCGAGATCGCGAACCGCCACTACGGCCAGGACGACGCCTCGGTGCTGCCCCGCGCGATCGCCACCCGCGCCGCCTTCGAGAACGCCATGGCCCTGGACATCGCCATGGGCGGCTCGACCAACACCATCCTGCACCTGCTCGCCGCCGCCCAGGAGGCCGAGCTGGACTTCGACCAGCGGGCCATCGACGCGATCTCCCGCAAGGTGCCCTGCCTGTCCAAGGTCGCGCCCAACGGCTCGTACTACATGGAGGACGTCCACCGGGCCGGCGGCATCCCGGCCATCCTCGGCGAGCTGTACCGTGCCGGGCTGCTCAACGAGGACGTCCACACCGTGCACGCCGACTCGCTCGCCGAGTGGCTCAAGACCTGGGACGTGCGCGGCGGCTCGCCCTCCGCCGAGGCCGTCGAGCTGTGGCACGCCGCCCCCGGCTGCGTCCGCTCCGCCGAGGCCTTCTCGCAGTCCGAGCGCTGGGAGTCGCTGGACACCGACGCCGCCAGGGGCTGCATCCGCAGCGCCGAGCACGCCTACTCCGTCGAGGGCGGCCTGGCCGTGCTGTACGGCAACCTCGCCGAGGACGGCTGCATCGTGAAGACCGCCGGCGTGGACGAGTCGATCTGGACGTTCAGCGGCCCGGCCGTCGTGGTCGAGTCCCAGGAGGACGCCGTCGAGGCGATCCTGGCCAAGCGGGTCAAGGAGGGCGACGTCGTCGTCATCCGCTACGAGGGCCCCAAGGGCGGCCCGGGCATGCAGGAGATGCTCTACCCGACCTCCTTCCTCAAGGGCCGGGGCCTCGGCAAGGCCTGCGCGCTGGTCACCGACGGCCGCTTCTCCGGCGGCACCTCGGGCCTGTCCATCGGCCACGCCTCCCCGGAGGCGGCCTCCGGCGGCACCATCGCCCTGGTCGAGGACGGCGACACCATCGCCATCGACATCCCCGGCCGGACGATCTCCCTGGAGGTCCCGGACGAGGTCCTCGCCGAGCGCCGACGCGCCCTGGAGGCGGCGGGCGGCTACCGCCCGAAGAACCGCGACCGCCAGGTCAGCCAGGCCCTGCGCGCCTACGCCGCGATGGCCACCTCCGCCGACAAGGGCGCCGTCCGCGACGTGACCAAGCTCGGCTGACGTGACCGGGCCCGGCCGAGGCCGGTGAACGAACGGCGAAGGTGAACGACGGAGGGGCTGTCCCGGCGCGCGGGACGGCCCCTCCGGCAGGTGCGGCGGTCGGGTGATAATCGACGGCGTGAGCGAGCAGCCCCCCACCCCCGCCCCCAAGCCCGCCGGTGCCCCCGAGCCGGAGCCGATCCGCTGGTTCGGCACCAGCTGGCTGAACCGGGACGGCGGCTACTGGCTGCGCCGGGTCGCCGTGTCGGCCGGCTCCCTGGTCGCGACCGCCGCCGTGGTGCTGGTGCTGCGCTTCGGCGTCGAGGGCATCGCCCTCTCCGACCAGGGCACCTTCCTCAACGGGCTGCTGACCGCCGCCATCGCGGTCTGCTCGATGATGTCCGTGCGGCGCACCTGGAAGGTGCTCACCGAGGGCAAGGACCAGCTGACCGGCTGGATGGCCGAGGACAAGTCGCTCGGCGCGGTCTGGCTGATCGGCGGCGCCGGCTCCCTGCTCGCCTACTTCGCCCGCAGCCTGGTCGAGGCCCCGGGTGAGGCGGTCCACCGCGCCTCGTACGAGCGGGCCGTGGCCCAGCACGAGAAGCGCCAGTCGGGCCGCAGCGGCCGGCCCGACGCCAAGGCGCCGAGCCGGCCCAAGCGCAAGCGCTGACCAGCCGGTCGTAACCGAGCGGTCAGTTGCGGCTGACCGTGCCGCACTCGTCGGTCTGCTGGATGTCCTTGCTGCGGTCGTACGGGTCGATCGCCGGGCCGGTCGGCCGGGAGCCGGGGGTGTCCTGCTGCAGTTCCGCGAACTGGTCGAACTGCGGGTGGAAGTAGCCGTCGTAGACGTTGCAGGCCGAGTTGGCCGGGTCGGTCTGGTTCTTGGCGTACACGAGCTTCTTCGGCTGGACCCGGTAGCGGGCCGGGTCGTAGAAGCGGAACGTGTCCACCCGGCGCACGATCGTGCGGGTGGTCCAGGTGTCCCCGGCCACGTCGTCCGAGGGCACCAGCAGACCGACCGGCCTGGCCGTGCCGCCGCCCTGCGGCGGGGCCGACTTCGCCGGCTGCGGGGCGCCGGTCGTCGGCTGGGGCGACATGGCCCGCTTGGCGGCGTCCGGGCCGGGGCGCAGCGCGTACACGTAGCTGAAGTCGGTGTGGATCAGGACGCCCTTGTCCCCGTCGCCCTCGTAGGTCATCCGGCCCTGGACCTTGACCGTGTCGCCCACCTGGATCGCGTCGCGCGGGTCGAACCGGCTGAACCAGGTGGTCGGGTCGGTCTCCTTGCCGGGGTGGTCCAGCGCCGCCTTCGCGCCGTCCTGGTCCTGCCGGTCCAGCAGGGCCAGGGCGGCGTCCGGCCGGCCGCCCGCGATGACCTTCGGGTCGAGGTTGGCGGCGGTCAGGTAGTCCTTGACGGACTGCAGCTGGGCGGCCACCTGCTCGGCGGAGAAGACGCCGGTGGCCTGGGCCTCGGGGAGGACGAAGGCCTCGGCGCCGTTCGGCCAGCCCTCGGCGGGCGAGCCGGCCCAGGGGTGGTCGACGGTCGGCTGCTGCTCGTCGGCCTTCGGCGGGGCGGTGGTCGGCTTGGCCGTCTCGGGGGCGACGGTCGGCACGGGGGTGTGGGCGGCGGAGGAGCCGCCGAGGTGGTCGGTGTACCAGGTGCGCAGCGCGCCGATGTTCAGCGCCGCGAGCAGCACGGCGACGGTGAGCGCGACGTAGAGCGGCGTGCGCCATTCGAGCCGTCGGCGGCGCGGGCGCGGGTTGCCCCAGGGGTCGACCGCCTGGAGCTTCGGCTTGCGGCCGAACCGGCGCTTGGGGGCGGGGCCGTCGTTGACCGAGCGGCGGCCGCCCGGGTCGACCGGTGGGGTGTGCTTCCACCGGGCGCTCAGCATGCGGGTGCGCCCGTTCTGTTCTTTGACGGTGGCGTTGCGGACGAACTCCTCGTCCAGGACGAGGTCGGCGAACGGGTCCTTCTCGCCCGTCCCGGACGGGTCGGACCCGCCCGGCTCGTCGCCCCTGGTGGGACGCGGTTCCGGGTCTTCGGCTATCGGCATCGCGCCAGTATGACGACGGGGTGTGACGATACGTCGATCGGGGGCGCGCCAGGTGGTGAACTCATGCTCGCCGGGTGGTGGTTCACCCCGTTTCGTCCGGAACCGCGACGGTGCTCAGGCCCCGGTGCTCAGGCCCCGGGGCCTGTCGTCAGGCCTTGCCGCGGGCCTGCTTGACCGACCCCACCACCCCGGCGATCGCCAGCAGGAGGCCGGCCGGCAGCAGGGAGATGAAGAAGGCGCCGAACAGGCCGGCGTCGCCGAGGAACAGCTGCGCCAGGGTGTTCAGCGCGAGGAGCCCGCCGGCCGCCGGGAGGGCCGACTGCCACGGGTGCTCGTTCGCCCAGCGGCGCAGCCGCCGGTCGGCGGTGTCGCGGCGCAGCTGACCGCCGACGGTGCCGACCAGGAAGAAGAAGAACAGGGCCCAGCCGGCCGGTCCGGCCAGCATGCTCAGCGACCAGCTGCCGGAGATCGCCTCGATCCCCAGGGCTGTCGCCCCCACCACCGCACCGACTCCCGCGGCCGTCCGCCACGGGCCCACGGTCGCCGAGGCGACGGCGAGTTGCCGGTTCTCACGTCGGGACATTTCGTCGTGTGCCATGACTCAACGGTGCTCCCGTCCGGGCCCGGAGGCCATAGGGGGACCCCCTGGTTTTCACCCTAGGGCCCGTCCCCGACAGGCCCTGGGGTCGTCCCCGAACCGGCGTGTTCCACCCCGCGACCACGGACCGGACGGTCCCGACGGGTGCCTGCGCACGGTGCGAGGATGGCCGCAGTACCGAGGCAAGGAGCGGACCATGGGAAGCAGCGCAGCACACGGACAGAGGATCGCCTTCCTGGGCACCGGCAAGATCGGCGAGGCCCTGCTCTCCGGCCTGCTGCGGGCCGGCAAGGATCCGGCGGACGTCCTGGTGACCGCCCGCCGTCCCGAGCGCGCGGCCGAACTCGCCGCCCGGTACGGCGTGGTGGCCGTCTCCAACGCCGAGGCCGCCAAGCTCGCCGACACCCTGATCCTCGCGGTCAAGCCGCAGGACATGGGCACCCTGCTGGAGGAGCTGGCCCCGTACATCAGCCCGGACCGGCTGGTGATCTCGGCCGCCGCCGGCATCCCCACCGCCTGGTTCGAGCAGCGGCTGGCGGCCGGCACCCCGGTGGTCCGGGTGATGCCCAACACGCCGGTCCTGGTGGACGAGGGGATGAGCGTCATCTCGGCGGGCTCGCACGCCTCCGAGGAGCACCTGGCGCGGGCGGAGCAGATCTTCAGCTCGGTCGGCAAGGCGCTGCGGCTGCCCGAGTCCCAGCAGGACGCGGCCACCGCGCTGTCCGGCTCCGGCCCGGCCTACTTCTACTTCCTGGTCGAGGCGATGACCGACGCCGGCATCCTGCTCGGCCTGCCCCGGCAGGTGGCGCACGACCTGATCGTGCAGTCCGCGATCGGCGCCTCGGTGATGCTGCGCGACTCCGGCGAGCACCCGGTGAAGCTGCGCGAGGCGGTCACCTCCCCGGCGGGCACCACCATCGCGGCCATCCGCGAGCTGGAGAACCACGGTGTGCGGGCCGCGCTGCTGGGTGCCCTGGAGGCGGCCCGGGACCGCTCCCGGGAGCTGGCCTCCGGCGGGAAGTAGGAGGCGGCCGGGACGGAAGGGCGGAGCGGTAGTCCCTGCGCGACCCCTCCCGCAAACGCGGCGCACCGCCTACGCTCTCGCCAACATCGTCCTACCGGTCGGTAGCGAGGTCGCCAGGAGGCCCGTTGCGGAGGCCCGTGTGGAGGTCCGTATGAGTGCCGCGCCGTCCGTGCCGCCCGTCCCGTCCCCGACGGCGCCCGGCCTGCGGGTCGGGCGGGCCGCGCTCGCCGTCAGCTTCCTGCTCCAGGGCGCCACCTTCGCCCTGCTGGTCACCTGCATCCCCGAGATCCAGCACCGGTACGGGCTGAGCGACGGGCTGCTGCCGGTCTTCCTGGCCGCGGTGCCGATCCTGGCCGGGGCCGGCTCGATCGCCTCCGAGCAGCTGGTGAAGCGCACCGGGGCGCGGGCCGTGCTGCGGGTCGTCCAGCCCGCCGTCTGCCTCAGCCTCGCGGCCGCCGGGCTGGGCGACTCGCTGTGGCAACTCGCCCTGGCCCTGGGCGCGTTCGGCCTGCTGGTGGGCGCGCTGGACGCCAGTATGAACATGCTCGGGGTGGGCCTGCAGCACCGCTACGGCCGCTCGATCATGATCGGCTTCCATGCCGCGTTCAGTCTCGGCGGCATCGTCGGCGCGGCCCTCGCCGGCCTCGGTTCGCACTACGACCTCGGGCTGCCGGTGCTGTTCGGCACGGCCGCCGCGGTGATCGCCCCGCTCGCGGTGCTGACCGGCACCAGATTCGCCGGCCCCGCCGAACTCGGCGACGCCGTCCGGGAGGCCGCCGAGGCCGCCGCCCGGTCCATCCCCTGGCGGCCGCTGCTGCCGCTCTGCCTGGCGATGGCCTTCGCGTACATCGCCGACGCCTCGGTCTCCAACTACAGCGTCAAGTACCTCACCGACGGCCTGGGCAGCCGGGAGGACCTCGCCAAGCTCTCCTACCTCGGCTACATGCTCGCGATGCTGCTCGGCCGGGCCCTGGGGGACCGCGCGGTGCAGCGCTTCGGTGCCGTCCCGGTGGTCCGGGCCGGCGCCGCGCTGGCCGCGTTCGGCTTCGGGGTGGCGGCCGTCGCGCCCGCGGCCTGGGCGGGCATCGCCGGGTTCACCGTGCTGGGGTTCGGCATCTGCGCGATCATCCCGCAGGTCTTCGCGGCGGGCGGGCGGCTCTTCCCGGCCGATTCGGACGCCGCGGTGGCCCGGCTCAACCTCTTCAACTACGTGGGTTTCCTGATCGGTTCGCCGCTGGTCGGGGCGATCGCCGACGCGAGCTCGTACCGCTGGGCGCTGCTGGCCCCGATGCTGCTGGTGCTCGCCGTTCTGCCGCTGGCCGACCGCTTCGCCCCGGCGCCCGCGTTGGCCCCCGCCGCCGCGTGACGGCGGGGGCAGGGCCGGGGCGGGGGCCGCCGCCCCGGCCCGCCCTGGCGGCGGTCCGGCCACCGCCACCCGCTACGGTGGAGGCCATGCCCGAAGCCGAGCGTGACACCCCCTGCGGCCTGCACCTCTTCTGGGACGAGGCCGTCACCGCCTACGACTTCGGCCCCGGCCACCCGATGGACCCGACCCGGCTGGCCCTCACCATGCGTCTGGTCGAGGCCCTCGGGCTGAACGGCGGCCCCGGGGTGACCGTCCGGTCCGCGCCGCCCGCCGGCGACTCCACCCTCCGGCTGGTGCACACCCGGGAGTACGTCGAGGCCGTCAAACAGGCCGCCGCCCACCCCGAGCGGTCCGACCCCCGGCACGGACTCGGCACCGACGACAACTGGTCCTTCCCCGCGATCCATTCGGCCTCCGCGCTGATCGCCGGCCAGTCCGTGGCCGCCGCCGAGGCCGTCTGGCGCGGCGAGACCCCGCACGCCGTCAACTTCGCCGGCGGGCTGCACCACGCGATGCCCGGCAAGGCCTCCGGCTTCTGCATCTACAACGACCCGGCGCTGGCCATCGCCCGGCTGCTCGAACTCGGCGCCGAGCGGGTCGCCTACGTCGACGTGGACGTCCACCACGGCGACGGCGTGCAGGAGGCCTTCTGGAACGACCCCCGGGTGCTCACGATCTCGCTGCACGAGCACCCCGCCACGCTCTTCCCGCAGACCGGCTGGCCCATGGAGACCGGCGGCCCGGACGCCCCCGGATCCGCCGCCAACCTGCCGCTGCCGGCCGGCACCGGTGACGCCGGCTGGCTGCGCGCCTTCCACGCCCTGGTGCCCGAACTGCTGGACGCGTTCCGGCCACAGGTCCTGGTCACCCAGCACGGCGCCGACACCCACGTGGAGGACCCGCTCGCCCACCTCGCCGTCACCGTCGACGCCCAGCGGCTGATCGCCGAGGAACTGCACGACCTGGCCCACCGCCACGCCGGCGGCCGCTGGGTGGCCACCGGTGGAGGCGGCTACGCCGTGGTGGACGTCGTCCCGCGCAGCTGGACCCACCTGGTCGCCACCGCCGCCGGCCGGCCCGTCGACCCGGCCACCGAGACCCCCGAGTCCTGGCGCGCCGAGGTCTACCGCCGCACCCGCCGCCCGGCCCCGCTGCGGATGACCGACGGCGCCCGCCCGGCCTGGCGCGACTTCGACGCGGGTTACGATCCGGCCGACCGGCTCGATCAGGCCATCCTCGCCGGCCGCCGCGCGGTCTTCCCCCACCACGGCCTGCTGGCCTGATCCCGCCGCCCGGACCACCGGCCGGCCGGGCGGTGCGTACGCCGACCCGTGCGAACCGCCGAGCGGCTACGTACTGCAACAGTCCTATCTCTCACCGTACGAGGACTGCACTTCCCCTCTTCCCACTGGTACCACCCATAACTACTCTGGGGATACACGTGTGCCGGTGGAGTCACCGGAGGGGAAGCCGGTGCCTTGCACACGGGTAAGGGTCGGGTGATGGTCATGAGTTCCGTGGAGCGTCCCCTGCAGGAAGTCGTCTTCCTGACCGTGGCGGAGGTCGCCGCGGTCATGCGGGTGTCCAAGATGACGGTGTACCGCCTGGTGCACAGCGGAGAGCTGCCGGCCATCCGGGTCGGACGGTCCTTCCGGGTGCCCCAGCAGGCGGTTCACGAGTACCTCAAGGAGTCCTACGTGCGGCTAGAGAGCGCGTAGGGCCAGGGTCGGCGGGGCCGGTCCGCAGCCGCGGCACCGGTCCCGTTCGCCCCGGATTTCCCGTGAGTTTCCCCTTCTCGGGGAGCGCGATTACAGCCCGAGCGTCCCGGACGGTAGGCTAGGCCCTCACGTCAGTCGTATGGACTCCGTCTCTCACGGACGAGAGTCTCAGTGAGCGAGGGTTGTTCCGTGGGCTCTGTCATCAAGAAGCGTCGCAAGCGTATGGCCAAGAAGAAGCACCGCAAGCTTCTGAAGAGGACCCGCGTTCAGCGTCGCAACAAGAAGTAAGCGCCCCCGGCCGCGCCCAGCGCGCCCAGCGCTTCCACCGCCCGTCCCGGCCCCTGCGGCCCGGGGCGGGCGGTGTCGTTTCAGCGCACGGTGTCGTTTCACGGCCCGGTGGGGCGGCGCGGTACGGTGCACGCAGGCCGTTCGGGTCGAGGGAATGGGGTGCAGCACCGTGGGCGTGGTCGTGCTCGTCACCGGCGTGGCACGCCATCTCGGTGCCCGCTTCGCCGCCGAGGTCCGCCGCCTCCCCGGCGTGGACCTGGTCGTCGGCGTGGACGTGCAGCCGCCCCGGCTGCCGGCCGAGGAGCCGCCCGGCCCGGCCGCCCCGTACCGCTTCCACCAGCTCGACCTGCGCCGCCCGGCACTGTCCCGGGTGCTCGCCGAGCACCGGGTGGACACCGTCGTGCACCTCAGCGTCAGCGCCACCGGCCTTGGCTCCACCAACCGCTCCGCGGTGAAGGAGGCCAACGTCATCGGCACCATGCAGCTGCTCGGCGCCTGCCAGAAGGCGCCCGGGGTGCGCCGGCTGGTGGTGAAGTCCACCACCGGCGTCTACGGGTCCGCGCCCCGCGACCCGGCCGTGTTCAGCGAGCGGATCCAGCCGAAGGACCCGCCCGGCGGGGGCTTCGCCAAGGACGCGGCCGAGGTCGAGGGCTACGTCCGCGGCTTCGCCCGGCGCCGCCCGGACGTCGCCGTGACGGTGCTGCGCTTCGCCAACATCGTCGGCCCGAACGCGGACACCCCGCTCAGCGAGTACTTCGCACTGCCGGTGCTGCCGACCGTCCTCGGCTACGACCCGCGGCTGCAGTTCGTGCACGAGGACGACGCCGTCGCCGTGCTCTGCCGGGCCTGCGTCGAGCCCGAGCCGGGCACCGTCAACACCGGGACCTTCAACGTGGCGGGGGAGGGCGTCCTGCTGCTCTCCCAGTGCGCCCGCCGGCTCGGCCGGCCCACCCTGCCGCTGCTGCTGCCCGCCGTCAGCTGGATGGCCGTGCTGGCCCGGCAGACCCGGCTGGTCGACGTCTCCCCGGAGCAGCTGCGGCTGCTCACCCACGGCCGGGTGGTGGACACCACCCGGCTGCGCGAGACCTTCGGCTACCGCCCGGCGTTCACCACCCCGCAGGCCTTCGCCGACTTCGCCGCCGCCCGGGGCCCGGGCCTGCTGCCGCCCGAGCGGCTGGCCGCCGTCACCGACCGGCTCGCCGCCCTGCTCGGCCCGGAAGGGGCGGACCCCGCCGCACCGGGCGCCGTACCGAACCGCCCCCGCCGACCGAGGAGCTGAACCCCGCGATGAGTGCCGCAGCCGAGAACGCGCCGGGCGAGGCCAAGGTCATCCCGATCGAGTCCGCCCCCAGCTGGAGCTCGCCCGAGGGCCCGGGGCTGGCCGACCGGCTCGCCGGGGCCGTCGGCGGAGCGCTGGCCGGGCCGCTGGGCCCGGCCGCCACCCGGCTGCTCGGCAAGGGCTGGGAGGGCCGTGCCGCCGAGCGGCTGGCCTTCCTGCGCCGCCGGGTCACCGGCGACTACGAGGTGGACGAGTTCGGCTTCGACCGGGAGCTCACCGAGGAGGTGCTGCTCTCGCTGCTGCGCCCGCTGGCCGAGAAGTACTTCCGGATCGACGTCCAGGGCGTGGAGAACATCCCGGCCGAGGGCGGCGTGCTGATCGTCGCCAACCACTCCGGGACGATCCCGCTGGACGCGCTGATGACCCAGGTGGTCATCCACGACCACCACCCGAACAAGCGCCACCTGCGGATGCTCGCCGCAGACCTGGTCTTCGTGCTGCCCGGCATCAACGAGCTGGCCCGCAAGGCCGGCCACACGCTGGCCTGCAACGAGGACGCCCAGGCGCTGCTGGAGCGCGGCGAGGTGGTCGGGGTCTGGCCGGAGGGCTTCAAGGGCATCGGCAAGCCGTTCTCCGAGCGCTACAAGCTCCAGCGGTTCGGCCGCGGCGGCTTCGTGGCCTCGGCACTGCGGGCGAAGGTGCCGATCGTGCCCTGCTCGATCGTCGGGGCGGAGGAGACCTACCCGATGGTCGGCAACGTGAAGACGCTGGCCCGGCTGCTGGGCCTGCCGTACGTGCCGATCACCCCGACCTTCCCCTGGCTGGGGCCGCTCGGGGTGCTGCCGCTGCCGACCAAGTGGACGATCCGCTTCGGCGAGCCGATCGCCACCGACGGGTACCCGGCGGAGGCGGCGGACGATCCGATGCTGGTCTTCGACCTGGCCGACGAGGTGCGGGAGACCATCCAGCACTCGCTCTACCAGCTGCTGGTGCAGCGGCGCTCGGTCTTCTTCTGACCTCGCCCTTCCGGCACGGCGGGCGGCACGGCGGGCGGTAGGGCGGGCGACACAGCGGGGGCCCGGCGGATATCGCACTCCGCCGGGCCCCCGCAGTCCTGAGGTCAGCCGCCGAGGATCCGCAGCCCGGGCAGCAGGCCCGGAACCAGAGGGGGCACCTCGACGCCCTGACGGGCCGCGTCCGGGACACCGGGTGTGCCGGACGGCTGGGGCACCTGCGGCGGGGCCACGTCGGCGCTCGGCGCGGGCTTGGCACCGGTGAGCCCGCTGGTGAGGTCGCCGACCAGCCCGTTGACGGCGTCCGGGGCGCTGGTGGGCAGGGTGCTCGGCAGACCGCCGCCCTTGCCGCTGCCGCCCGTCGCGCCGGTGCCGGGGTTGGCCGGGGCCGCGCTGCCACCGGGGCGCTTGCCGCCGGTCGCTCCGCCGCCCGGGGCCTGGTCGCCCGGCGCGGCGCCGGAACCGCCCGCCGGGGTGCCGGCGGGGGAGCCGGTCGAGTCGTCGCCCGCTCCGGGGCCGCCCGTGCCACCGCTCCTGGCGGGGGGCTGGGCCAGCCGCAGGGGCGCGACGTCCTCGCTTATGTCGTCGAAGAGCTGGTTCACCAGGCTGGCCTGCTGGGTCAGCTGGACGGGCAGTTTGCCCTGCAGCTCGGTCCAGCGGCCGTCCTCGTCGTGGGCGAAGCCGGCCAGCGCGCGCATCGGGTCGAGCGAGCCGTTGCTGCGGTAGACCGAGCGCAGCAGCTCGCGACCCTTGAGGGCGTCGGTGTGCATGTCGTCCAGGGCGTGGCGGACCTGCTCGACGGTCGCCGGGCTGAGCCCGCCCGCCGGGCCGGTGCGGCCGACCAGGACCTTGGCCTCGCCGAGCCGGGTGGCGGCGTGGTCGAGCAGCAGTTCGCCGCGCTCGGAGTCGTCGCCCGCGAAGTCGAGCCGGAGCCCTTCGAGGCCACGCTTGAGCCCGTACAGCGTGTCCCCGGGAAGGGCGTTGGAACTCGCGGCGGCGGCGCCGGCCAGGCTGCCGACGGCGAGCCCGGCGACCAGCCCGCCGATCGCGAACCGGCGGCTCCAGCGTCCGCGTGGCGCCGTCCGGATCGCCCGGTGCCGGCGCTGGCGGGGCACCGCGGCGCCCGGTCCGCCGGCGAAGGCCTGCTCGAAGGCGGCCATCAGCTGGGCGCGTTGGACCGTTCGGACCTCGCGGTCCAGCACCGGTGCGGGCAGCGCTCCCAGCGTGTCGGTCAGGCCGACCAGTTCGGCCATCGCGGCCGAACGGGCCTTGACACCAGCGGTGTTGGCCGATTCCGCGTTGGCCGCAGCGCGTTGCTCCGTCCGGTGGGCCTCCAGCGCCTCGGCGAAGGCCTTCGCCCGCCGGTGCTCCAGCACGTTTGCCGTCACGGGCCACACCTCCCTTCGTCGTTGTCGACACCCCGGCCTGCCGGACGGTTGCCCCGGCGGGCCAAAGCCACTCCATCGGGTGACAGGTCACAATTCGACTTGACCGTCTGCCCAGTGGGGGTTTGCACGTTGGCCAACGATCGGTACGGGCGGTCGGTTACGCACGGCTGATCATCGGATCGACCGTTCACTCTGACGTGTCGGTCGGGCGCGGACGGTGACGTCCGGCCGGGCTGCCCGGAGGCCATCTCCCCCTCGGTCACGGCCGGCTCACCGCGCGTCGGGCGGGAGCAGCCGGGCCAGGGTGCGCACGGCGCGGTACTGGAGGGTCTTGATGGCGCCCTCGTTCTTGCCCATGATCCGTGCCGTCTCGGCCACCGAGAGCCCTTGCAGGAAGCGCAGCGTGACGCACTCCTGCTGCTGCGGGTTGAGCCGCCGCACCGCGTCCAGCAGGGCGGCGTTGGAGAGCGACTCCAGCACCGAGTCCTCCGGGCTGCGCTCGCACTCGTTGGAGTCCAGCATCTCGCCGGTGGTGACCTCCAGCCGGAAGCGGCTGGACTTGAAGTGGTCGGCGACCAGGTTGCGGGCGATGGTGACCAGCCAGGCGCCGAAGTCGCGGCCCTGCCAGGTGAAGGTGCCGATCCGGCGCAGCGCGCGCAGGAACGTCTCGCTGGTGAGGTCCTCGGCGGTGGCCCGGCTGCCGACGCGGTAGTAGATGTAGCGGTAGACGGTGTCCGCGTAGTGGTCGTAGAGCCGCCCGAAGGCGTCGCTCTCGCCGGCCTGGGCCCGCTCGACCAGCTCCATGATCGGGTTGTGCTCGGTCTCGTAGCCGGGGCCGGCCGCCGTGCGGGAGCGGCCGCGGCCGACGCCGGTGGTGCCGGTGCGGCCGCGCGAGCCGGTGCCGGCCGAGCCGGCGGCGGTGGTGCGCAGCGCCAGGCCGGTGCCGTGGGGGTGGCCGAACGATCCGCCGGCGGGCGCGAGTTGGGGTGAGGCGGCGAGCTGGCTGAGGAGCAGGCTGCGCAGTAGGTCCAGGCCGGTGGAGATCTGCCGTTCGGCGGTCGGCCGACCGCGGTGGCCGGTGCGGGGGCGCAGGGGCGCGGACGACGGGCGGGAGGGTGCAGGCGCGTCGTTCCGGACGGGTGGGTACACGGGACTCCCAGAGGCAGAACTGTGGACGGATCACCTCCGCCTGCGCGGAGAGCACTCCCCGAAGCGTCCGTTCGAGCGGGACGCGTGGTGACGTGCATCCAGGAGAGAATAACGCTTTGTGCAATGACAGCTACACCGTGTGGTCGAAGTGGTCGTTTGGGATCCATTTGTTGTGCATATTCGGCTGACACTGACCGGAGCTGTCACCGTTCATCCGGCTCAACGTGATCGAACAGGTGCCCAGGGTGACCAATTCGGCTGTCTGGCGGACGGTTTCCCAGTCTTGGGGCTCGGCAACCCCTGACTTTCCCCGTCTGGCGAACGATCAGAACCGGTCGCCGGCTGACAAGTTCACGCAACGGCCTCGGACTGCCGTGCGGCGGAGGGGAGTTCGCCCGTAAGAGCGGCCAGGTCAGGGGCCTTGTTGACGTCCGGTCACCCGCGTGGGCGACCCGGGCGGGGAGCCCGCGAAGGCCCCGGCGACAGCCCCGGCAACAGCCCCGGCGGCGGCCCGGTGACGGCCCGATGACGGCTCCGGCGAGGGGTCTCAGGCGCGGCGACGACGCCGGTGCAGCGCCACCGCGGCCGCCGCCGCTCCGGCCGTCACACCGAGCGCGGCCGCCGCCGGCAGCCCGACCCGGGCCGCCTTCCGTCCGGTCCGGAAGTCCCGCACCCGCCACCCCTGGGCCCGGGCGTGGCGGCGCAGCGCGCCGTCCGGGTTCACCACGTACGGGTGGCCGACCAGCGAGAGCATCGGGATGTCGTTGGCGGAGTCGCTGTACGCGGCGCAGCGGTCGAGGTCGAGGCGCTCGTGCCGGGCCAGCGCCCGGACGGCGGCGGCCTTGGCCGGGCCGTGCAGTAGGTCGCCGACCAGCCGGCCGGTGTAGTGGCCGTCCCGGGCCTCGGCGACGGTGCCGAGCGCGCCGGTCATGCCGAGTTGCCGGGCGATGATCCGGGCCACCTCCAGCGGGGCGGCGGTGACCAGCCAGACCCGCTGGCCGGCGTCCAGGTGCATCTGGACCAGGGCGCGGGTGCCGGGCCAGATCTTGTCGGCGACGACCTCCTCGAAGATCTCCTCGCACATCGCCTCCAGGTCGGCGGTGTGCTTGCCGGCCACGATGCCCAGGGCGGACTGCTGGGCGTCCGAGATGTGGTCCGGGTCCTCGGCGCCGTGCAGCCGGAACCAGGCCTGCTGCCAGGCGAAGCGGGCGATGTCCCGGCGGGTGAGGAAGCCGCGGCGGAACAGGCCGACACCGAGGTAGAAGATCGCGGCGCCGCGCAGGATGGTGTTGTCGCAGTCGAAGAAGGCGGCGGCGCGGGGGTCGCCCGGCTCCGGGGTGTGGTTCCCGGCCGGGGCCCTGGGGGCCTTCCCGGGCTTGGCCGTGGCCGGCGCGGCCGACGCGTCCGCCTCGGCGGCGGGCTCGGGCGCGGGCGCGGGCTCGAACTCGGGCTCGGCGTGCAGCCCGGCCTCGGCCGCCGTTGCCGCGGCCTCGCCCGCCAGGGCGCTCCGCTCGCTGGTGGAACGCTTCGCCTGGGTGAGCCTTCGGAGCACGGCCATGTCATCGAGCATAGCCAGCCGGACGGGGAGCGTCCGTGACGGAGCCGTGCCCGGAAGGTGAACAGCTGGACCGGTGCGGGTCGGGAGTGCCCCGAAGGCGAGTGGGGCGACTACCCGCCCCGAGCCGAAGGGGCGCGCCGGTGCCGAAAGGGAGAAGCGACAAGCGAGGCACGAGCGCCGGAGCGCCGACCGTCGGCACCGGGCCGGAGCGCCTCGGAGGCGAGTGGGCGAATGACAGAGAATGGCCCGGTGAGTCCACTGCTGCGACGTAAGAGCCCCGAGCCCGCGGGCCGGACCGTGACCCTGGTCGGCAAGCCCGGCTGCCACCTGTGCGACGAGGCCCGGGAGGTGATCGTCCGGGTGGCCGGCGAGCTGGGGGCGTCCTTCGAGGAGAAGGACATCACCCAGGACGAGGAGCTGTACCGCCGCTACTGGGAGCAGATCCCGGTCACCCTGATCGACGGCCGTCAGCACGACTTCTGGCGGGTCGACGAGCGCCGCCTGCGCACCGCCCTCGGCGGCTGAGCGACCGTCCGCACGGACCCTCGGCGCCCCCGCCACTCGGCGGGGGCGCTTCGCCGAATCGTTGCCAAAGACATGCCGTTCCGGCTTGAGGCGGGGCGGGTTGGTCGGCTTACGATCGAACGCGTTTGCGCCCGTGGGGGGCTGAGCACACGAGGAGTGTCGCCATGCTTCCCGGCCCGACCCCTGGGACGCCCGGAGTCCCGCACGGGACCAGGGGTTTCGCCGTTGTGGACGTGGAGGCGACCGGCCGCAGCCCGTGGCGGCACCGGGTGGTCGAGGTCGCGGTGGTGCTGCTCGACGAGCGGCTGCGCCCCGAGGGGGAGTTCGCCACGCTGCTGGACCCGCTGGGCCCGGTCGGGCCGACCCATGTGCACCGGATACGCCAGTGCGACGTCGAGGGTGCCCCGCGTTTCCGCGAGATCGCCCCGCGGCTGCTGGAGCTGCTGGCCGGCCGGGTGCTGGTCGGTCACCACGTCAGCTGCGACCACGCCTTCCTGGACCGCGAGTTCGCCCGGATCGGGGTGCCGCTGCCGCCCGTCCCGGTGCTGTGCACGATGGGGCTGGCCCGCGCCCACCTGCCGGAGCTCCCCGGGTACGGCCTGGCGGCCTGTGTGGAGGCGGCGGGCCTGGGCTGGTACCCGGCGCACACCGCGCTGGGCGACGCCCGGGTGACGGCGGAGCTGCTGCGGCACTGTCTGGGTGCCCCGTCCTGCCCGCCGGACGACTGGGTGGGGCCGTTGCGGGAGGCGGCCCGGGTGCCCTGGCCGCGGCTGGGCCGGGCCCGTTCCCGCCCGTCCGGCGGGGCCGTCCCGTTGCTGCGCCGGGAGGCGCCGTACGGCCCCCTGCTGCCCGGTTCCCAGACCCCGGAGGTGGTGCTGACGCGTGCCGGTGCTGTGACTCCTCCCTCGTGCGAGCACGGGGGCTTCTCGGTCGGATCGGTCGACCCTCACGACGGCCAAGCCCTGACCGCGGCCGGAAGGCGGTGCGCCGACACTACCGGTTCGACGGCGTGATGCGCATCACTGTGCGGGGACAAATCGGACACCATCTTTGTGCACACGTTCACAAACGCATAGCCTGGCTGCCAAAGCCCAGCTTCACCCACAGGAGCACCGTGGCAATCGGCCGATCACCACAGAGCAGTTCGCAGACGCCCGACCAGGGCGCCGCGCGCCGACCCTCGCGTGCCCGGGGCATCCCGGAGGCGACCGTCGCGCGCCTCCCCCTCTACCTGCGGGCCCTCACCGCGCTCTCCGAGCGCTCGGTGCCGACCGTCTCCTCCGAGGAGCTGGCCGCCGCGGCCGGCGTGAACTCGGCCAAGCTGCGCAAGGACTTCTCCTACCTCGGCTCGTACGGCACCCGCGGCGTCGGCTACGACGTCGAGTACCTCGTCTACCAGATCTCCCGCGAGCTCGGCCTGACCCAGGACTGGCCGGTCGTCATCGTCGGCATCGGGAACCTCGGCCACGCCCTCGCCAACTACGGCGGCTTCGCCTCCCGCGGGTTCCGGGTGGCCGCCCTGCTGGACGCCGACCCGAACGTGGTGGGCACCAGCGCGGCCGGGCTCCCGGTGCGCCACATGGACGAGCTGGAGTCGATCGTCGAGAGCCAGCACGTCTCCATCGGCGTGATCACCACCCCGCCCGGTGCCGCCCAGCAGGTGTGCGACCGGCTGGTCGAGTCCGGCGTCACCAGCATCCTGAACTTCGCCCCGACCGTGCTGACCGTCCCGGACGGCGTGGACGTGCGCAAGGTGGACCTCTCCATCGAGCTGCAGATCCTCGCCTTCCACGAGCAGCGCAAGGCCGGCGAGGAGCCGGACGACCGCTCCGAGTCGATGCTCGACCGCGCCCCCGGCCCGGTCCGGGCGGCCGCGGCCAAGCTGCGCCGCGCGGCCGGCGGCAACGGCAAGGCCCGCGGCGCCGCCGACCCGGCGGCCAAGGACCCGGCCGAGCAGGCCAAGGGAAAGACCGCCAAGGGCGGCGACGGGGATCTCTCCGCGGTGATGCCCGCATGAACACCGAGAGCTGTGGGGGGCGGGCATGAGCCTTCTCGTCGTAGGGCTGAGCCATCGCACGGCCCCGGTCGGGGTGCTGGAACGCGCCGCCCTGACCGGTGAGGTGCCGACCCGGCTGCTGCACGACGCGGCCGCCACCGCGACCGTCGCCGAGGCCGCGCTGCTGAACACCTGCAACCGGATCGAGCTGTACGCGGACGTGGACAAGTTCCACGCCGGCGTCGCCGAGCTGTCGCTGCTGCTGGCCCACCACAGCGGGGTGGACCTGGAGGAGCTGACCTCCCACCTGTACGTCCACTACGAGGACCGCGCCGTCCACCACCTCTTCTCGGTGGCGTGCGGGCTGGACTCGATGGTCGTCGGCGAGGGCCAGATCCTCGGCCAGCTGCGCGACGCGCTGGCCAAGGCGCAGGAGGAGCACACCGCCGCGCGCGGCCTGAACGAGCTGTTCCAGCAGGCGCTGCGGGTCGGCAAGCGGGCGCACAGCGAGACCGGCATCGACAAGGCCGGCCAGTCGCTGGTCACCTTCGGCCTGGAGCAGGTCGCCGCGGGCGCGGGCGAGATCGCCGGCAAGCGCGCGCTGGTGGTCGGCGCCGGCTCGATGAGCTCGCTGGCCGCCGCCACCCTGGTCCGCTCCGGCGTGACCGACCTGCTGATCGCCAACCGGACGCCGGCCCGCGCCGAGCGCCTGGTCGAGATCCTGGGCCCGGACGTGGCCCGCACCGTGGACCTCGCCAAGGTGCCCGAGGTGCTGGCCGACGTGGACCTGGTGATCTCCTGCACCGGCGCGGCCGGCGTGGTGATCAAGGCCGAGGACGTGGCCGCCGCCGTCGCCTCCCGTACGTCCGCGCACCCGCTCGCCCTGCTCGACCTGGCCATGCCGCGCGACGTCGACCACGCCGTGCACGAGCTGCCCGGCGCCCTGCTGGTCGACCTGGAGAGCCTTTCCCACGCGCACGCCGCCACCCCCGGCGCCGGCGACGTCGACCAGGTCACCCGGATCGTCGCCGACGAGGTCAGCGCCTTCGGCGCCGCCCAGCGGGCCGCCCGGATCGCGCCGACCGTGGTCGCACTGCGCGCGATGGCCTCCGACGTGGTCGCCGCCGAGCTGGGCCGGCTGGAGTCCCGGCTGCCCGACCTGGACGAGCGCTCCCGCGCCGAGATCACCCAGACCGTCCGCCGCGTCGTCGACAAGCTGCTGCACGCCCCGACCGTCCGGGTGAAGCAGCTGGCCGCCGAGCCCGGCGGCGCCTCCTACGCGGAGGCCCTGCGCGAGCTGTTCGACCTCGACCCGGCGGCCGTGCACGCCGTGTCGGGCACGCCCGTCGGCGGCGCGCCCCAGCCCTCCGCCGGGGGCACCAGATGAACCGTCAGCCATCCCACGAGTACCACCGGGACGATCACCTCATGAATGGTCAACCGATCACGGAGCAGCCTCCGGCCGCCGCGCCCCTGCGGCTCGGCACCCGGCGCAGCGCCCTCGCCATGGCCCAGTCGGGCATGGTGGCCCGCGAGGTGACCAGGCTCACCGGGCGCCCCGTCGAGCTGGTCGAGATCACCACCTACGGCGACACCTCCCGCGAGGCGCTGGCGCAGATCGGCGGCACCGGTGTGTTCGTCTCCGCGCTGCGCGACGCGCTGCTGGAGGGCCGGATCGACTTCGCCGTGCACTCGCTCAAGGACCTGCCCACCGCCGCCCCCCAGGGCCTGGTGCTGGCCGCCGTCCCGGAGCGCGAGGACGTCCGGGACGCGCTGGTCGCGGCCGAGGGCCTGGCCCTGGACGAGCTGGTGGAGAAGCTCGCCGGCGCCGGCCGTACGGCCCGGATCGGCACCGGCTCGCCCCGCCGGATGGCACAGCTGAACGCCTGGGCCACCGCCCGCGGCGCCCAGCTGGAGACCGTCGCGATCCGCGGCAACGTGGACACCCGGATCGGCTACGTGACCGCCGGCGAGCTGGACGCGGTGGTGCTGGCCACGGCCGGCCTCAACCGGCTCGGCCGCAGCGCCGAGATCTCCCAGCACCTCGACCCCGAGGTGATGATCCCGGCCCCCGGCCAGGGTGCGCTCGCGATCGAGTGCACGAGCGCCGACCCGGCGCTGACCGCCGCGCTCTCGGCCCTGGACCACGCCCCCACCCGGGTCGCCGTGGCCGCCGAGCGCGCCCTGCTGGCCACCCTGGAGGCCGGCTGCTCGGCGCCGGTGGCCGCACTGGCCACCTGGGGCCGGGAGAACGAACTGCGGCTGGACGGAGTGGTCGGCAACCCCGACGGATCCGCCCTGCTGAAGATGTCCGCCAATGGTCCGATCGTCCTCGACGAGACCGCCGAGCAGCAGGCGGCGGCCCTCGGCCGCGCGCTGGCTGACCGGCTGCTCGCCGGGGGCGCGGCCGCCCTGATGGGGGAGCGAGCCCGATGAGCCCCACCGCCGCCACCGACGCCCTGTTCCCGGCGGGACAGCCCGCCACCGGACGGTGCACCTTCCTGGGCGCGGGCCCCGGGGACCCGGGCCTGCTGACGCTCCGCGCGGTCGAGGTGCTCTCCACCGCCGACGTCCTGGTCGCCGACCCGCTGACCGCGGCCGCCGTGCGCAGCCACTGCCCGGCCGCCGTGCAGGTGCACACCCCGGCCGCCGAGGGCACCGACTTCGACCTGGCCAAGCTGGTCGCCGAGGCCGTCCGCTCGGGCAAGCACGTGGTCCGCACCGTCGACGGCGACCCGGGCCTGGACGGCTGCGCCGCCGAGGAGATGCTCAGCTGCGCGGGCGACGGCATCCCCTTCGAGGTGATCCCGGGCGTCGCCCAGTCGGTCGGCGTCCCGGCGTACGCGGGCGTCCCGCTGCGGGCCGGGGCCGGCACCGACGTGCGCTTCGTGGACGGTGCCCAGCTGCTGTCCGGCGGTCCGGTGGACCTGGGCGTGGCGGAGACCACCCTGGTGGTCCGCACCACCCTGGGCCAGCTGCCGGCCACCGCGAACGCGCTGGTCTCCAACGGCCGCAAGCCGGAGTCGGCGCTGAGCGCGACGCTCTCCGGCACCACCACCCGCCAGCGGACCTTCACCTCCACCCTGGCCGGCATCGCGGCCGACCTGAAGGCCGCCCGGGTGCTGCCCTCGCCGGTCTCCGCCCCGGTCGACCCGGCCACCTCGGTGATAGCCGTGGTGGGCGAGCAGGTCGCCCACCGGGCCTCGCACTCGTGGTTCGAGACCAAGCCGCTGTTCGGCTGGAACGTCCTCGTGCCGCGCACCAAGGAGCAGGCCACCGGCCTGTCCGAGCAGCTGCGCTCGTACGGCGCGGTGCCGCAGGAGGTGCCGACCATCGCGGTCGAGCCGCCGCGCACCCCGCAGCAGATGGAGCGGGCCATCAAGGGCCTGGTCACCGGCCGCTACGAGTGGATCGCCTTCACCTCGGTGAATGCGGTGCGCGCCGTCCGGGAGAAGTTCGAGGAGTACGGCCTGGACGCCCGCGCGTTCGCCGGGATCAAGGTCGCGGCGGTCGGCGAGACCACCGCGCAGGCCCTGGTGGACTTCGGCGTGAAGCCGGACCTGGTGCCCTCCGGCGAGCAGTCCGCCGCCGGTCTGCTGGAGGACTGGCCGCCCTACGACCCGGTCTTCGACCCGATCGACCGGGTGCTGCTGCCGCGCGCCGACATCGCCACCGAGACCCTGGTGGCCGGCCTGGTCGAGCTCGGCTGGGAGGTCGACGACGTGACGGCGTACCGGACGGTGCGCGCCTCGCCGCCGCCGGCCGAGACCCGCGAGGCGATCAAGGGCGGCGGCTTCGACGCGGTGCTGTTCACCTCGTCCTCGACCGTCCGGAACCTGGTCGGCATCGCGGGCAAGCCGCACAACGTCACGGTCATCGCCTGCATCGGCCCGGCGACCGCCAAGACCGCCGAGGAGCACGGCCTGCGGGTCGACGTGATGGCTCCGGCGCCGTCGGCGGCCGCGCTGGCCCAGGCGCTGGCAGACTTCGGGGCCAAGCGCCGCGACACCGCGACGGCGGCCGGCGAGCCGGTCTACCGGCCGAGCGAGCGCCGTCCGGGCTCGCGCCGCAAGGCCCGCTGAGGGCCTGCCCCAACCCCCGGCCGGGGGCGGCGAGTCACCGCCCCCGGCGCTGTACGACCGTTCGGAGAGAGAAGCCGTGTCCGCTGAATTCCCGTACGTACGCCCGCGCCGACTGCGCCAGAGCCCGGCGATGCGCCGGCTGGTCGCCGAGACCCGGCTGCACCCGGCGGAGCTGATCCTGCCCGCCTTCGTCAGCGAGGGCATCACCGAGGCGAAGCCGATCGCCTCGATGCCCGGCGTGGTCCAGCACACCCGGGACACCCTGCGCAAGGCCGCGGTGGAGGCGGCCGAGGCCGGCGTGGGCGGCATCATGCTGTTCGGCCTGCCCGTGGTGAAGGACGCCGTCGGTTCCGAGGGGACCAACCCGGACGGGATCCTGCAGCAGGCCATCCGCGACGTGGTCGCCGAGGTCGGCGACCAGATGGTGGTCATGTCGGACCTCTGCCTGGACGAGTTCACCGACCACGGCCACTGCGGCGTGCTGGCCGAGGACGGCAGCGTGGACAACGACGCGACCCTGGCGCGCTACGCCGAGATGGCCGTGGTCCAGGCCGAGGCGGGGGTCCACATGGTCGGCCCGTCGGGCATGATGGACGGTCAGATCGGAGTCGTCCGCCGGGCGTTGGACGAGGCCGGCCACCAGGACGTCAGCATCCTCGCCTACACCGCCAAGTACGCCTCCGCGCTGTACGGCCCGTTCCGTGAGGCCGTCAACTCCTCGCTCAAGGGCGACCGCAAGACCTACCAGCAGGACCCGGCCAACGCCCGTGAGGCACTGCGCGAGCTGGAGCTGGACCTCGCCGAGGGTGCGGACCTGGTGATGGTGAAGCCGGCCATGCTGTACCTGGACGTGCTGCGGCAGGTCGCCGACGTCTCCCCGGTGCCGGTGGCCGCCTACCAGATCTCCGGCGAGTACTCGATGGTGGAGGCCGCTGCCGCCAACGGCTGGATCGAGCGGGAGCGCACCATCCTGGAGACGCTCACCTCGATCCGCCGGGCCGGCGCCGAGCAGATCCTCACCTACTGGGCCGTCGAGGCCGCCGCGATGCTGGGTTAGTCGCCCGCTCGGCGCGTTCGCCCGCTCGGGGCGGGGGCGCCCGTGCACGCAGAAGGCCGGGCCGATCCCCGCGGGGATCGGCCCGGCCTTCCGGCTGCTACTGCCAGCCCTTGATGTGGGCGAAGCCCTCGCCGCCGCCGATGATGTCGGTGGAGGTGGCGGCGACGGTGCCGAAACCGCCCGCGGCGGTGTCCGTGGTGTGGGCGATGCCGAAGCCCTCGGCCGCCAGGAACGGCTCGTCGGCGGAGGCCGCGAACGCGCCGCCACCGACCAGGCCCGCGTGGGCGAAGGCCGGGGTGGCGGCCCCCGCGAGCGCCAGTGCGGCGGTGGCGGTCAGTGCGGCCTTGGCCAGCATGCTCTTCATGGATCTGCCCTCTCTCTGGGAGCGCCCGCTCGGGCGCTCTGACACGTGTTCACATCCGGTCGTCCGGCCGGGCGCCCGCGCGCCGGCCCGGACGACCGGTCACCCGGCTGGTCCGCCTTGTGGCGGCCGGCCGGACACTTCGTCCGCCAAGCCCGGAGGGCCCGGGGAGACCTTCCTCCCCGGGCCCTCCGTCCGTGCCGTGCCCCTTGATCAGCCGATCAGGTGCGAGATGCCCGCGTCGCCCGAGGACTGGGTGTTCTGGCCGACGTTGCAGATCTGCTTCGGGGTGCTGTTCAGGATCGGCACCTCGATCGGAACCGCGGCGCCGATGGCGGCGGCGACGGCGATGTTGTGGATCTCCGGCAGGCAGAGGTTCGGGTTGTCCAGGGTGTGGAAGTTCGGGCTGCCGTTGCCGTGGGTGCCGGTCTGGTTGGTGCCGCCGTGGCCCTGGACGGAGGTGGCGGCGCCGTCCGAGTCGGCGATGGCGGAGGCCGAGCCCGCGGACATCGCGAGGGCGGCGGCGGCCAGGCCGGCGGCGGCGAGGGTCTTCTTGATCATTCCGGTTTTCCTCTCGGGGGGTGAATCGGGGGGCGATTCGAAGGTGGATCAGAGGGGGAGCTGAGCAGGGAGCTGAGCGGGGAGCGTCAGCCGATCAGGTGGGACACGCCCGCGTCGCCGTGGCTCTGGGTGCCCTGCCCCTGGGTGCAGTACTGCTTGCCGCCGCTGTTGGCGATCGGGACCTCGATCGGGAGCGCGATGCCTCCGGCCGCGCCGACGGCGATGTTGTGGATCTCCGGCAGGCAGATGTTCGCGTTGTCCAGGAAGTGGAAGTTCGGGCTGTTGTTCCCGACGGTGCCGGTGAAGTTGCTGCCGCCGTTGCCCTGGATGGTGGCGGCGCCGCCGTCCGCGTCACCGATGGCCGAGGCGGGCGCGGCGGCGGCGGCCAGCGCGGCGACGGCCAGGCCGGCGGCGGCGAAGGACTTCTGGATCATGGGGAGATCCCTCTCTGAAATGCTTTCGGTTTCCGTGCGTAGCAACGCGTAGAGCGCTCGGACCCGGTCTGCAGTCACTGACGTCCAGATCAAAGAATGACGGCACGGAAGGTTACGGGCATTTTTGAAAAGAGTCCCGGAGGCGCGTCCGCAGGTGGTTTTCGATCGGATTATTAGGCCGAATCGGTTAACCGCCGCATTCCGCATTCCTGGTCACTCGTTGGCAGATTGCTTTCCGGCTGCGCCCCGCAGCCGTTCCCCACAAGAGATCTCCAGTACGGACAGGCAGAACGGTGAAAAGCATGAAGTTCTCCAAGCGGGCCGGCGCGATGCTGCTGGCGGTCGGTGCGGGCATGCTCGCCTCCCAGGGATCGGCCTCCGCCGCCCCGGTCGGCCCCGAACACGTCGGGGCCCTGGAGGACGCGCTGGCCACCCGGCAGGTCCCGGCGGACATCCCGCTCACCCCGCTGGGCAGCCACGTCTCGGCCGGCATCCCGACCTCGCTGCTCATGCCGCCGGTGCCCGGCCGGACCACCAGCACCAGCACCGAGCTGGTCCCGGAGCGGATCGTCCCCCAGCTGAGCACCGGCAAGGTCGGCCCGGGCGCCAAGGCCGACCTGCCGCTCCCGCTGGTCGACCAGGGCGCCGACCTCGGCCGGGTGCTGCTGGACGCCCCGGCCGCGCCCCTGCACGCCGACACCCCCGGCCTCACCCTCGGCAAGCCGCTCTCGCTCACCCAGGACGGCGCGGGCCAGCTCGCCGACGGCCGGTTCAAGGTGGGCGAGGCCGACCCGCGGCTGCTCACCGGCGCCGTGCAGGCCGTCCCCGGGGCCAGCGCGGGCCTCGGCACCGAGAACCACCGGCTCTCCGTCACCGACGAGGTGGACGACCTGACCACGACCACCGCCGCGACCGCCACCGAGGTGGTCCAGCAGACCGGACTGGCCGACCCCGCGGCCACCACCGCGACGGCCACCGGCGTGGTGCAGCAGACCGGGCTGGCCGACCTCACCCGGCTCTGACCCGGGCGGCAGCGCCGGAGCCCGGCACCCCACCGTACGAGCGGGGCGCCGGGCTCCGGCGCGTCCGGACGCTCAGCCCGGCAGGACGCCGGTCAGCCCGCCGACCAGCGGGAGGTCCTTGACGCCGCCGCCCGCGCTCAGCGGACCGGTCAGCGTGCCGGTGCCGACCGGGGCCAGGCCCTGGTCCGGCTGGACGGTCGCGCCGTTGTTGAGCACGTCGGCCGAGGAGTTCGCCCACGGGTCCAGACGCAGGCTCTTCAGCGGCGCGATGCCGTAGCCGAGGCCGGAGGTCGTCCCGTTCAGCGCCTGGCCGACGTCGGTCTTGGCCAGCGTGGCCGGCCCGGCCGGTGCCTGCCCGGCGGGTGCGGTGGCGGCCTGCGCCGAACCGGCGCCGAGCAGCACCGCGGCACCGACGGCGGCGGCCAGGCCGGCCCCGCTCTTCTTCGAAACCATGCGGATCACCCTTCGGTGGATCGGGGGTCCCGGACGGTCGCCCGGGGATGCCGAACTGCCCCCCGGCCGGCTGGTCGGGGGGCAGTACGGCGGGAACACGTGCCGATCGGGGATCAGCAGTCGTCCGCGGGCTTCGGGTGCGCCTCGACGTTGGCGCAGGTGTTGCCGAAGGCCGGGTTGAGCAGGCCGCCCGCGTTGATGGTGTTGCCGCACAGGTTGATCGGGATGTGCACCGGGATCTGGATCTGGTTGCCGGAGACGACACCGGGGGAGCCGGCGGCGACGCCCTCGGCGCCCGAGCTCGCGGCGGCGGAGCCCGCCGCGCCGAGCACCAGGCCGGCAGCGGCGGCGGAGAGGACGGCGGCCTTCTTCACGTTCTGCATGGGGGTTGATCTCCTCGATCACACACGGGTGGAGCGTGCCGGGCTCAGGCTCTGCGGGGCGCGGCACGGGCTCGGTGAGTCAGCTGTCGCCGGTGTGGCGACCGCGGGTTCAGCCGATGTTGGCGCAGGTGTTGCCGAAGGCCGGGTTGAGCAGGCCGCCCGCGTCGACGGAGTTGCCGCACAGGTTGACCGGGATGTGCACCGGGATCTGGAGCTGGTTGCCCGAGATGACACCGGGGGAGCCGGCGGCGACGCCCTCGGCGCCCGAGCTCGCGGCGGCGGAGCCCGCCGCGCCGAGCACCAGGCCGGTGGCGGCCAGGGACAGCGCGGCGGCCTTCTTGAAGTTGCGCATGATGTCTTTCCTCCGATTTCTGCCCGACGGAATGGAATTGTCGGGAGGCGGGCGAGCAGGAATGCTCACCCGATGGCTTCAGGGATTGCCGTGATTGTCACTCGGGCGGCGCACACCGGCGTGTTCCGCCCATGGCTCGGGCGTGGACGCAGCCGCCGTGTTGCAGCGCCTCTCGAAATCCCGCCCCGCACGGCCGGGAGGGTTTCGGACAAAGGCGCGACCAGGTGGAATTCCCGGTCAGGCGTTCCGGCGGGGATTGCCGGACGCCGCGTTCGGGAGGCCCGCCACGTCGACCGAGCCGCCGGTGGCCGCGGTGCCGACGATGCCGTGGGCGAGCTTGCGCATGGGCGGTACTCGATTCGTGTTGTAGGGGCCGGTGGACCGGGTTCCGTCAGGGAGAACGAGGTGCCGCGCTAGGGGAAACGGTCCGGCCCGCTGATCACCCGAATGCCCGTCACGGGGGCCCTGTTGCGCCGGACGGGTGACACTGCGCGCACCGTCGCAACCGGTCCGGGGAGGTGTCGTTCTTGATGTCGCACTCCCCGTGCATCTCTGTTTGAACAGTCAGGAGGCTCGCATGAGCATCAAGAAGACCGCCGCTGTCGGCGCGGCCGTGGTGGGCATCGTGGCCGCCGGCGCCGGCACCGCGATGGCCAGCTCCGGCGCCGAGGGCGTCGCCGCCGGTTCCCCCGGTGTCATCTCGGGCAACCAGGTTCAGGTTCCGGTGCACATCCCGATCAACCTGTGCGGCAACACCATCGGCGTCGTCGGTCTGCTGGACCCGGCGTTCGGCAACCACTGCGTCAACGCGGGCTGAGTCCGTACCCGGTTCGGCCGGTGCGAGCCGCCGTTCCGTGCTTCCCTCCTGGGGCGCGGGGCGGCGGCTCTCCGCATGTCCGGGAATTCGTCGCGCCGTCAGTTCCCGGCGCTGTCACAAGCCTTGTTGCGTTACTTGTCAGTACCTAGAATGCGAGACCTGCTCACCTTTTTCAGCTCCTCTCTTGCACCGCGCCGCTCGGCGCCCCCGCCCGGGCGGCCCCCACCCCCCGCAAGGAGTCGCGTGTGATCAGGTCCCGACTGTCAGCGGCGCGGCGCCCCCGGAGGCCGGCGGGCCGCCCCCGGTGCGCCGCGCTGCTCGCCACCGGCGCCCTCATCGCCACCCTCGGCCTGGCCGGCGCCCCCGCCGCCCTCGCCGATTCCGCCCCCGCCCCGGCCCCGGCCGGCGCCCGTCCGGCCGCGGTCGTCGCCCTCGGCGACAGCGCCATCTCCGGGGAGGGCGCCGGCACCGACACCAACGACGGCTACTTCCCGGAGACCGACAGCCCCACCAACTACTGCCATCGGCATCCCAAGTCGGAGATCTTCGTCACCGACATCCCCGGAGTCACCCCGATCGACCTCGCCTGCTCCGGCGCCCAGACCGGCGACCTGGTCAGCGACCCGGAACTGGCCAAGATCACCGGCTCGGGCAGCGGCGACTTCGGCGAGCCCAAACAGGACGTCAAACTCGCCGACACGGCCGCCAAGTACGACGTCAAGCTGGTCGTCGTGACGATCGGCGCCAACGACGACTTCGACTTCAGCGGCATCATGATGCACTGCCTGGCGCAGTACTTCCCGGTCCCCAAGGACCAGGGCTGCCGCGACACCATCGGCAGCGACGAGATCCGCCGGCGGGCCAAGGGCGTCCAGCCCAAGGTCGTCGCGGCGCTGCAGAACATCCGGCAGACCATGCGCAAGGCCGGCTACGCCGACTCGTCGTACCAGCTGGTCTACCAGTCGTACTTCAATCCGATCACCCCGGACATCCGGCGCAACGACTACCTCGGCAAGGTCGCCGACGGCTGCCCGGCCTTCCCCGAGGACCTCGCCTGGGGCCACAACTGGGTGGTGCCGACCCTCAGCGACGCGCTGCGCGGCGCGGCCGAGCAGGTGCCCGGCGTCCGGTACCTGGACCAGCGGAGGGTCGCCTTCGGGCACGAGGTCTGCGCGGAGTGGACGAGCTCCCCGTACGAGTACTCCAACGGGGACGTCATCAACCTCTCCGAGTGGGTGCGCAACGGCTGCGACTCGCAGATCGGCATCCCCGGGCTCTGCATGAACATGGTCCGCCAGTCGTACCACCTGAGGGTGGCCGGCTACCGCGGCGAGGGCGTCTGCCTCGGCCAGTTCTACGCCCGGCCCGAGCTGACGCAGGCCTACTGCACCCTCAACCAGCAGAACGCCACGTCCATCCAGCCGCTGACCCCCGGACAGCCCTTCGCGGACGTCCCGGAGGACGGCGCCTGGTACCAGCTCACCAACGCGGCCACCGGCAACGCCCTCGACCTCACCGGCGGCGGCACCTACGGCGACTCCACCGACGGCCGGCCCGCCATCAGCTACCCGGCCACCGGCAGCCTCAACCAGTCCTTCGTCCTGGAGGCCAAGGCCGGCGGCAGCTACGAGCTCGACTTCAGCGGCAACCGCGACATGTGCCTGGACGCCAACGCCGCCGCCACCGCCCCGGGCACCCGGATCCAGCAGTGGAGCTGCAACGGCGGCGGCAACCAGCACTGGGTGTTCAAGCCGGCCGGCAACGGCCGCTACAAGATCGCCGACTCCCAGGACCAGAGCAAGGTCCTCGCCGCCGGCGCCACCGCCGACGCCAAGGGCAACCCGTACGTCGTGCTCGCCGCCGACACCGGGGCCCCCGAGCAGCTCTGGCAGCTCACCAAACTCGGCATCGTCTACGTCAAGGGCTGACCCAGCCCCCGCCATCGCCGCTCAGCCCGTCGCCGCCCCCACCCGGGCGGCGACGGCCGCGCTCACCGGGTACGGCGTCTCCGCCGGCAGCAGCCCCGCATCCCGCTCCAGCCGTACCCGCTCGGCCAGCCCGGTGACGTCCGAGATCCGCCGGATCCACTCGTCCGCGTACCGGCGCACCGCCTCGCCGCGCAGCCCGACCTGGATCGCCCGCCGGTCCAGCGGCCGCAGGTGCAGATCGCGCTCCGGGTCCCACTGCACCCGTACCGGGCTCTGCCGCAGCTCCCGCTTCCACGCCGCCTGCGACTCGTGCACCCGGCCGGTGTACGCGCTCAGCACCGCCCGCTCCAGCGCCCAGTCGAAGCCCTCCCGGCTGATCTCCAGCGCCAGCACCCGCTCCTGCCCGGGGCTCCGTCCCCAGTCACTGCGGTGCATCATCCAGAGGAACGAGGGCTTGATCCAGGTCATCCGGTCGCGCTTGAACGCCTCCGGGAACCGCCCCTCGGCCGCCGCGGGCTCGGCGATCTCGGGTGGGAAGGCCTGGTAGACGGTGATCGTGTCGGCCGTGTGGGCGGCCCGGATCCGGCGTGTCGACGGGGTGTTCGGCATGCCCGGAATCGTCGCGGGCGCCCCGGCCGCAGCGCCAGCGGATTTCCCCGCCGGGCGGGGGTCGGCGGGGGTGCAGGGGGCGTGCCGTAGGCTCACGGGAACATCGTTGCGCCGGAGCCGCGCGGACCACGAGCGGGGCGGGGAGTACCCAGAGCATGAGCACGGCATCGAGCACCGAGTCGTCCAGCACCGAGCCCGGAGTTCCCGCCGCGCCGCCCGCGGAGCGGTCCGAGGAACGGGCGGGCCGGGCGCCCGGGCGGTTCGGGGCACTGGTGGACCGCTTCGCGCCTGCGCTGGGCGCGTACGCGGTGGTCAAGGCGATCGGCCTGACCGTCTTCCTGCTGCTCCTGGAGCACACCGGGGACTACCTGAAGAAGCAGGTCGGCCGCGGCGGCGGCACCCACGCGTGGGACGTGCTGGGCACCTGGGACGGCGTCTGGTACCAGCGGATCGCCGAGAACGGCTACGACCCGCAGCTGATCCCGCTGCACGGCTGGCCGCTGGCCACCTACTACGAGAACTCGGCCGCCTTCTTCCCGCTCTACCCGTGGCTGATGCGGCTGGTCGGCGCGGTCACCGGGCTCGGCTCGTACGGGTCCGGGATCGTGGTCTCGGTGCTCGCCTCGCTGGTCGCGGCGGCCGGGATCTTCGCGATCGCCGAGCGGCTGGGCGGTTTCCGGGCGGGTGTGACCGCCGCGGTGATCTGGGGCCTGTTCCCGGGCTCCGGCGTGGAGTGGGCGGTCTACTCGGACTCGCTGTTCGTCGCGCTGTCCGCCTGGGCCTGCTACTGCGTGATGACCCGCCGCTGGGTCGCGGCCGGCCTGCTGGCGCTGGTGGCGGGCCTCAACCGGCCGACGGCCGCCGCGCTGATCGCGGCCGTCTCGATCGCCGCGCTGGTCGCGCTGGTGCGCCGCACCGACGGGGTGGCCCGCCCGCTGACCGCGATGCTGATCACCCCCTGGGGCCTGATCGGCTACGTCGCCTGGGTCGGCTGGAAGATGGGCGACTGGGGCGGCTACTTCAAGCTCCAGCGCGGCGCCTGGAACCGCTACTTCGACGGCGGCGCCTCCACCCTGCGCACGATCATGGACGTGATCACCGGCCACTGGGACTTCTGGCAGTCCAACCCCGTCCCGGACCTGATCGCCATCGCCCTGCTGATCGCCCTGCCCGGCCTGCTGGTGCTGCTCCGGCGTACCCGGCCGCCGCTGGTCCTGTGGGTCTACACCGCGCTGACCATCATCACCGCGTTGAGCAGCAACCAGATCTTCGGCAACATCTCGCGCTACCTGCTGCCGGCCTTCCCGCTCTGCATCGGCCTGGCGTTCGCGCTGCGCCGGGTGCGGACCTCCTCGCTGGTCGGGCTGTTCGCGATGCCCGCGATCGCGGCGGGCTGGTACGCGGGCTATGCGCTGTTCGAGTTGGGCATCCCGTAGACCCGGCGTTGGTTGGCAACGGGATCATCCGGCAGCAGACGGGCCGTTGCTAACCTCGGACGTATGACGACGACCCCGCCCGTGCGCCAGATCCGCGACATCTCCGGGCTGCTGGACCATGCGAGCCACGTGCTGGCGACCCGGATGGCGGCTGCCTTCACCGAGCTCGGGATCACCCCGCGCGCGTACTGCGTGCTGTTCCACGCGCAGGAGGCCGAGCGCACCCAGATCCAGCTGGCCGAGCTGGCCGACCTCGACAAGACCACCATGGTGGTCACCGTCGACGAGCTGGAGAAGGCGGGCCTGGCCGAGCGCCGCCCGTCCGCGACCGACCGCCGGGCCCGGATCATCTCGGTCACCGAGGCGGGCGAGCAGGCCGTGGTGCAGGGCACCGCGATCGCCGACCGAGTGCACCGCGAGCTGCTGGAGTCGCTGCCGCAGCCCGAGCGCGCGGTCTTCGTCTCGGCCCTGACCCACCTGGTGGAGGACCACCTCGCGGAGCCGGTGGAGAGCGAACGCACCGTACGCCGGGCCCGGCGGTCCCGCGGGTAGCCGAAGCTGCTCCCGAAGTAGATAGTCCCGAACAAAACAATCTGATAGCGTTCCTACCCGGTACCCAACGAACCGGGAGAACCGCCATGACCACGCACGCCCCGGCCGCGCCCCGCACGGCTCCCACGGCCCCCGCCCGCTCCCGCACCCTCGCCCTCGCGGTGCTCTGCGCGGGCATGCTGATGATCATCCTGGACGGCTCGATCGTCACCGTGGCACTGCCCGCGATCCAGGACGACCTGCACTTCTCGCCCGCCGACCTCACCTGGACGGTCAACGCGTACCTGATCGCCTTCGGCGGCCTGCTCCTGCTCGCCGGCCGGCTCGGCGACCTGATCGGCCGCAAGCGGGTGTTCGTCGCCGGGCTCGCCCTCTTCACCGCCGCCTCCCTGCTCTGCGCCCTCGCCACCGGGCAGGGGATGCTGATCGCCGCCCGCTTCCTGCAGGGCATTGGCGGCGCGATGGCCTCCTCGGTCAGCCTCGGCATGATCGTCACGCTCTTCCCCGAGCCGCGCGAACGCGGCCGCGCGATCGGCGCGTTCAGCTTCGTCGGCGCGGCCGGCGCCTCGATCGGCCAGGTCCTCGGCGGGGTGCTCACCGAGGCCCTCGACTGGCACTGGATCTTCCTGATCAACCTGCCGCTCGGCCTCACCGCCGCCCTGCTCGCCGTCCGGGTGCTGGAGGCCGACCGCGGCCCCGGCCTGAGGGCCGGCGCCGACGCCCTCGGCGCCGCGCTGATCACCGCCGCCCTGATGCTCGGCATCTACACCATCGTCGGCGCCGCCGGGCACGGCTGGGCCTCCGCCCGCACCCTCGGCCTCGGCGCGCTCTCGCTCGCCCTGCTGGCCGGCTTCCTGCTCCGCCAGGCCCGGGCCGCCCAACCCCTGCTCCCGCTGCGGATGTTCCGCTCGCGCACCGTCTCCGGCGCCAACCTGGTGCAGGTCCTGACCATCGCCGGGATGTTCGGCTTCCAGATCATCGTCGCGCTCTACATGCAGCAGGTCCTCGGCTACGGCGCGGCCGCCACCGGCCTGGCGATGCTGCCGGCGGCGGTCGCCATCGGCGCGGTGTCGCTGGTGCTCTCCGCCCGGTTGAGCGCCCGGTTCGGCGAGCGTGCCGTGCTGCTCGCGGGCCTCGCCCTGCTGCTCGCCGCGCTCGGCCTGCTGGTCCGGCTGCCGTCCGACGCCGACTACGTCGTCCACCTGCTGCCGACGATGCTGCTCATCTCCGGCGGCGGCCTGGTGCTGTCCACGCTCGCCGTCCTCGGTATGTCGGGCGCGGGCCCGGAGGACGCGGGCACCGCCTCGGGCCTGTTCAACACCACCCAGCAGGTCGGCGGCGCGCTAGGGGTCGCCGTCCTCACCACTCTCGCGGGCGGCCGTACCGCGGCACTGGCCGCGGCCGGGCACCCCGCCGCCGAGGCGCTCACGGCGGGCTTCCGGCTCGCCTTCGCGGTGGCCGCGGGCCTGCTGGCGGTGGCCCTGGTGCTCGCCGCCGCCGTGCTCCGACCGCCCGTCAAGGATTGACGGAGTGTCAACTCATCTCACCCCGGCCCGCGTTCGGCGGCGTCCGGGGTGGCGTGTCGAGCTCTACGGCCAGACCAGGCAGTACAGCTGGTGGCCGGCCTCGTGCAGCCGGTTGGCGAAGTCCTGCCACTCGTGCAGCATGCTGTAGATCACGAAGGCGTCCCGCGGGCCGCGCCGGTCCGGCACGGTCGACCAGATGAAGGCGGCGGCGCCGAGCTCGGTCTCGTCGGCCTTGCGGAGCGGTTCGACGACGTTGTGGGGGAGCTGGACCACGGCGTAGTCCGGGTGCAGTACGACGAGTTCCAGTGGCGGCACCTGGTGCAGCGGGACGCCCTGGATGCCGGTGAGGACCATGGCGCTCATGGTCTCCGGCTTGATCTTGGTGGAGAGGTGGCCGGTGGGGGAACCGCTGGTCTCCATCAGGTCGCCGAGCCGCCCCAGCGAGCCGAGTTCCCCGGCGTCCAGGCCGAGCCCGCCCGGGCCGAGCGCGGTGGGGACTCTGGCGGCGGTGGCACGGTCCGGGGCTCCGAAGTACTTGTAAGTCACCCCCACGCGTCCCTCACCCCGCCTCTCACCACCGCGACGACCACGACCCGTACCCGCTCCCGTACCCCCGCGTGCGGCCTCGGCGGGCCTGCGGGAGCCCCCCGCAGCCTCGTCGTAGCCGTCCTGCGCCTCGGACACTCGGACCATCCTCACCGGAATTCGCCGGAATCGACAGACCCCCGCACGCCAGGCGTCCCACCGGACGTGCTCCTTACCCGTCATGCGCCGCCGTACCCACTCGCGGTACGCGGCAGTCCTCTCCACACCCCTGCACACAACCGGAGCGCTCGCGCACCCTGCGTGCCCAGTCTGACGTGTCCGCCCCGCGGAGCAGTCAGCGGCCCCGTCTGTCGGGACAACCGTACAGACAACGGTGCCCGGATCATCGTTCCAGATGATCGGGTCCGACATGCAGAGCTCAAGGACACGATTTGAGACCATGTCTCCCGTGAGCTACCCCTACGAAGCCCCCCAGTCCCAGTCGCTGTTCGATCGCGCCTCCGTGGTGACGCCCGGCGGCGTCAACTCGCCGGTGCGCGCCTTCCGCGCGGTCGGCGGCACGCCGCGCTTCATGGTGTCCGGCACTGGCCCCTACCTCACCGACGCCGACGGCCGCGAGTACGTCGACCTGGTGTGCTCGTGGGGCCCGATGATCCTCGGCCACGCGCACCCCGCGGTGATCGACGCCGTCCAGCAGGCCGTCACCCTCGGCACCTCCTTCGGTACGCCCGGCCAGGGCGAGGTCGAGCTGGCCGAGGAGATCGTCGCCCGGGTCGCCCCGGTCGAGCAGGTCCGCCTGGTCTCCTCCGGCACCGAGGCCACCATGTCCGCGATCCGGCTGGCCCGCGGCTTCACCGGCCGCGCGAAGGTGGTGAAGTTCGCCGGGTGCTACCACGGTCACGTGGACGCGCTGCTGGCCGCCGCCGGTTCCGGGGTGGCCACCTTCGGCCTGCCGGACACCCCCGGTGTCACCGGCGCCCAGGCCGGCGACACCATCGTGCTGCCGTACAACGACCTGGCCGCCGTCGAGCGGGCCTTCGCGGCCCACCCGGGCGAGATCGCCTGCGTGATCACCGAGGCCTCGCCCGGCAACATGGGCGTCGTCCCGCCGCTGCCCGGCTTCAACGGGGGCCTGGCCCGGCTCTGCCGGGAGAACGGCGCGCTGTTCATCTCCGACGAGGTGATGACCGGCTTCCGCGTCTCCAAGGCCGGCTGGTACGGCCTGGAGGCGGCGCACGAGGGCTGGGCGCCCGACCTGCTGACCTTCGGCAAGGTCATGGGCGGCGGCTTCCCGGCCGCGGCCTTCGGCGGCCGCGCCGACGTGATGGCGCACCTGGCCCCGGCCGGCCCGGTCTACCAGGCGGGCACCCTGTCCGGGAACCCGATCGCCACCGCGGCCGGTCTGGCCCAGCTGCGCGGCTGCACCGACGAGGTGTACGCGACGGTGGACCGGGTCGCCGCCGAGGTGTCCGGCCTGGTCTCCGAGGCGCTGACCAAGGAGGGCGTGGCGCACCGGCTGCAGACCGCCGGGAACATGTTCTCGGTGTTCTTCACCGAGGCCGCCGTCACCAACTACGACGAGGCGAAGACCCAGGAGGCGTACCGTTTCACCGCCTTCTTCCACGCGATGCTGGCCGAGGGCGTCTACCTGCCGCCGTCCGCCTTCGAGTCCTGGTTCGTCTCGGCGTCCCACGACGAGCGGGCGATCGAGCGGATCGCCGCCGCCCTGCCGGCCGCCGCGCGCGCCGCTGCCGCCGCCACGGCCTAGTCAATTCCGAGCCCCAGGAGCAGTTGAGAAGTGAGCGCCAAAGAGATCACCGTCGTCCACGTGATGCGCCACGGTGAGGTGCACAACCCGGAGGGCATCCTGTACGGCCGCCTCCCGGGCTACCACCTGTCCGAGCTGGGCCGGCGGATGGCCGACCGGGTGGCCGAGGACCTGGCCGACCGGGACATCACCCACGTGGTGGCCTCGCCGCTGGAGCGGGCCCAGGAGACCGCCGAGCCGATCGCCAAGGCGCACGGCCTGGACGTCGCGGCGGACGCGCGGCTGATCGAGGCGGAGAACATCTTCGAGGGCAAGACCTTCGGGGTCGGCGACGGCTCGCTGCGCAACCCGGGGTACTGGAAGTACCTCACCAACCCGTTCAAGCCCTCGTGGGGCGAGCCGTACCTCGACCAGGTGGTGCGGATGATGGGCGCGCTCGGCGCCGCCCGGGACGCCGCGCGCGGGCACGAGGCGGTCTGCGTCAGCCACCAGCTGCCGATCTGGATCGTCCGCTCCTTCGTCGAGCGCCGCCGGCTCTGGCACGACCCGCGCAACCGGCAGTGCTCGCTGGCCTCGCTGACCAGCTTCACCTTCGAGGGCGACCGGATCGTCTCGGTCGGCTACCGCGAGCCGGCCCGCGACCTGCTGCCCGCGCACCTGGTGGGCAAGGGCCGCAAGGGCGACAAGCCGGTGGGCAAGAGCTTCGGCGCCTAGCTCCGGTACGGGCGTGCGAGCGGTGTCGCGAGGCGGCGTGCGAGCGGCGTCACACGCCCGCGCGCACGGCGCGTAAGCGGTATGTAAGTATGACTTCGGGTCACCCGGCGAGCGCCGGGTGACCCGATTTCGTCGCAGGTCAGAGGCGGTGCGACGCGCAAGGCAGGACCCCCCCGAACCTGCCCGGAACTCCATGCGAAACTTTTCACATGTCTGCCATGACGCGCCCCCGTCCCCGTGTCGCCGCAGCCGCTGCCGCCATCGCCGCCGCCGCTGCGCTCGCCCTCACCGGCTGCTCCTCCTCGGGATCGTCGGGCAGCGGCGAGGGCCAGGTCGGCTTCGTCACGGTCAAGAACACCAACCTGTCGAAGGCGGACGTCGGCAAGCGCGCGGACGCGCCGGACATCGTCGGGGAGACCCTGGAGGGCGCCCCGGCCAAGCTCTCCGACTACCGGGGCAAGGTCGTCGTGCTCAACGTCTGGGGCTCCTGGTGCGGGCCGTGCCGGGCCGAGGCGAAGAGCCTGCAGGCCGTCTCGGAGAAGTACAAGGACCAGGGCGTCCAGTTCCTCGGCATCAACACCCGGGACACCGAGAAGAACAACGCCGTCCGCTTCGAGCAGGAGCAGGGCGTCACCTTCCCGAGCATCTTCGACCCGGCCGGGACCCAGCTGCTCAAGTTCGCCAAGGGCAGCCTCAACCCGCAGTCCATCCCGACCACGCTGATCGTCGACCGCGACGGCAAGCTCGCCGCCCGCGCCGTCGGCGGCACCACCGAGGACGCGCTGGAGTCGATCCTGCAGCCGGTGGTCGCGGAGCAGAAGCAGTGAGCCTGCCGCCCCTGCAGTCGGCCGGGCTCCAGCTGGCCGACACCACCTCGACCGTGCAGAGCGGTGCGCTGCTGGTCGCCGCCCCGGTCGCGCTGCTGGCGGGGCTGGCGTCGTTCTTCTCGCCCTGCGTGCTGCCGCTGGTCCCCGGCTACCTCTCGTACGTGACCGGGTTCTCCGCCGCCGACCTCGCGGACGCCCGCGGCACCCGGCGCGGCCGGATGCTGCTCGGCGTGGCCCTGTTCATCCTCGGCTTCACCGCGGTGTTCGTCTCCACCGGCGCGCTGTTCGGCTACTTCGGCCAGGAACTGCAGGACTACAAGCGGACCATCAACATCGTGCTGGGCTCGCTCACCGTGCTGATGGGCCTGGCCTTCATGGGCCTGGTGCCCGGGCTGAGCATGCGCGAGGTCCGCTCGCACCGCCGCCCGGCCGTCGGCCTGCTGGGCGCCCCGATGCTCGGGGTGGTCTTCGGCGTCGGCTGGACGCCCTGCATGGGGCCGACCCTGACCGCCGTGCAGAACCTGGCGCTCAACCAGGCCGACGCCCAGCGTGGCGCGCTGCTGACGACCTTCTACTGCCTGGGCCTCGGCGTACCGTTCATCCTGGCCGCGGTGGCCTTCCGCCGGGCGCTGGGCGCCTTCGGGTGGGTCAAGCAGCACTACCCGCTCGTGATGCGGATCGGCGGCGGCATGCTCGTCGCGGTCGGTCTGCTGCTCGTCACCGGGGCCTGGGACTCCATGATGAGCCAACTGCAGTCCTGGACCGCCGACTTCCGGATCGGAATCTGACCGTGAGCAACACCACGACCGAGACCGAGCAGCCGCCGGCGCCGGACGACAGCGCCGCCGAGCGGCTCAGCACCGCGCCGGTCGAGTCCGACGGCCCGACCGGCATAGGGGCGTTCGGCTGGGCGCGCTGGATGTGGCGCCAGCTGACCTCGATGCGGGTCGCCCTGATCCTGCTCTTCCTGCTCTCGCTGGCCGCCATCCCCGGCTCGCTGATCCCGCAGTACCAGAACGGTCAGGGCCAGCTGAAGGTCGAGGCCTGGAAGGCGCAGCACACCACGGTCGCGCCGCTCTACGAGAAGCTCCAGCTGTTCGACGTCTACAGCTCGATCTGGTTCTCCGCGATCTACATCCTGCTGTTCGTCTCGCTGGCCGGCTGCATCGTCCCGCGCACCTGGCAGTTCGTCGGCGTGCTGCGCGCCCAGCCGCCGGCCGCGCCGCGCAACCTGACCCGGATGCCGGTGTACGCGGCCTGGCGCACCGAGGCGGACCCCGCCGCGGTGAACGCCGCCGCACACCGGCTGCTGCGCAGGCGCCGCTTCCGCGCCGACCTGTCCGGCGGCGCGGTGGCCGCCGAGAAGGGCTACCTGCGCGAGGTCGGCAACCTGCTCTTCCACCTGTCGCTGTTCGCCCTGCTCGGCGGCTTCGCCTGGGCCAGCCTGGCCTCCGGCACCGGCGGCAAGCTGATGGTCGAGGGCGAGGGCTACTCGAACACCATCACCCAGCTCGACGACTTCAACGGCACCCGGTTCTACGGCAACCAGGACCTCGACCCGTTCTACCTGAAGCTGGACGGCTTCACCTCGAAGTTCCAGACCAAGGGCGACCAGATCGGCGCCGCCCGGCAGTTCACCGCGAACGTCGAGTACTACCAGGGCAGCGACGAGTCGAAGCTGAAGAAGTCGACGATCGAGGTCAACCACCCGCTGGAGATCGGCGGCAGCAAGGTCTACCTGATCGGCCACGGCTACGCCCCGGTCATCACCGTCCGCAACGGCAACGGCGACGTCGTCTTCAAGGGCGCCGTCCCCTTCCTGCCGCAGGACGGCAACATGACCTCCACCGGCGTCGTGAAGGCCTCCGACTACGGCCTGGGCCCGGACGGCAACAAGACCCAGCTGGGCTTCTCCGGCTTCTTCCTGCCGACCGCGCCGCTGAGCTTCGAGGGCACCGGCCCGATCTCGCTGTTCCCCGGCGACGCCGCCCCCGAGCTGGTGCTGAACGCCTTCGCGGGCGACCTCGGCACCGACTCCGGCCTGCCGCAGAACATCTACCAGCTCAACACCCGCAAGCTCACCCAGCTGACCCAGGACGGCCAGCCGGCCAAGGCCCGGCTCAAGCCCGGCCAGGGCTGGACCCTCCCCGACGGCTACGGCTCCGTCACCTTCGAGGGCTACAAGCAGTGGGCCAGCTTCAACGTCTCGCACCGCCCCGGCAACGAGATCGCGCTGGCCGGCGCCGTGCTGGCGATCCTCGGCCTGATCGGCTCGCTGTTCATCCAGCGCCGCCGGATCTGGGTGCGGGCGGTCGCCCTGCCCGGCGGCGGCACCCAGGTGGAGCTGGCCGGCCTGGCCCGCAGCGAGTCGGCGAAGATCGCCGAGGAGCTGGCCGAGCTCGCGGTGGACCTCCAGGACGACGCCCCCGCCTCCGAGGACGAGGACGAGGACGAGGACGACACCCGGGCTCCGGACGGCGAGGAAGCCGCCGCCGCGCCCGACGCAGTACCCGACGACCCCGAGGCCGAGGCCTCAGACCCCGCAGTCCCTGCCGACCAGAACTCCAAGGAGTAGACGGTGCAACTCGCCTCGGCGGTCGACCCACAGCTGGCCGACCTCTCCAACAAGCTGATCTATTCGGCGATGGTGGTCTACACGCTCGCCATGTTCGCCCACATGATCGAGTGGACCTTCGGCAGCAAGGGCGCCGTCGCCGTCCGCTCGAAGGAGCAGTCCGGCAGCCTGGCCGAGACCGTCGCCACGGCCGGGAAGAAGACCGGGAAGAAGGTCACCGTCACCGTGGCGGGGGCGGGCGGCGGCACCACCACGCTCACCCGCACCGCGATCGCGGGCGAGGGCGCGACGGTGGTCACCAGCGGGCGCGGCACCGACGAGGAGGACGGCCCGGGCGCGGCCGGCACCAACGAGAAGGCCGACCTGGCCGGCCGGATCGCGGTCTCGCTCACCGTGCTCGGGGCCCTGCTGCACGCCGGCGGCATCGTCACCCGCGGTCTGTCGGTGTCCCGCTGGCCGTGGGGCAACATGTACGAGTTCTCCTGCGCCTTCGCCTTCGCCATGACGGCCGCCTACCTGGTGCTGCTGGCGGCGAGGAAGAACGTCCGCTGGCTCGGCCTGCCGGTCGTCCTCGCGGGGCTGCTGACCCTCGGCATCGCGACCACGGTGCTGTACACCGATTCCGAGCAGCTCGTCCCGGCGCTGCACTCGCCGTGGCTGGCGATCCACGTCTCGACCGCGATCTTCTGCGGCGGTGCCTTCTACGCGGCGTTCATCGCCACGCTGCTGTACCTGGGCAAGGACTCCTTCGACAAGCGGATGGCGGCCGGCCTGACCACCGGCCCGCTGGGCACCTCGGCCTCGATCTGGCGCCGGCTGCCCGCCGCGTCCACCTTCGACAAGCTGTCCTACCGGATCAACGCCCTGGTCTTCCCGCTCTGGACCTTCACCATCATCGCGGGCGCGATCTGGGCCGAGGCGGCCTGGGGCAAGTACTGGGAGTGGGACCCGAAGGAGACCTGGTCGTTCATCACCTGGGTCGCCTACGCCTGCTACCTGCACGCCCGCGCGACGGCCGGCTGGAAGGGCCGCAAGGCCGCCTACCTGGCGCTGGCGGCCTTCGCCTGCTGGCTCTTCAACTACTACGGCGTGAACATCTTCGTCACCGGCAAGCACTCGTACGCGGGGATCTGACCGGGGCGCAATCACCCACCGGCCCGGCTTTCCGAACGAGATGGCCGGGCCGAGGTGCGACAGGGGTAGTTCGTGCCGGCCGTCCGCGCCGGTACGGGGAGGAACGAGGAGGAAATCGCGCAATGGAGTGCGACGAGGTCATGCTGACCGTCCGAATCACCGCCGCCGAGCGCATGTTGCTCCGCCGGCTCGCCCAGGGACACCGGAGCGACGTCTCCGAGGTGGTGGCCGACGCTCTGCTGGACATCATTCCCACGCTCAGCGCGCCGGGGGACGCCTACCGGCTGCTGGGGGCGCTCGCGATGCCCGCGCCGTGTGCCCTGACGGTCTGGCTGCCGAACCCGCTGGCCGACCTGCTGGTGCCCGGCGCGGCCCGGATCGCGCAGATCACCGATGTCCGGATCGAGTCGGCCTGCGCCGCCCTGGGAGCGGCGCTGCGGCTCTGGCTCGCCCAGGACCCGGTCAGACTGGCGACCAACCTCAGCGTGATGCACGCCGGGCGGCGGCCGGCGTCGGCGCTGGTGGCCGCCTGACGGTCCGGGGCGCTGCCCGACGGCCCGCGCAGCGGCTCAGCTGGCCAGCGGCAGCCGGGTGCCGCCGAGGGCCGGCGTGGCGGGGCAGCCGTCCAGGGCGTCCCGCCGGGCCGGCACCGTCGGGCCCTCGGCGGGCCCGTCCACCGGCCCGTCCAGCGGTTCGGTGAGCACCCGGCACTCGGCGGCCGTCCGCCCGTCCTGGATCAGCTGGACCCGGACGGCCAGCCGGCGGCCGTCCGCGCCCGGTTCGGGGACGGCCCGGACGAAGCAGGGGCGGTCCAGCTCTATGTAGTGGTCGAAGGAGGTCACCAGCTCGACCGGAACGACCGGCTCGGGGTGGCGCAGTCGCTGGGCGGCCTGCCGGGCGGCCTCCAGCACCAGCATCCCGGGCACGTGGTCCAGCTCGTGGTCGAACAGCACGGGGTGCGCGGCGTCGGCGCGCAGCACCCAGGTGTCCGGCCGCAGGGTCGGGCTGAGCACCACGTCCGCGGGCTCCGCCCGGCCGACGAGTTCGGGCGCGGTGGGGGCGGGCGGGCGCAGCGGGGCGACGGCGTGCCGGCCGGGGCCGCGCAGCCGGTCGTACGAGGCGGGGGAGACCACCCGCAGCTGGCCCGAGCCGCGGCCGATCGGCCGGCCGTCCCGGGTGATGTCGGCGTGCACCCGCAGCGAGCCCAGCCGGCCGTGCCGCATCCGGACGTCCTCGCAGTCGATGGCGAGCATCAGCGAGGCCGGTCCCGTGCTGACGGCCAGGCCCGGCAGGCCGGGGTCGGCGAGCGCGTAGGAGAGGTCCTCCATGACGAAGTGGTGGCCGCGCGGCACCCCGAACCCGGCGTGGCCGATCAGCAGCCCGGCCTGCCGGACGGTCTCGGCCATCAGCACCGGGTCGTGGTAGCGGTCGCCGGGCAGCCGGTAGAAGCCGTGCAGCCGGGGCCACTGGGCGCCGAGCAGGAAGTCGTACGGGCCGGTGGCCTGCCAGCCGGTGAGGAAGACCTCGGAGACCGAGGCGCGGTGCACCAGGTGCCGGGAGACGGTCCGGTCGTGGAAGTCGTAGCCGGTGCCGGTGCCGGCGCCGGTGCCCGGTTCGGGGCCGGGGTGGGCGTACGGGCCGTGCGGGTCCGGCTCTACGATCGATGGCATGACTGGCCCCCGCTCCCAGGGTGTCGGTCGAGCGGCCGCCATGGACGCCCGAGCAAAACATACATACCACCCGGTTTGTGTCCTGCGACTGGGGTGCCCCGGCCGCACAGCCCGGCCCGATCACGCTACCCCTGTCGTGGACTGGGGCGATGCCCCCCAAGGCACCAGCAGACCTTGGGCGGGGGGCCGTCCCCCCTGGACGGCGGGGGCGATACAGGCGCTAGATTAGATACCAACCATGCGGTTTCGGTAGATGCCGTCCGCATGCGAGCGCCGCTCCTGGTCGGGGGCGTGCCGACAGCAGCCGGGGCGGGGCGGGGGATCGCGCCCGGTCGAGTCCGGAGGGGGCCAGTGGTCAAGCAGGAACGGGCTGGGCGGACCCGGCAGGCCGTGCTGCTCGCCGCGGCGGAGACCTTCGCGCGGGCGGGCTTCGAAGCCGCCAGCCTGGTCGACATCAGCCGCCGTGCCGGGGTCAGCAAGGGCGCGCTCTACTTCCACTTCGTGTCCAAGCAGGCCCTCGCCGACGGCGTGCGCCACGCCGCCGGACGGGAGGTCGGCTCGGCCGCGCTGCGCGCCCTGCGCGCCGACGGTCCGGCCCTCCAGGGCCTGATCGACCTCTCGCACGAGCTGGCCCGGATGCTGCGCGAGGACATGGTGGTGCGGGCCGGCGTCCGGCTCGGCCACCAGGGCCCGCGCCGGGACGGCGCCCCGGGCTCCCCGCCCGGCCCCGACGCCACCTGGCGCGGCCTCGCCGGCGTCGTCCACCGGCTGCTGGACCGCGCGGCCGCGACCGGCGAGCTGCTGCCCGGGGTGGACCGGCGGGCCACCGCCGAGCTGCTCATCGCGGTGGCGGCCGGGCAAGTGCTGCTGGCGGGCGAGGAGGCCGACCGGCCCCGGCCGGAGGCGGTGCGCCGGGTCTGGGCGGCCGCGCTGCCGGCCCTGGTGGCGGCGGACCGCAGGGCCGGCTACCGGGTCTGACCGACTCCTGGCGCCGGGAGCCCGGGCGCCGGGAGTCCGAACCCCAGGGCCCCGTGCCTCAGGAGGCCGCGCGCTCGGCCACGCTCAGCCGGGCGAGCGCGTGCGGCTGGACCAGGCCGGGCAGCAGCAGCGTCCACAGGTCAGCCATCCGCTGGATCAGGTCCTGCCGGTCGGCCAGCACCTGGGAGCTCAGCTGGATCCCGGTGACGGCCCCGGTGATCACCCCGGAGGCGGCGACCAGGTCGATGCCAGGGTGGAGGTCCCCGGCGTCCCTGGCCTGCTCCAGCAGCCCGCGGACCAGGTCCATCCAGCCCTGGTAGGCCGCGATCTGCGGCTGGGTGAAGCTGCCGTGCTCGATCGTCAGCCGGATGCTGCCGCGCACCAGCGGGTCGGACTGCAGCGCGTGGGCGAAGGCGTACCCGAGGTCGATCAGGTTCTGCACCCAGCTGTCCGAGGCCGGCTCCCAGCCGGCGATCCAGGCGCCCTGCCCCTCGATGACGGCGAGCGCCAGCTCCTGCTTGGAGTGGAAGTGGAAGTACAGCGCGCCCTTGGTGACGCCGGCGCGGTCCAGGATCTCGGACATCGTGGCGGCGGCGTAGCCCCGCTCGTCGAAGACCTCGGCCGCCGCGAGCAGTACCGTCTGGCGGGTCGCCAGCGCGCGGGCCTGTTTGGCCATCGCAGCCTCCCTGGGAAGTTCTGGTACCTCGGCAGCGGCCGATCCTATGGGGGCCGACGGGGTGGCGGAGGCATACCGTCCAGTAGGCATCCTACCGAGCCGTCCGGGGACGACCGGACGGGACGACCGGACGGGCGGGACGGGTGGGCCGGGTGGGCAGGACGCGTCCGGCCCGCGACGGGCCCGCCCGAGGCCGGGAACGCCCGACGGCCGGTCACCCGAACGGGGTGACCGGCCGTCGGCGGAAGCCGCGGTGCGTCAGGCGGCCTGCTGCCAGCTGACCGGCGAGAAGTACGCCGGGCGGCGCTCCAGGCGGTGCCAGGTGGCGATCGGCTCGACCGGCGCGGTGGCGGCGGCCTGCTGCGCGGCGGCGGCGCGCGCCATCAGGACGGCGGTCAGGGCGGCGAGTTCCTCGTCGGTGAGGCTGCCGCGGACGATGCGGACGAGGGGTTCGGCGGAAGCGGTCATGTCCTGGTTTCTCCCCCGGTGGCTGTGGTGTGAGGTGGTGGCCGGTGCGGCGTGCTGCGGTGGACCGCGCTGCTACATCGGCGGGTTGCCGTGCTTGCGGCTGGGCAGGTCGGCGTGCTTGGTGCGGAGCATGGCCAGGGCGGAAGCGATCACCTGGCGGGTCTCGGCGGGGTCGATGACGTCGTCCACGAGGCCGCGCTCGGCCGCGTAGTACGGGTGCATCAGCTCGCTCTTGTATTCCTTGATCTTCTGGGCGCGCATGGCGTCCGGGTCCTCGGCGGCGTTGATCTCGCGCCGGAAGATGACGTTGGCGGCGCCCTCGGCGCCCATCACGGCGATCTCGTTGGTCGGCCAGGCGTAGGACAGGTCGGCGCCGATGGAGCGGGAGTCCATCACGATGTAGGCGCCGCCGTAGGCCTTGCGCAGGATCAGCGAGATGCGCGGCACGGTGGCGTTGCAGTACGCGTACAGCAGCTTGGCGCCGTGGCGGATGATGCCGCCGTGCTCCTGGTCGACGCCGGGCAGGAAGCCGGGGACGTCGAGCAGGGTGACCAGCGGGATGTTGAAGGCGTCGCACATCTGGACGAAGCGTGCGGCCTTCTCGCTGGCGTTGATGTCCAGCACGCCGGCCAGCGACTGCGGCTGGTTGGCGATGATGCCGGTGACGTGGCCGTCGACGCGGGCCAGCACGCAGAGCACGTTGGTGGCCCAGCGCTCGTGGACCTCCAGGTACTCGCCGTGGTCGACGATCTCCTCGATCACCTTGCGCATGTCGTACGGGCGGTTGCCGTCGGCGGGCACCAGGTCCAGCAGGCTGTCGTTGCGACGCTCGACCGGGTCCTCCGACACCACGGACGGCGGCATCTCGCGGTTGTTCTGCGGCAGCAGCGACAGGAGGTAGCGGACCTCCTCGATGCAGGACTGCTCGTCGTCGTAGACGAAGTGGGAGACACCGGAGACGCCGGCGTGCACGTCCGCGCCGCCGAGGCCGTTCTGGGTGATCTTCTCGCCGGTCACCGCCTGGACGACGTCCGGGCCGGTGATGAACATCTGCGAGGTCTCGCGGACCATGAAGACGAAGTCGGTCAGCGCGGGGGAGTACGCGGCGCCGCCGGCGCACGGGCCGAGCATCACCGAGATCTGCGGGATGACGCCGGAGGCCTTGGTGTTGCGCTGGAAGATGCCGCCGTAGCCGGCGAGGGCGGTGACGCCCTCCTGGATGCGGGCGCCGGCGCCGTCGTTCAGCGAGACCAGCGGCGCGCCGGCCGCGATGGCCATGTCCATGATCTTGTGGATCTTCTGCGCGTGGGCCTCGCCCAGTGCGCCGCCGAAGATCCGGAAGTCGTGCGCGTAGGTGAAGACGGTGCGGCCGTGGACGGTGCCCCAGCCGACGACGACGCCGTCGGTGTGCGGCTTCTTGGCCTCCAGGCCGAAGCCCTGAGCGCGGTGCCGGCGCAGCGGCTCGACCTCGCGGAAGGAGCCCTCGTCCAGCAGCAGCTCGATGCGCTCGCGGGCGGTCAGCTTGCCCTTGGCGTGCTGGGCCTCGGTCGCCTTGTCGCTGGGGCCGCGGCGGACCTTCTCGCGCAGCTCGTGCAGCTCGGCGACCCGCCCGCGGGCGTCGGCCGGGACCTCGGGGACCTCGCCGTCGACCGGCGCCTCATGCACAACCGTCATCTCGAACCACTCCAAGGGTGAGGGAACTGTCCGACAGCCAACGTCTGCTGTGCCCCCGGCCGCGAATCACTTTCTTCACTTATGACTGTACGAGGGGCCGTGCGCTGGTTTCGGCGTCGATTCCGTACAAGGTCGGGTTCGTTTAGCTGTCAGGGCTGTACAGAAGCAGCCGCTTCGGAGCCGGAGCTCACCGTGTTCGTTCGAATACTGGGGGTTGTCGTCGAGATGATGGCCAGATGATCTGAACGTGAAGAAAAGTGCAGGTCAGAGCTGTCGTCCGGCCGTGCGGGCTCGCCGTCCGGGGCGTCGCCCGCGGTCCGCCCCGGCCGGGGGTCCGGGCCGCGGCCATGCGGGTGAGAGGGCGTCCAGTCGTAGGGAAGCGCCAAAAACGCCGCAGCCCACCCGAGGCCGCCCGGGTGGGCTGTTGGAGGGAGCGTGCGAACCCCCGTGATCAGCTTTTCCGGCCGTCCTCGGGCTCGTCCCGGTCCCGCAGCTCCTGCTCCCGACGGCGCAGATCGGCCTCCCACTGCTTGAGCATGTCCTCGTGCTCGTTGTTGCCCTTCTTCAACGAGGCGAGGAATTCCGGGTTGTCGTCGGGCGCGAGCGGGCGCCCGCCGGCGGACGGGTGGCCGGGCCGGCCCGCGCGGCCGTCGGCGGCCGGGTACCCGTCGGCGGTGGCGGTCCGCAGGAAGCCGCGCTGCTTGCCGGCGATCAGCCAGGCGATCGGGCCCAGCGGCGGGAAGAGCAGCACGATCAGCACCCAGACGACCTTCGGCAGGTGCCGCACCTCGTCCTCGGGCGTGGTCAGGCAGTCGACGAACGCCCAGACCCAGAGCGCGAGCGGAAGGACGATGGTCAGCAGAATCCGCAACATGGCTGCGATCTCCCCCCAAACGGGCGGCGGTGGCGGGCGCCTTCCCGGGGCCCTTGACGCAAGCCAGGCTATCGGGTGGCGGATACTGACAGGCATGGCATACGACGATCTCCGCTCGTTTCTCCGGGCCCTCGACCGTGAAGGCGACCTCAAGCGCATCAAGGCGGAGGTGGACCCCCACCTGGAGATCGGCGAGATCGTCGACCGCGTCCAGAAGGCCAAGGGCCCCGCCCTGCTCTTCGAGAACGTCAAGGGCTCGTCGATGCCGCTCGCGATGAACGTCTTCGGCACCGAGCAGCGCCTGGCCAAGGCGCTCGGCCTCAAGGGCCCGGACGACGTCTCCGAGAAGATCGCCGGCCTGCTCAAGCCCGAACTGCCGCAGGGCTTCACCGGCTTCCGCGACGCCTTCGGCAAGCTCGCCTCGATGGCGCACGTCCCGCCCCGGCACGTGAAGTCCGGTGACGCGCCGGTCCAGGAGGTCGTGCTCACCGGCGAGGACGTGAACCTGGACGAGCTGCCCGCCCTCTTCACCTGGCCGCTGGACGGCGGCTCCTTCTTCAACCTGGGCCTGACCCACACCAAGGACCCGGACACCGGCATCCGCAACCTGGGCCTCTACCGGCTCCAGCGGCACGACCGCCGCACCATCGGCATGCACTGGCAGATCCACAAGGACAGCCGCAACCACTACGCGGTGGCGGCGAAGCGCGGTGAACGCCTCCCGGTCGCGATCGCCTTCGGCTGCCCGCCGGCCGTCACCTACGCGGCCACCGCGCCGCTGCCCGGCGACATCGACGAGTACCTGTTCGCCGGCTTCATCGCCGGGGAGCGGGTGCGGATGGTCGACTGCAAGACCGTGCCGCTGCAGGTCCCGGCCGACGCCGAGGTGGTCCTGGAGGGCTGGCTGGAGCCCGGCGAGATGCTGCCCGAGGGCCCGTTCGGCGACCACACCGGCTTCTACACCCCGCAGGAGCCGTTCCCGGCGCTCACGATCGACTGCGTGACGATGCGCCGCCGCCCGATCCTGCAGTCCATCGTGGTCGGCCGCCCGCCGACGGAGGACGGCCCGCTGGGCAAGTTCACCGAGCGGTTCTTCCTGCCGCTGCTGAAGATCATCATCCCGGACATCGTCGACTACGACCTGCCCGAGGCCGGCGGCTTCCACAACTGCGTGATCGTCTCGATCGACAAGAAGTACCCCAAGCACGCCCAGAAGACGATGCACGCCATCTGGGGCGCCCACATGATGTCGCTGACCAAGCTGATCATCGTGGTGGACGCCGACTGCGACGTGCACGACTACCAGGAAGTCGCCTGGCGGGCCTTCGGCAACGTCGACTACAGCCGGGACCTCACCGTGGTCGAGGGCCCGGTGGACCACCTGGACCACGCCTCGTACCAGCAGTTCTGGGGCGGCAAGGCCGGCATCGACGCGACGAGGAAGCTCCCCGAGGAGGGCTACACCCGGGACGGCGGCTGGCCGGAGATGGTGTCGTCCGACCCGGCGACGGCTGCGCTGGTTTCGCGGCGCTGGAAGGAATACGGACTGTGAGCACGGCCGCAGTTGAGACCCCGGGCCGTACGAAGGCCTTCCTGCGCCTGGTGATGATCGAGCACTCGGTCTTCGCCCTGCCCTTCGCGTACATCGCCGCGCTGACGGCCATGTTCCTCGCCGACAAGCGGGTGCACTGGGGCGAGTTGTTCGTCGTCACGGTGTGCATGGTCGGCCTGCGCACGTTCGCGATGGCGGCGAACCGGATCATCGACCGCGAGATCGACGCCCGCAACCCGCGGACGGCCTCGCGCGAACTCGTCACCGGCGCCGTGTCGTTGAAGACCGCGTATGTCGGCTCCGCCGTCGCGCTGGTGGTGTTCCTCGGCGCGGCCGCGATGCTCAACCCGCTCTGCCTGGCGCTCGCGCCGGTGGCCGTCGTGCCGATGGTCGTCTACCCGTACGGCAAGCGGTTCACGGACTTCCCGCAGGCGATCCTCGGCCTGGCCCAGGCGATGGGCCCGGTCGGCGCCTGGCTCGCGGTGACCGGCACGTGGTCCTGGGAGGCCGCCGTGCTCGGGGGCGCGGTCGGCATCTGGATCGGCGGCTTCGACCTCATCTACGCCTGCCAGGACGTCGAGTCCGACCGCCACGGCAAGGTGCGCTCGGTGCCCGCCCGCTTCGGCATCCCGGCCGCCATCCGGGGCGCGCGGGTCTGCCACGTCCTGACGACGCTCCTGCTGGGCTGGTTCGCGCTCCTGACGGATGCCGGAGTGGCCTTCTGGATCGGCCTCGTGGTCGTCGCGGGCGCATTCGTCTACGAGCACACCATCGTGAAGCCGAACGACCTGTCGCGGCTCAACCGGGCGTTCTTCCAGACCAACGGGTTCGTGGGCATCTCGCTGTTCTGCTTCGCCCTGCTGGACCTGGTCATCCGCGGCCTCGGGGTCTGAGTCCCGCAGGGCCACTCGCGAGGCGGCCGGCCCCACCCGGCGCGCGGGAAGTCGGCCGGACCGACTTCCTGCGCACCGGATCCGGGGCCTCAGTTGTGGAGGAAGCCCTCCAGAGAGGCCGCCAGGGCGACCGGGGCCTCGTACATCGGGTAGTGGCCGCTGCCGTCGAGCTCCTCCAGCTCGGCATTGGGGTAGTGGGCGAGGAAGGTGCCGCGCATGACGTCGGCGGTGAGGGCGAGGTCGTGCGCGCCGACGATCACCTTGACCGGGACGGGGTTTCCGCTGATCCGGCGTTCCAGGTCCGCGGTGGCCCAGTCGCGGACGTAGCCGCCGAAGGCCTCGGGAGTGGAGAGGTGCAGCGACTGGTCGACCATGCGGTCGAGCCAGACCCGGCCGGCCCGTTGCCCGGTGACCAGGTCGAGGATCGCGAGGCGCTTCTCCCGGTCCTCGGCGGCGCCGTAGAACAGCGCCTCGCCGGCCTCGTCGAGCGGGTAGGCCCCGGCCGGCACCGGAGCCAGGCCGACCAGCTTGCGCACCCGCAACGGCGCCTCGGCGAGGACCTGCTGGGCCGCCTTGCCGCCCATCGAGTGGCCGACCACCGAGAAGCGGTCCCAGCCGAGTTGGTCGGCGAGGGCGAGCGCGTCGGCGGCGATCTCGGCGAGCGTGTAGCTGCCGGTGACGTCCTTGCGCTGCCCGTAGCCCCGGTAGTCGAGGAAGGCGTAGCTGAAGGCGCGGCCGTCGAGGTAGTCGAGGAAGGGGCCCCAGCCCGCGCTGGTGCCGAACCAGTCGTGCAGGACCAGGACGTGGTGGTCGCCGGTGCCGGTCAAGCGGTGAGGGATCGTCATGCCGTGGGTCGTTCCCGCCGGCCGGCCCGTCCGAACGGGCGGGCCGGGGGATTCCGGCGGACCGGTGCGGGCGGGGATCAGCCGTCGCGCCGGGCGAAGGCCGGGGCGTGCTCGGGGAGCGGGCCGAAGGCGACCATGCGGGAGAGCAGCAGCCGGAAGCCGGGGACGTACCGGGCGAGCAGCGCCAGGCGGGTCGGCGGGCCGACCCGGCGGCCGGTGAGCACGGGCTCGAACATCACGCCGTGCAGGACCCGTTGCATGCGTTGCACGATCACGGTGGGCCGCCACCGGCGGCGCTGGACGCGGGCCAGGGCCGCGACGGTCGGGCGGCCGCGCCGCAGTGGTTCGGCGAGCAGGGTGGCGGCGGCGACGGCGTCCTGGATGGCGAGGTTGATGCCCACCCCGCCGGCCGGGGACATCGCGTGGGCGGCGTCGCCGATCAGCAGCAGGCCGTCCTGGTACCAGCGGTCCAGCCGGTTGAGCCTGACGTCGAGCAGGTGGACGTCGTCCAGGCTCGCCAACTGGTCGACCCGGTCCGCGTACTGGGGCAGCAGCAGGGCGATCCGCTCGCGGAAGCGCTCGATGCCCTCGGCACGCAGCTGCGGGTCGGCGCCCTTGGTGCGGAAGTAGGCGATCTGGAAGTAGTCGTCCCGGGTCAGGCTCAGCGCCATGTCGCCGCGCCCGAAGCCGGGGACGAGGTTGGGCGGCACGTCCCGCTCGTGGGCGTGCCGGGGGAGCCGGAACCACCAGGTGTCGAAGGGCACCGGGTACTCCTCGGGCACCAGCCCGGCCTCCCGGCGCAGGGTGGAGTGCCGTCCGTCGGCGGCGACGGTGAGCGCGGCGCGCAGCTCGCCCTCCTCGCCGTCCCGGGTGCGGTACCGCACGCCGACGACCCGGCCGCGCTCCCGGAGCAGGCCGGTCGCCTCGGTGTTCATCCGCACCGTGAAGGTGGGCTCCCGCTGCGCCTGCGCGACGAGGAAGTTCAGCAGGTCCCACTGCGGGATCATCGCGACGTGGTCGTACGGCGCGCGCAGCCGGTCGAAGGAGCTCAGCTTGACGGGGCCGACGCCGGGCACCGTCACCACCAGGTTGCCGAGCCTGCTCTGCGGCAGCGCGGCGAACCCGCGGCCCAGGCCGAGTTCGTCCATCAGCCGCACGGTGGACGCGTGGACCGTGTCGCCGCGGAAGTCGCGCAGGAAGTCCCCGTGCTTCTCCAGCACCGTCACCTCGACGCCCGCGCGGGCCAGTACCAGGCCCAGCATCATTCCGGCCGGTCCGCCCCCGGAGATCACGACGCTCATGGCCGTCTCCCTTCACTGTCGATCGGTGTTCGACCGATCACCGTCCGTGTGGAACTTGCATTAACAGACTCTATGGAACCGTCTCAGGTGTCAAGTAGTACGATGCTCCACATGAAGGATCTGGTGGCGGCCGCCCTCGCGGCGGCGAAGGAGCGGGGCCAGGACGTCGCCGACGTCCCGCTGACGGCGATCGCCACGGCGGCCGGCATCTCCCGCAGCACACTGCTGCGCCGGATCGGCGGCTCCCGGGCGGCACTGGACGAGGCCGTCCGGCGGGCGGGCGTCGACCCGGGCGGACGGCCGCCGGTGCGCGAGCGCGCGATCGAGGCGGCGGCCCTGCTGGTCGCCGAGCGCGGCCTGGCCGGAATCACCCTGGACGCCGTCGCCGACCGGGCCGGGTGCTCGCTGCCCAGCCTGCACACCGTCTTCGAGGGGCGGGACGGCCTGCTCGCCGCCGTCTTCGGCCAGTACGGCCCGCTGCCGGACCTGGAGGCGCTCGCAGCCGACCCGCCGGATCGCCTGGACGACACCGTCCGGGCGCTCTACGAGACCTTCGCCGCGTCCTTCGCCGAGGAGCCCCGGATCGTCCCGGCCGTCTTCGCCGACCTGTTCAGCCGCCCGGACGGCCCCGCCGCCCGGATGATGGCGGCGAACCTGCCGCGGACGTACGGCGGCCTCAACCGGCTGCTGCAGCCGCACATCGAGGCCGGGCGGCTGCGACCGCTGCCCTTCCCGGTGCTGATCCAGCTGCTGCTCGGCCCGCTGATCACCCACCTGCTGCTGCGCCCGGTGCTCGAACCCGCCTTCGGCGCCGGGCTGCCCTCCCTGGAGGGGGCCATCGACCTCTTCGTCGACTCCTACCTGCGGGCGGTCGCCCTCCCGGAACCCGGGCAGGACTGAGAGGCCCTGCGCACAGCGGCAGTTGACGGTGTGTCAGTGCAGCGTCAGCCGGTCGCCGACGCGGAGGCGGCCCGGGGCGGCGACCTCGGCGAGGGCGTCGAGGCGGCCGTCGTGGGCGTGCGCGATGGCCTTGAGGATCTCGGGCGCGTGCGGCAGTCCGGGCTGCGGGGCGCCGGCCATCGCGCAGCGCTCGCTGGAGGTGACGAAGGCGAGCCGGGCGCTGCCGGGGGCCTCGCCGCGGGCCTGGCGGCCGAACCAGTCGTCCTCGACGAAGGGCGGGGTGCCGGGCGGGGTGCGCAGCACGATGTTGGGGCGGAACCGGCGCTCGTCGACGGCGGCGAAGGGGGCGGCCTCGCGGACCCAGTCCAGGGTGGCGGTGGTGAGCACGCTGACCGGCAGCCGGTCGAAGTGCGAAACGGCGTCCTCGCGGGCGAGTTCGACGTCCTCGCGTTGGAGGTAGGCGCGCAGGAAGGCGGTCGGCCGGTCGACCGGGCGGCCGAGCGGGTCGAACAGTTCGGGGCCGTCGATCCGGTGGCCGAGGCGGGCGGAGAGGCGGAGCAGGCCGTCCATCCGGCGGAAGCGGCGGGTGTTCTTGCCGGAGCCGAGCTTCCCGGCCGCGTCGCGGACGGCGTAGAGGCGGTCGCCGGCGAGGCCGCGCTCGTCCACCTCGACGGAGTCGAGCCGCTCGCCGCCGGTGGATTTCACGGGGTAGCGCCAGAGTCGCTCGATCACTCCGATGATCTCTGCCATGGCCGGACAGCCTAGTGGCGCCACCGGGGGATGGTCTAGACCAAGTATCGCCCGGGCGGCGGCGATCGGCGCGCGGGCCGGTGCGGGATCAGCCCAGTCGGGCCACCGCCCGGACCGGTGCGCCGTCCGCCGCGACCAGCCGCAGCGGGAACAGCGAGACCTCCACCGGGCGGCCGGCCTCCTGTGCCTCCAGCAGTGCCCGCAGGTCGGTCAGGTTCTCGGCGATCACCCCGCCGCCGGGCGCCCCCAGCAGCACCCGGTGCGCGGCGAGCGACGGCTCGTCGGGGCCCTCGTCGCGTGCGTCGTGCTCGTCGGTGAGGTCGGCGAGCAGCGCCGCCACCGCCCGGTCGCCCGGGCCCGGGTCGGGGGTCGGATCGACGCTCAGCGCGTCCACCCCGACGGTCCGCACCCCGGCGGCGACGATCGCCTCCGCGGCCTCCGGGGTCAGGCTGGGGTGGGCGAGGTAGGCGTCGGTGCCCCAGTGCCGGGCCCAGCCGGTGGCCAGCAGCAGTACGGTGCCCTCGCCGGAGTCCGCGGCCCGCTCCAGCGCGGGCGCCAACTGCTCGGGCGTGACAGCCGCCCGGGGCTCCAGCCCGCGCAGGTCGGCGACGACGGCCGGGCCGCTGAACCGCCCCAGCGGCAGCCCGTCCAGGGTCGGCCAGGTCACGTCCACGTGGTACGGCGCGTCCACGTGCGTCCCGGACTGAGAGCCGAGGTGCAGGGCCAGCACGTTCACCCCGGCGGTGGCGGTGGTGAGCGCGGGCTCCAGCAGGACGGCCGGATCGCCGGGGTAGACCGGCATCGCGGTGGTCACCTGATGGGTGAGGTCGACGAGGGTCGCTGCCATGCCCCCATCCTTCCAGGGGTGACCGCGGATGCGGCTGCGCCGGATGAAGCCGGATAGAAATGCCCCATGGGAACTGCGAAGCGTCAGCCGTGGGTGGTCGGGGTCTCGGGTGCGTCGGGGACGCCGTACGCGGCCTCGGTGATCCGGGGGCTGCTGGCCGCCGGGGAGGCGGTGGACCTCGTCGTCAGCCGGGCCGCCCGGCTCACCATCCTGGACGAGACCGGCATCTCCTTCCGGGACGCCCACTGGCGCACGGACCTGGCGGCCTGGCTGGCCGTCGACGAGAGCGGGCTGGAGGACGTTCGCTACTGGCCCGCCGGGGACTTCGCGGCCGGCCCGTCCAGCGGCTCGTACCCCGCCAAGGGCATGCTGGTGGTGCCCGCGACCACCGGCGCGGTGGCCGGGATCGCGCTCGGCCTGAGCAAGGACCTGTTGCAGCGGGTCGCCAGCGTCACCCTCAAGGAGCGCCGTCCGCTCGTCGTGTGCGTGCGCGAGACACCACTCAACGGGGTGACGTTGAAGCACTTGGTGGAACTCGACGCGCAGGGCGCGGTCGTGCTGCCCGCCTCGCCCGGTTTCTACGCCGGCGGCTCCACCGTGCGCGAACTCGTGGATTTCGTGGCCGGACGGGTGCTGGACGCCGTCGGCGTGCCGCACTCCCTGTACCTGCGCTGGGAAGGGGAGTTGGGGGCGGCTGCCCGCCGGAGCGACGCCGGAGGAGCCGGATCTGCTGAGGGGGAGTAAGGAGACCGGGGGCGGGAGAGTATCTTCTCTGCGATATCCGGGTCTTTCGGCGCACGGCGCCTTTGAATCCGGATAATGATCTGTGGGTCTGGAGAGGTTCGGAAGGACGCGGACGGTATATGGACACGGTGGACAGACAGCTCATCCAGGCGCTCCGGGAGAACGGCCGTGCGTCCTACGCCGAGCTGGGCCGGCTGGTCGGACTCTCCGGCCCGAGCGTCACGGACCGGATCAACCGCCTGGAGCAGGCCGGGGTCATCACCGGCTACCGCGCGACGGTCAACCCGGCCTCGCTCGGCTTCGGCGTCACGGCCCTGATCGGCCTTCAGCTCACGGACGCCGCGGACCACGAGGACGTCGCGTTCCGGCTGAAGGACCTCAACGAGGTCGAGGACTGCTGGTTCATCGCGGGTGACGACTCCTACATGCTCAAGGTCCGGGTGGCCGACGTGGCCGGCCTGGAGTCGGTGGTGAAGCGGATCTCGGGCACGAAAGGCGTGGCCCGGACCCGCACCACCGTCGTACTCTCCACGAAGTGGGAGAACCGGGTGAGTGAACTTCCTCCTGTAGGAGAGTGACGTATGGCACTGGTCGGTCTGGAGGAGCTGCGCGCCGCTCGGCAGCGGATCGCGGGGGTCGCCGTGCGCACCCCGCTGGTTCCCGCCCCCTGGGCGGCCGAGGGGGAGCGGCGGCTCTGGCTCAAGCCCGAGAACCTCCAGCCGACCGGGGCCTTCAAGACCCGCGGCGCCTACAACCGGCTGGCCGCGCTCACCGCGGACGAGCGGGCCCGCGGCGTGGTCGCCCAGTCGAGCGGCAACCATGCGCAGGCGGTGGCGTACGCGGCCCGGATCCTCGGCATCAAGGCCGTGATCGTGATGCCGGACACCTCGCCGGCGGTGAAGGTGGAGGCCACCCGGGGGTTCGGCGCCGAGGTGGTGCTGGTCTCCCCGGCGGAGCGGGACACCCTGCCGGGCGAGCTGGCGGAGCGGCACGGCTACGTCTGGGTGCCGCCGTACGACGATCCGTTCGTCATCGCGGGCCAGGGCACGGTCGGCCTGGAGATCGCCGAGGACGCCCCGGCCGAGCTGGACACCGTCCTGGTGCCGGTTAGCGGCGGCGGTCTGATCGGCGGGACGGCGGCCGCGCTCAAGCTCACCCGCCCGGGCATCCGGGTGATCGGGGTGGAGCCCGAGCTGGCCGCCGACGCGCAGGCGAGCCTGCGCTCCGGGCGCCGGGTCGAGTGGCCGGTCGCCGACACCTACCGGACGATCGCGGACGGTCTGCGCACCCCGTCCGTCGGCGTGCTGCCCTACGAGCACATCACCACCTACGTGGACGACATCGTCACCGTCACCGAGGACGAGATCCGCGCCACCGTCGCCCTGCTGGCCCGCCGCGGCCGGCTGGTCGCCGAGCCCTCCGGCGCGGTCGCCCCGGCCGCGTACTTCCACCGCGCCGCCGAGACCGGGGGCCAGGCGGTGGCGGCCGTGGTCAGCGGCGGGAACATCGAACCCGCCCTGCTCGCGGAACTGCTCTCGGCGTAGGGCAGGCCCCACCGCCCCGGGACGGACGCCCTCGCCGAGCTGCCTGCGGCATAGGCGTACGCTCGTTCCGGCAAGGAATCGAATGTCTGAGGAGGCGGGGCACCGCATGGACGCAGGGCTCAAGCGCGAGCTGGAGGCGAAGGTCTACGCGGGTGAGCGGCTGACCCGCGAGGACGGGATCGCGCTCTACGAGAGCGACGACCTGGCCTGGCTGGGCGGCCTGGCCCACCACGTGCGGACGCGCAAGAACGGTGACGTCGTCCACTTCAACGTCAACCGCCACCTCAACATGACCAACGTGTGCAGCGCCTCCTGCGCGTACTGCTCGTTCCAGCGCAAGCCGGGCGAGAAGGACGCCTACACGATGCGCATCGAGGAGGCCGTCCGCCTCGCCAAGGCGATGGAGGTGGAGTCCCTCACCGAGCTGCACATCGTCAACGGCCTGCACCCGACCCTGCCGTGGCGCTACTACCCGCGCTCGCTGCGGGAGCTGAAGGCGGCGCTGCCGAACGTCTCGCTGAAGGCCTTCACCGCCACCGAGATCCACTGGTTCGAGAAGATCAGCGGCCTGTCCGCCGACGAGATCCTGGACGAGCTGATCGACGCCGGCCTGGAGTCGCTGACCGGCGGCGGCGCGGAGATCTTCGACTGGGAGGTCCGGCAGCACATCGTCGACCACGACACCCACTGGGAGGACTGGTCGCGGATCCACCGCCTCGCGCACAGCAAGGGCCTCAAGACGCCGGCCACCATGCTGTACGGCCACATCGAGGAGCCCCGCCACCGGGTGGACCACGTGCTGCGGCTGCGCGAGCTGCAGGACGAGACCGGCGGCTTCCAGGTCTTCATCCCGCTGCGCTACCAGCACGACTTCCACGACTCCAAGGACGGCGTCGTGCGCAACAGGCTGATGGCCCGCACCGAGATGGCCACCGGCGCCGAGGCGCTGAAGACCTTCGCGGTCTCCCGGCTGCTGTTCGACAACGTGCCGCACGTGAAGGTCTTCTGGGTGATGCACGGCGTCACCACCGCCCAGCTGGCGCTCAGCCACGGCGCGGACGACATGGACGGCTCGGTGGTCGAGTACAAGATCACCCACGACGCGGACAACTTCGGCACCCCGAACAAGCTCGGCCGCGACGACCTGCTCGGCCTGATCCGCGACGCCGGCTTCCGCCCGGTCGAGCGCAACACCCGCTACGAGGTCATCCGCGAGTACGAGGGCCCGGACCCGATGCGCCGCGAGGCCCCGCAGGCGATGCGCCTCTGACCCACCGTCCGACCTGCGGACTTCCCCGCCGCCCGGGCCGCCCTCCGGCCCGGGCGGCGGCGTCTTCACGGCCTCCGCACGCGACCCGGGTTTACCAACGGGTACGGCGTTTGGCAGGATCGACAGCATGTCCGGTTCTCATCGCGCCACCGAGTACCCGCCGTACCAGCCGATGCAGGAGCCGGGGTACGGGGTGCCGCAGCAGTCGTATGAGCAGTCGTACGAGCAGCCGCACACCTCCTACGAGGCCTACGGGCAGCCGGCCCCGCAGGAGTACGGCCAGGGCGGCTACCAGCCGTACCAGCAGACCCCTGACGGCTACTTCGAGCCGTACGACCAGCCGTTCCAGCCGTACGCGGCGGAGCCGGAGCAGTTCCCCCAGGAGCCCGAGCCGCTCTACCAGCCCGAGCCGTTCCACCAGCCCGAGCCGTTCCACCAGCAGCCCGAGTCGGTGTACGCGCCCGAGCCGGCCTACCAGCCGGAGCCGGTGTACGTGCCCGAGCCCCTCGCCCCCGTCGTGCCGGTGGCGGCCGCCGCCCCCGTGGCGGGATCCAGGACCGCCGCCCGCGGCCGGCGCCGCAAGGTGAAGCAGAAACGTCACGGCAAGGCCGTGATGGCCGGCACCGCCCTGCTGGTCGCGGCCACCGCCGGCTGGTACGCCGTCGGCCAGGACGACGCCAAGCCCGGCCTCACCGCCGCCGACGGCCCCGGCCCGGACGGCGTCAGCAAGCCCGACCAGCCCGCCCCGGCCCCCGCGGCCGTCCAGGCCGCCGCCGACCGCCAGTCCTCGGCTGCGGCCGCCGGCCGCAGCCAGAGCCGCCCGGACGCCTCGGTGGCCGCGATACCCGGCCTCGGCGCCACCTTCACCGCGAAGATCCCCGCCGAGACCACCCAGGTCCTGGTCGCCTCCGGCGCGGACCGGAACACCGACAAGAACACCGTCGTCCTCTGGACCCGCACCCCCGAGGGCCGCTGGCTGGCCGGCGAGACCTGGCAGGGCCACAACGGCAAGAACGGCTGGACCGCCGACCACAACGAGGGCGACCTGCGCAGCCCGATCGGCGTCTACAACCTCACCGACGCCGGCGGCCGCAAGGACGACCCGGGCAGCAAGCTCCCGTACGACAAGGACCCGAGCTTCGTGGTCTCCGGCACGGGCTTCTTCGGCGACCAGCTGGCCGGCTCCTTCGACTACGTCGTCGCGATCAACTACAACCGGGTGGCCGGCAACTCCCCGCTCGACACGCGCCGCCCGATGGGCCCCAAGAAGGGCGGCGGCATCTGGCTCCACGTGGACCACGACGGCCCGACCCACGGCTGCGTGTCGATCCCCGAGGACAAGATGGCCCAGCTGATCCGCACCCTGGACCCGGCCGCCCACCCCGTCATCGTGATGGGCGACGCACCGACGCTCGCCACCTGACCCGGCGGACGGGCAACGGCCCGGGCGCCGCATGGCCCCTTGTCGATCTCCTACAGATCGCGGGGCCGGATCCTGTCGCCGGTCATGCCCCGCTGACCAGCGGGTAACCCGGTTCCATGGCACTATGAGCGGTTCGCGCATTGTGGCACTCGGCCACTACCAGCCTCCCAAGGTCCTCACCAACGACGACCTGGCGGCGCTCGTCGACACCGACGACGAGTGGATCCGCGCCCGGGTGGGCATCCGTACCAGGCACATCGCCGAGGACGAGACCCTGGTCGACCTCGCCACCGAGGCCGCGCAGAAGGCGCTCGCCAACAGCGGCCGCACCGCGGAGGAGATCGACCTCGTCGTGGTCGCCACCTGCACCGCGATCGAGCGCAGCCCCAACACGGCCGCCGCCGTGGCGGCCCGGCTGGGGGTGCGCACTCCGGCCGCGTACGACATCAACACGGTCTGCTCCGGCTTCTCGTACGCCCTGGCCACCGCCGACCACGCGATCCGGGCGGGCGCGGCCCGCCGCGCACTGGTGATCGGCGCCGAGCGTATGTCCGACACCCTGGACTGGACCGACCGCTCCACCTGCGTGATCTTCGGCGACGGCGCGGGCGCCGCGGTGGTCGAGGCCCAGGAGGAGGGCGCCGAGCCCGGGATCGGGCCGGTGGTCTGGGGCTCCGAGCCGGAGAAGGGCGACGCCGTGGTGATCACCGGCTGGGACCCGGTGATCAGCCAGCAGGGCCAGGCGGTGTTCCGCTGGGCCACCACCCAGCTCGCCCCGCTCGCCCGGCAGGCCTGCGAGCGGGCCGGGATCGACCCGTCGGAGCTGAAGGGCTTCGTCCCGCACCAGGCCAATCTGCGGATCATCGACGCGATCGCCAAGAAGCTGGGCCTCGGCGACGCGGTGGTGGCCCGGGACGTGGTCGACTCCGGCAACACCTCGGCCGCCTCCATCCCGCTGGCCTTCTCCAAGCTGGTCGAGCGCGGCGAGCTCTCGCCCGGCGACCCGGTCCTGCTCTTCGGCTTCGGCGGCGGCCTGGCGTACGCCGGCCAGGTGGTCCGCTGTCCTTGATTCGCCCGCTCGGCTCGGGGCGCCCGCCCCGAGCCGAAGGGGCGCGCCGGTGCCGAAAGGGAGAGCGCGAGGGAGCGACGCAGGAGCGAGGGAGCGCCGACCGTCGGCACCGGGTCGGAGCGCCCCGGAGGCGAGCGGGCGAACAACAGCATGCCGGTGGGCGGGCACCCCGTGTGAGGGGTGCCCGCCCACCGGCATGTCTGGCGCGCGTGCGGCACGTCGGCGGACCTCCCCCGAGGACACGGCCGCCGTCCGTCGTTCCCCGGACAGGAGGCCGGGGCTGTGCGCGGAGCGGATGGTGGGTTGGCGGTGGGTCTACTTGGGCGGCTTCTTGCCGGTGACGCCCAGGTACACCAAGGGAGCGAGGTTGGGCTTGAGGTCCTTGACCTTGACGCCCCAGGAGGTGAAGGCCTTCTGGTGCTCGGCCGCCGACGCGAGCAGCGAGACCAGGGCCCCGGCCACGGCGTTGGGGTCGAGCGACTTGTCCGCCTGACCCTTCGCCTGGAGTTCCTTGACGGCCTCCGCGAGTGGCTTCGCGACCGCGTTGAGGACCGTCATGCGGATCTTGAAGAACCGCTTGTCCCCTTCGGCGGCACCGAGCGTGACCACTCGGAGAATGGCGTCGTTCTTGCGCCAGAAGGCGAGGAATCCGTCGACCAGTTCTTCCGAAGTGGTCGGTCCGGACTTCCCTGCCCAGGACTTTCCGGCCACCAGCTCTTTGAGGGTGTCGGCGTCCTTGGCCATTTCCTCGGCGATTTCGAGGACTGCGCCCTCGACATCCGGGAAGTACTGGTAGAAGGTCGCGGGGGAGGTACCCGCCATACGGGCGACGTCGATGACCTTGACGTCCCGATAGGGCGACGTGCTGAGCATCTCGCGGAGGCAGTCGAGCAGCTTCTGCCGCGTCTCCTGTCCGCGTCGCCCGGCGACGCGACCGTCGACGGTGCGAACTTGTCCTGTCATGCCGTCAGCTTACCGTGGCAAGATCTTGGCGCGATTCGGTGATGCGACTATTACTCCGCACGGGGGGTCGGTATAGCGGCATGAACCACGTCGGACGGATATTCACCGGGCTCTGAACGGCCTGTTGAAGCCCCCCCGTGTGCTTTCGATCTCGCAGCGTGACGGCGAGTCCGCTGAGGGATGGTCGTGTGACAGAGCGTGACGAACTTGGGTTGGTGGCGAACCGTCCGGAAGTGGACGGTCCGGCGGGACCTGCGCAAGCCCCGGCCGGATCGGACGTCAGAATCCGGCCGTTCCGTCCGCACTGACCGGGGGGCCGTCCGGCGGGCCGTCCGGTCGGGGGTGGCGCGCCCCTCCGGGCGGGGGAGGTTGGAGATGCGCCGGGCGGCATTGGAGAATCGGGTCCGGCACCACGCGGCGGGTGCGGACAACGGGGAGGTGGCAGCGGAGTGGACCAGCTGACGGCGCACGATCCGAGGCGGATCGGGCCCTTCGAGGTGCTGGGGCGGCTCGGCGCGGGTGGGATGGGGCTGGTCTACCTGGCGCGCTCCGCCGCCGGCCGACGGGTGGCCATCAAGACCGTTCGGGCGGAGCTGGCCGAGGACGATCTGTTCCGCGTCCGCTTCGCCAGGGAGATCGCGGCCGCCAAGACGGTCGGCGGCTTCTACACGGCGGCGGTGGTGGACGCCGACGCGGACGCCCGGGTGCCCTGGCTGGCCACCGCGTACATCCCGGCCCCCTCGCTGGAGGACCTGGTCGAGGACTGCGGCCCGCTGCCGGTGGAGGCCACCCGCTGGCTGGTCGCGGGCATCGCGGAGGCCCTGGAGTCCATCCACGCGGCCGGACTGATCCACCGCGACCTCAAGCCCTCCAACGTCCTGGTGGTCGAGGACGGGCCGAAGGTGATCGACTTCGGCATCGCGGCCGGGGTCTCCAGCACCCGGCTCACCATGACCAACGTCGCGGTCGGCACCCCCGCCTACATGTCCCCCGAGCAGGCCCGGGACAGCCGGACCGTCCGGGGCGCCAGCGACGTCTTCTCGCTCGGCTCGCTGATGGTCTTCTGCGCCACCGGCCACCCGCCCTACCGGGGCTCCAACCCGGTCGAGACGGTGTTCCAGCTGCTGCGCGAGGAACCGGACCTGACCGGCATGCCGCCGGAGCTGATGGACCTGGTTCGCGCCTGCATGCAGCAGGCGCCCGAGCGCAGGCCCACCCCGGCGCAGATCCAGGCCGAGCTGGCCCCGCACCTGTTCTCCCGGGACGACGCCTCCGGCGAGGCCAGCGACTGGCTCCCCGCCAACGCGCTGGAGCTGATCGAGCGCAAGCGCGGCCGCCGGCCGACCGCGCCGCCGCCCCGGCCGTCCCACGGCCCGGCGGAGCCGCCGCAGTCGCATCCGCACGCGCCCTCGCCGCATCCGCAGGTCCCGCCGCAGGGCCACGGGCCGGCCGACCCGCGCACCAACCCCGGCGGCCGGCACGCCCAGCCGCCGGCCGGGCCGGTGCACCACGGGCCGCAGCCGGGCCAGGCCTCCGACGCCGAGATCCCGACCGCGAAGATCGCCGCCCCGAACCGGCACCGCGCGCCCACCGGCGGCGGCGCCGTCGAGGTGCAGCTGTCCGGCGCCTCGGTGCGGATAGGCCCGGGGCCGCGGGCCGAGCACGAGCAGCCCGGCCCGAACACCGCCCCGGCCGCGACCGACTGGGTCCGCCGGACGGCCCCCACCCCGCCGCCCACGCCGGCCCCGCGGGTTCCGGCCGCCCGCTGGCGCCCCTGGCGGTTCCGGATGTCCAACGACGTCTGGGGCACCCCGCTGGTCGCCGACGGCACGCTCTTCGTCTCCAGCTTCGAGGTGCACGCGCTGGACATCGGCTCCGGCGAGCGCCGCTACAAGACCAGGGACGTCGCCTGGGCGCTCGCGGTGGACGCCGGCCGGGTGCACGCCGCGGACGGCCCGCACCTGTACACCGTGGACGCCGCGGACGGCACCGAGCGCTGGCGCACCTCGCTGGAGGGCTGGGTCTACTCGCTCTCCGCCGCCGACGGCGTGCTCTGCTGCGGCATCAGGGGCGGCGGCGTCCAGCTGCGCTCGGCCGCCAACGGAGCCGAGCTGTGGCGGGCCGACGACGCCCAGCAGGACTACGAGAACCCGCAGTCCGGCCCCGTCCTGGTGGGCGGCGCCGCCTACTACTACGGCGCCGGGCGGCTGCGCTGCATCGACCCGCGCGGCGCCGGCCTGCGCTGGTCCTTCCCGGTCGGCGAGGACGTGCCCTCGCACCCGGTCGAGCGCGGCGGCGTGCTGTACGTGACGGCCGGCACCCGGGTGTACGCGCTGGACGCGGCCAGCGGGGCCGAGCGCTGGCGCTTCGAGGCCCCGGTGGTGCTGTTCACCCCGCCGGCCCTGGACGCCGACGCGGTCTACGTGGCCGACTACCTGGGCACCGTCTACGCGCTGGACGCGGCCACCGGCCTCGACCGCTGGCGCGGGGTCACCGGCAGCCGCCAGGGCGCCGAGCCGGTGGTCGTCGGGGACGGCATGGTGCTGGTCGGCAGCGGTGAGGTGCTGTACGCCTTCGAGGCGGCGACCGGCCGGGAGCGCTGGCGCTACACCGCCCGCGGCGAGATCGTCGGCTCCCCGGCGGTGGCCGACGGCCTGGTGCACCTGGGCAGCCGGGACCACTCGCTGCACACCCTGGACCTGGCGAGCGGTCAGCTGCGCTGGGAGCTCGGCACCAAGGGCGAGCTCACCGGCTCACCGGTGGCGGTCGGCGGGCGGGTCTTCGTCGGCTCCAAGGACCGCTGCGTCTACGCGCTGGACGCCTTCTACGGCACGGCCGTCCCGGTGCGCTGAGCCCGCCTCGGCGGCGGGGCACCCGCCCCGCCGCCGAGGGCTCCGCAGTGGCTCCCTCCTCCGCCTTGCGATGCACGCACCCCAACGCCGCCCCGCCCGCCCTCCGGGCGGACGACGGGAGTCCGAAGACAGGCCCTACCGGGCCTCGGGGTGGCGGCTGCACCAGCCCTCCCACGCGGAGGCCACCATCTCCTCCACGCCGTGGCGCGCGGTCCACTGCAGCTCGCGGTGGATCAGGTCGGCGGAGGCCACCACCCGGGCGGGGTCGCCGGGGCGGCGCGGCGTCACGTCGGCGGTGGTGTCGTAGCCGGTGACCTTGCCGATCACCTCCAGCATCTCCTTGACGCTGACGCCCTCGCCGCGGCCGATGTTGAGCACCAGCGTGGTCTCCCCGGCCGGGTCGGCGGCCAGCCGCTTGGCGGCCGCCACGTGCGCCGAGGCGATGTCGGAGACGTGGATGAAGTCGCGCACGCAGGTGCCGTCCGGCGTCGGGTAGTCGCCGCCGAAGATCCGCGGGGCCTGGCCCGCGGTCAGCCGCTCGAACACCATCGGGATCAGGTTGAACACGCCGGCGTCGGAGAGCTCGGGGGAGGCGGCACCGGCCACGTTGAAGTAGCGCAGGGCCACGGTGGACATCCCGTAGGCCTTCCCGGCCGCGGCGACCAGCCACTCGCCGGCCAGCTTGGTCTCGCCGTAGGGGCTCATCGGGGCGCAGGGGGTCGACTCGGTGACCAGGTCGACGTCCGGCATGCCGTAGACCGCGGCGGAGGAGGAGAACAGGAAGCGCTTGACCCCGCCCTCGGCGGCCGCCTCCAGGACGGTCTGCAGGCCGATCACGTTCTCGCGGTAGTACAGGAACGGCTGCTCGACCGACTCGCCGACCTGCTTCTTGGCGGCGAAGTGCAGGACGCCCTGGACGCCGTGCTCGCGGATCGCGGCGTCCAGGACGGCGCGGTCCAGGGTGGAGCCCTCGACCAGGACCACGCCGGACGGCAGGCGGGACGCGTCCCCGGTGCTGAGGTCGTCCAGGACGACGACGCGCTCACCGGCGTCGAGCAGCTGGCGGACGACGTGTCCGCCGATGTATCCGGCACCGCCGGTGATCAACCAAGTCATGCGCAGATCCTAGGGCGTGTCCCAGGCGTTCGGATCCGGTCGAAATTCCGGCCGACTTTCCGGGCGAGTCCAGTCGGTGAATCGGACAAATCGGTGAAATGCTGCCAAAGATTTCCGTGCTCTCATGCCCGCGCTCATCGGCGTGGTGACGAATCGGAGGCCGCCAGGTGAGCCGTAAGAAGGAACACACCCGCCCCCGGCCCGCCGGGCCCCGTCCGACCGGGCCCAAGGCGGCGTACGGGCGGTGGCCGGCGGCGGTCGCGGTCGCGGTGGTGACCGCGCTGGCCCTCGCCGGCTGCAGCAGCGGCTCGTCCTCCTCGGCCTCCTCCGCGCCCTCGCCCTCCAGCGGCGCCCCGTCCGGCTCCGGCAGCGCCAAGCAGGCCTCCTCGGCCCCCGCGCAGGGCGCCAACCAGCTGCAGGACGCCTACCAGAAGGTGATCGCCGACGTGCTGCCCTCGGTGGTGCAGATCACCACCGGCGACAGCCTCGGCTCCGGGATCGTCTACGACGACAAGGGCGACATCGTCACCAACGCCCACGTGGTCGGCGCCGCGAGCACCTTCACCGTGACCCTCGCCAACAGCACCAAGGCGCTGGACGCCAGCCTGGTCGGCACCTACCCCGACTCCGACCTCGCGGTGATCCGGCTGAGCAGCCCGCCCGGCGGCCTGAAGCCCGCGACCTTCGGCGACTCCTCCAAGGTCGAGCTCGGCCAGATCACCCTCGCCATGGGCAGCCCGCTCGGGCTCTCCAGCAGCGTCACCCAGGGCATCGTCTCGGCCACCGGCCGGACCGTCTCCGAGCCCCAGGCCCCCGGCTCGCCGGGCGCCACCATCGGCAACATGGTGCAGACCTCGGCCGCGATCAACCCGGGCAACAGCGGCGGCGCGCTGGTCAACCTGGACAGCCAGGTGATCGGCATCAACACGCTCGCCGCGACCGAGCCCCAGACCAACGGGGCGGCCGCCCCCGGCATCGGCTTCGCCATCCCGGCGACCACCATCACCAACATCGCCGACCAGCTGATCAAGCAGGGCAAGGTCACCAACTCCGGCCGGGCCGCGCTCGGCATCACCGCCCGGACCAGCTTCAACCAGCAGTTCCAGCCGGCCGGCGCGGTCATCGTGGCGGTCGGCCAGGGCGGCGCGGCCGCCTCGGCGGGGCTGCAGCCCGGGGACGTCATCACCAAGATCGGCGACACCCCGGTCGACTCGCTGAACGCGCTCACCACCGCGCTCGCCTCGCTCACCCCGGGCAGCAAGGTCACCGTCACCTACCTCCGGGACGGCAGCACCAAGACCGCCGACGTCACCCTCGGCACGCTGGAAACCCCGTAGCCCCGGTGCGGCGGTGCCGGGCCGCACGCCGCGCAAGGGTTCCGCGGGCCGACCGTCGCACCGGATCGGCGCCGGCCCCCCGTCACTGCCTCGACGGGGGCCCGGCGCCGTGCCGTCGTCTTCGGCGGCTCAGCGGCGGGCGGTGTGGGTGCGCCAGGGCAGTTCGACGGTGACGGTGGTCGGGCCGCCCGCCGGGCTCTCCACCAGGAAGACCCCGTCCACCGCGCGGATCCGCTCGGCCAGCCCACCCAGGCCGCTGCCCGGGTAGGGGGCCGCGCCGCCCTTGCCGTCGTCCTGGACCAGCACCATCAGCTGGTCGTCCGAGCGCCAGACGTCGACCGCGGCGGTGCGGGCGCCCGCGTGCTTGGAGACGTTGGTCAGCAGCTCGCTGACGGTGAAGTAGGCGATGCCCTCGACCGCCGAGTCCGGACGCTCCGGCTCGCCGTCCGGCCCGGCCAGGTCGACGTTCACCCTGACCCCGCCGGGGACGGTGCAGCGGGCCGCGACCGCGGACAGCGCGGCGTCCAGGCCGCGGTCGGTGAGCACCGCCGGGTGGATGCCGCGGGCCAGGTCACGCAGCTCCTGCAGGGCCAGCTTCACCTCGCCGTGCGCGTTGTCGACCATCTTCGCGGCGACGGCCATGTCCTCCTCGGTCTCCACCTCGCGCAGCCGCTCCTTGGCCATGCCGAGGTCCATCGCCAGCGCGACCAGCCGGGCCTGGGCGCCGTCGTGCAGGTCCCGCTCGATCCGGCGCAGGTCGGCGGCGGCGGTGTCGACCACGGTGCCGCGGTCGTCCTCCAGCTCGCGCACCCGCTCGGCCAGGGCGCCCGGGAAGAGCAGCGACTCGATCAGGATCCGGTCGACCGCGGCCAGGCCGCGGATCACCCAGGGCAGCACCGGCCACAGCACCACGACCGCGACCAGGGTCACGGTGAAGCTGAGGATGCCCCAGGGCAGCATCAGCACGTTGTAGAGCGCGGTGCGCCAGTTCAGCAGGTCGGTGAGGTGGGCGATGGTGTAGCCGACCATGCCCGGGCGGCGCGGGCGCACCGGCTCCGGCTCATGGATCCCGGAGTCGTACGCGGCCCGCGCCCGGCGCCGGGCCAGCGCACCCAGGGAACGCTGGGCGGCCAGCCCGCCGGCCAGCAGCGGCAGGCCGATCACGGTGACCGACAGCCCCAGGCCGACCGAGAGCGTCACGACGGCGAGGACGAAGCCCGCGATGCCGAGCGGCAGGTTGAGCAGCAGCTGCCCGGCCTGGCGCCACATCCGCGCACCGTACAGCGGCGGGCGCTCCATCCGGGCGTCCTGCTCCTTGATGGCGTCCATGGCGCGGCGGTGCAGCGGCTTCATCCGGATCTACCGTCCCTCTTGATCGTGTGGCTGGACCAAGCTTCCCGAACCGGGGGCGGTGGGTGCCATGGGGGTGATACATCTTCCAGGCCGGGGGTTATCCCCACCCCCGGCCCGGCAGCCGTCCCGGTCGCCGGGTGTTCACCGGGGTGTCCACGGGGCGTCTTGCGGAGCGGGCAGGGTTCGGGCGGAGCTGAGCCGTCCCCTTAGACTCACGCATTGGCCGTGGTTGTGATCAGGGCTATGACCGTGCGAGGAAACGTCGTAGAACTGCCTTGAGGGGCGGGTTCACGGCCGAGGTGGAGGCGAAGGCATGGAGGGGCAGCACACGGCTGCCGTCGTGGCCGACCCGGCGGCCGGCAGCGGCTACTTCGACGCGTACGCCGCGATGGGCCTGCTGGCCGTCGTCGGGGTGCTCTTCGTCACCGTGGCGTTCACCGCCAACCGCCTGCTGCGGCCGGTGGTGTACTCGCCGGAGAAACTCCTCGCCTACGAGTGCGGTGTGGACCCGGTGGGCGAGGACTGGGCGCACACCCAGATCCGCTACTACGTGTACGCCTTCCTGTACGTGATCTTCGCGGTCGACGCGATCTACCTGTTCCCGTGGGCGACCGTCTTCGCCACCGCCGGGTACGGCGCCGGAACGCTGATCGAGATGTTCCTCTTCATCGGCTTCCTCGCGGTCGGGCTGCTCTACGCCTGGAAGAAGGGCGTTCTGGAATGGACGTGACGCACTCCCACTCGCACGGCGCGCAGGGCGGCCCCGTCCCGCTCGGCCTGCCGGACCCCGCGCGCCCCGGCGCCGTCGAGCGCCGTGGCATCGGGCCGCTGGCCCGGCTCGCGCCGGACCCGGTCAAGGTGGTCCTCAACTGGGGCCGCCGTTACAGCCTCTGGTGCTTCAACTTCGGCCTGGCCTGCTGCGCGATCGAGTTCATCGCCGCGTCCATGGCCAAGCACGACTTCATCCGGATGGGCGTCATCCCGTTCGCGCCGGGGCCCCGCCAGGCGGACCTGATGATCGTCTCCGGGACGGTCACCGACAAGATGGCGCCCGCCGTCAAGCGCCTCTACGAGCAGATGCCCGAGCCGAAGTACGTGATCTCCTTCGGCGCCTGCTCCAACTCCGGCGGGCCCTACTGGGACTCGTACTCGGTCACCAAGGGCGTGGACCAGATCATCCCGGTCGACGTCTACGTGCCCGGCTGCCCGCCCCGGCCCGAAGCGCTGCTCCAGGGCATCCTCAAGCTGCAGGAGAAGATCGCCGAGGAGTCGCTGCCCGGCCGCTACACCGCGCCCGCGGCGTCCGCTGCGGCGCTGCGGCGTCCGCTGGTGACCAGGCCTTCGACCGAGGGAGGGGCCTCGTGACCACTGCCGAGCAGTACGCGGCGTCGGTCGGGGAGTGGGCGACCGGCGCCGAGGCGTACGGGCTGATCACCGTCGACGTCCCGGCCGAGCACTGGACCGAGGCGCTCACCAACGCCCGGGACGTCCTGGGCCTCGGCTTCTTCGACTGGCTGAGCGCCGTCGACGAGCTCGCCGACGGCTTCTCCGTGGTCGCGCACCTGGCCGCCGTCGAGGCGCCCGGCGTGCGGCACCTCGCGCTGCGCACCAGGCTGCCGCGCGACAAGGCGGCCCTGCCGACCGCCGTCTCCGTCTACGCCGGTGCCGCCTGGCACGAGCGCGAGACGCACGAGATGTTCGGCATCGACTTCCCCGGGCACCCCCACCTGGCCACCCTGCTGCTGCCGGACGGCTTCGAGGGGCACCCGCTGCGCAAGGAGTTCGTGCTCGCGGCCCGGGTCGCCAAGGACTGGCCGGGCGCCAAGGAGCCGGGCGAGTCGGACCACGGCGGCGGGCCGGCCCGGCGCAAGATGCAGCCGGCCGGCGTGCCGGACCCGAACGAGTGGGGGCCGCTCAAGGGCACCCTGCCGCCGGTCGCCGAGCGGCCCGCGCGCGGTGCGCGGGCGGCGGGCGCGGCGGCGCGCACGCCCAGGGCGGCTGCCGGTGGTGCCGCTGCCGCCGGTGCTCCCGCCGAGGGGGCGCCTGCGGTGCGGGCCGACCGGCCGCGGCGGACCCGCTCGGTGTCGGAGGGCTCGGCCAGCCAGGAGGCTCCTGCTGCCGGTGCTGCCGGTGCTGCCGACGCTCCTGTCGCCGCCGATGCTCCTGCTGCTCCCGCTGCCGCCACTCCTGCCGGGGAGGCGCCTGCGGTGCGGGTGGACCGGCCGCGGCGGACGCGGTCCGTCTCCGACGGGTCGGTCAGCCAGACCGCCGACGAGCCCAAGCCCGAGCGTCCGGCCGCCCCCGCGCGGCCCTCGTCCTCCGACGCGCCCTGGCACAACCCGGTGCCGGCCCACGACGAGAAGCCGTCGGGTGAGAAGCCGTCGGGCGAGAAGCCCGCGCGGGAGAACGACGCGCAGGAGCAGGCCGGGCCGGAGCAGAAGGAGCAGAAGGACGAGACGGCGGCCGACCCGGCCGACCGGGACGGAGACGGCACGTGAACCTGCTCGACACGCTGCTGCGCTGCGTCGCCACCCTCGTCGTCTTCCTGACCTTCCCGCTGGTCATCGGCCAGACCGAGCACAAGGTGATGGCGCACATGCAGGGCCGGCTCGGCCCGATGTACGCGGGCGGCTTCCACGGCTGGGCGCAGCTCGTCGCGGACGGCGTGAAGTTCGCGCAGAAGGAGGACATCGTCCCGGCCGGGGCGGACCGCCGGATCTTCCAGCTCGCGCCGGCCGTCTCGCTGCTGCCGTACCTGTTCGTGCTGCTGGCGATCCCGGTCGGCCCGAACGGCTTCGTCGGCCAGGCGGTCGACGCCGGGCTGTTCTTCGTGCTGGCCGTGCTGGGCGTCGGCGTGATCGGCAAGCTGATGGCCGGTTGGGCCTCGGCGAACAAGTTCTCGCTGCTCGGCGGTCTGCGCACGGCCGCGCAGCTGATGTCGTACGAGTTGCCGATGGTGCTGGCGGCGGCCTCGGTGGCGATGGCCGCCGGGACGCTCTCGCTGCCCGGGATCCTGGACGCCTGGCAGTGGTACTGGCTGCCCTGGCAGATCATCGGCGCCTTCATCTTCTTCACGGCCGGTCTGGCCGAGCTGCAGCGGCCGCCGTTCGACATGCCGATCGCCGACTCGGAGATCATCTTCGGCGCGTACACCGAGTACACCGGCCTGCGCTTCGCGCTGTTCCTGCTGTCCGAGTACGTGGGCATCCTGGTGGTGTCGGCGCTGACGGCGGTGCTCTTCCTCGGCGGCTGGCACGGGCCGATGTCGGACCAGCTCGGCTGGCTCTGGATGCTCCTCAAGACCTTCGCGCTGGCCTTCGTGGTCATCTGGCTGCGGGTCACCTACCCGCGGCTGCGCGAGGACCAGCTGATGCGCTTCGCGTGGACGGTGCTGATCCCGCTCGCCCTGGTCCAGCTGGCCCTCACCGGCATCATCAAGGTGGCGATCTCATGAGTTTTCCCGGTATCGGCCTGGCGAAGGGCCTGGCCGTGACCCTGCGGACGATGACGAGGAAGACCGTCACCGCGCAGTACCCCGACGTGCAGCCGGTGCTGCCGCCGCGCTCGCGCGGCGTCATCGCGCTGCTGGAGGAGAACTGCACGGTGTGCATGCTCTGCGCGCGCGAGTGCCCCGACTGGTGCATCTACATCGACTCCCACAAGGAGACGCTGCCGGCCGCCGAGCCGAACGCCAGGGCCCGCACCCGCAACGTGCTGGACCGGTTCGCCATCGACTTCTCGCTCTGCATGTACTGCGGGATCTGCATCGAGGTCTGCCCCTTCGACGCGCTGTTCTGGTCGCCGGAGTTCGAGTACGCGGAGACCGACATCCTTGAGCTGACCCACGAGCGGGAGAAGCTCCGCGAGTGGATGTGGACCGTCCCCGCGCCGCCGGCCCTGGACCCGGCGGCCGAGGAGCCCAAGGAGATCGCCACCGCGCGCAAGGCCGCGGACAAGCTGGCGGCCGCCGCCGCGGCCGCCCTGGAGGAGAAGGGTGACGACGCATGAACGTAGCCGCCACGCTTCTCGCGGCGACCGGCTCCCTGGAGCCGGCCGCCCGTTCGTTCCTGTCCCCGACCGGGCAGGAGATCGTCTTCCTGCTGGTCGGCATCGCCGTGCTCGGCTCGGCCGTGGTCGCCGTCACCACCAAGCAGCTGGTGCACGCCGCGCTCTGGCTGGTCGTCGCGCTCGGCGGCCTGGCGGTGGAGTTCCTGCTGCTCACGGCCGAGTTCATCGCCTGGGTGCAGGTGCTGATCTACCTCGGCTCGGTGGTCGTCCTGGTGCTGTTCGGGCTGATGCTCACCAAGGCGCCGATCGGGCGCTCGCCGGACGCCGACTCCAAGAACCGCTGGGTGGCCCTGGCCGTGGCGCTGGCCTCGGCCGGGACGCTGGTCACGCTGGTGGTCGACGCCTTCCGGACCTCCTGGATCGACCTCGGAGCGGGCGGCGGCTCCGCCTCCGTCACCGGGGCGAGCCTGTTCCGGAACTGGGTGCTGCCCTTCGAGGCGCTCTCCGTCCTGCTGCTGGCGGCGCTGGTCGGCGCGATCGTGCTGTCGCGCGGTTCGAAGCGCCGGGTACCGGCGCCCCGGGCCGGCAGGCTGCGCGCCGGGCGGCCGGTCGGGTCGAACGGGACGGTGGCCGCGACCGCGCCCCGGCCGGCCCCGGAGGCCCCCGCCGCGACGACCCCCGAGCAGGAGGGCTGATGCACCTCGTCTACCCCGCCGTCCTCGCCGCGCTGCTGTTCGCCGTCGGCGTGTACGGCGTGCTCGCCCGGCGCAACGCCGTCCTGGTGCTGATGTCGGTCGAGCTGATGCTCAACGCCGTCAACCTCAACCTGGTCGCCTTCGACGCCTGGCTGCGCGACTCGCTGCACGCCGGGCAGGCGCTCACCCTGTTCACCATCACCGTCGCCGCCGCCGAGGTCGGGCTGGGGCTCGCCATCGTCCTGCTGCTGTTCCGGGCCCGGGGCACCGCGGACATCGACCGGGCCACCGCGCTCGGCGACCCGGCCGAGTCGCTTGCCACCGAGGAGCCGCCAAACGGAGCCGAGGCGCTGAAGGGCCAGGCCGCCGCATGAACCTCGCCCTGCCCGCACTCGTCCCCGCGCTGCCCGCGTTCGGCGCGGCCGCGACCCTGGCCACCGGGAAGAAGGCCCCCGGGCTGGCCCGGCCGCTGGCGATCGTCCCGGTCGCCGTCTCGGCCGTGCTCGCCCTGGTGGTCGCCCTCCAGCTCGGCACCGGCCAGACCCTCGACGCGGCCACCCGGCTCACCCCGACCGGCGGCCCGGACATCGCGCTCGCCCTCCACCTGGACGGCTTCAGCTCGCTGATCTCCGTCCTGGTCGGCCTGGTCGCCACCTGCGTCCAGGTCTACTCGACCGCGTACCTGAAGCAGGACCCGCGCTACCCCTCGTACGCGGCGCTGGTCTCGCTGTTCACCGCGGCGATGTTCCTGGTGGTCTACTCGGGCGACCTCATCGTGCTGCTGGTCGGCTGGGAGGTCATGGGCCTGTGCTCGTACTTCCTGATCGGCCACCACTGGGAGACCGCCGACGCCCGGTCGGCCTCGCTGAAGGCCTTCCTGGTCACCAAGCTCGGCGACGTGCCGTTCCTGTTCGGGATCTTCCTGCTCGGCGCGGACGCCGGCAGCTTCCGGATCCCGGACGTGCTGGCCGCCGCCGGTGAGGGCAGGCTCGGCCACCCGACGCTGATCGCGCTGCTGCTGCTCGCCGGAGTGGCCGGCAAGAGCGCGCAGTTCCCGCTGCACACCTGGCTCCCGGACGCGATGGCCGGCCCGACGCCGGTCTCCGCGCTGATCCACGCCGCCACCATGGTCGCGGCCGGCATCTACCTCGTCGCCCGGCTGCTGCCGGTCTTCCTGCTGTCGGGCGCGGCCCTGGTCGTGCTCGCGGTGATGGCCGCCGTGACGATGATCGGCTCGGCGCTGTGCGCGCTCGCCCAGGACGACCTCAAACGGGTGCTCGCCTACTCCACCGTCGGCCAGCTCGGCTACATGGCCGGGGCGCTGGCCACCGGGGACCGCGAGGCCTCGGTGTTCCACCTGGTCAGTCACGGCGCGTTCAAGGCGCTGCTGTTCCTGGCCGCCGGCGTGGTGATCCACGCCGCGCACACCAACTCGATCTCCGCGATGTCCCGGATCCCGGGGCTGCGCAAGCGCGTCCCGGACGCCTACTGGACGATGGGCATCGCGCTCTTCGCCCTGGTCGGGCTGCCGCCGTTCTCCGGCTTCTTCAGCAAGGAGGCGGTGCTGACCGCCGCCGAGCACGCCGCCAACGGCGAGGCGCTCACCAACAGCCTCGGCCCGGCCTCGGCGGTGCCCCAGGCCGCCGGGTGGATCGTGCTGATCTCGGCCGCGCTCACCGCACTGCTCACCGCCGCGTACGCGACCCGGCTCTTCCTGGTCGCCTTCCACAGCCCGGCCGTGGCCGGGGCAGCCGTCGCCGACCACGAGGCCGACGCGCCGTACTCGCCGGAGCTCGACGAGGCCGACCCGGCCACCGCCGAGCCGCCCGCGATGCGCTGGCCGCTCTGGGTGCTGGCCGTGCCGACCATGGGCTTCGGCATCGCCGGCCTGCGCTCGGACTGGCTGCCCGCGCTGCTGGACGGCGGCTCGCTGCGGCCCTCCGGGGTCACCGCCGTCACCGGCACCGGGCTCGCCGTGGTCGGCGTGCTCGCGGCGTACGGCGCCTGGCGCTCGGCGACCGCCCGGCTGGGCACCGGACGGCCCGCCCCGGCCGCCGCCGGCCGGGTGCCCGAGCAGGCCGGGGCACCCGCCGCCGAGGTGATCGTCGCCGACCCCGGACGCACCCTGCTCGGCCCGCTGTTCGGCCCGGCCCGGCACGGCTTCGGCGTCGACCGGCTGTACCACGCGCTGTTCGTCCGGCCGGTGGCCGCCGCCGCCCGGCTGGTCCGCTTCCTCGACCGCGAGGTCGTCGAGGGCTACGTGCAGGGCAGCGGGATCGGCGCCAACCTGCTCGGCCGGGCCGTCCGGCTCGCGCAGACCGGCAACGCGCAGACCTACCTCAGCGCGCTGCTCGCCGGCGTCGTCCTGCTGGCCGTCCTGGTGGCGGTGTAGCCGGTGCCGTCCTTCACCTCCGTCCCCGTCCGCTCGACCGCCCTCTGTAGGAGCCCCCGATGAACGCAGTCCTCATCGCCCTCCTGCTGCTGCCGCTGCTCGGCGCCGCGCTCACCCTGGCCCCGGTGTTCGGGGCGGACCGGGCCGTCGCCGACCGGCGGGCGCTGCGGTGGAACACCGTCGTCACCGGCGCGGTGCTCCTGCTCGCCGTCGCCCTCGCGGCCGGCTTCGACCACGACGAACCCGCCCGGATGCAGGCCACCACCGACGTGTCCTGGATCCCGGCCCTGCACGTGCGCCTCCACCTCGGCGTGGATGGCGTCTCGCTGCCGCTGATCGTGCTGACCGCGCTGCTCACCTTCCTCTGCGCGCTGTACTCGGAGAAGCGCCTGCCCGACGGAGACGGCGTGCCGTCCGCGCAGGCCTTCGTCGGGCTGTTCCTCCTCCTCGAAGTCGGCATGCTCGCCACCTTCGCGGTGCTGGACCTCCTGCTCTTCTTCCTGGCCTTCGAGATCGTGCTGATCCCGATGTACTTCCTGATCGCCCGCTGGGGGAGCGGCGCCAAGGCCCCGGCCGCCAACCGGTTCATCCTCTACACGCTGCTCGGCTCGGCCGTCATGCTGCTCGGCTTCCTGCTGATCGGCAGCAAGGCCGGCACCTTCGACATGCAGGCCCTGGCCGCCGCGCACGGCAGCGGGCTGAGCCACACCACCCAGGTGATCGCCGCACTGGCGATCCTGGTCGGCCTCGCGGTCAAGGCCCCCGCCTGGCCGCTGCACAGCTGGCTCCCCGACGCGCACACCGCCGCCCCGACGGTGGGCTCGGTGCTGCTCGCCGGCGTGCTGCTGAAGATGGGTACGTACGGCCTCGTCCGCGTCCTCCTCCCGATCGTGCCGGACGGCACCAGCACGCTCGCCCCCTACCTGGGCGCCTTCGCGGCCGTCGGCATCGTCTACGGCTCACTGGCCTGCCTGGCGTTGGCCCGCCCCGGATCCAAGGGCGACCTCAAGCGCCTGATCGCGTACTCCTCCGTCGGCCACATGGGCTTCGTACTGCTGGGCATCGCCTCCCTCACCCCGGTGGGCGTCAACGGCGCACTGTTCGCCAACATCGCCCACGGCCTGATCACCGGCCTGCTGTTCTTCGTCGTCGGCGCCATCAAGGACCGCTACGGCACGGCGGACCTCGACACCCTCTCCGGCGCCACCGGCGCCGCCCTGTACGGGCGGGCACCACGGCTCGGCGCACTGCTCGCCTTCGCCGCCGTCGCCAGCCTCGGCCTGCCCGGCCTGGCCGGCTTCTGGGGCGAGCTGCTCGCCATGTTCGGCGCGTTCGACCCCGCCGAGGGGCTGTCCCGCCCCGCCTTCGTCACCTACATGGTCCTGGCCGGCCTCGGCACCCTCCTCACCGCCGCCTACCTGCTGATCGTGGTCAAGCGCGTCTGCATGGGCGACCCCGAGCAGCCCGCGCCGGTGGCCGAGGTGGCCGAACTGCGCCCGTACGAGGCCGTCAGCTGGACGCCGCTGGCCGCGCTCACCCTGCTCGCCGGCCTCTGGCCCGCGCTGCTGCTCGGCCTCTCGAACCCGGCCGTCAAGCACCTCCTCGGAGGTGGCTGACCGTGCTCGCAGCCCAGACCGCCGCACTCGGACCTCACTCCACGGGGCAGCACACTGTGACCTCCCTCGCCGTAGCCAACCCGGGCAGCCTGATCCAGTCCGTGGACTGGGTGGCGATCGCGCCCCCGCTGATCGCCGCCGTGGCCGCCCTCGCCGTGCTGGTCACGGACCTGTTCCTGCCCGAGCGGTACAAGAAGTGGCTCGGCCGCCTCACCGCGGCCGGACTCGCCCTCGCCCTCATCGCGCTCCTCCCTCTCACCGGTGGGTCACCCCGAGCGACCTTCTGCGTGCAGAACGTAGCAGGAGCCACTGACAACGCTGGCTGCTCGTACGTCGCCGACCACTTCGCCCTGGTGTTCCAGCTGCTCGCCCTCGGCGGCGCGCTCATCGCGGCCCTGCTGTCGGCCCACACGGTCGAGGACGAGAAGCTCCCGCGCGGCGAGTACTGGTTCCTGCTGCTCTCCAGCGCCACCGGCGCCGCGCTGCTGCCCGCCTCCCGCGACCTCGCCACCCTGGTGATCGCCCTGGAGGTCGCCTCGCTGCCCGCCTTCGCCCTGGTCGCGCTGCGCCGGGACGGCCGGGGCGCGGAGGCCGCGCTCAAGTTCTTCGTCTCCTCCGTGACCGCGACCGCCGTGATGCTGCTCGGCATCGGCTTCGTCTACGCGGCGAGCGGCAGCCTGCACCTCGGCGCCGTCGCCCAGGGCCTGGAGCACGCCCCCGGCCAGCTCAAGCCGCTGGCCGAGGCGGGCGCGGTGCTGACCCTGGTCGGCTTCGCGTTCAAGGTCGCCGCCGTCCCGTTCCACTTCTGGGTGCCCGACACCTACACCGGCGCGCCGCTGCCGGTGGCCGGCTACCTCTCGGTGGTCGGCAAGGCGGCCGGCCTCTCCGGGCTCGCGCTCGCCACCACCGTCGCCTTCCGGCCGTACGCGCACACCTGGGGGCTGGCGCTCGCCGTGCTGGCCGCCCTCACCATGACCGTCGGCAACGTCGGCGCGCTGCGGCAGCGCTTCGACACCCGGTACAGCGCGGTGCGGCTGCTCGCCTGGTCCTCGGTCGGCCAGGCCGGGTACCTGCTGGTGCCGCTCGCCGCGGCCGGCTACGCGCCCACCGGGGCCGACCCGCTCGGCGCCACCGCCGCGTACGCGCTGATCTACGGCGTGGTGAACCTCGGCGCCTTCGGGGTGGTCGCGGCCGTCGGCCGCCGGGCCGGGACCAGCGTGGACGACTTCCGCGGCCTGTTCGCCCGCCGCCGCTGGACGGCGCTGGCACTCGCCTTCTTCCTGCTCTGCCTGGCCGGGCTGCCGCCGGGCGTGATCGGGCTGTTCGGCAAGGTCGTGGTGTTCCGCGCGGCCGTCGACGCCGGGCTGGGCTGGCTGGCCGTGGTGATGGCCGTCAACGTGGTCGTCGCCCTGTACTACTACCTGCTGTGGACGGCGCGGCTGTTCGCCCCCGCGGGCGACGAACCGGCCTCCGCCGGTGCGGGGGCCCCGGACGAGCGCCGGCTGCCGGCCAGCCTGACGGCGACGCTGGGGCTCACCGCCTCGGTGGCGGTGGTCCTGTCGGTGGCGCCGCAGCTGGTGCTGCAGGTCGCGGGCGGTTCGCTGTTCTGAGCCGGCGTCCGTCCGGACGGGCGGGGCGGCGTGGTGGGGCGGCCCGCCCGGGGTGGTGGTGCGGCGGCGTGGCGCGGTGGTGTCGCGTCGGTCACAAGGGAACAAGCTCCCAGGCCCCGCCCGTTGACCGGGCAAGAGGGACGAGGCAGAAAGGGCTTCCCCACCGCACCACAGGAGGGCCTGACGTGCACCGCCGGCACAACGGACTGAGGACCGCCGTCCTGCTCGGCGGCCTCTCGGCGCTGATCCTGGTGATCGGCAGCTTCTTCGGCCGCACCGGCCTCGTGATCGCCCTGCTGATCGCCCTCGGGACCAACGCCTACGCGTACTGGAACAGCGACAGGATCGCGCTGCGGGCCATGCGGGCCCGGCCGGTCAGCGAGTTCGAGGCGCCCCAGCTGTACCGGATCGTGCGCGAGCTCTCCACCTCGGCCCGCCAGCCGATGCCCCGCCTCTACATCTCCCCTACCCCGGCCCCGAACGCCTTCGCCACCGGCCGCAACCCGCGCAACGCCGCGGTCTGCTGCACGGAGGGCATCCTGCGGCTCCTGGACGAGCGCGAGCTGCGGGGCGTGCTCGGGCACGAGCTGAGCCACGTCTACAACCGGGACATCCTGATCTCCTCGGTCGCCGGGGCGCTCGCCTCGGTGGTGATGTTCCTGGTGAACTTCGCCTGGCTGATCCCGTTCGGACGGGACGAGGACGACGACGGGCCGGGGCTGTTCGCGGTGCTCGCCATCATGATCCTCGGGCCGCTCGCGGCCGGGCTGATCCAGCTGGCGGTCAGCCGCTCCCGCGAGTACCAGGCCGACGCCGACGGCGCCCTGATCACCGGCGACCCGCTCGCCCTCGCCGGCGCCCTCCGCAAGCTCGACGCCGGCACCCGGCAACTCCCCCTCCCGCCCGAGCCCCAGCTCCAGACGGCGAGCCACATGATGATCGCCAGCCCGTTCCGCCCGGGCGAGGCCGGCGCGAGGCTGTTCTCCACCCACCCCCCGATGGCGGAGCGCATCGCCCGTCTGGAGGGGATGGCGGGGCGCGGGCGGTAGGGGCCGCTGCGCCGGTGGGGCGGGGTGTCAGGGGGCGGTGTTCTCGTACGCCGTGCGCAGGCGGTGGATGCCGTCGACGACCTGGGCGGGGCTCTCGGCGGCAGCGTAGCTGAGGCGCAGGTGCGGGGCCGGGGGTTCGGCGGCGTGGTACGGGCGGCCGGGGGTGATCTGGACGCCGGCGCGCCGGGCGGCGGCGGCCAGGGCACTGTCGTCGGTGCCGTCCGGCAGGCGCAGCCACAGGTGGTAGCCGCCGGGGCGGTGGGTGGTGAGGAGGCCGGGCAGTTCGCGGTGCAGCGCGGCGACGGCGGCGGTGCGGCGGTCGCGCAGTTCGGCGCCGAGGGTGCGCAGGTGGCGGGCCCAGGCCGGGTCGGCGACGAGTTCCAGCGTCGCCTCCTGGAGCGGCCGGGGCACGAAGAAGCTGTCCACGACCTGGGTGGCCCGCAGCCGGGCCAGGGCCGGGCCGCGGGCGGTGAGGGCGCCGACCCGCAGGTTGGGGGAGGCGGCCTTGGTGAGCGAGCGCAGGTGCACCACGACGCCGTCCTGGTCGTCGGCGGCGAGCGGGCGCGGCAGCGCGGGGGCGTCGGCGTGGACCAGCAGCCGGGCGAAGTCGTCCTCGACCACGAAGGCCCCGGCGGCCCGGGCGATCCGCAGCACTTCGGCCCGTCGTTCGGGCGAGAGTACGGCGCCGGTGGGGTTCTGGAAGAGCGGCTGGCAGACGAAGACCCGGGCCCGGGTGGCCGCGAAGGCGTCCGCCAGCAGGTCGGTGCGGACGCCGTCGGCGTCGACGGGGACGGGGACGGGCCGCAGTCCGGCCGCGCGGATGACGGCCAGGATGCCCGAGTACGTCGGCGACTCGACCAGGACGGGCGAGCCGGGTGCGGCGAGCGAGCGCATGGCGACGGTGAGCCCGCCCTGGCCGCCGGAGGTGATCAGGACGTCCCCGGCGCCGATCGGTCCGGCATGGCCGCCGATGTCGCGGGCGAACCAGCCGCGCAGTTCGGTGAGGCCGTCGGTGGGCGGCCGGTCCCAGGCGCCCGGGCGTCGGCCGGCCCGGCCGAGGACGGCGGCGAGCAGGCGCTCGGGCAGCATCGAGGCGTGCGGGTACCCGCTGTTGAGGTCGATCACGTCGGGCGGCGGCACCCGGAGGGTGGCGAACACCGGGGCGGCGAGGAGGTCGCGCGGGCCGGAGTCGGCGCTGAGCGCGATCTCCTGCCAGGAGAGGTCGCCGGGCCGTCCGGCCGGTGCGGCGGGGACGGCCGGGGCCGCGGCGAAGGCCGCCGCCCGGAACACCCCCGCGCCCGGCCGGGAGACCACCAGGCCTTCGGCCACGAGCACCGCGATGGCCCGGGAGACCGTCACCGGGCTGACCTGGTGGCGCTCCATCAGGGCCCGGCTGGAGGGCAGCTTCCGTCCCTCCGGGTAGCGCTCGACCTCCCGCCGCAGACTGTCGGCGAGTTCGGTCACGCTGCTACGCTCATTCATGACGGCACAAGATAGCGCTATCCGCTCCGAGGCGGTAGCACCGCAGCAGGCCCCGACCTCCGGCACCGCCCTCGCCGCCCTCGGGGTGGCCTCCTTCTCGCTCAGCTTCCCCGCCACCGCGTGGTCCCTGACCGGCTTCGGCCCGTGGTCCTCGACGGGCCTGCGCGGCGTCCTGGCCGGGGTGCTGGCCGGGCTCTACCTGCTGGCCTCCGCCGCCCCGCTGCCGAAGCGGCGGCACTGGCCCGGCCTGCTGGTGGTCTCCGCCGGCTGCGTCCTCGGCTTCCCGCTGCTGACCACGCTCGCCCTGCGCACCTCCTCGACCGCCCACTCGGCGGTGGTCATCGGCGTCCTGCCGCTGGCCACCGCGGTGGTCGCGGCGGTGTGGACGGGGCGCCGGCCGTCCCGGGCGTTCTGGGCGGCGGCGCTGGCCGGGGCGTCGGCCGTACTCGTCTTCACCCTGCTGCAGAGCCACGGCCGGCCGACCGTCGCCGACCTCTACCTGTTCGTGGGGCTGGTGGTCTGCGCCGCCGGGTACGCGGAGGGCGGGCGGCTGTCCCGGGATCTGCCGGGCGCCCAGGTGATCGCCTGGGCGGTGGTGGCGGCGCTGCCGGCGATGGCGCTGACCTCGGCGGTCGGGCTGTCCACCGAGCCGGTGCGGCTGGGTGCGAAGGCGCTGGTGGGGCTGGTGTACATCGCGGCGGTGTCGCAGTTCGGCGGGTTCGTGCTCTGGTACCGGGGGATGGCCGGGATCGGGGTGCCGAGGGCCAGTCAGCTGCAGTTGGCGCAGCCGCTGCTGACGCTGCTCTGGTCGGTGCTGCTGCTCGGCGAGGACCTGCCCGCGGCCGCGCCGGTCACGGCGGTGGTGGTGCTGGTCTGCATCGCGGTGACCCAGCGCGCCCGGACCTGAGCCGTCGCGCGCCCCGGTTCCGGGCGGCCGTGACGCCCGGAACCCTTGCGCGGACCGGTTCGGCGCGGTCCCGCGCTCGTTAGGATGAACGCGTGCCCGTCGGTCCGGGCGCGGCATCCGGAGGGAGTGGGCCGTCATGGCAGACGAGAGGCACGCCCCGGCGGCCGGGGACGCACCGGCCAGACGACGCGGCCAGGGCGAGCTGGAGGCGCAGGTGCTGGCGGTGCTCCAGCAGGCGCCCGGCCCGGCTGCCGCGGGGTGGGTCCAGGAGCGCCTGGAGGGCGACCTGGCGTACACCACGGTGATGACCATCCTGTCCCGGCTGCACGCCAAGAACGCCGTCTCCCGGACTCGTTCCGGCCGCTCCTACCTGTGGCAGGCCTCCGCCGACGCCGCCGGGCTGGCGGCGCTGCGGATGCGCCGGATGCTCGACGGGGAGGCGGACCGGGACGCCGTCCTGGCCAGCTTCGTCAGCGCGCTGCTGCCGCACGACGAGGAACTGCTGCGGGCGCTGCTCGACGCCGCGTCCGCCGATCCGGAAACGTCAGCCGACCCGGAAACGTCCGCCGATCCGGGGACGTCCGCCGATCCGGCAGCGACCGACCGTGAGAGCTGACCCGTGGGCTTCTTCGTCTTCCTCCCGCTCATCCTGCCGCTCACGGCGGTACCGATCGCGCGTCTGACCGAGCAGCACCTGCACCCGCGCGGCGCGGCCCGGCTGATGACCGTGATCAGCACGGTGATGGCGGTGTGCAGCGTGCTCTGCCTCGGGCTGATCGGGGTCGTCGGCACCGCGCAGATCCCCGGCAACCCGCTGCCGGACAGCTGGTCCGACCCGGAGGTGCGGGCCGCGCTGCCGTACCACGAGACGGTCGGTACGGCCGCGATGTGGCTGCTGGCGCTGGTGGGCTTCGCCTGCGCCCGGACGGTCGTCCGGCACCTGCGGGTGCGGGCCCGGGCCCGCCGGGCGCTGGCCGGGCTGCCCGACGGTACCGGGCCGTCCGGCGACCTCGCGGTGCTGCCGGACCGCAGTCCGTACGCCTACGCGCTGCCCGGCTCGCCCGGGCGGGTGGTGGTCTCCACCGGGATGCTGGAGGGCCTCGCCGCGGACGAGCGCGAGGCGCTGCTCGCGCACGAGCGGGCGCACCTGCGCCACCGTCACCACCGGTACCTGCTGACCACCCAGCTGGCCGCCTGCGTCAACCCCTTCCTGCGGCCGCTGCAGTACGCGGTGGCGTACAGCGCGGAGCGGTGGGCGGACGAGGACTCGGCGCAGGCCGTCGGGGACCGCCGGATCACCGCGCGGGCGGTGGCCCGGGCGGCCCTCGTCTCGCACGCCGCGCCGGCGCCCGGCTTCGCGGCCTTCGCCGCCCCGGCCGCCGCGGCCGGCCCGGTGCCGCGCCGGGTCGCGGCGCTGCTCGGCCCGGTGCCGACCTCCCGCAACTGGCCGCCGGCCAAGACCCCGGCGGGCCTGGCGGCGATGGTCGCCGCGGCCGGTACGGCGGCGTCGGCGCTGTGCGCGCTCAACGCCGCCGTGGCCCTGCTGGTGGTGCTCAAGGCCGTCACCCCGCTGTAGCGCCGGGGCTGAGCGCGTCGGGGCCTCGGCGCCGGGGCTCGGAGCGTCGGGCTCAGAGCGTCGCGGCCAGCCGGTCGAGGGCGGCTTCGGCCGCCGCCAGCGACTCGACGGCGAGCGGCTGGAGGCCGTTCAGTGCGTGGATGTCCGCGGCCCGGGTGAGCTCGGCGGTGACGACGTGCAGGTGCTCCGCCGCGACCCCGAGGTAGTCGAAGTACGTCCGCAGGTACGGGACCTGGAAGTCGCAGTGCTCCCGCGGCGTGCCCGGCCCGTACCCGCCGCCGCGCACGGCGACGACCACCACCCGGGTGCGGCGCAGCAGCCGCTCGCCGGAGTCCGGGTCGAGGTAGGCGCCGGGGAAGGAGACCCGCTCGATCCACGCCTTGAGGCCGGTCGAGACGGTGAGGTTGTACATCGGGCTGCCGAGCAGCAGGGTGTCGGCGGCCCGCAGCTCCTCGATCAGCGGGCGGGTGAGCGCCCACTCGCGTGCCTCCTCCGGGCCTTCGGCCAGGGTGGCGACGTCGTCGAGCGGCAGCACGCCCTTGCGCTCGGTCCGGCGGGCGAGGGCGTCGTAGGCGGCGCGCACCGCGGGCACCGGGTCGGCGGCGAGGTCACGGTGCCGGTGCCGGGCGGCGGCGCCGTGCCGGGCGCGCCAGGCGGCGGCGAAGCGGGCGGTCAGGGCGCGGCTGACGGAGTCGGCCGGGCTGATGCTGGAGTCCAGGTGGAGCAGCGTGGCGGAGGTCATGGTGGTCTCCTGGTCACCTCGGGGGAGGACGGATCGTCATAGCGGTGACGAGTCGGGCTGGGGAAAGGTGACCGATGGGACCGAGGGGCCCGATGGGCGGGAACGGGATGCCGGGGGCGACGGCCGGCGCGGCGGCGGTGGCCGACGGGGCGGCGGTGGCCGACGGTGCGGCGGCGGAGACATCGACGGCCGACGGGACTGCCGCGCGCTTCGAGGCCGAGCGCGGACGGCTGCGGGCGATCGCCCAGCGGATGCTCGGGTCGACCGGGGAGGCCGATGACGCCGTGCAGGAGGCCTGGCTCCGGCTGGTCCGGACCGACCCCGCGGAGATCGACAACCTGCCCGGCTGGCTGACCACGGTGGTCTCCCGGATCTGCCTGGACCTGCTGCGCGCCCGGGCGGCGCGCCGTGAGGACCCGACCGGCGAGGCGCTGCCGGTCGCGGCGGGTGGTGGGGCGGACCCGGAGCGGGAGGCGTTGCTGGTCGAGTCGGTGGGCCGGGCGCTGCTCGTGGTGCTGGACCGGCTGGGCCCGGCCGAACGGGTCGCCTTCGTGCTGCACGACGGCTTCGCGGTGCCCTTCGACCGGATCGCGCCGATCGTGGGACGGACCCCGGTGGCCGCCAAGAAGCTGGCCAGCCGCGCCCGGCAGCGGGTGCGGGGCACGGCCGCGCTGCCCCCGGAGCCGCTGGCCGGGCACCGGCGGGTGGTGGAGGCCTTCCTGGCCGCCGCCCGGGACGGGGACCTGGCCGGGCTGCTGGCCGTGCTCGCCCCGGACGTGGTGCGCCGGGCCGACCCGGCCGCGTTGCCGCGCGGCCGCTCCGCGGTGGCCCGGGGCGCGGAGACGGTGGCCCGGGAGACCACGGTCTTCGGCCGCCGGGCCCGCCACGGCGCGGTGGCCCTGGTGGACGGGGTGCCCGGCATCCTGATCGCCCCGGCCGGGCGGCTGCGGCTGGTGCTGCGGGTGGCGGTCGCGGACGGCCGGGTGGCCGGTTACGAGGTGGTCGCCGACCCGGCCCGGCTGGCTGCCCTGGACCTGGCCGTGCTGCCGGAGTGAGCCGGCGCGCGGTCAGCCCGGCTCGGGGACGGCCGGCACGGGGTCAGCCCGATACAGGATCAGCCCGTCGCGCGGTCAGCCGGCGATCCGGACGAGCATCTTGCCGGTGTTCATGCCGAGGAAGGCGTCCACCACGTGGTCGAAGCCGTCCACGACGGTCTCGTCCGGGACGACGGCGCCCGAGCGCAGGTGCGGGACGAGGAAGTCGTACAGCTCCGGCCGGGCGTCGAGGTGGTTGCGGACCAGGAAGCCCTCCAGCCGCAGGCTCTTGCCGACCACGTCGTAGAGGTTGCGCGGCGCGGGCGGCGGGGACTGCAGGTTGTTGTACTGGGCGACGGCGCCGCACCAGGCGATCCGGCCGTGGTCGCGCAGGGCGTCGATGGCGGCCTCCAGGTGGTCGCCGCCGACGTTGTCGAGGTAGACGTGCAGCCCCTCGGGGGCGGCCTCGCGCAGGCGCTCGACGATCGGGCCGTCGTGGTAGTCGAAGGCGGCGTCGAAGCCGAGGTTCTTGGTGAGGTGGGCGGCCTTGGCGGCGGAGCCGGTGCTGCCGATGATCCGTCCGGCGCCGAGCAGCCGGGCGAGCTGTCCGGCGGCGGTGCCGACGCCGCCGGCGGCCGCCGAGATGAAGATCGTCTCGTCGGGCTGGAGCCGGGCGATCCTGGTCAGGCCGACCCAGGCGGACAGGCCGGTGCCGCCGAGCACCGACAGGTGGGCGCTGAGCGGGACGCCGGCGAAGTCGGGCAGCAGGAAGGCGCCTTCGGCGGTGACCACCGAGTGGGTGCGCCAGGCCTGGCGGTGGAGGATGACCGCCCCGACGGGCAGGGCGTCGGCCCGGGACTCCACCACCCGGCCGACGGTGCGGCCCTCCAGCGGGGCGTGCAATCCCAGCCGCCCTCGTCCATCTCCTCGCGCATGTACGGATCGACGGACTGGTAGAGCCTGGACACCACCCAGTCCACCGTCTCGCACGCCGTGCGCGCCTGCGAGCGGAAGCTCGGGGCGGTGCTCTTCGAGCGCGGGCGCCACGGCGCACGCCCCACCGCGGCCGGCGCCCGCGCCGTAGCGTACGCCCGCCGGATCCTGCGGCTGCTGGACGCGATGGGCCCCGAGGTGCGCGGCGCGGGCACGGACGGGCCGTTGACCGGCACCCTGCGGATCGCCGCCTTCCGCAGCGCCGCCGCCCACCTGCTGCCGTCCGTCCTGGCCCGGCTCGCCGAGCGCCACCCCGGGCTCGGCACGCACGTCCGGATCGTCCGGGAGATCGGCCGCGGCACCGCCGGGGAGGTCGCCGACGGCCGCGCCGACCTCGGGCTGGCCACCCTGGACGCCACCCGCCCGCCGGCCGTACCCGGGCTGGTCGCGGTGAGCCTGTACGAGGAGTCGTACGCGCTCGCGCACCCGCAGGGCCACCCGGCGCCGCGCGAGCTGCCGCTGGTCGACTGGGACGAGAACTGCGGCTCGTACACCCGGGACTGGTGGCAGCGGCAGGACTGGATCCCGCCCGCGACCGTGAACGTGGAGGACGACACGGTGGCCCTCTCGCTGGTCGCCCAGGGCCTCGGCATGGCGATCATGCCCCGGACGGCCCTGCTCGGCGCCCCGGCCGGCCTCGCCGTCACCGACCTCGGGCCGCGCCCGCCCAGCCGCTCCGTCGGGTACGTCACCACGCCCGAGCTGGCCGGGACGGCCGCCGTCCGGGCGCTGATCCGCGAACTGCGCGACGTCCGGCTGCCGATGGGGCTGGCGCCCGCTCAGCCCTCGGAGGCGGGTCGACCCCAGGCGTCGGCTCGACCCCCGGCGCCCGCTCGACCCCCGGCGCCCGCTCGGCCGTCGACAGCCTCCCGGAGCCGCCGGAACTCCTCGGCCAGCGCGTCCAGCGTGTAGTGCGCGTTGAGGCCGCTGGGGTTGGGCAGCACCCACACCTCGGTCGAGCCGATGCCCTCCGGCTGGCGCCCGATCGCGGCCCGCCGCTGCCCGAAGGCCGTCCGGTAGGCGCCGATGCCGAGCACGGCCAGCACCCGCGGGCGCAGCCGCAGCACCCGCTCGCGGAGCGCGGCGCCGCCCTCGCGCAGCTCCTCGGCGGTCAGCTCGTCCGCCTTGGCGGTGGTGCGCGGGGCGACGTTGGTGATGCCCAGGCCGAGCGCGAGCAGTTCGTCCTGTTCGTCCGGCCGGTACTGGCGCCCGGTGAAGCCGGAGCGGTGCAGGGCGGGCCAGAAGCGGTTGCCGGGGCGGGCGAAGTGGTGCCCGGTGGCGCCGGACCACAGGCCCGGGTTGATGCCGCAGAACAGCACCCGCAGCCCGGGCCCGGCGACGTCCGGGATGGTGGTGTCCTTGGCGGCCAGCAGCTGTTCGGCGGTGGGCTTGGCAGCGGGCTTGGTGGCGGATCCGGCGGCGGGCCGGGCGGCGGGCCCGGCGCTGGGCTTCATCGGCGTCTGCGACTTCACCCGGCCAAGTCTGCCGTGCCCCCGGCCGGCACCGTGCGGCGGCTGCGCAGCCACCGCAGGCCGAACACCACCACGGCCGCGTACGCCCAGCCGACGAAGACGTCGATGATGAAGTGCTCCGCGCCGTAGACCAGGGTGAACGTCATCGCGAGCGGATAGGCGACCAGCACCGCCCGCAGCCAGGGCCGGGCGGTGGGCCAGAAGTAGAACAGCAGCATCGCCGGGTAGGCGGAGTGCAGCGAGGGCATCGCGGCGACGTCGTTGGCGAACTGGCTGCCGTTCTCCAGCAGCGAGTCGGCCTGCGGCAGCCCGCTCACCGAGATCACCTCCCAGACCACCCGGGACAGGTGCGGCAGGTTGCCCTCCTGGGCGACCAGCCACGGCGGGTCGGCCGGGTAGAGCAGGTAGGTGGCGAAGCCCGCGAAGGTGAGTGTCAGGTAGCAGGCGAGCAGCTGCCGGAACCGGTGGTGCGCGCGCCGCCAGAGCACCGCGAGCAGGAGGAAGACCACGAAGAAGTGCGAGAGGTAGACGCCCACCGCCGCGTAGTCGTACCAGTGCGGGGAGCCGGGGGTGTAGAGGGCGTGCTGGAGCCGGACGGTCCAGGTCTCGCCGAAGCCCAGCACCTCGTCGAAGCGCAGCTGCGGCAGCCAGTGCGGGGCCCACGGGGTGTGCGCGCCGTAGCCGCGCAGCAGCGAGTACGTCCACACCACGGCCATCACCGGGACCCAGTCGCGCAGGACCAGGACGAAGCCGCGGGAGCCGTGCCCGCTGTGCACGGCGGCGGTGAGCAGGGCCCCGATCAGCCAGAGGAACAGCACGTCGTTGGCCGCCGGGATGCCCTCGGTGCGCAGGAACCAGACGAGACCGGTCAGGTAGAGCGGCCACGCCAGGAGCCGGAGTCTCGACCAGGCCGTCACGCGGGGGCGGGGCGGAGGCACCGGGCGCGGTTGCCCGGGCCGAGCGGGTGGCGCGGCCGGGGAGAGGGTCTTGGTCATGCGCACTGAAAATAGCAAGCCAAACTTGGAGGACTCTGGGTGAAGCATGACCGGATCGTAAGAACGCCCGATCCGGTCGGTGGCACGGTCGTCGGCGGCACGGTTGACGGCAGCACGGGTTGACGGCAGCCCGGTTGACGGTGCGGCCGGCACGGAGGCCGAGGGCACGGCCGGGGCCGGGGCCGGGGCCGGGCGCGCGGTCAGGCGACGATGCCCAACTCGTGCGGGGTGTTGTTGAAGCGGCGGCCGCCGGTCGTGGTGACGGTGACGATGTCCTCGATCCGCACCCCGAACCGGCCGGGCAGGTAGATCCCGGGCTCGATCGAGAAGCACATGCCCGGCACCAGCGGCCGTTCCTCGCCCTCGACCGGGTACGGAGGCTCGTGCGTCGTGGTGCCGATCCCGTGCCCGGTGCGGTGGATGAAGTACTCGCCGTAGCCGCCCTCGGTGATCACCCGGCGGGCGATCCGGTCGATCTCCTGGCAGCCCACGCCGGGGCGGACGGCCTCGAAGGCGGTCTGCTGCGCGGTCCTGACCAGGTCGTGCACCGCCCGGACCTCGGCCGGGACGTCCGCTCCGACGTGCACCGTGCGGGTGGTGTCGGAGCCGTAGCCGTCCTTGAGGCCGCCGAAGTCCAGCACCACGGTGTCACCCGTTCGGATGACCCGGTCACCGGCCTCGTGGTGGGGGTTGGCGCCGTTGGGGCCGGAACCGACCACGGTGAAGTCCACCTGACTGTGCCCGTACTGGATGAGCAGCGGGCCGGCGGTGGCGAACGGGTCCTCGCCGTCGGACCAGTCGAGCAGCCGGACGGCCGCGGCGCCGACCGCCTTCTCGGCGTCCGGGCGCTCCAGCCTGGGGACGACCAGGGCGGGCTCGCGACCGGCGGTGAGGACGAGGGTGGTCAGCCGCTCGGTGATCGCGGTGGGCGTGTAGCCGCACAGGTAGGCCTCGAATCGCTCAGGGCCTCGAATCGCTCAGCGCCTCGCCGAGCCGGCGAAGTGCCGCAGGAACAGCGCCTCCACGTGGGCCATGTGCGCGATCTCGTCCGGGTCGACGCTCTCGTTCGGCGCGTGGATCAGGCAGCGCGGCTCCTCGACGCCCATCAGGATGATCTCCGCGTCGGGGTAGGTGGCGGCGAGGACGTTGCAGAGCGGGATCGAGCCGCCCTGGCCGAGGAAGGACATCGGCCGGCCGTAGACCTCCTGCATCGCCTTGCCGAGCGCGGCGTACGCGGGCCCGCCGGTGCCGGCCCGGAACGGCGAGCCCGCGCCCTCCCGTACGACCTCCACCTGCACGCCCCAGGGTGCGGCCGCCTCAAGGTGGCCGATGAGCGCGTCCTGGGCGGCGCCGGCGTCGGTGCCGGGCGGCACCCGCAGGCTCACCCGGGCCCGGGCGGTGGCCGGGACGGCGGCGGCCGAGCCGACCACCGGCGGGCAGTCGATGCCGAGGACGGTGACGGCGGGGCGGGCCCAGAGCCGGTCGGCGACGGTGCCGGAGCCAGTCAGCCGGACGCCGTCCAGGACGCCGGCGTCGGTGCGGAAGGCGTCCTCGTCGTAGCCGGCGCCGCTCCACGTCCCGTCACAGTCCAGGCCGTCGATCCGGGTGCCGCCGTCGGCGTCGCGCAGCGAGTCGAGCATCCGGACCAGCGCGGCGAGGGCATCCGGGGCGGCGCCGCCGAACATGCCGGAGTGCATGTCGCCCTTCAGCGCCCGGACGGTGACCACCACGTTGGCGACCCCGCGCAGCGAGGTCGTGGCGGTCGGGACGCCGACGGCGGCGTTGCCGGTGTCGCAGATCAGCAGGGCGTCGGCGTGCAACTCCCCGGCGTGCGGGGGCAGGTACTGCTCCAGGCCGCCGGTGCCCTGCTCCTCGGAGCCCTCGACCACCAGCTTGAGGCCGACCGGGACGGACTCCCCGAGCGCGCGCAGCGCAGTGAGGTGCATGACGATGTTGCCCTTGCAGTCGGCGGCGCCGCGCCCGTACCAGCGGCCGTCGCGCTCGGTGAGCCGGAACGGCGGGGACTCCCAGGCGGCGTCGTCCAGCGGGGGCTGGACGTCGTAATGGCTGTAGAGCAGCACGGTCGGGGCGCCGGGCGGCGGCGGGCGGTGGCCGATCACGGCGTGGCTGCCGTCCGGGGTCTCCTCCAGGTGGACGTCGCGCAGACCGGCCTCGGTGAAGGCGGCGGCGACCCACTCGGCGGCCTGCCGGCACTTCTCCGGCGGGTACTGCCGGGGGTCGGCGACGGACGGGATGGCCACCAGCTCGGCCAGGTCGGCCTGGGCGCGCGGCATCAACGCGGCGATGCGGCTGGCGAGTTCGTCGGTCATTCGAGCTCCCGTGGGCTGTTTTGCGGCGTGCGTGCGACGCCTGTGGCGGCCGTGGCGGCCGTGGCGCGGGGCGAAGTCGGCGGCGGTCGGCGGCAGTCGGCGGGACGGGAGTCGGGGGAGGCCCCCGGGGTGGGCCGTACCCGGCCAGTCCACCCGGGTGCCGGGGCCGCCGCATGCGGCATGCGCCCGAGCGGGTGACCTACCGCGGGTGCCGGGGTGCCGGGGTGCCGGGGTGCCGGACCGATTCGTGACGGTGCTCAGTCTGCTCTACGGTCTCCGACCGGGCACGGAATCATAAATTCCGGGCCGACTGTCAGTGCAGTGGGACACGATGTCCGGCATGTCCTATGAACTCCAGGCGCTGATAGGAACATTGGAGCTGCTGAGGGTGGCGGCCGCAGAGGTGTCGGCGGCCCGGGTGGTGCCGTTGGGGCAGGGGCTGGCACTGATCCCGGTCACCTCCTCGGTCCTCGCCGCCCTCCAGGGCGACGGCAGCGTCCACAAACCCTTCGGTGGGGCCGGGTTCGGCCGGCACGCGGACGGCTTCGAACTCCGGCTGGCCGCTTGGTCGAAGGCCGGCCCGATCGCCTGCGTGGAGGCCGAGTACTTCGGCGGCAGCGGCACCCAGCGCGCCGCCGTGTGGGAGAACGGTCGGATCGTCCTCGGCCCGCTCACCAGCGGCGAGTTCGAGCCCTCGGCACCCGAGGGCACCCCGATCTCCCGCGCCCTGCGGCGGCTCGGCGCGCACACCGGGGAGGGCCGGGCGGACGAGTTCGCCTCGGTCGGCCTCGGACTGCACCGCAGCACCCGGGACTGGGCGGCGGAGGCCGATTAGCGCGGATCGACCCCGAGCCGGCCCGCACCGTTCGGCGTACCTGCGGTGGCTGCGTCCGGATGACTGCCCGACCTTGTGAAGCAGGCGATCTCGCCTGATCCACAGTGAGAGGAAGCAGTACCCATGCGTGCCACCCGGATGGCCGTCGTGCTGACCACAGCGTTCGCGCTGACCACGGTCGCCGCGGCGTCCGCCACAGCCGTCGGCAATGGAGCCGCGGCCGCCCGTACCACCGTCTCGGTCCCCGCCGTCCCTGTCGTTCCCGTCGCCCCCGTCGTCCCTGCTGTTCCCGCCGTCCCCGTCGTCCCTGCGGCTCTCGCCGCCGTCGTCGGCGGGGCGCCGTCAACTCTCCCGACCCGGCCGACCCGGACGACCCTGCCATCCCAACCATCCCGGCCATTCCCGCCGTGCCGGACCCGACCGCCGCGCTCGGGGCGGTCGGGGACGTCATCAAGCTGGTCACCGGCCTGCTCTCGACGGTGACCTCCGGCGCCCTCGACCTCAGCGCCGTCCAACAGCTCGTCGCCACCCTGCTGAGCACCCTGCAGGGCCTGATCGGCCAGCTCCCGACCCCGCCGGTGACCGTCCCGACCCCGCCGGTGACGGTCCCGGCCCCGACCACGGTGCCCGGCTCCGCCGCCACCCTGCACCAGCAGCTCGACGCCCTCCGCGCCCAGGCCCAGGCCCTGACCGCCGCGGCCCGCTCCCACCCCGCCACCGGCTGACCCGCCCCGTCCCACCACCGACGCGAACGGCTCCGCTCCCGAATCCGGGAGCGGAGCCGTTCCGTCGTCCGACCGACCGGAGGGTCAGCGGTAGTTCACGAACTGGATCGCGAAGTCCAGGTCCTTGCCCTTGAGCAGGGCCTGCACGGTCTGGAGGTCGTCGCGGCTCTTCGAGCTGACGCGCAGCTCGTCGCCCTGGACCTGCGCCTTGACGCCCTTCGGGCCCTCGTCACGGATGATCTTCGCGACCTTCTTCGCGTCCTCCGTGGTGATGCCTTCCTTGATGTCGGCGAAGATCTTGTACTCCTTGCCGGACAGCTGGGGCTCGCCGGCGTCCAGCGCCTTCAGCGACAGGCCGCGCTTGATGAACTTCGTCTGCAGCACGTCGAGGATGGCCCGCACGCGCTCCTCGCCGTTGGCCTTCATCTCGATCTTCTCGCCCGAGCGGCTGATCTCGCCGCCCACGCCCTTGAAGTCGAAGCGCGTCGCGATCTCGCGGGAGGTCTGGTTGATCGCGTTGTCGACCTCCTGCCACTCGACCTTCGAGACGATGTCGAAACTGGAGTCGGCCATGGGTGTTGGTCTCCTTGATGCTCTGGCTTCACTGACACGGCCCGCCCCACGGGGCGACCGCCGCCCCAGCCTATCCAGCACCGCCCCGCGCTCGCCCGCGCCGACCGCACGTCATTCCTTGATCATCGCGTGATCTATCGAGTGGCGGAGCACCCCCTGGCATCAGGTATGGTTTACCAAGTCGAACGGGGCAAACGCCCCGGGCGGTGAAAATCCTGGCTGGTTGCCCGAGCGGCCAAAGGGAGCAGACTGTAAATCTGTCGCGCAAGCTACGCAGGTTCGAACCCTGCACCAGCCACAGGATAGAGAAAAGGCCCCCGATCTGCGGAAACGCGGATCGGGGGCTTTTTCGTTCCCGTGCCCTCCTCATCGCCCCGCCCTCCCCGGGCCGCATGTGGGCGCACTTATTGCGCATGGCTTGCAATTACGGGAGACGGGCAGCAGAGTGGTGGGCCGGGGGTGGGAGTCCTTCGACCGAGCTGATCGTCTTCCCAACCGGCGCCCGCCGGGACAACGGCTCACCCCACCCCCGCCAACAGCCATCGGGCCGGAACCCCGCGCGGCACGGCGGCCGCGTCAAGGGCCCGTCAAAGCCGCTCGTGGCCGCGTCAGGAACGCGTAGGGGCCGGGGGAGGGCCGGGCGGGCGGACCGCAGGATCGGAGCAACTGCCCGACTGCGGAGGTTCCGTTCGATGTCCAGCGCCACCACCACTGCGGCCGTCACGGCCGAGCCCGAGCCGCCGGACACCGGTGCGGGCGACGAACGGCACCGGCTGACCGCGCTCGGCGGGCTGGCGGCGCTGTCGCTGGACGCCATGGCCTCGGTCGCGTACGGGCCGGAGTCGATTGTGCTGGTGCTGGCCGCCGCGGGGGCGTACGGGCTGGGCTTCACGCTGCCGGTGACCGTGGCGATCGCCGTCCTGCTGGCGGTGCTGGTCGCCTCCTACCGGCAGGTGATCGCGGCGTTCCCGGACGGCGGCGGCTCCTACGCCGTCGCCAAGGCGCACCTGGGCCGCCGGACGGCGCTGACCGCGGCCGCCTCGCTGGTGATCGACTACATCCTGAACGTCGCGGTCTCGGTCACCGCCGGCGTGGCCGCGCTGACCTCGGCCGTCCCGGGCCTGTACGACCAGCGGGTCTGGCTCTGCCTGGGCGTGCTCGCGCTGGTCACCGCGGTGAACCTGCGCGGGATCGCCGAGTCGGCGCGCTGGTTCATGGCCCCGACGGCCGTCTTCGTCCTCTCCATCCTGGCGATCATCGTGGTCGGCCTGTTCCGGGACGGCCCGGCCGGCACCGCGGCCGCCGCCGGCCACGCCTCGGCGCTCGCCGAGAACGCCACCACCGTCGGCGCGCTGCTGCTGCTCAAGGCCTTCGCGGCCGGCTGCTCCGCGCTGACCGGCGTGGAGGCGGTGGCCAACGCCGTGCCCTCCTTCCGCACCCCGCGGGTCAAGCGCGCCCAGCACACCGAGGTCGTGCTCGGCGCCCTGCTCGGCGTGATGCTGATCGGGCTGGCCGTGCTGATCGGCCGCTTCCACCTCCAGCCGGTCGAGGGCGTCACCGTGCTCGCCCAGCTCGCCGACGCCTCGCTCGGGCACGGCTTCGGCTTCTACGTCGTGCAGTTCGCCACCGTGGTCCTGCTCGGGCTGGCCGCCAACACCTCCTTCGGCGGGCTGCCGGTGCTGCTCGACCTGCTCGCCCGGGACAACCACCTCCCGCACGTGTTCGCCCTGCGCGCCGACCGCCAGGTGTACCGCTACGGCGTGCTGTTCCTGGCCGCGGTGTCGGCCGCGCTGCTGGTCGGCTCCGGCGGGGACGTCAACAGCCTGGTGCCGCTGTTCTCGATCGGCGTGTTCGTCGGCTTCACCGTCTGCCAGGTCGGCATGGTCCGGCACTGGCTCCTCGGGCGGCCGTCCGGCTGGCGGTGGAAGGCCGCGCTGAACGGCTTCGGTGCGCTGCTCACCGGTGTCGCCGCGCTGGTCGTCACCGGCACCAAGTTCACCGAGGGCGCCTGGGGCATCGTGGTGGCCCTGCCGCTGCTGGTGCTGCTGTTCGAGGCCGTCCACCGCAGCTACGCGCGGATCGGCGAGCGGCTGGAGCTGGGCCGGGTGCCCGGCCCGGTGACCCGTCAGCGGAGCCTCGTCGTCGTCCCGGTGACGGCGATCACCCGGCTCACCCGGGACGGCCTGTCGGCGGCGCTCTCGCTCGGCGACGAGGTCATGGCGGTGACCGTGGTGCACGAGCCGGCCGCGGCCGAGGCGCTGCGCCGGGACTGGGAGCTGTGGCAGCCGGGCGTTCCGCTGGTGGAGATCCCGGACGACCACCGCCGTCTGGGGCCGCCGATCGCCGCCTTCGTCAACGAGCTCGGCGCGGAGCACGCCTACGGCCGGCTGACCGTCCTGATCCCCGAGGTGGAGCCCGCCCGCTGGTGGCAGCGGGCGCTGCAGAACCGGCGCGGCGCCGTGATCGACCGCGCCCTGCGCCGGCACACCGACGCGGTGGTCTGTCGGCTGCGGATGCGGATGTGACCTGGGGAGAGGCACCCGAACGGCCCCTGACGGCGAGCGCTGTCAGGGGCCCTTCGCCGTCCCACCACCCGTCCCGCTGCCCGTCCCGCTGCCCGTCCCACGGCCCGCCCCGCCGCCCGTCACCGCCCGTTCGGCGTCAAGGTCGCGTCAACGCGGCGCTATCACCCGTATGGAGGGCGTCAGGGCTCCTAAACGCGCCCCTAACCGCTGATTTGCTGCATCTGCCGGTCGTCCGCCGGCGCCGCGCGAGCCCTTCGGCCTGGTCGCGGCATCTTCCGAACCACCCTGGTGGAGCCCATGTCCGATCTCATCTACGTCGGTGTCACGGTCGCCGTGTTCGCCGTCATCGCCCTGATCGCGCGGGGGGTGGAGAAGCTGTGAACGCCGAGAACATCGCTGGTCTGGTCGTGGCCGTCGCTCTCGTCGGCTACCTCGTCGTCGCGCTGATCTTCCCGGAGAAGTTCTGACATGGGATCCACTCTCGCGGGCTGGCTGCAGGCCCTCGCCCTCGTCGGCGCGCTGGCCCTGTGCTACCGCCCCCTTGGCGACTACATCGCCAAGCTCCTCACCACCTCGAAGCACCTCAGAGTCGAGCGCGGCATCTACAAGGTGATCGGCGTCGACGGCGACGCCGATCAGCGGTGGCCGGTGTACCTGCGCTCGGTGCTGGCCTTCTCGGCCGTCTCCGTCCTCTTCCTGTACGGCCTGATCCGGCTCCAGGGCCACCTGCTGCTGAGCCTGGGCGTTCCGCAGATGGACGGCCACCAGGCCTGGAACACCGCGATCTCGTTCGTCGCCAACACCAACTGGCAGTCCTACGCGGGCGAGTCCGCGATGGGCCACCTGGTGCAGATGGCGGGCCTGGCGGTGCAGAACTTCGTCTCGGCGGCTGTCGGCATCGCCGTGGTGGCCGCGCTGATCCGGGGCTTCACCCGCAACCGGACCGACCGGGTCGGCAACTTCTGGGTGGACCTCACCCGGATCAGCCTCCGGCTGCTGCTGCCGATCTCGATCGTGTTCGCCCTGGTCCTGGCCGCCTCCGGCGTGATCCAGAACTTCCACGGCTTCCACGAGGTGACCACGCTCAGCGGCGAGGTGCAGAAGATCCCCGGCGGCCCGGTGGCCTCCCAGGAGGTCATCAAGCTGCTCGGCACCAACGGCGGCGGCTTCTTCAACGCCAACTCGGCGCACCCGTTCGAGAATCCGAACGGCTTCTCCAACCTGGTCGAGATCTTCCTGCTGCTGGTGATCCCGTTCGCGCTGCCCCGGACCTTCGGCCGGATGGTCGGCGACAACCGCCAGGGCTACGCGATCGTCGCCGTGATGGGCCTGTTCTGGGTCGCCTCGACCGCCCTGCTCACCTTCGCCGAGTCGCAGCACTCCGGCAGCGCCCTGCAGGCCGCGGGTGCCGCGATGGAGGGCAAGGAGCAGCGCTTCGGCATCGCCGCCAGCTCGCTGTTCGCCGCCTCAACGACGCTGACCTCGACCGGTGCGGTGAACTCCTTCCACGACTCGTTCACGCCGTTCGGCGGCGGGCTGACGGTCTTCAACATGATGCTGGGCGAGATCGCGCCCGGCGGCACCGGCTCCGGCCTGTACGGGATGCTCGTGCTGGCGATCGTCGCGGTGTTCGTCGCCGGCCTGATGGTCGGTCGCACCCCCGAGTACCTGGGCAAGAAGCTCGGCGGCCGGGAGATGAAGTTCGCCTCGCTGTACATCCTGACCACGCCGACGATCGTGCTGGTCGGCACGGGCGTGGCGATGGCCCTGCCGGGCGAGCGGGCCGGGATGCTCAACTCGGGCGCCCACGGCTTCTCCGAGGTGCTGTACGCGTTCACCTCGGCCGCCAACAACAACGGTTCGGCGTTCGGCGGCATCACCGTCAACACCGACTGGTACGACACCGCGCTCGGTCTGGCGATGATCTTCGGCCGTCTGCTGCCGATCGTCTTCGTCCTGGCGCTGGCCGGCTCGCTCGCCCAGCAGCAGCCCGTCCCGGCCACCCCGGGCACCCTGCCCACCCACAAGCCGCTGTTCGTGGGCCTGCTGTCGGGCGTGATCCTGATCGTCGTCGGCCTCACCTACTTCCCGGCCCTGGCTCTCGGGCCGATCGCGGAAGGTCTCACCTCCTGATGTCCACCCCCACGCTCACCCCCGCGCCGGCCGACCAGGCCGAACCCGCCGCGCCGCACAGAGTGTCCAGCGGCCTCCTCGACCCGAAGCTGATCGTCGCGTCCCTGCCGGACGCGGTGAAGAAGCTCGACCCCCGGGTGATGATCAAGAACCCGGTGATGTTCGTGGTCGAGGTGGGCTCGGTGGTCACCACCGTCGCCGCGATAGCCGACCCCAGCGTCTTCGCCTGGGCCATCACCGTCTGGCTCTGGCTGACCACGATCTTCGCCAACCTGGCGGAGGCCGTCGCCGAGGGCCGCGGCAAGGCCCAGGCCGACACCCTGCGCAAGACCAAGACCGAGAGCGTCGCCCGCCGCCTGCTGGACTGGCCGAAGAGCCAGGCCGAGGAGGAGGTGCCCGGCACCGCCCTGCGGCTCGGCGACCACGTGGTGGTCGAGGCCGGGCAGGTCATCCCCGGTGACGGTGACGTCGTCGAGGGCGTCGCGTCCGTCGACGAGTCGGCGATCACCGGTGAGTCCGCGCCGGTCATCCGCGAGTCCGGCGGTGACCGCTCCGCGGTGACCGGCGGCACCAAGGTGCTGTCCGACCGGATCGTGGTGAAGATCGCCTCGGAGCCCGGCAAGTCGTTCATCGACCGGATGATCGCCCTGGTCGAGGGCGCGGCCCGGCAGAAGACGCCGAACGAGATCGCGCTCAACATCCTGCTGGCCTCGCTGACCATCGTCTTCCTGGTCGCGGTCGTCACGCTCCAGCCGATGGCCACCTACGCGGGCGCCCCGCAGTCGATGATCGTCCTGGTCGCCCTGATCGTGGCGCTCATCCCGACCACCATCGGTGCGCTGCTCTCCGCGATCGGCATCGCCGGCATGGACCGCCTGGTGCAGCGCAACGTGCTGGCGATGTCCGGCCGCGCCGTCGAGGCCGCCGGCGACGTCAACACCCTGCTGCTCGACAAGACCGGCACCATCACCCTGGGCAACCGCCAGGCCGCCGAGTTCCTCTCGGTGAGCGGCGTCTCCACCGACGAGCTGGCCAGTGCGGCGCAGCTCTCCTCGCTCGCGGACGAGACCCCCGAGGGCCGCTCGATCGTGGTCCTGGCCAAGACCGAGTACGGTCTGCGGGCCCGCGCCCAGGGCGAGCTCAGCCACGCCACCTGGGTCCCGTTCACCGCCCAGACCCGGATGTCGGGCGTGGACCTGGACGAGGCCGAGGGAGTCCACCAGGTCCGCAAGGGCGCGGCCGCCGCCGTGTCCAACTGGGTCACCGAGAACGGCGGCAAGGTCGGCGACGAGGTGTCCGCACTGGTCGACGGCATCTCCGCGGCCGGCGGTACCCCGCTGGTGGTGGCCACGAAGATCGGCAGCGAGCCCGCCCGCGTCCTCGGGGTCATCCACCTCAAGGACGTGGTCAAGGAGGGCATGCGGGAGCGCTTCGACGAGCTCCGCCGGATGGGCATCAAGACCATCATGATCACGGGCGACAACCCGCTGACCGCCAAGGCGATCGCGGAGGAGGCCGGCGTGGACGACTTCCTCGCCGAGGCCACGCCCGAGGACAAGATGGCCCTGATCAAGAAGGAGCAGGAGGGCGGCAAGCTGGTCGCGATGACCGGCGACGGCACCAACGACGCCCCCGCGCTCGCCCAGGCCGACGTCGGCGTCGCGATGAACACCGGGACCATGGCGGCCAAGGAGGCCGGCAACATGGTCGACCTGGACTCCAACCCCACCAAGCTGATCGAGATCGTGGAGATCGGCAAGCAGCTGCTGATCACCCGCGGTGCGCTGACCACCTTCTCGATCGCCAACGACGTGGCCAAGTACTTCGCGATCATCCCCGCGATGTTCGCCGGGGTCTACCCCGGCCTGAACCACCTCAACATCATGGGCCTGCACAGCCCGCAGTCCGCGATCACCTCGGCGATCATCTTCAACGCCCTGGTCATCATCGGCCTGATCCCGCTCGCCCTGCGCGGCGTCAAGTACCGCCCCTCCGACGCCAGTTCCCTGCTGCGCCGCAACATCGGGATCTACGGCTTCGGCGGCCTGGTGGTGCCGTTCATCGGCATCAAGCTGATCGACCTGATCGTCCAGTTCATCCCCGGTCTCAACTGACGCAGGGAAGGAGAGAAACACCATGTCCAAGCCCCTGCCGACCGCCGTCCGCACCCACTTCACCGCGCTGCGCGCACTGTTGGTGCTCACCGTGATCCTCGGAGTCGCCTACCCGCTGCTGGTCACCGGCATCTCCCAGGTCGCCTTCAACGAGAAGGCCAACGGCTCGATCGTGAAGTCCGACGGCAAGGAGATCGGTTCCAGCCTGCTCGGCCAGAACTACAACCTCCCGAAGAAGAACCCGGACGACCCGAAGGAGGAGGCCAAGCCGGACCCGAAGTGGTTCCAGCCCCGGCCCGCCGCCAACGGCTACGCCGGTGACAACTCGGGCGCCGGCAACCTCGGCCCGAACAGCGAGGACCTGCTGAAGGCCGTCAACGACCGTCGCGCCGCCGTCGCCGAGTTCGACGGCGTGGACCCGGCGAGCGTCCCGGCCGACGCGCTGACCGCCTCCGGCTCCAGCCTCGACCCGGACATCTCGCCGGCCTACGCCAAGGAGCAGGTCAACCGGGTCGCCAAGGAGCGCGGGCTGGCGGTGGAGAAGGTGGCCGAACTGGTCGACAAGTACACCGAGAGCCGCTCGGCCGGCTTCCTCGGCAACGAGGTCGTCAACGTCGTGCTCCTCAACAAGGCGCTCAGCGAGCAGAAGTGACACCAGCTCACACAGGCGGGTGACCGGGCCGGCCCGGGCGCGGGAGGATACCTTCCGCGCCCGGGCCGGCCGCCCCGCGTCCGCAGACGTGCACCACCTCCCGATGGAAAGAGCAGTGCCCATGGCCCGCGACCTCGCCCCCGGCTCCGGCAACCGCCGCGGCCGGCTGAGGGTGTACCTCGGCTCCGCGCCCGGGGTCGGCAAGACCTACCGGATGCTGGACGAGGCCCGGCGCAGACAGGAACGCGGGTCCGACGTCGTGGTCGGGTTCATCGAGTGCCACGGCCGGCGCCACACCGAGGGCATGCTGGACGGCCTGGAGATCCTGCCGCGGGTCCACCGCTCCTACCGGGACGCCGAGTTCGAGGAGATGGACCTCGACGCCGCGCTCGCCCGCCGCCCGGCCGTCGTCCTGGTGGACGAGCTGGCGCACACCAACATCCCCGGCGGCCGGCACGCCAAGCGCTGGCAGGACGTCGAGGAACTGCTCGCCGCCGGGATCGACGTCATCACCACCGTCAACATCCAGCACCTGGAATCGCTGAACGACGTCGTCCGGAAGATCACCGGCATCCCCCAGCGCGAGACCGTCCCGGACGAGGTGGTCCGCCGGGCCGACCAGATCGAACTCGTCGACATGGCCCCGCAGGCGCTGCGCCGCCGGATGGCCCATGGCAACGTCTACAAGGCGGAGAAGGTGGACGCCGCACTCTCGAACTACTTCCGGGTCGGCAACCTCACCGCCCTGCGCGAGCTCGCCCTGCTCTGGGTCGCCGGGCGGGTGGACGAGGGCCTGCGCGACTACCGCGCGGCCCACAGCATCGACCGGGTCTGGGAGACCCGCGAGCGGGTCGTGGTCGCCCTCACCGGCGGCCCCGAGGGCGAGACCCTGATCCGCCGCGCCGCCCGGATCGCCGACCGCACCGCCGGCGGGGACCTGCTGGCCGTCCACGTCACCCGCAGCGACGGCCTGGCCGGCGCCTCCTCCGGCGCGCTCGCCCAGCAGCGCCAGCTCGTCGAGACCCTCGGCGGCAGCTACCACGTGGTGGTCGGCGACGACATCCCCACCGCGCTGCTGGCCTTCGCCCGCGCCCACGACGCCACCCAGCTGGTGCTCGGCACCAGCCGCCGAGGCCGGATCAACCGCTTCCTCACCGGCCCCGGCATCGGCGAGACCACCGTGGACGCCTCCGAGGACATCGACGTCCACATGGTCACCCACGAGTTCACCGGCCGCGGCCGGCTGCCCTCACTCGGCCGGCGCCACTCCAGGCGCCGCACCGTCCTCGGCTACGCGGCCGGCTTCGTCGTGCCCTGGGTGCTCACCGCGCTGCTCTCCCAGGCGCACCAGCGGATCAACCTCACCACCGACGCGCTGATCTTCCAGCTCGGCGTGGTCATCGTCGCCCTGCTCGGCGGCGCGATGTCCGCCCTGGTGGCCGCGCTGATCGCCTCGGTGCTGCTGAACTACTACTTCATCCCGCCGATCCACAGCCTGACCATCGGCGAGACCAACAACATCGTCGCCCTGGTGGTCTTCGCCGCCATCGCGCTCGCCGTCTCCACCGTGGTCGACCACGCCGGCCGGCTCACCACCCGGGCCGCCCGGGCCACCGCCGAGGCCGAGACCCTCTCCACCCTGGCCGGCAGCGTGCTGCGCGGCGCGGACGCGCTGCCCGCCCTCCTGGAGAAGTCCCGGACGGCCTTCGGCATGCGGGCCGTCGCCCTGCTCTCCCGGCGCGACGGCGAGGTGCTCGCCCACCGCGAGGGCGAGCACCCGGCCGACCCCGAGGACACCGCAGACGGGCCGAACGAGACCACCGAGGTCCCGGTCGGCCCGGACGCCGTCCTGGTCCTCACCGGCCGCCGGCTGCCCGCCGCCGACCAGCGGGTGCTCACCGCCTTCGCCGCCCACGTCGCCGCCGCGCTGGAACGCGACCGGCTGGCCGTGGTCGCCGCCGAGGTCGAGCCGATCAAGGCCGCCGACCGGATGCGCACCGCCCTGCTCGCCGCCGTCAGCCACGACCTGCGCACCCCGCTGGCCGCCGCCCGCGCCTCGGTCGGCTCGCTGCGCAGCCCCGACGTCGAGTTCTCGCCCGAGGACCAGGCCGAACTCCTCGCCACCGCCGACGAGTCCCTGGTCAAGCTCACCCGCCTGGTCGACAACCTCCTCGACATGAGCCGCCTCCAGGCCGGCGCACTCACCCTGCACGTCACCGAGATCAACCTGGACGAGATCCTGCCCAGGGCGCTCGACAGCCTCCCCGACCCGTACGCGCCGATCCAGCCGCTGGACCTCGACACCGCCCCGCCGGTGCTCGCCGACCCGCCGCTGCTGGAACGCGTACTCGCCAACGTCATCACCAACGCGCTGCGCCACAACGCACCCGGCGCCCCCGTCCTGGTCACCGCCAGCCACCACGCCGACCAGGTCGAGATCCGGGTGATCGACCGCGGCCCGGGCATCGCCCCCGAGGACCGCGACCGGGTCTTCCTGCCCTTCCAGCGCCTCGGCGACACCGACAACACCACCGGCGTCGGCCTGGGCCTTGCTCTCTCCCGCGGCCTCGCCGAGGCCATGGGCGGCAGCCTGGAGGTCGAGGACACCCCCGGCGGCGGCACCACGATGCTGCTCACCCTGCCCGCCGCCACCACGCCCGAAGCCATGCCCGCCGCCCCCGGGGAGGAGCCACCGCATGAGTGAACGAAGTGAACGAATCATCGGAAGGTGCGTGTTTCGCGAAGCGACTACCGAGCGAAGCGAGGCGGGCGCATGAGTGAAATCCTGGTCGTCGACGACGAACCCGCGCTCCTGCGCACCTTACGGATCAACCTCAGCGCCCGGCAGTACGCCGTCCGCACCGCCGCCAGCGGCGGCGAGGCGCTCGACCGGGCCGCGCACTGCGCCCCGGACGCCGTCCTGCTCGACCTCGGCCTGCCCGACCTCGACGGGATGGACGTGCTGCGCGGCCTGCGCGCCCACAGCGCGATGCCGATCATCGTGCTCTCCGGCCGGAGCGACGCCGCCGACAAGGTCGGCGCCCTGGACGCGGGCGCCGACGACTACCTCACCAAGCCGTTCCTGATGGACGAACTGCTGGCCCGGCTGCGCGCCGTGCTGCGCCGGCCGCCGAGCGGGGTCCTCCCGGGCCGGCCGGTGATCGGCGACTTCACCGTGGACCTCGCGGCCACCACGGTGAACGGCCCCGACGGCACCGTGCGGCTCACCCCGACCGAGTGGCGGATCCTCACCCTGCTGCTCGCCAACCCCGGCCGGCTGGTGCCCGGACGGCAGATCCTGCGCGAGGTGTGGGGCCCCGCCCAGGAGGGGCGTGGCAACTACCTGCGGGTCTACCTCGCCGGGCTGCGCCGCAAGCTGGAGCGCGACCCGGCCCGGCCGCGGCACCTGATCACCGAGCCGGGGATCGGGTACCGGTACGTGCCCTGACCGGCCCTCCCGACAGCGTCCCGGCAACGGCCCGGCAACGGCCCGTCAACGGCCCGTCAAGAGCGGCCGGTTCGCCGACAGGAGAGCGTCAAGGCCGGTCGGCGGGGGTGCTCCGTGGGCGTAGCGTCAGTGCTGACCGAGCGGGCCCTGCTCCGTGTGGGGGAAGCCTGGGGCCGCTCCAGCCGCCGTTGATCGGCGGCCAGCAGGTGGGGGAGGGGCGCGCGACATCCGTCGCGCGCCCCTCGGTCTTTCCCGGCCGCCGCCCGGCCCGCGCTCAGTCCTCGGCCCTGAGACTTCGGCCCTGAGTCTTCGGCCCTCAGCCCTCGGTGCTCCCGGACTGCCGGGGCAGCGCCAGCGCCACGGTGTCGGCGAACTCCCGCACCGCGCTGGTCCGGCTGACCACCCGGCCGCTGTGCACCACCAGCCGGCTGTGCCCGCCCGCGAGCGCCCCGGCCAGGCTGTCCCCGCGCACCGCCAGCAGCTCCGCCGGGAACCCGGCGTCCACCCGGACCGGCGGCAGCCCGAGCACCGCCCGGGCCTGGTTCGCCACCGCGTCGTACGCCGCCTCCGGGCCCAACTCCCCGCCCGCCGCCAGCAGGTACGCCGCCTCCAGCGGATCCGCCCGGCCGACCGGGTTGGACGGGTCGCGCAGCGCCCCGCTGCCCGCCGCCAGCGGCACCTGCGCCGCCGCCAACTCCCGTAGCAGGCCCGGCCGCAGGCCAGCCGCCCGGCCCTCAAGCCCGGTGCAGCCGCCGTTCTGCGGCAGGCAGACCACCCGCACCCCGCTGGTCGCCAGCACCGTCGACGCGCCGCGGGCCAGCGCACCGCACGGCCCGAGCGTCACCCGCGGCCGCAGCGGCGCCAAGGCCCCTGCCAGCCTGGCGAGTTGGGTGGCGTCGCCAGCGGTGGTGTGCAGGTCCACCGGACAGTCCGCCTCCCGGGCGGCCTCCAGCAGCAGCTGCACGTACCCGGCCGGGTCAGGGTCCAGCTCCGGGCAGCCGCCGGCCGCCGTGGCGCCCAGCTTGAGCGCCTCGCGCAGCTGCGCCCGGCCGTCCGCGCCGGCCCGGCCGGTGAGCAGCCGGGGCATCGCCACCGCCTGCAGTTCGGCCAGCCCGCGCAGTGCCTGCCGGGCGGTGAGCACCGCCTCCAGCCGGCGCAGCCCGTGCACGTCGCCGATCCGGACGTGGGTGCGCTGGGCGGTGGCGCCGTAGCCGAGCGAGGTGAGCGCGGCCTCGGTGACCCGGCGGGTGAGGTCGGTCTGGGTGTCCGGCGGCGGGGCGGACAGGGCGGCGGAGAAGGCGGTGTCGTAGTGGGCGTGCGCCTCGGCGGGGGCCGGGAGCAGCAGGTAGCCCTTGAGGTCGATCCGGGCGCCGGTGGTGACGGTGGGGGCGCCGGGCAGGGCGGGCAGCGGGCCGAGGCTGCCGACGGTGCCGACGGCCTGGATCCGGTCGCCGCTGACCCGGACGTCCACCACCCGCCCGTCGGCCAGCCGGGCGCCGGTGAGCAGCAGGACCGGTCCGTGCCCGAGCGGGTTGGCCGCCGGGCCGGAGCCGTGGTGTGGCCCGTCGGCGGCTGCGCTGTCCATCGTCGGCTCCTTCTCGTGCCGGCCCGTGGGGTCGGCCGGTCGATCCCGATCAATGAGGGTCGAGCCTATGGCGCGCGGGGGCGGGGCGCCGGGAGGCGGGCAATAGTCGTATCGGTTCGGGCCGTGCGGCTCGCGGGCCGATCGAACGCCCGGCCTTGGATCGCTCCTCCGTGCACCTCGCCCACCTGCGGTCTTCGCCGCGGGATACGGATTTCACCTCCGGGCGCGAAACGTGTAATCTCTTCCTCGTTCGCCCCTATAGCTCAGTCGGTAGAGCGTCTCCATGGTAAGGAGAAGGTCTGCGGTTCGATTCCGCATGGGGGCTCTGGTGAGAGGCAGTCAGCTTCGGCTGTGCTGCGGATCACTGTGGCGGTGTAGCTCAGTTGGTAGAGCAAGCGGCTCATAATCGCTGTGTCACCGGTTCAAGTCCGGTCACCGCTACCCCGCGTAGTCGGTCGGGAGATCGCACTCCCGGTCGGCTACTCTTGTTGTGTTCTTATTCGTTGTCCAAGGAAGGCACTCCCGTGGCTGCCACCGACGTCCGCCCGAAGATCACGCTGGCCTGCGTGGAGTGCAAGGAGCGGAACTACATCACCAAGAAGAACCGGCGTAACGACCCGGACCGTCTTGAGATGAAGAAGCACTGCCCCCGCTGCAACTCGCACACCGCGCACCGCGAGACCCGCTGACCCTCTCGCAGGGCATCGGGCCTGTGTGAACCAGGTCTTCGACTCCGGGCCGCATCCCTCACGAGGGGTGTGGCCCGGAGTCTTTTTCATATCCGTCCGCTTCGTATCCATCCGTGTTCCGAGGAGCTGCCATGGCACTCGACCCCTCCTTCATCGGGCGTAGTTACCCGCCCACCGAGCCGTACGAGGTCGGCCGGGAGAAGATCCGCGAGTTCGCGACCGCGATCGGCGACGCCAACCCGGCGTACACCGACGCGGAGGCGGCGAAGGCGCTGGGCCACCTGGACGTGATCGCCCCGCCGACCTTCCCGTTCGTGATCACCTACCGCGCGGCCGGCCAGGTGGTCGAGGACCCGGAGCTGGGCCTGGACTTCAGCCGGGTGGTGCACGGCGACCAGAAGTTCGCCTACACCCGCCCGGTGCGGGCCGGTGACCGGCTGTCGGTCGCGGTGACCATCGACAACATCAAGTCGCTGGCGGGCAATGACGTGCTCACCGTGCGTGGTGAGGTGACGGACGCGACCGGCGAGCACGTGGTGACGTCGGTCATGACGCTGGTGGCCCGGGCCGCCGACGAGGCGGGGGAGTGAGCGCGATGGCGATCAGCTACGACGAGGTCGAGGTCGGCACCGAGCTGCCGGCGCAGTCCTTCCCGGTGACCCGCGACACCCTGGTGCGGTACGCGGGCGCCTCGGGCGACTTCAACCCGATCCACTGGAACGAGAAGTTCGCCCTGGAGGTGGGCCTGCCGGACGTCATCGCGCACGGCATGTTCACCATGGCCGAGGCGATCCGGGTGGTCACCGACTGGGTCGGCGACCCGGCCGCGGTGGTCGAGTACGGCGTGCGCTTCACCCGTCCGGTGCCGGTGCCCAACGACGGGGTCGGCGCGGTGGTCGAGGTCTCGGCCAAGGTCGCCAAGAAGCTGGACGACCGCAAGGTGCAGGTCGACCTGCTGGCCACCACGGGCGGGCAGAAGGTCCTCGGGATGTCCCGGGCAGTAGTCCGGCTCGGCTGAGCCGTCGGGCCGCGGTGGGGAGCCCCCCCCCGCGGCCGGCCCGGGTCTTGCAAAGATAGTGATTGGCCACTAACTTAGAACGCATGGCGAAGTCGAGCATCCGGATGAGCGCGGAGGAGCGGCGTGAGAGCGTCGTCCGCGCCGCGTTGATCGAGTTCGCCCGGGGTGGCTACCGGGGCACCTCCACCGAGGCGATCGCCCGTCGGGTGGGCGTCTCGCAGCCGTACCTGTTCCGGCTGTTCCCGGGCAAGCAGGCCATCTTCGAGGCGGCCGCCGAACGCTGCGTCGAGGAGACCTGGCGGGTCTTCGACGAGGCCTCGGCCGGGCTGACCGGCGAGGCGGCGGCCGATGCGATGTCCGGCGCGTACCTGGGCCTGGTCGAGGACCGCGACCAGCTGATGATGCAGATGCAGCTCTACGTCTCGGTGTCCGCGGCCACGGCGGCTGGCGAGGAGGAGATCGGGGAGGCCGCCCGGCGGCTGTGGGAGAGCCTGTTCGATCGGGTCAGGATCAGGATCGGCGGCGACATGAAGGACGCCACGCAGTTCTTCGCGTACGGGATGCTGATCAACACGCTGGTGGCGCTGGGCTACCCGCCGGACCACCGGATCTGGACCGGGTTCGGCGATCACGAAGTGGCCGAGGCCGAATAGGCGGGCCGCACGGTGCGTCCGTGCGGCTCTTTTTCGGCCCATGAAAGTTATTGAGCAATCACTATCCTTAGGAGCCTGGGGGACGTCATGACGCAGACAACGGAGACAACGGAGAAGACGCAGAAGACGGAGGGTCCGGCCTTCGGCAGGACCGCGATCTGGACCCTGGTGATCGTCAGCGCGGCCAGCTTCATGGCCGCCCTGGACAACCTGGTGGTCACCACCGCACTGCCGTCGATCCGCGAGGAACTCGGCGGCGGGCTGTCCGACCTCGAATGGACGGTCAGCGCCTACACCCTGAGCTTCGCCGTGCTGCTGATGTTCGGCGCGGCCCTCGGCGACCGCTTCGGCCGGCGCAGGATCTTCCTGGTCGGCCTGGCGGTCTTCACCGCCGGCTCCGCCGCGGCCGCCCTCTCCCCGGGCATCGGCGAGCTGATCGCCGCCCGGGCCGTCCAGGGCGTCGGGGCCGCGGTGATGATGCCGCTCACCCTCACCCTGCTCACCGCCGCCGTGCCCGAGGCCAGACGGGGGCTGGCCTTCGGCATCTGGTCGGGCGTCAGCGGCCTCGCCGTCGCCGCCGGACCGCTGATCGGCGGCTCGCTGACCGAGCACTTCTCCTGGCAGTGGATCTTCTGGGTGAACGTTCCGGTCGGGCTCGTCCTGCTGCCGCTGGCCTTCCTCCGCCTCGGTGAGAGCCGGGGCGCGAACCGGGCCCTGGACGTCCCCGGAACGCTCCTGGTCAGCCTGGGGATGTTCGGGGTCGTGCTCGGCCTGATCCGCGGCAACCCGGACGGCTGGACCAGCCCGCTGGTCCTCGGCGCACTGATCGTCGGCGCCGTGCTGCTGGCCGCGTTCGTCCGGTACGAGCAGAGCGTGGCCGTCCACCCGATGCTGCCGATGCGGCTGTTCCGCAGCCGCGCCTTCTCGGCCGTCAACGCCGCCAGCCTGCTGATGTACCTCGGGATGTTCGGCTCGATCTTCCTGATCAGCCAGTACCTCCAGGGCGTCGGCGGCTACAGCCCGCAGGAGGCCGGCATCCGGATGCTGCCGTGGACCGCGATGCCGCTGCTGGTCTCGCCGATCGCGGGCATCGTCTCGGACCGGATCGGCGGCCGGCCGATCGTGGTCGCCGGGCTGGCGCTCCAGGCCCTCGGCCTGGCGCTGTTCGCCCTGGTCGCCGACACGGGCAGCGGGTTCGACTACCCCGCCGAGATCCCCGCCATCGTGATCTGCGGGATCGGCATGGCGCTGTACTTCGGCCCCACCGCCCAGCTGGTGATGGCCAGCGTCCGGCCGCAGGAGCAGGGCATCGCCTCCGGCGCCAACAACTCCCTGCGCGAGGTCGGCGGGGCGCTCGGGGTCGCCGCGCTCTCGGCGGTGTTCTCCGCGCAGGGCGGCTACCAGTCGGCACGGGCCTTCACGGACGGGCTGGCGCCCGCGCTGTACGTCGGCGCGGCCGCCGTCGCGGTCGGGGCGCTCGCCGCGGTGTTCATCCCGCGCCGGCGCAAGGCCGCGGTCGGGGCGGAGACCGCGGAGACGGCCGGGCAACCGGTGGCGGACCGGGCCGAGGCCGAGGCCGTACGGGTCTGAGCGGGTGCGGAGGGGAAAGCCCTGCCGGAAGGACACGCTGTCCTTCCGGCAGGTCCTCCCCCGTACGCTGGTGGGCGTGCTGGTAGAAAACGACGCCCCCCTCGCCCCGCTGACCACGCTCCGGCTCGGCGGCCCGGCCCGCCGGCTGGTGACCGCCCACACCGACGACGAGGTGATCGCCGCCGTCCGCGAGGCCGACGCGGCCGGCGAGCCGCTGCTGGTCCTCGGCGGCGGCTCCAACCTGGTCATCGGCGACGCCGGCTTCCCCGGCACCGTGCTGCGGATCGCCACCGAGGGCTTCGTCCTGGACGGCACCGCGCTGGAGGTCGCGGCCGGCGAGACCTGGTCCGAGGTGGTCCACCGGACGGTGCTGGACCACGACCTGGCGGGCATCGAGTTCCTGGCCGGCATCCCCGGCTCGGCCGGTGCCACCCCGGTGCAGAACGTGGGCGCGTACGGCCAGGAGGTCGCGCAGTCGATCACCGAGGTGGTCGCGTACGACCGCGCGGCCGACGAGGTCGTCACCCTCTCGAACGCCGAGTGCGCCTTCTCCTACCGGCACAGCCGCTTCAAGGCCGAGCCGGACCGCTACGTGGTGCTGCGGGTGCGCTTCCGCCTGGAGGACAACGGCGGGCTCTCCACCCCCATCCGCTACGCCGAGACCGCCCGGCAGCTGGGCGTCGAGCAGGGCGAGCGGGTCGCGGTCGCCGCGGCCTGGAACACGGTGCTGCTGCTGCGCGCCGGCAAGGGCATGGTCCTGGACCCGGCGGACCACGACACCTGGTCGGCGGGCTCCTTCTTCACCAACCCGGTGCTCACGGCCGCCCAGTACGAGTCCTTCCGGACCCGCCCGGGCACCGAGAACGCGCCCGCCTACCCGGCGCCGGAGGGCTGCACCAAGACCTCCGCGGCCTGGCTGATCGACCGGGCCGGCTTCGGCAAGGGCTACGGCAGCGGCCCGGCGACGCTCTCCACCAAGCACACCCTGGCGCTCACCAACCGCGGCTCGGCCACCGCCGAGGACCTGCTGGTGCTGGCCCGGGAGATCCGGGACGGGGTCCGCGAGGCCTTCGGGGTGGAGCTGGTGAACGAGCCGGTGATGGTGGGCGTCGCGCTCTGACGTGCGTTAGGCGGTCTGACGAGCGCTAGGCGGTCGCAGCGGTGACGGCGGTCGTGTCCGCGGGGGCGTGGCCGTCCGCCAGCCAGGCGTCGATGTCCGCCAGCAGCTCCTTGCGGACCGCCTCCGGCGCGACCGAGCCGCGCACCGACTGCCGTGCCAGCTCGGCGAGTTCGGCGTCGCTGAAGCCCAGGACGTCCCGGACCAGCTCGTACTGGGCGGCCAGCCGGCTGCCGAACAGCAGCGGGTCGTCCGCCCCCAGCGCCAGCGGCACCCCGGCGTCGAAGAGCCGGCGCAGCGGGACCTCCTCGGGGCGCTCGTAGACGCCGAGCGAGACGTTGGAGGACGGGCAGACCTCGCAGGTGACCTGGCGGTCCGCCAGCCGCTGCATCAGCCGCGGGTCCTCGGCGGCCCGCACGCCGTGGCCGATCCGGGCGGCGCCCAGGTCGTCCAGGCAGTCCCGGACGGACTCCGGGCCGGCCAGCTCGCCACCGTGCGGGGCGGCCAGCAGCCCGCCGTTGCGGGCGATCGCGAAGGCCCGGTCGAAGTCCCGGGCGAGGCCCCGGCGCTCGTCGTTGGAGAGGCCGAAGCCGACCACCCCGTGGTCGGCGTAGCGGACGGCGAGCCGGGCCAGCGTCCGGGCGTCCATCGGGGACTTCATCCGGTTGGCCGCGACCAGCACCCGGATGCCCACCCCGGTGGCGGCGGCCGCGTGCTCCACCGCGTCCAGGATCAGCTCCAGGGCGGGGATCAGCCCGCCCAGCCGGGGCGCGTACGAGGTCGGGTCGACCTGGATCTCCAGCCAGCGGGAGCCGTCCCGCCGCTCGTCCTCGGCGGTCTCCAGGACCAGCCGGCGGATGTCCTGTTCGTCCCGCAGCACCGAGCGGGCGGTGTCGTACAGGCGCTGGAAGCGGAACCAGCCGCGCTCGTCGGTGGCCCGCAGTTTCGGCGGCTCGCCGGAGCTGAGCGCCTCCGGCAGCCGGACGCCGTGCTTGTCGGCCAGCTCCAGGAGGGTGGCGGGGCGCATCGAGCCGGTGAAGTGCAGGTGCAGGTGGGCCTTCGGGAGGCCCCTGACGTCTCGCGGGTTCAACAGGCGTTCCATTCACCGATACTGCCGTATGCGGCCCCCAAACGGGAACCGCCCTCTTTTCGTCCCCCGAAGGGGTGAAAGAGGGCGGTGCGCCGGGTGAATCCCGTATGTCGGCCTGACGGCGGACGTCAGTCGCGGGCCTCGCCGAGCAGCTTCTGGATCCGGCTGATGCCCTCGACCAGGTCCTCGTCGCCGAGCGCGTAGGAGAACCGCAGGTAGCCGGGGGTGCCGAAGGCCTCACCCGGGACGGCGGCGACCTCGACCTCGTCCAGGATCAGGCTCGCCAGCTCGGCGGAGGTCTGCGGGCGCTGACCGCGGATCTCCTTGCCCAGCAGGCCCTTGACCGACGGGTAGGCGTAGAAGGCGCCCTCGGGCTCGGGGCAGATGACGCCCTCGATCTCGTTGAGCATCCGCACGATGGTCTTGCGGCGGCGGTCGAAGGCGGTGCGCATCTCGTGCACGGCGGAGAGGTCGCCGGCCACGGCGGCGATCGCGGCGCGCTGGGCGACGTTGGAGACGTTCGAGGTGGCGTGCGACTGCAGGTTGGTCGCGGCCTTGACGACGTCCTTGGGGCCGATCACCCAGCCCACCCGCCAGCCGGTCATCGCGTAGGTCTTGGCCACGCCGTTGACCACGATGCACTTGTCGGCCAGCTCGGGCAGCAGGGCGGGCAGCGAGGTGAAGGTCGCGTCGCCGTAGACCAGGTGCTCGTAGATCTCGTCGGTGAGCACCCACAGGCCGTGCTCCAGCGCCCAGCGGCCGATCGCCTCGGCCTCGTCCCGGGTGTACACCGCGCCGGTCGGGTTGGACGGCGAGACGAACAGCACCACCTTGGTGTTCTCGGTGCGGGCGGCCTCCAGCTGCTCGACCGAGACCTTGTAGCCGGTGGTCTCGTCCGCGACGACCTCCACCGGGACACCGCCCGCCAGCTGGATCGACTCCGGGTAGGTGGTCCAGTACGGGGCCGGGACGATGACCTCGTCGCCCGGGTCCAGGATCGCCGCGAAGGCCTCGTAGATCGCCTGCTTGCCGCCGTTGGTGACCAGCACCTGGGAGGCGTCCACCTGGTAGCCCGAGTCGCGCAGCGTCTTCGCGGCGATCGCGGCCTTGAGCTCGGGCAGGCCACCCGCCGGGGTGTAACGGTGGTTCTTCGGGTCGCGGCAGGCCTCGACGGCCGCCTCGACGATGTAGTCCGGCGTCGGGAAGTCGGGCTCGCCGGCGCCGAAGCCGATGACCGGGCGGCCGGCGGCCTTGAGGGCCTTGGCCTTGGCGTCCACGGCGAGGGTCGCGGACTCGGCGATCGCACCGATCCGGGCGGAGACCCGGCGGTCGGCGGGGCGGATGGACTGGTCGGGCTGCGGGGTGGAAGCGCTCATGCCTGCATCGTCGCAGAACCCGGACGTACCGGGCAGCGCGGTTCCAGTATCCGTACGGTTCCGTCCGGATCCCGGCCCCTGGCGATCCGTCGGCGGACGCCCCGTCGGACCGGACATCCGCCCGGCGTCGGGCCGTCCCGGAAGAAGAGGTTCGACCAAACACCCCTCGACCACGTACACTCGCTGCTCGACGGCCCGCCGAAAAGACCGGAGCTTTCACCGCTGTTACAGACAGCGGGGGGAGATGCGGTAGGTTGGTCGCCACCGGAGCCGCGAGGCACCGTAGGGCAATAGCTCAATTGGTAGAGCACCGGTCTCCAAAACCGGCGGTTGGGGGTTCGAGTCCCTCTTGCCCTGCTGCTAGATCCGTTCCAGCCCGTTCGCTCCACAGAGCGAGCGGGCTTGATGCGGAGATGGCACCGATCAGCACCGCTACGCCGGCTGGTCGTGCCCCATCGGGTGCGCGGCGAAGACCGGCAGGACCCGGATTCAGGTGAGGACGAGTGACGGAGACCACGGGCTCCACCGCAACGCCTGAGAGCGGCAACCCCGAGGGTGCCGACGGCGCTGCCGAGACCACGCCTGCCGATGGCGAGAAGAAGTCGGGCAAGCGTGAGAAGAAGTCCGGCAAGCGGGCCAAGAAGGGCCTCTTCGCCCGGATCGGCCTGTTCTACCGCCAGATCATCGCGGAGCTGCGCAAGGTCGTCTGGCCGACCCGGAGCGAGCTGACCAACTACACCGCCGTCGTGGTCACCTTCGTCGTGGTCATGATGGCCGTCGTGGCCGGTCTGGACTACGGCTTCTCCAAGCTGAGCCTCTGGATCTTCGGCTGACGCAGCCGCCCACCTTCGAAACAGCTTCCCGACCCGGGCCGACCTTCGGTCCGGGTCGAGCTGTCGGTGGCGGACGTACGCGCCGTTACCGTTGACTCGGTACTGTTGAAGTCTCCGAGACCTCAACCAGGCGCCCGCGTCAGCGGCAGCGTGCCGGGTCTGGTCCCGGAGCGCGCCACCTTCACCATCTCCAGGAAAGAAGCAGCCACCGTGTCTGAGTCCCCCCTGTACGACGCCGACGAGACCGTCCGCGAGGCGGATGTCGCCGCCGACCTGGACGCGGCCGAGCTGGCTGTCGACGCCGAGTCCGCCGAGCAGATCGCGGACTTCGCGGACAGCGACGAGGACGAGGTCGAGGCGTACGACGAGGCCGAGGCCGGCGAGCCGGCCGAGGAGGCCGCGCTGCACGTGGAGGTCGAGGTCGAGGCCGCCGCCGAGGAGACCGAGGACGAGGTCGAGGTCGAGGCCGAGGTCGAGGCCGAGGCCGAGGCCGAGGAGCCCGCCGAGGTCGACCCGGTCGCCAAGTTCCGCGAGGACCTGCGCTTCATGCCGGGCGAGTGGTACGTGATCCACACCTACGCCGGCTACGAGAACCGGGTGAAGCAGAACCTGGAGCAGCGTGCCGTCTCGCTGAACGTCGAGGAGTACATCTTCCAGGCCGAGGTGCCGCAGGAGGAGGTCGTCCAGATCAAGAACGGCGACCGCAAGACCATCCGCCAGAACAAGCTCCCCGGCTACGTCCTGGTGCGCATGGACCTCACCCCGGAGTCCTGGGGCGTCGTGCGCAACACCCCGGGTGTCACCGGCTTCGTCGGCAACGCCTACGACCCGTACCCGCTGACCCTGGACGAGGTCGTCAAGATGCTCGCCCCGGACGTCGAGCGCCAGGCGGCCAAGGAGGCCGGCAAGCCCTCGCCGGTCAAGCCGAGCGAGATCCAGGTGCTGGACTTCGAGGTCGGCGACTCGGTCACCGTCACGGACGGCCCGTTCGCGACCCTGCAGGCGACCATCAACGAGATCAACCCCGACTCGAAGAAGGTCAAGGGCCTGGTCGAGATCTTCGGCCGGGAGACCCCGGTCGAGCTCTCCTTCGACCAGATCCAGAAGAACTAGTCATACGGTCTTCGGATTCGGGGCGGGGCCGAGGGCCCTGCCCCGAATCCGTTTTGGTCCAGCGGCGCGGACGCGTTAGCCTGGTCCGATGTGTGTGCTGGCGGCCGGGTGTCGCCCCGGTGCCGCACGCACCAGCAATCACCTCTCGGAAGGACCCGGAGAGACATGCCTCCCAAGAAGAAGAAGATCACGGGGCTTATCAAGCTCCAGATCAACGCCGGTGCGGCCAACCCGGCGCCGCCGGTCGGCCCCGCGCTGGGCCAGCACGGCGTCAACATCATGGAGTTCTGCAAGGCCTACAACGCTGCGACCGAGTCGCAGCGCGGCATGATCGTGCCGGTGGAGATCACGGTCTACGACGACCGTTCCTTCACCTTCATCACGAAGACGCCGCCGGCCGCGCGCCTCATCCTGAAGGCCGCCGGTATCGAGAAGGGCTCCAGCGAGCCGCACAAGACCAAGGTCGCCAAGCTCACCAGCGCCCAGGTCCGCGACATCGCCACCACCAAGATGCCCGACCTGAACGCCAACGACCTGGACGCCGCGGAGAAGATCATCGCCGGCACCGCCCGGTCGATGGGCATCACCGTCGAGGGCTGACCAGCTCTTCTCGTCCCTGTGGTAGGGCCTGCGCAGGCCCGTGACACCACAACTCCCATCACCTTTCAGGAGCAGCAGTGAAGCGCAGCAAGGCTCTGAAGGCCGCGGACACCCAGGTGGACCGCGAGCGCCTTTACGCCCCCCTCGAGGCCGTCCGCCTCGCCAAGGCGACCAGCACCACCAAGTTCGACGGCACCGTCGAGGTCGCCATGCGTCTGGGCGTCGACCCGCGCAAGGCCGACCAGATGGTCCGCAGCACCGTGATCCTCCCGCACGGCACCGGTAAGACCGCTCGGGTCCTGGTCTTCGCGACCGGCGAGCGTGCCGAGGCCGCGCGTGCTGCGGGTGCCGACATCGTCGGTTCCGACGAGCTCATCGACGAGGTCGCCAAGGGCCGCCTCGACTTCGACGCCGTCGTCGCCACCCCGGACCTCATGGGCAAGGTCGGCCGCCTCGGCCGCGTGCTCGGTCCCCGTGGCCTGATGCCGAACCCGAAGACCGGCACCGTGACCCCGGACGTGGCCAAGGCCGTGAACGAGATCAAGGGCGGCAAGATCGAGTTCCGCGTCGACAAGCACTCGAACCTGCACTTCATCATCGGTAAGGTTTCCTTCACCGACGAGCAGCTGGTCGAGAACTACGCCGCCGCGCTGGACGAGGTGCTCCGCGCCAAGCCGTCCGCCGCCAAGGGCCGCTACATCAAGAAGACCGCCGTTTCGACCACCATGGGCCCCGGCATCCTGGTGGACCCGAACCGCACCCGCAACCTCCTCGTCGAGGAGGACCCGGCCGCGGTCTGAGCCCCAGCGCTCTAGAGCAGTCCGTACGACGGGCCCGTACCCCCTTCACCGGGGGTGCGGGCCCGTCGTCGTTCCCGGTGCCGGGCGGCGGGCGGAACGGTTGCCGGATCGGGACGCGGGCGGATGGGAACAGTTGGCTGGGACGTCGTACGCTCTGCCGGTCAGATCATGTGGAGAACCCGTGACCGCCGGAGAGTGCCGTGCCGCCCGCCCCCCGCTCCGCCGCCCTGCTCGCGGCCCTGCTGCTGATGGGCGGCGCCACCGGCTGCAGCCTGCTGGCTGCCCCGGACACCCGCACCCCCGGCAACCCCGCACCCGTACCGCCCAAGCAGGTGGTGCTGAAGGCCGCCCAGGCGCTGGACGACGCCGGCGGCGCCCGGATCGAGGTGGTGCAGGAGGGCCCGGAGGGCCGGCGCACCGCGAGCGGCACGCTGGTCTGGGGAGCCTCCGACGAGGCCGCGCTGACCGTCACCGACGAGGCGGGCGCCGGGCAGTTGGCCCTGAAGGACGGCGCGGTCGACCTCGTCTACCAGGGCGGTGCGGCCAGGCACGCCGACCGCTACACCGCGGAGTCGCTGGACCCGAAGGCCGGCCCCGGCCCGGACGGCTACGCCGGCGGCTGGATGACCGCGCTGGTCACCAACCCGGGCAGCCGTGCCTACGCGATCGCGCAGACCGTCAAACTGGGCTCGCTCGGCGGCGAGCAGCTGGCCGGGACGACCGTCGCGCACTACCAGGGCTCCGCCCCGGTGGACGAATTCTTCGGTGCGGACGAGGAGTTGAGCCCGCAGCGGCGCTCGGCGACGGTCGAGTGGTACCGGCAGCGCGGGGTGGCGGCGATCGGCTTCGACGTCTGGGTCGGGCCCGGCGAGCGGCTGTTGAGACTGCGTGAGACGGCCCGGGGGAGTGCCGGAACCACCGTGACCACGACGGATGTCCCTTCTCCCGGGACGGGCGATCCGACGCCCTCCGCAACCGGCTGACGGGAGCGGGATATCCGGTGCGTGGCGGTTCCGGCGATCCGTTAGAGTCCGCCTGGGAAAGGCCTGAGAAGAGCTGAAAATCGGCTCTTCCATGGATCGGATCTGATCTCACGGGGGTACCTTCATGCGCGCTGTGCGCCTCGCCTCGGTCGTCGCGACGACCGCCGTCCTGCTCGCCGGGGCCACCGCCTGCGGCGGCAGCAAGGGCGGCAACGACACCAAGAGCGGCGACGCCAAGGGCAGCGACGCCAAGGGCGGTGACCCGATCGCGGCCGCGCTGACCGCGGACCCGAAGGCGGCCCTGGCCGCGTCCGCGCTGGTGATGCAGAAGGCCGGGAACGGCAAGGTCAGCATGATCAGCCCGGACGACGCCAAGGGCGGCGGCACCGGCGACGCCGACTGGAAGGACCCGGGCAAGGTGTCCGTGGACCTCGTCGGCGACATGGGGAGCAAGAAGCTCAAGATCCGGGTGATCGGGGCGGACGCCTACCTCGGCGGCGACGGCGCGGCCCTGGGCGGCAAGCACTGGGTCAAGCTGCCCGCCGGGAACGAGGCCGGCGACGGCTTCCGGGCGGCGGGCCAGATGCTGAACCCGGTCGTCGTGCTCACCGTCGCCGCCCAGAGTGGCAAGCTCTCCAAGGTCGGCCAGGAGCCGCTGGACGGCGCCCAGACCACCCACCTGCGGGCTGTCGAGGACACCTCCGCCCTGGTGGCCGGGATGTCGGCACTCCCGGCGGACCAGCGCCAGGCCGTCCAGAAGACGCTGGAGCAGGACGGCAAGACCCTCACCTTCGACTTCTGGCTGAACGGCAAGCAGGAGCTCGCCCAGTACCAGGAGTACGGCGAGACGAACGGTGCGAAGGACGCCGTCACCGTCAAGTACTCGGACCTCGGCAAGGCCGCCGCGATCACCGCGCCCGCCGCCACCGACCTCGGCAGCGAGGCCGACCTCCTCAAGCTGCTCGGCTGATCCGGCCGGGGCCCGCACCGGAGCCCGGGGGGCTCCACCCGCACCAACCGGCTACCACCCCGGGCGCACCGCGCGCCCGGGGGTCCTCAAGGGGGGAATCATGGCTGGAACCCGCAAGATCGCCGTGGCCGTCGTCCTCGCCGCCCTGGCGCTGACCGCGACCGCGTGCAACGACACCGACGGCGGCGGCAAGAACGCCGCCCCGGCCGCGCCGACCACGGCCGCCGGGCCGTCCTCCGCCGCGCCGTCCTCAGCCGCGCCGTCCGCCGACGCTCCGTCCACCGGCGCGAAGCCGGTCAAGCTGACCCCGGCGGTCCTCCTGGAGCAGGTCACCCAGAAGACCACCGCCGCGAAGTCGGCGAAGATCGACGAGGTGATCACGCTCGGTCAGGTCACCATGAAGGGCAAGGGCGCGGTGTCCTGGGCCGACGGCCTCCAGGGCGACATCACCATGGACCTGTCCGGCTCCCCGCTGGGCAGCGTCCTGGCGCCGGTCACCGGCGGCAAGACCGCTCCGTACCGCTACACCAAGGACGCGATGTACATGCGCCTGGGCGGCGACGCGGTCGACGCCTTCGGCGGCCGGCACTGGCTGCACTACAGCAAGGCCGACATGGCCAAGGCCTCCGGCGGGTCGACCGACCAGCTCAAGAGCGCGGACCCGGTGCAGGGCGTCCGGACGCTGATCGCCGGCGGCAAGGTGACCGAGGTCGGCCAGGAGACCGTGAACGGCAAGGCCACCACGCACTACACCGGTGAGCTCAGCGCGGACGACATCGCCGGCGCCACCGGCACCGGCCTGACCCAGGACGAGCTGGCGCAGATCAAGGACAACCTGACCACGGCCGGCGTCACCAGCGAGACGATCGACGTCTGGGTCGACGCCGACAAGCTGGTGGTCAAGCGGACCGAGCAGGCGGACACCAAGGTCGGCGCGATGAAGGCCACCGTCAGCTACTCGGACTACGGCACCCCGGTCAGCACGACCGCGCCGGACCCGTCCGACACCGTGGAGCTCTCCGAGCTGGCGAAGCTCGACAAGGGCGCCACCAGCTGAGCCGCCCGGCCGGGGAGCCGACGCCGTCGGCTCCCCGCACCGGCGCCCGACTCGGCCGACCGGTGGATCCGCCCGGGCCCGAGGGGCTCGGCCAGGGGGCCGCCACCGGGCGGGCCGGGGACGGGTGACATGGTGGCGGGGACCAGGGCGAGGAAGGGAACGGGCGTGGCGGGACGGCAGCGGTTGGCGGCAGTGGCCGTCGTCGCCCTGCTGGCGAGCGGGCTGAGCGGCTGCGGCGGGGGAGACGACGCGACGGCCTCCTCCTCGGTCAGCCCGGCCCCGACCAGCGCCTCGCCGGCCGGCGCCTCCCCGAGCCCGGCCAAGCCGACCGACCGCTCGCCGCACGGAGTGCTGCTCTCCGCCCAGCTGGCCATGCAGACCGCCCGCCGGGCCAAGGTCAGCTACCGACTCGGCGCCGACGCCGGATCCGGCCCGCTGTTCTGGCAACCCAAGACGGCGCTGCAGATCAAGCGCTCCACCCCGGCCGACGCCGAGCAGCTGATCGCCGTGGACACCGTCGCCTACCAGGGCGGCGACGCCGCCACGGCCGTCCGGCAGGGTGGCAAGCACTGGGAGCGCTTCACCGTCCCGCCGGACCCGGACGGCCGCAAGGAGGTCCCGTACGCGGGGCTGGTCGACCTGCTGAACCCGGTCGAGGCGCTGGCCGCGGCCACCGCCGACGGGGTGGACCCGGCCTTCGTCGGCGAGGAGAAGTACGAGGACTCGACCGTCGAGCACTACAAGGTCACCACCACGGCCGAGAAGTACGCGGCCGCCCAGACCCAGCTGTCCCAGACCCGGCGGGACGGACTGCGGGCCGCGCTTGCGCCCGGCGGCTCGATCTCGCTCATCCTGGACCTCTGGCTCAACGACAAGGACCAGCTGGTCCGGCTCCAGCGCACCGGCAACGGTGACAGCGGCCGGGCGGACGACTCGGTGCTCTACACCGATCTCGCCGGGGCGCTGCTCTCGGCACAGGCGCCGGCCGAGACGGACACCGTGGACACCGGCGTCCGGACGGTCTCCCCGCTGGCCCGCTGAGCCGCGGGGGCAGCCTCCGGAGTTGCTCCGTCCGAGGGCGATTTGCACCGCGGGAGCGGCTCCGGCTACTGTGGCGGAAGCCAAAGACCGCTGGTTGTCGCCGTGCGCCCGTCAGGGAGCAGGTGACCGAAGGATCTGCGCTTCGTCGCAGGCAGCCCGCGCAGGTGCGTCTGGAGCTTCGACTTCCGGGTCCGCGTTCGCGCGGGAGCCCGTCGAGGTCGTTCCGAGCCCCGTGCCCCTGCGCACCGGGGCTCATTGCATTTCTGCAAGAGCTTTCCTTCCGTCCAGCCGGTCCGCGGCAGAATTGGTCGACTTTCGTGGTCGGCCTGACTTCTACATCACGGAAGGAGGCGTAAGCCTATGGCCAGGCCCGACAAGGCTGCCGCCGTCGCCGAGATCACGGACAAGTTCCGTGGCTCCTCCGCGGCGCTGCTGACCGAGTACCGCGGTCTCTCGGTGAAGCAGGTCAAGACCCTGCGTCGCTCGCTCGGCGACAACGCCGAGTACGCCGTGGTGAAGAACACGCTGACCAAGATCGCGGCCAATGAGGTCGGGATCACGGAGCTCGACGACCTGTTCACTGGTCCGACGGCTGTTGCCTTCGTCACCGGTGACCCGGTGGAGTCGGCGAAGGCTCTGCGTGACTTCGCCAAGGAGAACCCCGCTCTCATCATCAAGGGCGGTGTCCTTGACGGTAAGGCGCTGTCCGCCGATGAGATCAAGAAGCTCGCGGACCTCGAGTCCCGCGAGGTGCTGCTCGCCAAGCTGGCGGGTGCCCTGAAGGCCAAGCAGTCCCAGGCTGCCGCGCTCTTCCAGGCCCTGCCGTCGAAGCTCGTCCGCACTGTGGACGCGCTGCGCGACAAGGTCGAGCAGGGCGGTGCCGGTACGCCGGCTCCCGCCGCCGAGGACGAGGCCGCGGAGTAATTCCGCAGGCTCACGCCTCGCTGCGGGCCCGTGCCCGCCCAACCCGTACATACGGCACCACCTGCCGAATTAGTGGAAGGACGCCATCATGGCGAAGCTGACCCAGGACGAGCTGCTCGCGCAGTTCGAGGAGCTCACCCTCATCGAGCTCGCCGCCTTCGTGAAGGCCTTCGAGGAGAAGTTCGACGTCACCGCCGCTGCCCCGGTCGCCGTTGCCGCCGCCGGTGGCCCGGCCGCCGTTGAGGCCGTCGAGGAGCAGGACGAGTTCGACGTCATCCTCGATGGTGCCGGCGACAAGAAGATCCAGGTCATCAAGGAGGTGCGCACCCTGACCTCCCTCGGCCTGAAGGAGGCCAAGGACCTCGTTGACACCGCTGGTGCCAAGGTCCTGGAGAAGGTTGCCAAGGACGTTGCCGAGAAGGCCAAGGCCGCCCTCGAGGGTGCCGGCGCCAAGGTCACCGTCAAGTGATCATGCGCCCCCGCTGAGGGGGCGTGCGGCCGGGCCGATCACCCTTGCGGGTGGTCGGCCCGGCCTTTTCGCGTTCCCGGGGCCCGTGGCGGCACCCGGCCCCGTTCCCCCGTTCGGGCCCGTGGGGCCCACCGGTGTGGCCGATGACCCACTCGGCACCGTCGGTGCCGGGAGGTATGGTGATCACCGTCGTCAGGGCGGCCCCCACCACGGCTTCTGTAACGCCGGAGGGGTCCGGACCGATAGACGGGTCGAGGCCCGCGCCGTCGGCGGGCCCTTGACGAACCAGGCGCGGCGCGCGATTCTCAAGGCGCGAGTCCGCCCGGTTGGTTCGCTGCTGGATGCATAACCAGTGGCCCGGCGGGAAATGACTCCACGTGAGTTAGAGCAGTACCCGGTGGGCGTCCGCGCCCGCCGGCTACCGGGAGGAGTCTCCGATTCGGTCTCCGAATCAGAGCTGGACAGCAGTGTGGCCTTTGGCTACACTGTCCCTTTGCGCTGCCTGTTAGCTGCTCCGTGACTCGTCGCCCGGAGTTTGCGTTGCCCTGAAGGGGTCTGGCATCGCCTCCGCAAAGCGGCTCTGACCTGGGGTTTCGACCCCGGCGGAGGCCAGTGGCGAGGAGGCGGGACCAAGCCCGTGAAGGCCCGGCTGGTACGCGCGTAGTGAGCTCCGAGCCCTCGGAAGGACCCCCCTCTTGGCCGCGCCGCGCAACGCCTCGAACAATTCCGCCGCATCCACCGCCCCGCTCCGCGTCTCCTTCGCGAAGATCAAGGAGCCCCTCGAGGTCCCCAACCTCCTGGCCCTGCAGACCGAGAGCTTTGACTGGCTGCTCGGCAACGCGGCCTGGAAGTCCCGGGTCGAGGCGGCGCTGGAGAACGGTCAGGACGTCCCCACCAAGTCCGGTCTGGAGGAGATCTTCGAGGAGATCTCGCCGATCGAGGACTTCAGCGGGTCGATGTCCCTGACCTTCCGCGACCACCGTTTCGAGCCGCCGAAGAACTCCATTGACGAGTGCAAGGACCGCGACTTCACGTACGCGGCTCCGCTCTTCGTCACGGCCGAGTTCACCAACAACGAGACCGGTGAGATCAAGTCTCAGACGGTCTTCATGGGCGACTTCCCGCTCATGACCCACAAGGGCACGTTCGTGATCAACGGCACCGAGCGTGTCGTCGTGTCGCAGCTCGTCCGCTCCCCGGGTGTGTACTTCGACTCCACCCTGGACAAGGTGTCCGACAAGGACATCTACTCCTGCAAGGTCATCCCCTCGCGTGGTGCCTGGCTGGAGATGGAGATCGACAAGCGCGACATGGTCGGCGTCCGCATCGACCGCAAGCGCAAGCAGTCCGTCACCGTGCTGCTGAAGGCTCTCGGCTGGACCAACGAGATGATTCTCGAGGAGTTCGGCGAGTACGAGTCGATGCGCAACACCCTGGAGAAGGACCACACCCAGGGCCAGGACGACGCGCTGCTGGACATCTACCGCAAGCTGCGTCCGGGCGAGCCGCCGACGCGCGAGGCCGCGCAGACGCTTCTGGAGAACCTGTACTTCAACCCGAAGCGCTACGACCTCGCCAAGGTCGGCCGCTACAAGGTCAACCGGAAGCTGGGCAACGCCGAGTCGCTGGACTCCGGCGTGCTCACCGAGCCCGACATCATCGGTGCGATCAAGTACCTGGTGAAGCTGCACGCGGGCGAGACCGAGTGGAACGACGGCACCGGCCGCGACATCGTGGTCGAGGTCGACGACATCGACCACTTCGGCAACCGTCGCCTGCGCAACGTCGGCGAGCTCATCCAGAACCAGGTCCGTACGGGTCTCGCCCGTATGGAGCGCGTCGTGCGCGAGCGCATGACCACCCAGGACGTCGAGGCGATCACGCCGCAGACCCTGATCAACATCCGGCCGGTCGTCGCCTCCATCAAGGAGTTCTTCGGCACCAGCCAGCTGTCGCAGTTCATGGACCAGACGAACCCGCTGTCGGGCCTGACCCACAAGCGCCGTCTGTCCGCCCTCGGCCCCGGCGGTCTCTCCCGTGAGCGCGCCGGCTTCGAGGTCCGTGACGTGCACCCCTCGCACTACGGCCGCATGTGTCCGATCGAGACCCCCGAAGGCCCGAACATCGGTCTGATCGGGTCGCTGGCCTCGTACGGCCGGGTCAACGCCTTCGGCTTCATCGAGACCCCGTACCGCAAGGTCATCGAGGGTGTCGTCACGGAGCAGGTCGAGTACCTCACGGCCGACGAGGAGGACCGCTACGTCATCGCGCAGGCCAACGCCCCGCTGACGGCGGAGCTGACCTTCGCCGAGCCGCGCGTCCTGGTCCGCCGCCGTGGTGGCGAGATCGACTACATCCCCGGCACCGAGATCGACTACATGGACGTCTCGCCGCGCCAGATGGTGTCGGTCGCGACCGCCATGATCCCGTTCCTCGAGCACGACGACGCCAACCGCGCGCTCATGGGCTCGAACATGATGCGCCAGGCGGTGCCGCTGCTGAAGAGCGAGGCTCCGCTGGTCGGTACCGGCATGGAGTACCGCTGCGCCGTCGACGCCGCGGACGTCATCACCGCCGAGAAGGCCGGTGTCGTCCAGGAGGTCTCGGCCGACTACGTCACCGTGGCCAACGACGACGGCACGTACACCACGTACCGCGCCGCCAAGTTCACCCGCTCCAACCAGGGCACCGCCTTCAACCAGAAGGTGCTCGTGGACGAGGGCGCCCGGGTCGAGGCCAACCAGGTGCTGGCCGACGGCCCGTGCACCGACGAGGGCGAGATGGCCCTCGGCAAGAACCTGCTCGTGGCGTTCATGTCGTGGGAGGGTCACAACTACGAGGACGCGATCATCCTGTCGCAGCGCCTCGTGCAGGACGACGTCCTCTCCTCGATCCACATCGAGGAGCACGAGGTCGACGCCCGTGACACCAAGCTCGGCCCCGAGGAGATCACCCGGGACATCCCGAACGTCTCCGAGGAGGTCCTCGCCGACCTCGACGAGCGCGGCATCATCCGCATCGGCGCCGACGTCGTCACCGGCGACATCCTGGTCGGCAAGGTCACGCCCAAGGGTGAGACCGAGCTGACCCCCGAGGAGCGCCTGCTCCGCGCGATCTTCGGCGAGAAGGCCCGTGAGGTCCGCGACACCTCGCTGAAGGTGCCGCACGGTGAGTCCGGCAAGGTCATCGGCGTCCGCGTCTTCGACCGCGAAGAGGGCGACGAGCTCCCGCCGGGCGTCAACCAGCTGGTCCGCGTCTACGTGGCCCAGAAGCGCAAGATCACCAACGGTGACAAGCTCGCCGGCCGTCACGGCAACAAGGGCGTCATCTCCAAGATCCTGCCGGTCGAGGACATGCCGTTCCTGGAGGACGGCACCCCGGTCGACATCATCCTCAACCCGCTGGGTGTCCCGTCCCGAATGAACCCGGGACAGGTCCTGGAGATCCACCTCGGGTGGCTCGCCAAGCAGGGCTGGGACGTCTCCGGCCTCGCCGACGAGTGGGCCCAGCGCCTGCAGGCGATCGGCGCCGACACCGTCGAGGGCGGCACCAACCTCGCCACCCCGGTCTTCGACGGCGCCCGCGAGGACGAGATCACCGGCCTGCTGGACAACACCACCCTCACCCGTGACGGTGAGCGCCTGGTGAACTCCACCGGCAAGGCCCGGCTGTTCGACGGCCGCTCCGGCGAGCCGTTCCCGATGCCGGTCTCGGTCGGCTACATGTACATCCTCAAGCTGCACCACCTGGTCGACGACAAGCTGCACGCCCGCTCGACCGGCCCGTACTCGATGATCACCCAGCAGCCGCTCGGTGGTAAGGCGCAGTTCGGTGGTCAGCGCTTCGGTGAGATGGAGGTGTGGGCCCTTGAGGCGTACGGCGCGGCCTACGCGCTGCAGGAGCTCCTCACCATCAAGTCCGACGACGTGCTCGGCCGCGTGAAGGTCTACGAGGCCATCGTCAAGGGCGAGAACATCCCCGAGCCCGGCATTCCCGAGTCCTTCAAGGTCCTCATCAAGGAAATGCAGTCGCTCTGCCTCAACGTGGAGGTGCTGTCCTCGGACGGCCAGTCCATCGAGATGCGGGACTCCGACGAGGACGTGTTCCGCGCCGCCGAAGAGCTCGGCATCGACCTGTCCCGGCGCGAGCCGAGCAGCGTCGAAGAGGTCTGACGGAGGTTGGGCCGGCCACGTGACCGTGGCCGGCCCGCCCCCAGGCCCCCCTCAGACCACATGAACGACTCTCGACTTACGAAAGAGGGCTTGACGACCAGTGCTTGACGTCAACTTCTTCGACGAGCTCCGCATCGGCCTGGCCACCGCCGACGACATCCGCCAGTGGTCCCACGGCGAGGTCAAGAAGCCGGAGACCATCAACTACCGCACCCTGAAGCCCGAAAAGGACGGCCTCTTCTGCGAGAAGATCTTCGGCCCGACCCGGGACTGGGAGTGCTACTGCGGTAAGTACAAGCGCGTCCGCTTCAAGGGCATCATCTGTGAGCGCTGCGGCGTCGAGGTGACCCGCGCCAAGGTGCGCCGCGAGCGGATGGGCCACATCGAGCTGGCCGCCCCGGTCACCCACATCTGGTACTTCAAGGGTGTCCCGTCCCGCCTGGGCTACCTGCTGGACCTGGCGCCGAAGGACCTCGAGAAGGTCATCTACTTCGCCGCCTACATGATCACCTGGGTCGACGACGAGCGCCGCCAGCGCGACCTGCCGTCCCTGGAGGCGCACGTCTCGGTCGAGCGCCAGCAGATCGAGAACCGCCGCGACTCCGACCTCGAAGGCCGCGCCAAGAAGGCCGAGACCGACCTGGCCGAGCTGGAGGCCGAGGGCGCCAAGGCCGACGTGCGCCGCAAGGTGCGCGAGGGCGCCGAGCGCGAGATGAAGCAGCTGCGCGACCGCGCGCAGCGCGAGCTCGACCGCCTCGACGAGGTGTGGGCCCGCTTCAAGAACCTCAAGGTCCAGGACCTGGAGGGCGACGAGCTGCTCTACCGCGAGCTGCGCGACCGCTTCGGCACCTACTTCTCCGGCTCGATGGGCGCGGCGGCCCTCAAGGACCGCCTGGAGACCTTCGACCTGGCGGAGGAGTCCGAGCGCCTGCGCGAGATCATCCGCACCGGCAAGGGCCAGAAGAAGACCCGTGCGCTGAAGCGCCTCAAGGTCGTCTCCGCGTTCCTGCAGACCACCAACAAGCCCAACGGCATGGTGCTGGACTGCGTCCCGGTCATCCCGCCGGACCTGCGTCCGATGGTGCAGCTGGACGGTGGCCGCTTCGCGACCTCCGACCTGAACGACCTGTACCGCCGCGTCATCAACCGCAACAACCGCCTGAAGCGCCTGCTCGACCTCGGTGCCCCCGAGATCATCGTGAACAACGAGAAGCGCATGCTCCAGGAGGCCGTCGACGCGCTGTTCGACAACGGCCGCCGCGGCCGTCCGGTCACCGGCCCGGGCAACCGCCCGCTGAAGTCCCTCAGCGACATGCTGAAGGGCAAGCAGGGTCGTTTCCGCCAGAACCTGCTCGGCAAGCGAGTCGACTACTCGGCCCGTTCGGTCATCGTCGTCGGCCCGCAGCTCAAGCTGCACCAGTGCGGTCTGCCGAAGGCCATGGCGCTGGAGCTCTTCAAGCCGTTCGTGATGAAGCGCCTGGTCGACCTGAACCACGCGCAGAACATCAAGTCGGCCAAGCGCATGGTCGAGCGTGCCCGTCCGGTCGTGTGGGACGTGCTCGAAGAGGTCATCGCCGAGCACCCGGTTCTGCTGAACCGTGCGCCCACCCTGCACCGCCTCGGCATCCAGGCCTTCGAGCCGCAGCTGGTCGAGGGCAAGGCCATCCAGATCCACCCGCTCGTCTGCACCGCGTTCAACGCGGACTTCGACGGTGACCAGATGGCCGTCCACCTGCCGCTCTCCGCGGAGGCGCAGGCCGAGGCCCGCATCCTGATGCTGTCCTCGAACAACATCCTGAAGCCGGCCGACGGTCGCCCCGTCACCATGCCGACCCAGGACATGGTGCTCGGTCTGTTCTTCCTGACCTCGGACCGCGAGGACGTGAAGGGCGGTGGCCGTACCTTCTCGTCGACCGCCGAGGCGATCATGGCCTTCGACGCCCGCGAGCTGGACGTCCAGGCCCCGATCGAGCTGCGTCTGGCGGCCGGCACCGTCCCGCCGCGCGGCTGGACCCCGCCGCTGGACGAGGACGGCCAGTCGAACTGGTTCGACGGCGAGCCCTTCCGCCTGAACACCACCCTGGGCCGCGCGCTCTTCAACGAGCTGCTGCCCGAGGACTACCCGTTCGTCGACTACGAGGTGGGCAAGAAGCAGCTCTCCGCGATCGTCAACGACCTGGCGGAGCGCTACCCGAAGGTCGTCGTCGCGGCGACCCTGGACAACCTGAAGGCGGCCGGCTTCCACTGGTCGACCCGCTCGGGTGTCACCGTCTCGATCTCGGACGTCGTCGTCCCGCCGAACAAGCCCCAGATCCTGGAGGGCTACGAGGCGAAGGCGGAGAAGGTCCAGCGTCAGTACGAGCGCGGCCTGATCACCAACGACGAGCGCAAGCAGGAGCTCATCGGCATCTGGACCCAGGCGACCAACGAGGTCGCCGAGGCCATGAACGAGAACTTCCCGAAGACGAACCCCATCTTCATGATGGTCGACTCGGGTGCTCGTGGAAACATGATGCAGATGCGCCAGATCGCCGGTATGCGTGGTCTGGTGTCGAACGCCAAGAACGAGACCATCCCGCGACCCATCAAGGCGTCGTTCCGTGAGGGTCTGTCCGTGCTGGAGTACTTCATCTCCACCCACGGTGCCCGTAAGGGTCTGGCCGACACCGCCCTCCGTACCGCCGACTCCGGTTACCTCACCCGTCGTCTGGTCGACGTCTCCCAGGACGTCATCATTCGCGAGGAGGACTGCGGCACCGAGCGCGGCCTGAAGCTGGCGATCGGCTCCGTGGGTGCGGACGGCGTGCTGCGCAAGGCCGACGACGTCGAGACCAGCGTGTACGCCCGCATGCTCGCCGAGGACATCACCGTCGACGGCAAGCTGCTGGCCACCGCGAACACCGACCTCGGTGACGTGCTGATCGACGAGCTGATCCGCCACGGCATCGGTGAGGTCAAGACCCGCTCGATCCTGACCTGTGAGTCGGCCGTCGGCACCTGCGCCATGTGCTACGGGCGCTCGCTGGCCACCGGCAAGCTGGTCGACATCGGTGAGGCGGTCGGCATCATCGCCGCCCAGTCCATCGGTGAGCCCGGTACCCAGCTGACGATGCGTACCTTCCACACCGGTGGTGTGGCCGGTGACGACATCACCCAGGGTCTGCCGCGTGTCGTCGAGCTCTTCGAGGCCCGTACCCCCAAGGGTGTGGCCCCGATCTCGGAGGCGCAGGGCCGGGTCCGCATCGAGGACACCGAGAAGACCCGCAAGCTGGTCATCACGCCGGACGACGGCACCGACGAGATCGCCTACCCGGTCTCGAAGCGTGTGAAGCTGCTGGTCAGCGAGGGCGAGGCGGTCGAGGTCGGCCAGAAGCTGACCATGGGTGCCACCAACCCGCACGACGTCCTGCGGATCATGGGCCAGCGTGCCGTCCAGATCCACCTGGTCGCCGAGGTCCAGAAGGTCTACAACTCGCAGGGTGTGTCGATCCACGACAAGCACATCGAGATCATCATCCGGCAGATGCTCCGCCGCGTGACGATCATCGAGTCGGGCGACGCCGAGCTGCTGCCCGGCGAGCTGGTCGAGCGCGGCCGCTTCGAGCAGGAGAACCGTCGCGTCGTCGCCGAGGGCGGTCACCCCGCCTCCGGCCGTCCGCAGCTGATGGGTATCACCAAGGCCTCGCTGGCCACCGAGTCCTGGCTGTCGGCCGCCTCCTTCCAGGAGACGACCCGGGTCCTCACCGACGCGGCGATCCACGCCAAGTCGGACCCGCTGCTGGGCCTCAAGGAGAACGTCATCCTCGGTAAGCTCATCCCGGCCGGTACGGGTCTGCCCCGTTACCGCAACATCCGGGTCGAGCCGACCGAGGAGGCCAAGGCCGCGATGTACTCGGCCGTCGGCTACGACGACTACGACCTGTCGCCCTTCGGCGCCGGCTCCGGCCAGGCGGTTCCGCTGGACGACTACGACTACGGCCCGTACACCGGCTGAGTCGCGCGTCACTGATCGCAGGGCGGTCACCCCTCACGGGGTGGCCGCCCTGCGGCGTTCCCGGGGCTCGGAGGGGGTCTGTGGGGGTCTGC
>NZ_JNWQ01000034.1 GCF_000716875.1 Streptomyces novaecaesareae | reverse complement strand
CGGCGTTGGGGTGCGTGCATCGCAAGGCGGAGGAGGGAGCCACTGCGGAGCATTGGCGACCGACGACAACGCAGCGAGGTGCGTGCCCCGGCGTCGCCCCGCAGGCGGGAGTTCGAAGACAGGCCCAGGGCCGCTCAGTCGGTGTAGCGCTCGGCGAGGGCGGCGGGCATGGGTTCGTGGCGCAGGTAGGCGCGGGAGAACTCGGCGGTGCCGTGGGTGAGGGAGCGCAGGTCGACCGGGTAGCGGACGAGTTCGAGTTCGGGGACCTCGGCGCGCAGCAGGGTGAGGCCGGGGCCGCCGGTCTCGGTGCCGAGGACGCGGCCGCGGCGGGCGGAGAGGTCGCCGAGGACGGCGCCGAGGTAGTCGTCGGGCAGCAGGACGCTGACGGCGGCGACGGGTTCGAGCAGGCGGATGACGGCGTGTTCGGCGGCGTCGCGCAGGGCGAGGGCGGCGGCGTTCTGGAAGGACGCGTCGGAGGAGTCGACGGAGTGGGCCTTGCCGTCGGTGAGGGTGACCCGGACGTCGACGAGGGGGTGTCCGGTGGCGACGCCCTTGGCGAGTTGGGCGCGGATGCCCTTCTCGACGGAGGGGATGAAGTGTTTGGGGACGGCGCCGCCGACGACGTGTTCCTGGAACTCGAAGCCCGAGCCGGCCGGGAGGGGCTCGACCTCCAGGTCGCAGATGGCGTACTGGCCGTGGCCGCCGGACTGTTTGACGAGGCGGCCGTGGCCGGCGGCGGCGGTGCCGAAGGTCTCGCGCAGGGCGACCTTGGGTTCGACGGTGTCGACGTGGACGCCGTGGCGGGTGCGGAGGCGGTCGAGGACGACCTCGGCGTGGGCCTCGCCGGTGCACCAGAGGACGAGCTGGTGGGTGTCGGGATTCTGTTCGAGGCGTAGCGACGGGTCTTCGGCGGTGAGCCGGGTGAGGGCCTGGGAGAGCTTGTCGTCGTCGGCCTTGCTGTGGGCTTCGACGGCGATCGGGAGCAGGGGTTCGGGGAGGGTCCAGCCGTCGAGCTCGACGGGGTGTCCGGGGTCGTGGACGGTGTCGCCGGCGCGGGCGGTGGTGAGTTTGGCGGCGCAGACGAGGTCGCCGGCGACGGCGTGCGGGACGGGCCGCTGGAGTTTGCCGAAGGGGCTGGTGAGGGCGGTGACGCGTTCGTCGCCGTTCTGGCCGGCGGTGTGGGCCGGGCCGAGGAGGTGGATCTTGGTGTCGGGGCGCAGGGTGCCGGCGTACAGGCGCAGCAGGCTGATCCGGCCGACGTAGGCGTCGCCGGTGATGCGGACGACCTGGGCGGCGAGCGGGGCGTCGGGGTCGCAGTCGGGGGCTGGGCGGGTGCGTTCGGTGGGGTCGGGGAAGGTGTGCGCGATGAGGTCGAGGAGTTCGGCGGCGCCGAGGCCGTTCTCGCTGGTGGGGACGGCGGGGTGGAGGGTGCAGGCGAGGACTTCGCGGCGCATTCCGGCTTCGAGGGAGTCGGTGTCGAGGGGGTCGCCGGCGAGGTAGCGCTCCATGAGGGTGTCGTCCTGGCCGGAGATGGCCTCGACGAGGCTCTCGTGGGCGGGGCCGGTGTCGGGGAGCGGGGCGGCGTCGCCGTAGGTGTCGCCGGTGAGGAGGTCGACGCTGCCGTCGGGCCGGCCGTCGTGGAGGACGGGCAGGAAGAGCGGGCGGAGGGTGTCCGGGCCCAGGTCGAAGGCGTCGTGGCAGGTGGTGAGGATGTCGTCGAAGCCGGTGCGGGCGATGTCGAGTTTGGCGACGGCGATGGCGCGGGGGATGCCCTCGGCGGCGCACTCGCGCCACAGGGCGCGGGTGGGGGCGGTGACCGGGTCGGTGGCGGAGACGACGAAGACGGCCGCGTCGGCGGCGTGCAGGGCGGCGCGCAGGTCCGCGGTGAAGTCGGGGTGGCCGGGCGGGTCGATCAGGTTGATCTTGACGCCCTTCCATTCGAGCGGGAGCAGGGAGAGCTGGACGGAGCGCTGCTGCTGGTGCTCGATCTCCTCGTGGTCGGAGACGGTGGTGCCGTCGGTGACGCGACCGGCCCGGCCGGTGGCGCCGGCGGCGAGGGCGAGGGATTCGGCGAGGGTGGTCTTGCCCACACCGCTGGGACCGATGAGGACGACGTTGCGCAGGTCCCGGGGGCCGGTGACGGCGGGTGCCTGGCCGGCTCGTGCCGTGCTGCGGTCGGGCATCGGGGTCTCCTCCCGTGGCGCCGAGGCTGTCCATCGCAGTCTAGGGTCGGGTGTCGTCCGGGCGCGTGTCGTGTGACCGTGCGTGCGTGGGCCGTGGCCGGGGTCGCCGTCCGGCGGTGCGTGCGGCGGAGCGTGTCGTCGGCGTGGCTACGATGGGTGCGCCGGACGGGCTGATCCGTTCGGCCGTCTGCCGCGTCCGTTGCGCCAGGCGGGTATCTGGGAGATCGGAGCGGCTGGGAAGGCCATGCTCAACAAATACGCGCGTGCCTTCTTCACACGTGTTCTGACCCCGTTCGCCGCGTTCCTGATCCGTCTGGGCGTGAGCCCGGACTCCGTGACGCTGATCGGTACCGCCGGTTCGGTGGCCGGTGCGCTGGTGTTCTTCCCGCGTGGGGAGTTCTTCTGGGGCACCATCACGATCACGCTGTTCATCTTCTCCGACCTGGTGGACGGGAACATGGCCCGTCAGCTGGGCCGGACCACCAAGTGGGGGGCGTTCCTGGACTCCACGCTGGACCGGGTCGCGGATGCGGCGATCTTCGGTGGGCTGGCGATGTGGTACGCGGGCAAGGGTGACGACAACCTGCTGTGCGCGGTGGCGATCTTCTGCCTGGCGAGCGGTCTGGTGGTGTCGTACACCAAGGCGCGGGCGGAGAGCCAGGGCCTGCCGTGTGATGTGTCGGGGCTGGTGGAGCGGGCCGAGCGGCTGGTGGCGAGCCTGGTGGCGGCCGGGGTCGCGGGTCTGCACACGTTCGGTGTGCCGTACGTGGAGTGGCTGCTGCCGGTGGCGCTGTGGCTGGTGGCGGCGGGCAGCCTGGTGACGGTGTTCCAGCGGGTGCTGACCGTGCGCCGTGAGGCGTTCGAGGCCGACCGAGCGGCGGCCGGGAGCTGATGGGGGGCGTCCTGCGGTGACGGACCGACTGGTGTACTGGGCGTACGCGCTGGGCTGGGGGGTGCTGAAGCACCTGCCGGAGCCGGTGGCGCGGGGGCTGTTCGACCGGCTGGCGGACTACGCGTGGCGCAAGCGCGGCAAGCGGGTGCTGCAGCTGGAGGCGAATCTGCGCCGGGTCCGTCCGGGGCTGGACGAGGCGGCGCTGCGGTCGTTGTCGCGGGCCGGGATGCGTTCGTACCTGCGGTACTGGATGGAGTCGTTCCGGCTGCCGGTGTGGAGCCGGGAGCGGGTGGCGCGGGACGTCCGGGTGGAGGGCTTCGAGCACCTGCGGGCGCCGATGGAGGCCGGGCGGGGCGCGGTGATAGCGCTGCCGCACATGGGCAACTGGGACCTGGCGGGCACCTGGGTGGCGCAGCAGGGCTACCCGTTCACCACCGTCGCCGAGCGGTTGAAGCCGGAGCGGCTGTTCGACCGGTTCGTGGCGTTCCGGGAGGGCCAGGGCATGGAGGTCCTGGCGTTGACCGGTGGCGGGGTGAACGTGATCGGCACGCTGGCGCGGCGGCTGCGCGAGGGTCGGCTGGTGTGCCTGGTGGGGGACCGGGACCTGTCGGAGGCGGGCATCGAGGTGTCGTTCTTCGGTGAGGCGACCCGGATGCCGGCCGGTCCGGCGGCGCTGTGCCAGCGGACCGGGGCGGCGCTGCTGCCGGTGACGCTCTGGTACGACGGTCCGGTGCTGCGGGCGCGGATCCACCCCGAGGTGCCGGTGCCCGAGGAGGGCGACCGCAAGGAGCGCACGCGGGCGATGACGCAGGCGATGGCGGACGTGTGGGAGCTGGGGATCCGCGAGTACCCGCAGGACTGGCACATGCTGCAGAAGTTCTGGCTCGCCGACCTGCCCGTCCGTGAGACGGTGAAGGAGGCGGCCGCGGTGCGCGCGGAGGCGGCTCCGGAGCCTGCGGCCGAGGCCTCCGGGTCCTGATCCCGGCCGTTGCGACCCCGGCCCGTCCTGAGCCGGTACGACTGTCCGAAGGAGCTTGAGGAACCCGTGAAGATCGGCATCGTCTGCCCGTACGACTGGGACGTCCCCGGTGGGGTGCAGTTCCACATCCGGGACCTGGCCGAGCACCTGATCGGTCTGGGGCACGAGGTGTCGGTGCTGGCGCCGGCCGAGGACGACGAGGCGCTGCCGCCGTACGTGGTCTCGGCCGGGCGGGCGGTGGCGGTGCCGTACAACGGGTCGGTGGCGCGGCTGAGCTTCGGCATCCTGTCGGCGGCGCGGGTGCGGCGGTGGCTGCACGACGGGCGCTTCGACATCCTGCACGTGCACGAGCCGGCCTCGCCGAGCCTGTCGATGCTGGCCGCCTGGTCGGCGACCGGGCCGATGGTGGGGACCTTCCACACGTCCAACCCGCGGTCGCGGGCGATGATCGCGGCCTCGCCGATCCTGCAGCCGGGCCTGGAGAAGATGCGGGCCCGGATCGCGGTGTCGGAGTACGCCCGCCGGACGCTGGTGGAGCACCTGGGCGGGGATGCGGTGGTGATCCCCAACGGCGTGGACGTGGGCTTCTTCGCGGACGCGGAGCCGGACGAGCGCTGGACGGGCCACGCGGCGAAGGGGGAGCCGGGCACGATCGGCTTCATCGGCCGGATCAACGAGCCCCGCAAGGGCCTGCCGACGCTGCTGGCGGCGCTGCCGGGGATCCTGGCGCAGCGGCCGGGGGTGCGGCTGCTGGTGGCGGGCAAGGGCGACGAGGAGGAGGCCGTCGCCGGCCTGGCGCCGGAGGTGCGCCGGCAGGTGGAGTTCCTCGGGATGGTGAGCGACGAGGAGAAGGCCCGGCTGCTGCGCAGCGTGGACCTGTACGTGGCGCCGAACACCGGTGGCGAGAGCTTCGGGATCATCCTGGTCGAGGCGATGTCGGCGGGTGCCCCGGTGCTGGCGAGCGATCTGGACGCGTTCAAGCAGGTGCTCGACGGCGGGGACGCCGGCGAGCTGTTCCCGGTGGAGGACGCGGACGCGCTGGCCCGTACGGCGCTGCGGCTGCTGGGCGACCCGGCGCGGCTGGAGGAGCTGCGGAAGGCGGCCTCGCGGCACGTGCGGCGGTTCGACTGGTCGACGGTCGGCGCGGACATCCTGGCGGTGTACGAGACGGTGACGGCGGGGGCCGCGGCGGTGGTCGAGGAGGACGTGCGCAGCGGGCGGCGCGGCCTGTTCGGGCTGGCCCGCGACTGAGCGGCGGTGTGCGGGGGTCTAGGGTCGGGCTGACCGCACAACGCTCGATCGTTTGGGGGCAGTTCGATGCCGCAGATTTCCGTGGAGTACTCGTCGTCGCTGGCTGGTACCTTCGACCGCCGGGGCCTGGGCCTGGCGATCAACCGGCTGGCGGAGCAGACGATCGACGCGAAGCCGGAGGCGTGCAAGACGGTGTTCCGGCAGGTGGAGGCGCTGGTGGTGGGCACCAGCGGTCGGGCCGGGGACGCGCAGGTGTACGTGGAGTTCCAGATCTTCCCGGGGCGCACCCCGGAGGCGAAGGCGGCGCTGAGCGAGGGCGTGATCGAGCTGGTCGCGAAGTTCGTGCGGCCGGAGCGGGGCAGCCGGCTGTTCACGGCGGTGAACGTCGCGGACATCGACCGGGACAGCTACCGGGTGACATCCGTCGAGGGGTGAGCCGGCGACACCCGGTAGCGTTGCGCCCCGTGACTACCTGGATCTGGGCCGGCGTGGCCGTGGTGCTCTTCGGCATGTACCTGAGTTGGACGGCCGGCCGCTTGGACCGCCTGCACGCCCGGATCGACGCCGCGCGGGCGGCGCTGGACGCGCAGCTGGTGCGCCGGGCCTCGGTGGCGATCGAGCTGGCGACGTCCTCGCTGCTGGACCCGGCGGCCTCGCTGCTGCTGCTGGACGCGGCGCACGCGGCCCGGCAGGCCGACGACGAGCAGCGCGAGGTGGCGGAGAGCCAGCTGAGCCTGGCGTTGCGGGCGGTGCTGGAGGAGCCGGAGCAGGTGGCGGCGCTGGTGGCGGAGCCGGGCGGGGAGGACGCGGTCCGTGATCTGACGGCCGCGGTGCGCCGGGTGCCGATGGCGCGGCGGTTCCACAACGACGCGGTGCGGGCGGCGCGGGCGGTGCGTGAGCACCGGTTGGTGCGGTATTTCCGGTTGGCCGGGAAGGCCCCGTTCCCGATGGCCTTCGAGATGGACGACGCCCCGCCGCCCGCCCTGACGCCCGAAGGGGCGCCTGCTTAGGGTGTCCCACGGATACGGCCCGTTTGTCGTGTCCCGTCGTTCGGGCTGGACTGGGTGGCACATGGAGGCGCCACTTGTTCCGCCTACCATAGGGCGATAGCACTGGTTCATCTTCGAGTGAGGTCTCACGTGTCCACCACCCCCACCACCGCAGACCAGCCGCAGATCGGCACCGCCCGGGTCAAGCGCGGCATGGCCGAGCAGCTCAAGGGCGGTGTGATCATGGACGTGGTCAACGCCGAGCAGGCCAAGATCGCCGAGGATGCCGGCGCGGTGGCCGTCATGGCGCTCGAGCGGGTTCCGGCCGACATCCGCAAGGACGGCGGCGTGGCCCGCATGTCCGACCCGAACATGATCGAGGAGATCATCGCCGCGGTCTCCATCCCGGTGATGGCCAAGTCCCGCATCGGCCACTTCGTCGAGGCCCAGGTCCTGCAGTCGCTCGGTGTCGACTACATCGACGAGTCCGAGGTGCTGACCCCGGCCGACGAGGTCAACCACTCGGACAAGTGGGCCTTCACCACCCCCTTCGTCTGCGGCGCCACCAACCTGGGCGAGGCCCTGCGCCGCATCGCCGAGGGCGCGGCCATGATCCGCTCGAAGGGCGAGGCCGGCACCGGCAACGTCGTCGAGGCCGTCCGCCACCTGCGCCAGATCAAGAACGAGATCGCCAAGCTGCGCGGCTTCGACAACAACGAGCTGTACGCCGCCGCCAAGGAGCTGCGCGCCCCGTACGAGCTGGTCAAGGAGGTCGCCGAGCTCGGCAAGCTGCCGGTCGTGCTGTTCTCCGCCGGTGGCGTGGCCACCCCGGCCGACGCCGCGCTGATGCGCCAGCTGGGCGCCGAGGGCGTCTTCGTCGGCTCCGGCATCTTCAAGTCGGGCGACCCGGCCAAGCGCGCCGCCGCCATCGTGAAGGCCACCACCTTCTTCGACGACCCGAAGATCATCGCGGACGCCTCCCGCAACCTCGGCGAGGCCATGGTCGGCATCAACTGCGACACCCTGCCGGAGACCGAGCGCTACGCCAACCGCGGCTGGTAGTCGCCCGCAGCTTCCGAGCCGGCCCGCCGCAGCGCCTCGGCGCCTGCGGCGGGCCGCGCCACGTACTCCTGTAGTAACGATCGATTGAGGTTGAAGACCGTGAGCACTCCAGTCATCGGCGTCCTCGCCCTGCAGGGCGACGTCCGCGAGCACCTCGTGGCGCTGGCCGAGGCCGACGCGCTCGCCCGCCCGGTGCGCCGTGCCGAGGAACTGGCCGAGGTCGACGCGCTGGTGATCCCCGGCGGGGAGTCCACCACCATGTCCAAGCTGGCGCTGCTGTTCGGCGTGATGGACCCGCTGCGCGAGCGCGTCGCCGCCGGGATGCCGGTGTACGGCACCTGCGCGGGCATGATCATGCTGGCGGACAAGATCCTCGACGGCCGCGAGGACCAGGAGACCGTCGGCGGCATCGACATGACGGTGCGCCGCAACGCCTTCGGCCGCCAGAACGAGTCCTTCGAGTCCGGGATCGCCTTCAAGGGCATGGACGACGCGCCGGTGCACGGCGTCTTCATCCGCGCCCCCTGGGTCGAGGCGGTCGGCGCGGGCGTCGAGGTGCTGGCCGAGCTGCCCGCCGCGGACGGCCCGGACAGCCGGATCGTCGCCGTGCGCCAGGGCAACCTGCTGGCCACCTCCTTCCACCCGGAGCTGACCGGCGACCACCGGGTGCACGGGTACTTCGTGAGGATGGTCGAGGACCACCTCGCGGCGGCCCCGCGCTGACCCGCACCGGGCGCGTACTCACCGCGCGCTGACCGTGTGCACCTCACCGGTGACGACACCGGTAAGATCTCATCTGTTCATTTCCCTTTGGCGACGTAAAGGAGCTGGCGATGTCCGGCCACTCTAAGTGGGCTACCACCAAGCACAAGAAGGCCGTGATCGACGCCAAGCGCGGCAAGCTCTTCGCCAAGATGATCAAGAACATCGAGGTGGCGGCGCGCACGGGCGGTCCCGACCCGCAGGGCAACCCGACTCTCTACGACGCCATCCAGAAGGCGAAGAAGAGCTCGGTCCCGATCGACAACATCAACCGCGCCGTCAAGCGCGGTGGCGGCCTGGAGGCCGGCGGCGCCGACTACCAGACCATCATGTACGAGGGCTACGGCCCGAACGGTGTCGCCGTCCTGATCGAGTGCCTCACCGACAACCGCAACCGCGCCGCCTCCGACGTGCGCGTCGCGATGACCCGCAACGGCGGCTCGATGGCCGACCCGGGTTCGGTGTCGTACCTGTTCGCCCGCAAGGGTGTCGTCATCGTCCCCAAGGCCGACGGCGTGGACGAGGACAAGCTCTTCGAGGTCGTCCTCGACCAGGAGCCCGAGGAGATCAACGACCTCGGCGACTCGTTCGAGATCGTCTCCGAGGCCTCCAAGATGGTCGCCGTGCGCACCGCGCTGGTGGACGCCGGCGTCGACTACGACTCGGCCGAGGCCAACTTCCTCCCGAGCATGCAGGTCGAGCTGGACGTCGACGGCGCCCGCAAGATCCTCAAGCTGATCGACGCCCTGGAGGACAGCGACGACGTGCAGAACGTCTTCGCCAACTTCGACATCTCCGACGAGGTCGGTGCGCAGCTCGACGCCGAGTGACACGGCATCGATCGATCGACGGTGAGTGATCGTTCTCACTGCCCGGCCCGGTGGTCCCAGGACCGCCGGGCCGGTGTCGTCGGCGGGGTTGTCGGACCCGGACGGTAGCCTTCGCAGGTCGCTCGCCGCGAGCGGCCGGTGACCAGTGGCGAGTCACGGAGAGGCGGGGCGAGTGGTACGGGTACTGGGTGTGGACCCGGGGCTGACCAGGTGCGGGGTCGGCGTGGTCGAGGGCGCGCCGGGCCGGCCGTTGCGGATGGCCGGGGTCGGCGTGGTGCGCACCCCCGCCGAGGCCGAGATCGGGCAGCGGCTGCTCCTGGTCGAGCAGGGCATCGAGGCCTGGCTGGACGAGCACCGGCCCGACCTGGTCGCCGTCGAGCGGGTCTTCGCCCAGCACAACGTGCGCACCGTGATGGGCACCGCGCAGGCGAGCGCGGTCGCGATGCTCTGCGCGACGCGCCGCGGCATCCCCGTCACCCTGCACACCCCGAGCGAGGTCAAGGCGGCCGTCACCGGCTCCGGCCGGGCCGACAAGGCCCAGGTCACGGCCATGGTGCAGCGCCTGCTGCGGCTGGACGCCCCGCCCAAGCCCGCGGACGCCGCCGACGCGCTGGCGCTGGCGATCTGTCACATCTGGCGCGGCGGGGCGACCAACCGCCTGGAGGCCGCCGTCCTGGCCGCCCGCGCCACGCCCCGTTCCGCTCCTGTGAAAGCCCGTTCCACCTCTGTGAAAGGCACTGTCCGGTGATCGCCTTCGTGCAAGGGCCCGTGGCGGCCATCTCCTCCGGGACCGCGGTGGTCGAGGTCGGCGGGGTGGGCATGGCGGTGCAGTGCACCCCGAACACCCTGGCCGGCCTGCGGCTGGGCGAGCCGGCCCGGCTGGCGACCTCGCTGGTGGTCCGGGAGGACTCGCTGACCCTCTTCGGTTTCGCGGACGACGACGAACGCGCCGTCTTCGAGATCCTGCAGGCCGCGCCGGGCGTCGGCCCCAAGCTGGCGCAGGCGATCCTCGGGGTGCACAGCCCCGACGCGCTGCGGGCCGCGATCGCGGGCGGTGACGAGAAGGCGCTGGTCGCCGTGCCGGGCATCGGCAAGGCGAAGGCGGCCAAGCTGCTGCTGGAGTACAAGGACAAGCTCGGCGCCCCGCACGGCGCGGTGCCCGCGCAGAAGCCGATCGCGGCCGGCCCGGCGCCGTGGAGCGAGCAGCTGTACTCCGCGCTGACCGGTCTCGGCTACGCCCCGCGCGAGGCGGACGAGGCGGTCGCGGCCGTCACCCCGGAGGCGGAGGCGCAGCAGACGCCGGACGTCGGCGCGCTGCTGCGGCTCGCGCTGCGCGGCCTCAACCGCGCCCGCTGAGACCATCTGACGATCTGTCCGTTTGTCGACTTTTTCAGACCTGGGAGCCCGCGACGATGTACGACTCGGAACCCGCCGACCGGCTGGTCACGGCTGCCGCCGACGGTGAGGACCAGGCGGTGGAGGCGGCGCTGCGCCCCAAGCTGCTGGACGAGTTCATCGGCCAGGAGCGGGTGCGCGAGCAGCTGTCCCTGGTGCTCCAGGCCGCCCGCAAGCGCGGCAGCGCGCCCGACCACGTGCTGCTGAGCGGGCCGCCCGGGCTGGGCAAGACCACCCTGTCCATGATCATCGCCGCTGAGCTGGGCGCCCCGATCCGGATCACCTCCGGCCCGGCCATCCAGCACGCGGGGGACCTCGCGGCGATCCTCTCCTCGCTCACCGAGGGCGAGGTGCTCTTCCTCGACGAGATCCACCGGATGTCCCGGCCGGCCGAGGAGATGCTCTACATGGCGATGGAGGACTTCCGGGTCGACGTGATCGTCGGCAAGGGCCCGGGCGCCACCGCCATCCCGCTGGAGCTGCCGCCCTTCACCCTGGTCGGCGCCACCACCCGGGCCGGCCTGCTGCCGCCCCCGCTGCGCGACCGATTCGGCTTCACCGGGCACATGGAGTTCTACGCCCCGGCCGAGCTGCAGCGGGTGGTGCACCGCTCGGCCGCGCTGCTGGACGTGGAGATAGACCCGGCCGGCGCCGCCGAGATCGCCGGGCGCTCGCGCGGCACCCCGCGCATCGCCAACCGGCTGCTGCGCCGGGTCCGCGACTACTCGCAGGTCCGGCACGACGGCGTGGTCACCGCCGGGATCGCCGCCCAGGCGCTGGACGTCTATGAGGTGGACGCCCGGGGGCTGGACCGGCTGGACCGCGCGGTGCTGGACGCGCTGCTGCGGCTGTTCGGCGGCGGCCCGGTCGGTTTGTCGACACTCGCGGTCGCCGTGGGGGAGGAGTCCGAGACGGTCGAGGAGGTGGCGGAGCCCTTCCTGGTGCGCGAGGGCCTGCTCGCCCGGACCCCGCGCGGGCGGATCGCCACCGCCGCGGCCTGGCAGCACCTCGGCCTGACTCCACCGGCACAGACCCCGCCGGTCCAGACCTCTCGTGGCAGCCTGCCGGCCCAGTCGGAGCTGTTCCCCGCCGACGAAAGTTGACCGCCACCGGCTGAACGGGTGAGTCGCACCCGGACGTTCCCGCCCGGCGGCGCCGCCGCGCCGCATGGCGGAGCCGGGAGCGAAGCCCCGGGAAACTGTGCAGGCGGAGGGTCGCCACTTTCGGCGGCAGGATGCGATGCTTGGCGTTGTCCGATCGATTCTGGGTCGCCTAGACTCCGCCGGACCGCCCCTCTCACCTGACGGGCCGACCAATACCACACAGGCCGCCGGCCGGCGGCCCGTAAAGGACCCTGGCTGCAGTGAACCTCATCATCCTTCTCCTCCCGATCGTCGCGATCGTGCTCATGTTCCGGTCGCAGAAGAAGCGCCAGTCGCAGATGCAGCAGATGCAGACGGCGCTGGAGCCGGGGGCCGGAGTCCGCACCATCGGCGGCCTGTACGCCCAGGTGAAGGCGGTCAACGACGAGACCGTCGAGCTGGAGATCGCGCCCGGCGTGGTCACCCACTTCACCAAGAGCGCGATCGCGGCCGTCCTGGACCCCCAGGAGTACGACGCGATCATCAACGGTCGCCCCGCCGACGACGAGCTCCCCGAGCCGGAGGCCGAGGACGCCGCCGCCGAGCCGGTCGAGGACAAGCCGCTGACGCTGACCAAGGACAGCGCCGAGAAGGGCGATGCCGAGGGCGGGGCTCCCGCGAGCAAGTAGTACGGACGGGCAACCCGCCCGGCCGCGCGGCGCAGTGCCGCGAGCCCACAGGACCTCAGGGCCGCAGACCCGCCGGACCCCCGTCCCGCCACGAGCCGGACGGGGGTCCGGTCGGGGAGGTGGCATGGACAGGGAGAAACGAGCAAGGTGGCAACACCCAAGTCGCGCCCGCGCGACGGCTACCCAGGGCGGGCGCTGGCCCTCATCCTGGTCGTCACCGTCGGACTGGTCGCCCTCATGTTCGGGACGGGCACCACCAAGCCCCGGCTCGGGATCGACCTCGCCGGCGGCACCAGCATCACGCTGACCGCGAAGTCGACCGACCCCAAGGCGATCAGCAAGTCCAACATGGACATCGCCACCGGGATCATCGAGCGCCGTGTCAACGGGATGGGTGTCTCCGAGGCGGAGGTCCAGACCCAGGGCGAGAACACGATCATCGTGAACATCCCCAAGGGTGGCGACCGGCAGAACGCGGCGGACCAGGTGGGTACCACCGCCAAGCTGTTCTTCCGTCCGGTCCTGGCCGTGGCGCCCAGCGGCGTCACCGTCCCGGCGCCCACCGGCACCCCGTCCGCCGGTGCCACCGGCACCCCGGCCGCGACCCCGTCGGCCGCCGCCGGTGCCGCGACCGGCACGCCGGCTCCGGCCGCGAGCGCCACCAAGCAGGGCCGCACCGTCGGCGAGGCGCTGGCCGCCGAGGGCGCCAGCCCGACCGCCGCCGCCACCGGCGCGAGCGCGGCCCCGTCCGCCGCCGCGACCGGCGCGCCCTCGGCCGCCGCCTCCGGCGCCCCGAGCGCCGCCGCCACGCCGCCGAGCGCCGCCGACCTCAGCGCCGCGATGACCCAGGGCACCGTGCCGCCGGAGCTGTCCGCCGCCTTCGCCGCCCTCGACTGCTCCAAGCCCGAGGTCCGCGCCGCGCAGACCGGCCCCGAGGACAAGGCCGTCGTCGCCTGCTCCCAGAAGGTGGGCAAGAACGGCTACTACGAGAAGCTGGCCCTCGGCCCCGCGGCCGTGAAGGGCTCGGACGTCTCCAAGGCCCAGGCCACCATCGACACCCAGACGGGCGCCGGCTGGCAGGTCCAGCTGCAGTTCAACGGCACCGGCACCGACGCCTTCTCCAAGGTCACCGGCCAGCTGGCCACCCAGACCCCGCCGACCAACCAGTTCGCGATCGTGCTGGACAACCAGGTGGTCTCGCACCCGCAGGTCAACGGCCCGATCCCGGGCGGCACCGCGGTCATCACCGGCGGCTTCACCCAGGCCGAGGCGCAGGACCTGGCCAACGTGCTGGGCTACGGCGCCCTGCCGCTGGAGTTCGTCAAGAGCGACATCACCACCGTCTCCCCGGCGCTCGGCAGCGACCAGCTCAAGGCCGGCCTGGTGGCCGGCGCGATTGGCATGCTGCTGGTGGTTGCCTACTCGCTGGTCTACTACCGCGGCCTCGGCCTGGTCTCGATCGCCGGTCTGATCGTCTCGGCGATCCTGACCTACTCGATCATGAGCCTCCTCGGCGGCGGGATCGGCTTCGCGCTGAACCTGCCCGCGGTCTGCGGTGCGATCGTCGCGATCGGTATCACCGCCGACTCCTTCATCGTGTACTTCGAGCGCATCCGCGACGAGGTCCGCGAGGGCGCCCCGCTGCGCCCGGCGGTCCAGCGGGCCTGGCCGCGCGCCCGGCGCACCATCCTGGTCTCGGACTTCGTCTCCTTCCTCTGTGCCGCCGTGCTCTACGTGGTCTCGGTCGGCAAGGTCCAGGGCTTCGCGTTCACGCTGGGCCTGACCACCGCGCTCGACGTGGTGGTGATCTTCCTCTTCACCAAGCCGATGATCACGCTGCTGGCCCGCCGCAAGTTCTTCCTGAACGGCCACCCGTGGTCCGGCCTGGACCCGAAGCGGCTGGGCGCCCGCCCGCCGCTGCGCAGCAGCCGTCGCCGTAGCCCCTCCTCCTCTGCCGCCGTGAAGGAGGCCTGACACCGTGTCGCGCTTCTCCAATCTGGGCCACCGGCTCTACCAGGGCGAGGTCAGCTTCGACTTCGTCGGACGCCGCAAGGTCTGGTACTCCATCTCCGGCGTGATCGTGCTGGTCGCGGCGATCGGGCTGGCCATGGGCCTGCACCTGGGCATCGAGTTCAAGGGCGGCTCGGTCTACACCGTGGCCAAGCCCGGTCTGACCGTCTCCCAGGCTCAGGAGACGGCCGACCAGGTCGTCTCCTCGCACCCGCTGGTGCAGTCGACCGACAACGGCAAGATCCGGATCCAGGTCAGCACCGAGGAGCCGAAGAGCTCGGACGAGGTGCGTTCGCAGCTCGCCGAGAAGATCGGCGTTCCGCTGGACACCGTCGAGGCCCAGGTGATCGGCCCCAGCTGGGGCAAGCAGATCTCCAACAAGGCACTCACCGGTCTGATCATCTTCATGATCCTGGTGACGGCCTACCTGGCGATCGCCTTCGAGTGGCGGATGGCGGTGGCCGCGCTGGTCGCCCTCATCCACGACCTCCTGATCACCATCGGCGTCTACGCCCTGGTGGGCTTCGAGGTCACCCCGGGTACGGTGATCGGCTTCCTGACGATCCTCGGTTACTCCCTCTACGACACGGTCGTCGTCTTCGACACCGTGAAGGAGAACACCAAGGGGATCACCAAGCAGAACAAGCTCACCTACAGCGAGGCCGCCAACGCGGGCCTCAACCAGACCCTGGTGCGCTCGCTCAACACCACCGTGGTCGCGCTGCTGCCGGTCGCCGCGCTGCTGTTCATCGGTGGCGGCATCCTGGGCGCCGGCACGCTGAACGACATCTCGCTCGCGCTGTTCATCGGTCTCGCGGCCGGTGCCTACTCCTCGATCTGCGTCGCCACCCCGCTGCTGGCGCAGCTCAAGGAGGAGCAGCCGGAGCTGAAGGCGCTGCGCAAGCGCGTCCTGCAGCACCGGGCCGCCGCGGCCGCCAAGTCCGAGGTCTCGGACGCGGTGCCCGAGGGCGAGCTCGCGGAGGACGGCCAGCCTGCGGGTATGGTCGGTCAGCGCGGCCGGGCGGCCGGCACCTCGCGTGCCAAGGGCCGTCCCTCCACCAAGCGCTGATCCGTACCACGACCCCGAGGACACACCGTGACCACCGCCGACACCACACTGGCCGAGCTGCTGAACAGCCGCATCCGGGACGTCCCGGACTACCCGAAGCCGGGTGTGCTGTTCAAGGACATCGCGCCGCTGCTCGCCGACGCCGAGGCGTTCGCCGCCCTCACCCGGGCGCTCGCCGACCGGGCCAAGGAGCTCGGGGCGACCAAGGTGGTGGGCCTGGAGGCCCGCGGTTTCGTGCTGGCGGCCCCGGCGGCCTTCGCGGCCGGGCTCGGCTTCGTGCCGATCCGCAAGCAGGGCAAGCTGCCCGGCGACGTGTTCCGGCGCTCGTACGAGCTGGAGTACGGCTCGGCGACGCTGGAGGTGCAGTGCGACGCCTTCGCGCCCGGTGAGCGGGTGCTGGTGGTGGACGACGTGCTGGCCACCGGCGGCACCATCGGCGCCTCGCTGGACCTGGTGAAGGAGGCCGGCGCCGAGCTGGTGGGCGTCGTGGTGCTGATGGAGCTGGGCTTCCTGGACGGCCGCGAGCGGCTGGCCGGGCACCTGGCCGGCGCTCCGCTGGAGACGCTGGTCACGGTCTGAGGTACGTACGCGAAGGGGCGGCGGTCGGCACACCCGACCGCCGCCCCTTGCGTTTCCGGGCCCGGCCGGATGAACACCGGGGCGCCCGGCTCGGTACCATGAAGATTCATCCCCTCCCGGTTGTCCCCGTTCGTTCGGGCCCCGGCAGGGGCCGGCCCGGTGCCCCGAGGAGTTGTCCTTGCCCGACGAGGTTGTGCCCACGGCCGCAGCGGCCGCCCCCGAAAGCCGTCCCACGCCCTCGGGGGCCACCCCGGCACGCCCGGCGCCGACCTCCTCGCGTTCGCTCGCCCCGTCCGGCCGCGGCTCCACCGGCGGCATGCGGGCCCGCCTGGCCCGCCTCGGCGGCCAGCGCTCCAGCGTGCTCAACCCCGTCCTGGAGCCGTTGTTCCGCTCGATCCGGGCCAACGACCCCAAGGCCGACCCGGCGCTGCTGCGTGACATCGAGAAGGCGTACGCGGTGGCCGAGAAGTGGCACCGCGGGCAGAAGCGCAAGAGCGGCGACCCGTACATCACCCACCCGCTGGCCGTCGCGACGATCCTCGCCGAGCTCGGCATGGACGCCCCGACGCTGATGGCCGGGCTGCTGCACGACACCGTCGAGGACACCGACTACGGCCTGGAGACCCTGCGCAAGGACTTCGGCGACTCGGTGGCCCTGCTGGTGGACGGCGTCACCAAGCTGGACCGGGTCAAGTTCGGCGAGGCCGCGCAGGCCGAGACCGTCCGCAAGATGGTCGTGGCGATGGCCAAGGACCCGCGGGTCCTGGTGATCAAGCTGGCCGACCGCCTGCACAACATGCGCACGATGCGCTACCTCAAGCGGGAGAAGCAGGAGAAGAAGGCCCGCGAGACGCTGGAGATCTACGCCCCGCTGGCGCACCGGCTGGGCATGAACACCATCAAGTGGGAGCTGGAGGACCTCGCCTTCGCGATCCTCTACCCCAAGATGTACGACGAGATCGTCCGGCTGGTCGCCGAGCGGGCCCCCAAGCGGGACGAGTACCTGGCGACCGTCATCGACCAGGTCCAGGCGGACCTGCACGGCGCCCGGATCACCGCCTCCGTCACCGGCCGGCCGAAGCACTACTACTCGGTCTACCAGAAGATGATCGTCCGGGGCCGGGACTTCGCCGAGATCTACGACCTGGTGGGCATCCGGGTCCTGGTCGACACCGTCCGCGACTGCTACGCGGCGCTGGGCACCATCCACGCGCGGTGGAACCCGGTGCCGGGGCGGTTCAAGGACTACATCGCGATGCCCAAGTTCAACATGTACCAGTCGCTGCACACGACGGTGATCGGCCCCGGCGGCAAGCCCGTCGAGCTCCAGATCCGCACCTTCGACATGCACCGCCGGGCCGAGTACGGCATCGCCGCGCACTGGAAGTACAAGCAGCGCGCGGTCGCCGGGGCCTCCAAGGTCCGCACCGACACCCCGACCCAGGTCCGCAAGGACGACAAGGCCGGCGCCGTCAACGAGATGGCCTGGCTGCGGCAGCTGCTGGACTGGCAGAAGGAGACCGCCGACCCGGGCGAGTTCCTGGAGTCGCTCCGCTTCGACCTGGCCAGCAACGAGGTCTTCGTCTTCACCCCCAAGGGCGATGTGATAGCCCTGCCGGCCGGCGCCACCCCCGTCGACTTCGCCTTCGCGGTGCACACCGAGGTCGGCTACCGGACGATAGGCGCCCGGGTGAACGGGCGGCTGGTGCCGCTGGAGTCGACCCTGGAGAACGGCGACACCGTCGAGGTGTTCACCTCCAAGGCGGAGAACGCCGGGCCGTCCCGGGACTGGCTGGGCTTCGTCAAGTCGCCGCGCGCCCGCAACAAGATCCGCGCCTGGTTCTCCAAGGAGCGCCGCGAGGAGGCGATCGAGCACGGCAAGGAGGCGATCGTCCGGGCGATGCGCAAGCAGGGCCTGCCGATCCAGCGGATCCTCACCGGCGACTCGCTGGTCACCCTGGCCCACGAGATGCGCTACCCCGACATCTCCTCGCTCTACGCCGCGATCGGCGAGGGCCACGTCGCCGCGCAGAACATCGTGCAGAAGCTGGTCCAGGCGCTCGGCGGCGAGGAGGGCGCGACCGAGGACCTGGCGGAGACCGCCACCCCGACGCACGACAACCGCCGTGCGGCGCGCCGCCGGGCCAAGGGCGACCCGGGCGTGATCGTCAAGGGCGTCGAGGACGTCTGGGTCAAGCTGTCCCGCTGCTGCACCCCGGTCCCGGGCGACCCGATCGTCGGCTTCGTGACCCGCGGCAACGGCGTCTCGGTGCACCGCGCCGACTGCGTCAACGTGGAGGCGCTCAGCCAGCAGCCGGAACGGATGATCGACGTCGAGTGGGCGGCCACCCAGTCCTCGGTGTTCCTGGTGGCCATCCAGGTCGAGGCGCTGGACCGCTCCCGGCTGCTCTCGGACGTCACCCGGGTCCTCTCCGACCAGCACGTCAACATCCTGTCGGCGGCGGTGCAGACCTCCCGCGACCGGGTGGCGATGAGCCGCTTCACCTTCGAGATGGGCGACCCGAAGCACCTCGGCCACGTGCTCAAGGCGGTGCGCGGCGTCGAGGGCGTGTACGACGTCTACCGCGTCACCTCCGCCCGGAAGTAGCGGACACGGGAAGGGGCCCCAGGTGATCCTGGGGCCCCTTCGGCGTTTCGGCGTTTCGGCGTTCGTACGGCTCCGCGATCAGCCGCTGAACTCCTCCTGGCTCTTGTGCGCCTGCTCCAGCAGCGTCTGCACACCGGCCAGCTCGGACTCCAGCTTGGCCGTCCGGCCGGCGTTGCCGGCCGCGCGGGCCTTGTCCAGGTCGGCCTGGATCTTGTCGGCCTTGGCCTGGAACAGGCCGACCATGCCGGCCGCACGGGCCTTGGCCTCCGGGTTGGAGCGCTTCCACTCGGCGTCCTCGGCCTCGCGGATCGCCCGCTCGACCGCGTTCAGCCGACCGTCCAGCTTCGGACGGACCTCGCGCGGCACGTGCCCGATCGCCTCCCAGCGCTCGTTCACCTCGCGCAGCGCGGCCTTGGCGGCCTTCAGGTCGGTGATCGGCAGGATCGCCTCGGCCTCGGTGGCCAGCGCCTCCTTGAGCTTCTGGTTCTCCACCTGCTCGGCGTCCCGCTCGCTGAACACCGCGGAACGGGCCTGGAAGAAGACGTCCTGCGCGCCGCGGAACCGCGCCCACAGCTCGTCCTCGATGTCCCGCTGGGCCCGGCCGGCGGCCTTCCAGCGCGCCATCAGGTCGCGGTAGGACGCCGCGGTGCTGCCCCAGTCCGTGGACGAGGACAGCGCCTCGGCCTCGGCGACCAGCGCCTCCTTGGTCTGCCGGGCCTTGTCGCGCTCGGCGTCCAGGGTGGCGAAGTGCGCCTTGCGGTGCTTGGAGAAGACCGAGCGGGCGTGCGAGAAGCGGTGCCACAGCTCGTCGTCGCTCTTGCGGTCCAGCCGCGGCAGGCCCTTCCAGGTGTCCACCAGCGCGCGCAGCCGGTCCCCGGCCTCCCGCCACTGGGTGGACTCGGCGAGCTGCTCGGCCTCGGCGACCAGCGCCTCCTTGGCCGAGCGGGCCTCGTCCTGGGCCTTGGCGCGGGCGGCCTTGCGCTCCTCGCGCCGGCTCTCGATCTCGCCGGCGAGCGTGTCCAGCCGCTTGGCCAGGGCCTCCAGGTCACCGACCGCGTGCCCCTCGACCACCTGGGCGCGCAGGTGCTCCAGCGCGGTCTGGGCGTCCTTGGCGGCCAGGTCGGTGGTGCGCACCCGCTTCTCCAGCAGGCCGATCTCCACCTCGATGCCCTGGTACTTGCGCTCGAAGTAGGCGAGGGCCTCCTCGGGCGAGCCGGCCTGCCAGGAACCCACGACGCGTTCGCCGTCGGCCGTCCTGACGTAGACCGTGCCCTGCTCGTCCACACGGCCCCACGGGTCGCTGCTCATAGCGCGTCCTCCACATGACGTCGCGCCCGCGCCGGGGCGGCGCGCGACCGTCGTCCACAGTTGATGTGCGGCGGACCGATGAGTCCGCCGTCCCCGTCCGCCGTGCCTTTCTGCCGAGGGTGACGGCTAGGCGGGTCCGGGCACCCTATACAACGCCAACATAGGCGACCAGGCCCGGTGCTGTCCGCATCCGGGCCGGGCGATTTCGGGCCGGGGCCGGCCGAGGGTGTCGCGGACACTGCTCGCGGGCGGCCCCGGAACTGGTCAACCCTTCGACACCGTAGCCGAGTTGAAGGTGACGTCGGCCATCGGGTGGCCGTCCGGGGAGCCCTCCAGGGTGCCCGCGGCGGCGATCTTCTGCACCACGTCCAGACCGCCGGTGATCTTGCCGAAGGGGGTGTACTTCGGCGGCAGCTGGGTGTCCTTGTAGACCAGGAAGAACTGGCTGCCGTTGGTGCCCGGGCCGGAGTTGGCCATCGCCACGGTGCCCGCCGGGTAGGTCGCGCCGGTCAGGTTCTCGTCCGCGAACTTGTAGCCGGGGCCGCCCGTCCCGCCGGGGACGGTCGCGCTGGCGGTCGGATCGCCGCACTGCAGCACGAAGATGCCGTCGGTGGTGAGGCGGTGGCACTTGGTGTGGTCGAAGTACTTCTCGCCGGCCAGGAAGGCGAAGGAGTTCACCGTGTGCGGGGCCTTGGCCGCGTCCAGCGCGATCGTCACCTTGCCGCAGTTGGTGTCCAGCGCCATCGTGTACGAGCCGCTCGGGTCGACCGACATGGCCGGTTCGGCCTGCCACTGCTTGCCGTTGGGCGCGCCCGGCGCCGGGTCGGTGCAGCCCTCCACCGGCTTGCGGGTCGGCGTCGTCGGCTCGCCGGCCTTGGTCGGCGCGGCCTTCGGAGAGTCGGCCGCCGAGGCGGACTTGCCCTTGTCGTCCGAGCTGAACGCGCCGGTGGCGAACAGCGTTCCGCCGCCGGCCAGGACCACGACGGCGAGCGAGGCGCCCAGGATCGTGTTGCGGCGCTTGCGCGCGGCCATCGCCTCGGCGCGACGTTCCATCTGGCGCTCGTACTTCTCGCGGGCGAGCTGCCGCCGCCGCTGTTCGCTACTGACCACCGGCCGTGTCTCCTACGGATGTGCGGGAAAAGTGGATGGATTCCGGAGCGGATCATCGCATCCCTCGGCGGCCAAGTGTAGGGACCGGGCCCGTAAGAACACGGTGAACCTGACAACGGACCCGTCGGACGGTCGCGCCCGGCCCGCCATCTGGTTCGCAACCGGGACCGGACCGCCGGTAGGCTGCCCCTGAATAACGGATTCGCAGCATCACTCCTGGTGGTTCTCGCAAACCGACCGCCGCACACCCGAAGGACGCGCGTGTTCATCGCCGGATTCCCCGCTGGAGCCTGGGGCACCAACTGCTACCTGGTCGCTCCGGCGGCGGGCGAGGAGTGCGTCATCGTCGATCCCGGCCACCAAGCGGCCCGCGGCGTCGAGGAAATGGTGCGCGAGCACCGGCTGAAGCCCGTCGCCGTGCTGCTCACGCACGGCCACATCGACCACGTGGCCTCGGTGGTCCCGGTCTGCGGCGCCCGCGGCGTCCCGGCCTGGATCCACCCCGAGGACCGGTACATGATGTCCGACCCGGAGAAGGCGCTCGGCCGCTCCCTGGGCACCCAGCTGATGGGCGAGATCACCGTCGGCGAGCCCGACGACGTGCGCGAACTCACCGACCGCAGCGTGCTGGAGCTGGCCGGCCTGCAGCTCACCGTGGACCACGCCCCGGGCCATACCAAGGGGTCGGTGACCTTCCGGACGCCCGGTGCCGAGGACCTCCCCCCGGTGCTGTTCTCGGGCGACCTGCTGTTCGCCGGCTCCATCGGGCGTACCGACCTCCCGGGCGGGGACAGCGAGGCGATCATGACGTCGCTGGCCCGGGTGTGCCTGCCCCTCGACGACACCACCGTGGTCCTCTCCGGCCACGGCGGACAGACCACCATCGGCCGTGAGCGCGCCACCAACCCCTACCTCCGACAGGCAGCGGGGGCGGTCGGCGCCCCGGCTTTCCCGCGACGAGGAATGTGACGGATAGAGAAGTTGAGCACCTTCACCGCCCCCAAGGGCACCTACGACCTGCTGCCCCCCAGCTCCGCGACCTTCCTGGCGATCCGCGAGCGCATCGCCGCGCCCGCCCGGCGGGCCGGCTACGGCTACGTCGAGACCCCGGTCTTCGAGGACGTGAAGCTGTTCTCCCGCGGCGTCGGCGAGTCCACCGACATCGTGACCAAGGAGATGTACACCCTCACCACCAAGGGCGGCGACGAGCTCGCGCTGCGCCCGGAGGGCACCGCCTCGGTCCTGCGCGCCGCGCTCCAGGCCAACCTGCACAAGCAGGGCAACCTGCCGGTCAAGCTCTGGTACTCCGGCTCGTACTACCGCTACGAGCGCGCCCAGAAGGGCCGTTACCGCCAGTTCTCCCAGGTCGGAGCCGAGGCGATCGGCGCCGAGGACCCGGCGCTGGACGCCGAGCTGATCATCCTGGCCGACGACGCCTTCCGCTCGCTGGGCCTGAGCAACTACAGCCTGCTGCTCAACAGCCTCGGCGACAAGCAGTGCCGCCCGGTCTACCGCGCCGCGCTGATCGAGTTCCTCTCCGGCCTCGACCTGGACGAGGACACCCGCCGCCGCGCCGAGATCAACCCGCTGCGTGTCCTCGACGACAAGCGCGAGGCGGTGCAGGCCCAGCTGACCGACGCGCCGATGCTGCGCGACTTCCTCTGCGAGGACTGCAAGGCGTACGACGAGAAGGTCCGCGAGTTGCTCACCGCGGCCGGCGTGGCCTTCGTCGACGACCCGAAGCTGGTCCGCGGCCTGGACTACTACACCCGCACCACCTTCGAGTTCGTGCACAACGGCCTCGGCGCGCAGTCCGCGATCGGCGGCGGCGGCCGCTACGACGGCCTGTCCGAGATGATCGGCGGCCCGGCGCTGCCGTCCGTCGGCTGGGCCCTCGGGGTGGACCGCACCTTCCTCGCCCTGGAGGCCGAGGGCGTCACCCTCGACCTGCCGCCCGCCACCGCCGTGTACGCGGTCGCGCTCGGCGAGGAGGCCAAGAACGTCCTGTTCGCCAAGGTGATCGAGCTGCGCCGGGCCGGCGTGGCCACCGACCTCGCCTTCGGCGTCAAGAGCATCAAGAACGCCATGAAGTCCGCCGACCGGTCCGGCGCCCGCTTCGCCCTGATCGCCGGGGACCGGGACCTCGCCGAGGGCGTCGTCCAGCTCAAGGACATGAGCACCGGCGAGCAGTCCCCCGTCGCCCTCGACGCACTCGTCACCACCCTGAAGGAGAAGCAGCTGTGATCCGCACGCACGACGCGGGCACGCTCCGCCCGGAGCACGCAGGCACCACCGTCACCCTGGCCGGCTGGGTCGCCCGCCGCCGCGACCACGGCGGCGTGGCCTTCATCGACCTGCGCGACGCCTCCGGCACCGTGCAGATCGTGGTCCGCGACCTGGACTCGGTGCACGGCCTGCGCGCCGAGTACTGCGTCAAGGTCGTCGGCGACGTCCGGGTCCGCCCCGAGGGCAACGAGAACCCGGACATCCCGACCGGCGCCGTCGAGGTCGTGGTCAGCGCGATCGAGGTGCTCTCCGAGGCCGCCCCGCTGCCCTTCCCCGTCGCCGAGTACGAGCCGGGCACCGTCAACGAGGAGGTCCGGCTGCGCTACCGCTACCTGGACCTGCGCCGCGAGGGCCCGGCCAAGGGCCTGCGGCTGCGCTCGAAGGTCAACAACATCATCCGCCGGGTGATGGAGGAGAACGACTTCCTCGACATCGAGACCCCGTACCTCACCCGCTCCACCCCCGAGGGCGCCCGCGACTTCCTCGTCCCGGTCCGCCTGCAGCCCGGCCACTGGTACGCGCTGCCGCAGTCGCCCCAGCTGTTCAAGCAGCTGCTGATGGTGGCCGGCATGGAGCGCTACTACCAGATCGCCCGCTGCTTCCGCGACGAGGACTTCCGCGCCGACCGCCAGCCGGAGTTCACCCAGCTGGACATCGAGGCCTCCTTCGTCGACCAGGAGGACATCCTGGCCCTCGGCGAGAAGATCATCGGCGCCGTCTGGCGCGAGGTGCACGGCTACGAGGTCCCCAACCCGCTGCCGCGGATGACCTACGCGGACGCCATGGGCCGCTACGGCTCCGACAAGCCGGACGTCCGCTTCGGCCAGGAACTCACCGACCTCACCGAGTACTTCAAGGGCACCGAGTTCCGCGTCTTCCAGGCCCCGTACGTCGGCGCCGTGGTCATGCCCGGCGGCGCCTCGCAGCCGCGCAAGCAGCTGGACGCCTGGCAGGACTGGGCCAAGGCGCGCGGCGCCAAGGGCCTGGCCTACGTGCTGATCGACGCCGAGACCGGCGAGCTGCGCGGCCCGGTCGCCAAGAACCTCTCCGAGGAGCACCTGGCCGGCCTGGCCGCCGCCGCGGGCGCCAAGAACGGCGACGCGGTCTTCTTCGCCGCCGGCAAGGAGCGCGCCTCGCAGGAGCTGCTCGGCGCCGCCCGTCTGGAGATCGGCCGCCGCTGCGGCCTGATCGACGAGTCGACGTGGGCCTTCCTCTGGGTCGTCGACTTCCCGATGTTCGAGCCGATCGAGGACGACAAGGGCGCGTTCCAGGGCTGGCACGCGGTGCACCACCCGTTCACCGCCCCGACCCGGGAGTCGCTGGACACCTTCGACACCGACCCGGGCGCGGCGCTGTCCAACGCGTACGACCTGGTCCTCAACGGCTCGGAGCTGGGCGGCGGTTCGATCCGTATCCACCAGCGCGACGTGCAGAAGCGGGCGTTCGACGCGATCGGCCTCTCCGAGGAGGAGGCGGCCTCGCAGTTCGGCTTCCTGCTGGACGCCTTCAACTACGGCCCGCCGCCGCACGGCGGTGTCGCCTTCGGCCTGGACCGGATCGTCACCCTGCTCGGCGGGTACGACACCATCCGCGACGTCATCGCCTTCCCGAAGACGTCCACCGGCGGCGACCCGCTGACCGGGGCCCCGACCCCGATCACCCCGGCGCAGCGCCGCGAGGCCGGCGTGGACGCCCAGCCCAAGGTCCGCGAGGACGCCAAGTCCGAGGCACAGCCCAAGGCCTGACTTCGCGTCATCCGCTAGCCTGCAACGGCCCCGGACGGTCCACCCACCGTCCGGGGCCGGTCCACAACGGTGTGAGACACAGGGAGGGTGACTCATGCAGGTCACTACGAGAATCGAATGTCCGCAGGACGCCCCGGCGACCAGACGCGTCCACATGGCCGCGTTCCCCGGCCCGGACGAGGCGGACCTGGTGGACGCGCTGCGCCGCGATCCGGCCTGGCTGCCCGGGCTCTCGCTGGTCGCCGTCGACGAGACCGGGCTGGTGGTCGGGCACGCGCTGCTGACCCGGCTGCGGGTCGGGGACGGCGAGGCGCTGGCGCTCGCGCCGGTCGCCGTGGCGCCCGAGTGGCAGCGCAGGGGCGTCGGCGAACTCGTCGTCCGGGCCGCGCTGTCGGAGGCCGAGGGGGCGGGCGAGAAGCTCGTGGTCGTCCTCGGCGACCCGGAGTACTACGCACGGTTCGGCTTCACGCCGGCCGGGCGGCACGAGGTCCTCGGCCCGTTCGAGGTGCCGGAGGCCTACTTCCAGGCGCTGCCGCTGGCGGCGTACGACGGCGACCCGCGCGGGCTCTGCCGCTACCCCGAGCCCTTCGTCGTCGCGGTCTAGCCACCGCTTCCCCTGTCCCATTCGGTCCGGCCTGCGGACTCGCCGTGCTGCGCCTACGGTGAGTGTGCATCAGCACCAGCCGGACGGAGGGTCAGAGGGTGGCCGGGAAGCAGCGCACCGCGAAGCCGGAGCGACTGGCGAGGAAGCCGTACGAGCGGGAGCTGCTGCGGCTGCAGCAGGAGCTGGTGAAGCTCCAGGAGTGGGTGCGGGTCGAGGGCGCCCGGCTGGTGGTGGTCTTCGAGGGGCGTGACGCCGCGGGCAAGGGCGGAGCGATCAAGCGGGTGACGGAGTACCTGAACCCGCGCATCGCCCGGGTCGCGGCGCTGCCCACACCGACCGAGCGGCAGAAGGCCCAGTGGTACTTCCAGCGGTACGTCGAGCACCTGCCGGCGGCCGGGGAGATCGTGCTGTTCGACCGCAGCTGGTACAACCGCGCCGGGGTCGAGCGGGTGATGGGCTTCTGCACCGACGAGGAGTACTGGCAGTTCCTGCACCAGTGCCCGACCTTCGAGCGGATGCTGATCGAGGCCGGCATCCTGCTGCGCAAGTACTGGTTCTCGGTGAGCGACACCGAGCAGGAACGCCGCTTCCGGGACCGCCTGGAGGACCCGATGAAGCGCTGGAAGCTCTCCCCGATGGACGTCGAGTCGATCGCCCACTGGGAGGACTACTCGCGGGCCAAGGACGAGATGTTCTTCCACACCGACGTCCCGGACTCGCCCTGGAACGTGGTGGAGAGCGACGACAAGCGCCGGGCGCGGATCAACATGATCGCCCACCTGCTCTCCACCGTGCCGTACCACGAGATCAGGGCGCCGCAGATCGAGCTGCCGCCCCGCCCGGCCCCGCGCGGCTACCAGCGGCCCCCGCGCGACCTGCAGAAGTACGTTCCGGACCACGCTGCCAGACTGGAGTAGACGGGGCTCACCGGGCGCTGCTACCGAGACCGGCCCCGCGTGGCGCCCGGGCGTCCACAGGAGGCGCGCTCATGTTCGTTCGTACGGTGTACGCCACCGGCAACCCGGACCGGATCGACCGGACCCTCGACGGCTTCGCCACCGAGGCCGTCGACCTGCTCTCCGGCCAGCCCGGCTACCGCGGCTTCGGCCTGTTCGCGGACCGGACCGTCGGCAAGATCACGATGGGCTCGTGGTGGGAGTCCGCCGAGGCCGAGCGCGCCAGTGACGCGGCCCTGGGCGAGCGCCGCCGCGCGCTGCTGGCGCCGCTGGCCGGCACGGTGACCACCGACGTCTGGGAGGCCGTGGCGACGGCTCCGCCCGGTGTGGCCGGACCCGGCGCGAGGTTCCGGTTGTCGAAGTCCGACGTCGACCCGGCCAAGGTGGACACGGCTGCCGAGCTCTTCAGCGGCCAGGTGCTGCCGGTGCTGGCGAAGCAGGCCGGCTTCGTGACCGGCGCGATGCTGGCCGACCGCGCGACCGGCCGGCTGTCCGTGGGCGCGATCTACGCGGACCAGGCGAGCTTCGACGCCGCGCGGGGGCCGACGGCCGACTCCCGGGCGCGGGCGCTGACCGCGCTGGGCGGCACCCTGCGGTCGCTGGAGGAGTTCGAGGTCGTCCTGCTGGACCGCCGTGCCACGCAGGGCTAGGGCCGCCGGGCCGCGCAGGGACAGGAGTGTCGGAGGCCTCGCATAGGCTTCCGGTGTGGACGAACCGGACCTCTTCACCGCCGCCGCCGAGGAACGCCAGGCCAAGGAGCCCGGGCGGGCGCCCCTGGCCGTACGGATGCGCCCGCGCACCCTGGACGAGGTGGCCGGGCAGCGGCAGCTGCTGAAGCCCGGCTCGCCGCTGCGGCGGCTGGTCGCGGGCTCGCGCGGCCCGGCCGCGACCAGCTCGGTGATCCTCTGGGGGCCGCCCGGCACCGGCAAGACCACCCTGGCGCACGTGATCAGCCAGGCTGTCGAGGGGCGCTTCGTCGAGCTGTCCGCGATCACCGCCGGGGTCAAGGAGGTCCGGGCGGTGATCGACGGTGCCCGGCGGGCGGTCGGGATGTCGGGCCGGGAGACAGTGCTCTTCCTGGACGAGATCCACCGCTTCTCCAAGGCCCAGCAGGACTCGCTGCTGCCGGCCGTGGAGAACCGCTGGGTCACCCTGATCGCGGCGACCACCGAGAACCCGTACTTCTCGGTGATCTCCCCGCTGCTGTCCCGTTCGCTGCTGCTCACTCTGGAGTCGCTGACCGACGACGACATCCGGGCGCTGCTGCGCCGGGCGGTCGCCGACGAGCGCGGCCTGGGGGGCGCGCTGGAGCTGACCGAGGAGGCCGAGGACCACCTGGTGCGCCTCGCCGGCGGGGACGCCCGGCGGGCGCTCACCACGCTGGAGGCGGCAGCCGGGGCGGCGCTGGAGAAGGGTGAGCCGGGCATCACGCTGGCCACCACCGAGACGGCCGTCAACCAGGCGGCGGTGCGCTACGACAAGGACGGCGACCAGCACTACGACGTGGCCAGCGCCCTGATCAAGTCGATCCGCGGCAGCGACGTGGACGCCACCCTGCACTACCTGGCCCGGATGATCGAGGCGGGCGAGGACCCGCGGTTCATCGCCCGCCGGCTGATGATCTCGGCCAGCGAGGACGTCGGCCTGGCGGACCCGACGGCGCTGCAGACCGCGGTCGCGGCCGCGCAGGCGGTGGCGCTGATCGGCTTCCCGGAGGCGCGGATCATCCTCTCCCAGGCGGCGATCGCGCTCGCCCTCGCGCCCAAGTCCAACGCGGCCTACCTGGCCATCGACGCGGCCCTGGCGGACGTCCGGCAGGGCCTGGCGGGCGCGGTGCCGGCGCACCTGCGGGACGCGCACTACGGCGGCGCGGGCAAGCTCGGCCACGGCAAGGGCTACCAGTACCCGCACGACCTGCCGGAGGGCATCGCCACCCAGCAGTACGCGCCGGACACGGTGCACGGCAGGGAGTACTACCAGCCGACCAGGCGCGGCGGCGAGGCCCGGTACGCGGACGTCGTGGAGTGGACCCGGGGGCGGCTGCGGGGGGACCGGAAGCCGGAGCGGAAGGCCGGGGGGAAGGCCGACGGGAAGGCCGACGGGAAGGCCGGGAGGCAGCCCGAGGAAAAGGGCGAGTGATCCACCGGTATACTCGATCGGAGTGCCATGTCCCGGGACGGCGGCGGGGGAGACCCCACCGACCGGCCGCACCAGCGGGGCACCGGCCGTAGACCCCCTTCGAGGGGTCCGCACCAGGAGCGTCGCGCACCGTTTCGGTGTCGCGGGCGGCCCAGATTCTGGGCAGGTCCGTGTGACAAGCACTTTCGTGCCCGGCTCCGGAGAGCGGCTGACCGCATCGCCTCGGCGATGGGTTGTCTCCGGGTCGCGAGATGCGACCTCCGTCAACACCTGGTGAAGCCGTATTCGTAAGCAAGGAAGGTTTGGTTCATGGCGAACCAGAAGCGTCCCAAGGTCAAGATCGCGCGTGCGCTCGGCGTGCCGCTGACCCCGAAGTCCGTCAAGTACTTCGAGGCCCGCCCGTACCCGCCCGGCCAGCACGGCCGTGGTCGCAAGCAGAACTCGGACTACAAGGTCCGTCTGCTCGAGAAGCAGCGTCTGCGCGCTCAGTACGACCTGAGCGAGAAGCAGATGGCGCGCGCGTTCGACCGCGCGAAGAAGGCCGAGGGCAAGACCGGTGAGGCGCTCGTCGCCGACCTGGAGACCCGTCTGGACTCCCTGGTTCTGCGTTCGGGCATCGCCCGCACCATCTACCAGGCCCGCCAGATGGTCGTCCACGGCCACATCGAGGTCAACGGTGGCAAGGTCAACAAGCCGTCGTTCCAGATGAAGCCGGGCTACGTGGTGACCGTCCGCGAGCGCAGCAAGGAGAAGGTCCCGTTCCAGGTCGCCCGTGAGGGTGGCTACGCGGGCGAGGGCCAGACCCCGAAGTACCTCGAGGTCAACCTGAAGGCCCTGGCCTTCCGCCTGGACCGTGCGCCGCAGCGCAAGGAGGTCCCGGTGATCTGTGACGAGCAGCTGGTCGTCGAGTACTACTCGCGCTGACCCGCCGCCGTTCCGGCACCTGCGGTACCCAGCGAGCCCCCGTCGCCTTTCGAGGCGGCGGGGGCTCGCCCCTTTTTTCGGTTCCCGCTTACCGGTTCTCGCCGGTCATCGCGGCGGCCAGCCGCAGGTGTGGGCGGGCCTCCTCGGTGCGGCCCTGGCGCTCCAGGGTGCGGCCGAGCATCAGCCGGGCGTAGTCCTCGGCCGGGTCGGCCTCCAGGATCCGCAGCAACTCGGCCTCGGCGCGGCCGAGTTGGGCGGAGTGGTAGTAGCTGCGGGCGAGCAGCAGCCGGACGGAGAGGTTGGCCGGCTCCTCCGTCAGCACGCCTTCGAGCATGCGGGCGGCGTCGGCGTACGCCTTGGAGTCGAAGTAGAACTTCGCCATGCGGTACTCGTCGGCGGCGTTGTGGACGGCCATGGTGCTCCTTCCGGGTGGTTCCTTGCCCCCTCAAGCAATGGACAAGTTTCAACTATTCCTGACCGGCGAGGGCGCCGGAGCGGGCGGCACCGAGCAGGGCCCCGGGCCCGGCTCCGAGCCGTCCGCAGAGCCCCCGCCGCCGAGCGCCCGGGAGACGGCGGCGTCCAGGTCCAGCCGCGTGCCGGCCTCGTAGTACTGCTCGTACTCCTGCTCGGTCAGCCCGGCCCGGGCCCGCTCGGCGCACTCCCGGTGCGTGCCGAAGAAGTTCCGCGAGCCCAGGAAGGGCGTGCCGACCGTGCGCCAGATCCGGTGCGCGGCGCCCTGCAGCACCCGGGCCTCGCACAGGTCGCCCGGCTCGCCCGGGCCGCTCGGCTCGGTCTCCAGCAGGGCCAGCAGGTCGATCCCCAGCACGATGCCCAGCAGGTCGTGGAACAGGTGGTTCAGCCGGACGCACTCCCGGGCCAGCGCGCGGGCCGGCTGGACGGCGCCGTCCAGCCAGTGCGAGTACGCCGTCGTGTACAGCACGTACGCGTACGCCCACTGCTCGCCGTGCTCCTCGCAGAGTTCGCGGGCTTGGCCGAACCAGAGCTCGCCGCTGTCCAGGTCCCCCTGGAACAGGTAGGCCAGGCCCAGCTCCAGCATGGCCATCACCACGTTGCTGTTGAGCTCGCCGATGGTCCGGTAGTGCCACAGCGCCTCCTCGAACAGCTCGGCGGCGCGGTTCGGGTCGTCGCCGATCAGGGCGGCGCAGCCCTGCCGGTGGACGGCGTAGGCGAGGGCGCGGTCGTCGCCGGTGTCCAGGGCCTGGCGGCGGCACTCCTCCAGCGCCGGGCGGGCGGCGCCCAGGTCCCCCTGGAGCGTGGCCATGTAGCCGGTCACCCAGAGCGCCTTGGCGCGGGCCTCGGTGGGTTCGCGGTCCAGGGCGAGCGCGCGGTCCAGCCAGTGCCGGCCCTCGCCGAGGTGGCCGCAGCCGACCCAGTAGAACCAGAGCGTGCCGGCCATCAGCAGGGCGATCTGCTCCTCGCCGGGCTCGGCGAGGCAGAACTCCAGCGCGGCGCGGAGGTTGGTGTGGGCCAGCTCGGTGCGCTCGGCGGTCTCCGCCTGGCGGGGGCCGAACCATTCGACCTCGCCCCAGGTGGCGACGCCCAGGTACCAGTCCCGGTGGCGGCGCAGCAGCCGCGGCTCCTCGCCGGCGGCGCGCAGCCAGTGGCCGCCGTACTCGCGCAGGGTGTCCAGCAGGCGGAAGCGGACGCCGAAGGCGCTGTCCTCGCGCAGGACCACCGACTTGGCGACCAGTTCGTCCAGCAGGTCGAGCACGTCCTCGGGCTCGATGCCCTCGCCGGCGCAGACGTACTCGGCGGCCTCCAGGTCGAAGCTGCCGGCGAAGACCGACAGGCGGGCCCAGAGTAAACGTTCCTGCACCGTACAGAGCTCATGACTCCACCCGATCGTCGTCCGCAGCGTCTGGTGCCGCGGCAGGGCCGTGCGGGAGCCTCCGGTGAGCAGCCGGAAGCGGTCGTCCAGCCGGGCGGTGATCTGCTCCACCGACAGCGCGCGCAGCCGCCCGGCGGCCAGCTCCACGGCCAGCGGGATGCCGTCCAGCCGGCGGCAGAGCAGGCCGACCGCCTCCGCGTTGGCCGCCGTCACCTGGAAGGAGGGCAGTACCGCCCGGGCCCGGTCGGCGAACAGCCGCACCGCGTCCGGCAGCTCGCCCGCCGGCAGCCCGCCCGCCGGCGTCGGGCCGTCGGACAGCGGGCGTTCGGACAGCGGGCGTTCGGACGCCGGCCCGACCGGCAGCGGCGCGAGGGTCAGCAGGTGCTCGCCCGAGGCCCGCAGCGCGGTGCGGCTGGTGGTCAGCAGCCGCAGCCGGGGCAGCGCCCGCAGCAGCGCGTCCGCCAGCTCGGCGCACGCTTCCACCAGGTGCTCGCAGCCGTCCAGCACCAGCAGCAGGCGCCGGTCGGCCAGCCGCTCGGTCAGCACGTCCAGCGGCGGACGGGCGGTGCCGTCGGTCAACCGCAGGGCCTCCAGGAGGGCGTGGCCGAGCAGCAGCGGATCCTGCACCGGCGCCACGTCCACCAGCCAGGCGCCGTCCGGGAAGGTACCGCCCGAGCGGGCCGCCGCCCGCAGCGCCAGCCGGCTCTTGCCCACCCCGCCCGGCCCGGTGACCGTCACCAACCGGGCGGCGGCCAGCAGCTCCGCCAGCTCGGCCAGCTCCCGCCGCCGCCCGACGAAGCCGGTCACCTCGGCCGGCAGCCGGCCGGGCTCCGGCTCGCGCGGCCCCGCCGCGGGCTCCCTCGGCTGTGCTGTCCAGTCGCCGGCCAACCGCTGCTCCCCGTGTTCCAGGCCGGACCGCCGAGGCCCGGACGTGCGTCGGGCCGTACGGGCGACGGCCTGCCCGGCAGAACGAGGTGACCGGCCGGTCGGTTACGCGCGCGGTTCGCACACCCGGTCGGATCGCGCGCGCGGAGAACCCGGTCCGGAAACCGGGCGTCGGCGCGATAGGGTTCCGTCTGGAGAACAGTCAGGCGAGGGAGCGCGCAAAGGTGTCCGTGGGAGAGCTGGCGGGATTGCTCGTCGCCGTGTTCTGGGCGGTCCTGGTCACTCTGCTCGCCGTCGTGCTGGTCCGTCTCTCCCGGGTCCTGAAGGAGGCCGCCGTCCTGGTCTCCGCGGTCACCGAGCAGGCCGTGCCGCTGCTGACCGACGCGGGCGCCGCGGTGCGCAGCGCCAACGAGCAGCTGGAGCGGGTGGACGAGATCACCGCCAACGTGCAGGACGCCGCCGCCAACGCCAACGCGCTCTCCTCCACCGTGGCCGCCACCCTGGGCGGACCGCTGGTGAAGGTCGCGGCCTTCAGCTACGGCGTCCGCAAGGCCGTCGCCAAGCAGCAGGGCGGCCTGCCGTCCGTACCCCTGCAGTCCGGCGAGCGCGAGGAGCTGGCCCGGCTGATCCGGGCCGAGGTGCGGGCCGCGAACGCGCCGCGCGGCGGCCTGCTCTCCCGGGTCCGGCGAGCGGTGAGGGGCTGACGGCATGGTGCGACGCATCTTCTGGATGGCGGTCGGCGCCGGCGCCACCGTCTGGGCCATGAACAAGGCCAACGAGGCCGTCCACCGGCTCACCCCGGACAGCCTCTCCGGCACCGCCGCGCGCGGCGCGCTGCACCTGGGGGACCTGGCCAAGCAGTTCGCCCTGGACGTGAAGGCCGGCATGGCCGAGCGCGAGGAACAGCTGAAGGACGACCTCGGTCTGCACGGCACCGCCGTGGTGGAGCCCCGGCAGCGCCTTGTGGCCAGGGGCGAGCCGCAGTACCGAGCTATCTCGGCGGCGCCCGGCAGCCCGGCCGCCGCCCTGCCTCCGTCCAGCGCCCTGCCCAACGGTAGGGGCCGCACCACCCCCCAGACCATTGAAGAAACGCCCCGCCGCGCCCTGCCGCCGCGGGGCGGCACCCCGAACCGGAAGGACCACTAATGGAGTCGGCTGAGATCCGCCGCCGCTGGCTGCGCTTCTTCGAGGAGCGCGGCCACACCGTCGTTCCGTCGGCGTCCCTGGTCGCCGACGACCCCACCCTGCTGCTCGTCAACGCCGGCATGGTGCCGTTCAAGCCCTACTTCCTGGGCGAGGTCAAGCCGCAGTTCTCGCGCGCCACCAGCGTCCAGAAGTGCGTGCGCACCCTGGACATCGAGGAGGTCGGGAAGACCACCCGGCACGGCTCCTTCTTCCAGATGTGCGGCAACTTCTCCTTCGGCGACTACTTCAAGGAAGGAGCCATCAAGTTCGCGTGGGAGCTGCTCACCACTCCCGTCGCGGACGGTGGCTACGGCCTGGAGAAGGAGAAGCTCTGGATCACTGTCTACAAGGACGACGACGAGGCCGAGCAGATCTGGCGTGACGTCATCGGCGTCCCCTCCGAGCGCATCCAGCGCCTCGGCATGAAGGACAACTTCTGGTCGATGGGCGTCCCCGGCCCGTGCGGCCCGTGCTCGGAGATCAACTACGACCGCGGCCCCGCGTACGGCGAGGAGGGCGGCCCGGCCGTCAACGGCGAGCGCTACCTGGAGATCTGGAACCTGGTCTTCATGCAGTACGAGCGCGGCCACGGCGACGGGAAGGACGGCTTCGAGATCCTCGGCGACCTGCCGAGCAAGAACATCGACACCGGCCTCGGCCTGGAGCGCCTCGCCGCCATCCTGCAGGACGTCGACAACCTCTTCGAGATCGACACCAGCCGGATGATCCTCGACCGCGCCGCCGAGCTCACCGGCCACACCTACGGCGCCGACCACAAGTCGGACGTCTCGCTGCGCGTGGTCACCGACCACATCCGCACCGCGCTGATGCTGGTCGGCGACGGCGTCACCCCCGGCAACGAGGGCCGCGGCTACGTGCTGCGCCGCATCCTGCGTCGCGCCATCCGCAACATGCGCCTGCTGGGTGCGACCGGCGTGGTGGCCAAGGAGCTCATCGACATCGCCATCAAGGCGATGGCCCCGCAGTACCCGGAGCTGGAGAGCGACCGCAAGCGCATCGAGACGGTCGTCGTCGGCGAGGAGGCGGCCTTCCTCCAGACCCTGAAGGCCGGCACCAGCCTGCTGGACGCCGCGGTCACCGAGACCAAGCAGGCCGGCGGCGCGGTCCTCTCCGGCGACCAGGCGTTCAAGCTGCACGACACCTACGGCTTCCCGATCGACCTGACCCTGGAGATGGCCGAGGAGCAGGGCCTCCAGGTCGACGAGGCCGGCTTCCGCCGCCTGATGCAGGAGCAGCGGGACCGCGCCAAGGCGGACGCCAAGGCCAAGAAGATGGGCCACGCCGACGTCGCCGCCTACCGCGACGTCGCCGACAAGTCCGGCGCCAGCGTCTTCACCGGCTACACCCTCACCGAGGGCGAGGCCACCGTGGTCGGCCTGCTGGTGGACGGCGTCCCCTCGCCGGCCGCCTCCGAGGGCGACGAGGTCGAGATCATCCTCGACCGCACCCCGTTCTACGCCGAGGGCGGCGGCCAGCTCGCCGACCACGGCCGGATCCGGCTGGAGTCCGGCGCGGTGGTGGAGATCCGCGACGTACAGCAGCCCGTCCCGGGCGTCACCGTGCACTCCGGCGGGGTGCTGTTCGGCGAGGTCGTGCTGGGCGCCTCGGCGTACGCCACGATCGACACCGAGCGCCGCCGGGCGATCGCCCGCGCCCACTCGGCCACCCACCTGACCCACCAGGCGCTGCGCGACGCGCTCGGCCCGACGGCCGCCCAGGCCGGCTCCGAGAACGCCCCCGGCCGCTTCCGCTTCGACTTCGGCTCGCCCGCCGCCGTCCCGGGCAGCGTGCTGGTCGACGTCGAGCAGAAGATCAACGACGTGCTGGGCCGCGAGCTCGACGTCACCGCCGAGGTCATGACGATGGACCAGGCCCGCAAGGCCGGCGCCATCGCGATGTTCGGCGAGAAGTACGGCGACGAGGTCCGGGTCGTCACCATCGGCGACTTCTCCAAGGAGCTGTGCGGTGGCACCCACGTCGGCAACACCGCCCAGCTGGGCCTGGTGAAGCTGCTCGGCGAGTCCTCGATCGGCTCCGGGGTGCGCCGGGTGGAGGCGCTGGTCGGCGTCGACGCGTACAAGTTCCTGGCCCGTGAGCACACCGTGGTCTCCCAGCTCACCGAGCTGGTCAAGGGCCGTCCGGAGGAGCTGCCGGAGAAGATCTCGGGCATGCTCGCCAAGCTCAAGGACGCCGAGAAGGAGATCGAGCGCTTCCGCGCCGAGAAGGTGCTGGCCGCCGCGGCGGGCCTGGCCGACTCGGCCGAGGACGTGCACGGCATCGCCGTGGTCGCCGCGCAGGTCGCCGACGGCGTGGGCGCGGACGAGCTGCGCAAGCTGGTCCTGGACGTGCGCGGCCGGCTCGGCTCGCGCCCGGCCGTGGTCGCCGCCTTCACCGTGGCGAACGACCGCCCGCTGACCGTCATCGCCACCAACGAGGACGCCCGCGGCCGCGGCATCAAGGCCGGCGAGCTGGTCCGGACCGCCGCCAAGACCCTCGGCGGCGGCGGTGGCGGCAAGGACGACGTCGCCCAGGGCGGCGGCTCCAACCCGGCTGCGGTCGGCGAGGCCATCGCCGCGGTGCGCGGCCTGGTCGCGGAGCGCGCCAGCTGATGGAGTCCTGATGGAGTTCGAGGAGAGGCCCTTCCGGCGTGGACGGCGGATCGCCGTCGACGTCGGGGACGCCCGGATCGGGGTCGCGTCCTGCGACCCCGACGGGGTGCTCGCCACGCCCGTGGAGACCGTCCCGGCCGGTGTGAAGTCGCAGGCCAGGATCGCCGCCATCGTCGAGGAGTACGGCGCGATGGAGGTGATCGTCGGGCTGCCCCGCTCGCTGAGCGGCAAGGAGGGCCCGGCGGCGGAGAAGGTCCGGGCGTACGCGGTGCGGCTGGCGAACCGGCTCTACCCGGTGCCGGTGCGGCTGGTGGACGAGCGGATGTCGACCGTCACCGCGACCCACGGGCTGCGTGCCTCGGGGGTCAAGGCGAAGAAGGGCCGCTCGGTGGTCGACCAGGCTGCCGCGGTGGTGATCCTGCAGACCGCCCTTGAGTCCGAACGGGTGAGCGGGCGCCCGCCCGGTGAGAGCGTCGAGGCGGTCGGCTGAGGAGCCTGATCTAACGTCCCGAATCGAGGGGTCCGTGCGGACGCGTCCGCACGGACCCCTCTTCGTTCGTTTCCGAGTCCGTTTTGGATCGATTTCCGATCGATCCGGAGCGATCTGGGACCGCCGAGGGGACGCGAGCCATGACCGACCAGGACTTCCACCCCGGCCTCACGCCCGGGCACCTGGGTGCGCCGGTGCTGGAACCGGAGGGCCGTCCGCCGTCCGCGCCCCCTCCGCGCTCCGATGCGCCGGATCCGCACCGGCGGCGCAACGGACTGGCCTGCGGGCTCACCGCGTTCGCGCTGATCGCGGTGTTCGGCGGGATCGGGCTGACCGGGTACACCTGGTTCCAGGCGCATCGCAAGCCTCCGGCCGCGGCCGACTTCGCGGGGCAGGGCACCGGCAGCGTCCAGGTCTCGGTGCCGGAGGGCGCGGGCCTGTACCAGATCGCGTCCGCGCTGGTCCGCAACGGGGTGGTCGCGAGCTCGCTCGCCTTCACCCGGGCCGCGAAGGGCAGCGCGGCGGCCGCCGGGCGGATCCAGCCCGGGACGTACACGCTGAAGCAGAAGATGTCGGCCGCGGCGGCGCTGGCGATCCTGATCGACCCGGCCAACGCGAACGGCCTGACCATCCCCGAGGGCTGGCGCGGCTACCAGATCTACGCGGCCATCGACACGAAGCTCGGCCTGCCCGAGGGCACCGCCCAGCGCGCCGCCCAGGAGCAGGGCGCCGAGCTGGGCCTGCCGGACTTCACCAACGGCAGCCCCGAGGGCTACCTGTTCCCGGCGACGTACAGCGTCACCGACAGCACCACCGCGATCGACCTGCTGAAGCAGATGGTGGAGCGGGCCGGCAAGGAGTTCAGCCGGGACGACGCCGGCGTCGTCGCGCAGAACCTCGGGCAGACCGTGTACGGGCTGATCACCGTGGCCAGCATGGTCCAGGGCGAGGCCGACAACACCGAGGACATGGGCAAGGTCGCCCGGGTCATCTACAACCGGCTGGCCAAGGGCATGCCGCTGCAACTGGACTCCACGATCAACTACGCGCTCGGCCGCTCGACCCTGAACACGACGGTGACCGAGACCAAGCTGGACTCCCCGTACAACACCTACCTGCACCCCGGGCTGCCGCCGACCCCGATCTCCAACCCCGGGCGGCAGGCGATCATGGCGGCGCTGGACCCGACGCCGGGGGACTGGCTCTACTTCGTCACCGTGAAGCGCGGGGACACCCGGTTCACCGACAGCTTCGACGTGCACCAGCGCAACGTGGCGGAGTTCAACGCCAACCGCGCGGCGGCGAAGCCGAGCGCCTCGGTGTCGGCCTCCGCCTCCTCGTCCGGCTCGGCCGCAGGCTCGGCTCCCGGCGCGGCCACCGGGGGCCCGGCGGGCTCCGGGGCGCCGGGCGGCTCCGGTGCGGTGACCCCGTAACGGTGTTGTGTGCCGTCGGTGAGGTCGCCCACTGACGGTGCGTCCACCCGGGCGGGGGTAAGGCTGCGGTACGGTAACGTCTCCCTCCAGGCGCTGCGCTAGCACGCCGGTTCGAGAATCAGCCGGGACCGCGTCGTCCCGGACGGCCGGTCCGATCCTCCGGCCGTCACCGTCGGTTAAGGGGATCAATGACCGATCTGGGCGGGGGCTACGGCCCCCAGGGCGAGCCGTGGCACCCCGGTGATCCCGGGTACGACGGCCGACAGCCGGTCCCCGGCCAGCAGGACGGCCAGTGGCAGCAGCAGTACCCGCAGCAGGGCCAGCAGGCCCAGCAGTCCTACGGGGACGTGCAGCAGGGGTATCCGCAGCAGCAGATGCCCCAGCACGGCTACCCCCAGCAGCAGATGCAGCAGGGGTACCCCCAGCAGCAGGGCTATCCGCAACAGCAGATGCAGCAGGGCCACCCGCAGCAGCAGATGCAGCAGCAGGGCTACCAGGAGCAGGGCTACCAGCAGCAGATGCCGCAGCAGGGGTACCCGCAGCAGCAGATGCCCCAGCAGCAAGTGCCGCAGCAGGGCTACCCGCAGCAGCAGATGCCGCAGGGTTACCAGCAGCAGGGGTTCCCGGGCGGCCAGCAGCCGGGGATGCAGCAGCAGCCCGGTGCGCAGCAGCAGGCGGGGATGCAGCAGCAGCCCGGTGCGCAGCAGCAGGCGGGGATGCAGCAGCAAGCCGTTCCGCCGCAGCAGCAGCAGGCCCGGCCGCAGGCGGCTCCGGCACCCGCGCCCGCCTCGGGCCCCGGGCCGGACGGCATCGACTGGGAGGCCGAGGCCGCCGCGCTGGAGGCCGGGGCCGATCCGGCCGGCGGCGCGCCCGAGGGCGGGACGGACGAGTGGGACGGCCACGACGACGGCCACCGCGAGGACGGCGCCCACCCGGACGAGGACGCCGAGCAGCACGAGACCGGCAGCTTCCTCGGTGAGCAGGACGACTCCCGCGAGGCGAAGAAGAAGCGCAAGGAGAAGGGCAAGAAGTCGGGCCGCCGCAACGGTGGCGCCTGTCTGCTGGTCGCGCTGGTGCTGCTCGGCGCCGTGGGCGGGGCCGGCTGGTGGGGCTACGGCTTCTACCAGAACCACTTCGGCCCGCCGCCGGACTTCACGGGCGAGGGCACCGGGGCCGTGCAGGTCGAGGTCAAGCAGGGCGCCGTCGGCGGGCAGATCGGTCTCGCGCTGAAGAACGCGGGCGTGGTCAAGAGCGTCGACGCCTTCAGCAAGGTCTGCGACGCCGAGCCCAAGTGCAAGACCATCCAGCCCGGCTTCTACAACATGAAGAAGGAGCTGCCGGCGGCGACCGCGCTCAGCGAGCTGCTCACTGGGGCCGGCGGTGCCGGTCTGGTGATCCCCGAGGGCAAGAACTCCACCGAGATCTACGCCCTGATCGACGGCAAGCTGAAGCTGGCGCCGGGCACCACGGCGGGCGCCGCCAAGGCCCAGCTCCCGAGCCTCGGCCTGCCCTCGTACGCGAACGGCAACATCGAGGGTTTCCTCTGGCCGACCCGCTACAACATCTCCGACGGCATGAAGCCCGAGGAGCTGCTGAAGCAGATGATCAAGAACGCCATCGACAAGTACGCCAACCTGGACGGGCAGGCCGCGTCGGTGGGCCTCAAGAACGGCTACGAGGTCGTCATCGAGGCGAGCATCCTGCAGCGCGAGGGCAACAACCCGGAAGACTTCGCCAAGATGGCCAGGACGATCCAGAACCGGCTGGCCACCGACGGCATGATCAAGCACCGCCTCGGGATGGACACCACCCTGCAGTACTCGCTGGGCCGCAAGGAGCTCACGTCGAAGGAGATCAACGACGGCTCCAACAAGTACAACACCTACATCAACCCGGGCCTGCCGCCGACGCCGATCTCCAACCCCGGCGACGACGCGCTCAACGCGACGCTGCACCCGGCGGACGGCAAGTGGCTGTACTTCATCGCGATGTCCCCGACCAAGACGCTCTTCGCCGAGACCGACGAGGAGCACAAGAAGAACGTCGCGGACTACTGCGCGCAGCAGGGCCTGAAGCTCGACAAGGAAGGCGTGCACTGCAGCAAGTAGCCCGGGCCAGACGGTAGTTCACGGAGAGGCAGCGTTGATCACCAAACATCGGGCAGCCGTCCTCGGCTCGCCGATCGCCCACTCGCTCTCGCCCGACCTGCACCGGGCCGCCTTCGCGGCGCTCGGGCTGGACGGCTGGCGCTACGACCGCTTCGAGGTCGACGAGCCGGGCCTGCCCGGCTTCGTCGCCGGGCTGGACGAGGCCGAGTGGGCCGGGCTGTCGCTGACCATGCCGCTGAAGCGGGCGATCGTCCCGCTGCTGGACGAGGTCAGCGCGACGGCCCGCTCGGTGGACGCGGTGAACACCGTGGTGTTCACCGCCGACGGCCGGCGCACCGGGGACAACACCGACGTCCCCGGGCTGGTCAACGCGCTGCGCGAGCGCGGGATCACCGAGGTGCCCGAGGCGGCCGTGCTGGGCGCCGGGGCCACCGCCTCCTCCGCGCTGGCGGCGCTCGCCCGGATCTGCACCGGCGAGGTGACGGTCTACGTGCGCAGTGCCGAGCGGGCGCGGGAGATGGCCGAGCTGGGCGAGCGGCTGGGCGTGGCCGTGCGCACCGCCGACTGGGAGCGCGGCGCCGAGGCGCTGGCACGGCCGCTGACCGTCTCCACCACGCCGGTCGGCGCGACCGACGCCTTCGCCGGTTCGCTGCCCGCCGCGCCGGGGGCGCTGTTCGACGTGCTGTACCACCCGTGGCCGACGGCGCTGGCCGCCGCCTGCGCCGAGCGCGGGGCGGCCGTCCTGGGCGGGCTGGACCTGCTGGTGCACCAGGCGGTGCTGCAGAGCGAGGCCTTCACCGGGCGGGCGCCAGGGCCGCTGGCGGCGATGCGCGAGGCGGGGGAGAAGGCGCTCGCCGGGCGCTGAGCCCGGGCCTTCGGCGGGGCCCCGGCCCGCCCTTCGGACGGTTCCCGGAGGGGATCCCGGCCGGATCGTGGCCGGTTGCCGTCCGTCACGCGGACTGTGCCCCCGGGTGCCGCTGGGGCATGAAAGGATTCAGGGACAAGGCACGCCCGGGCGGGCCCCGGCGGTGCCGTGGGCCGGTCCGCTGATGAAGGAGCTCCGTTGGGTACGTTGCGCTGGCTGACGGCGGGGGAGTCGCACGGCCCCGCACTCGTCGCGACGCTGGAAGGCCTGCCCGCCGGTGTACCGGTCACCACCGACGTGGTGGCCGACGCGCTGGCGCGCCGCCGGCTCGGTTACGGCCGCGGGGCGCGGATGAAGTTCGAGCAGGACGAGGTGACCTTCCTCGGCGGTGTCCGGCACGGTCTGACCATGGGCAGCCCGGTGGCGATCATGGTCGGCAACACCGAGTGGCCGAAGTGGGAGCAGGTCATGTCGGCCGACCCGGTCGACCCCGAGGTGCTGGCGGGCCTGGCCCGCAACGAGGCGCTCACCCGCCCCCGGCCCGGCCACGCCGACCTGGCCGGCATGCAGAAGTACTCGATCGACGAGGCCCGGCCGATCCTGGAGCGCGCGAGCGCCCGGGAGACGGCCGCCAGGGTCGCGCTGGGCGCCGTCGCCCGTGCGTACCTGCGCGAGGTGGCCGGGATCGAGATCGTCAGCCACGTGGTCGAGCTGGCCGCCGCGAAGGCGCCGGCCGGTGTGGTGCCGCTGCCCTCGGACGAGGCCCGGCTGGACGCCGACCCGGTGCGCTGCCTGGACGCGGACGCCTCGAAGGCGATGGTCGCCGAGATCGACCAGGCCCACAAGGACGGCGACACCCTCGGCGGCGTGGTCGAGGTCCTGGCGTACGGCGTGCCGGTGGGCCTCGGCTCGCACGTGCACTGGGACCGTCGTCTGGACGCGCGGCTGGCCGCCGCGCTGATGGGCATCCAGGCGATCAAGGGCGTCGAGGTCGGCGACGGCTTCGAGCTGGCCCGGGTGCCGGGCTCCCAGGCGCACGACGAGATCGTCCCGACCCCCGAGGGCGTCAAGCGCACCTCCGGCCGTTCCGGCGGCACCGAGGGCGGCCTGTCCACCGGCGAGGTGCTGCGGGTGCGTGCCGCGATGAAGCCGATCGCCACCGTGCCGCGGGCGCTGCAGACCCTGGACGTGCGCACCGGCGAGCCGGCCAAGGCGCACCACCAGCGTTCGGACGTCTGCGCGGTGCCGGCCGCGGGCATCGTCGCCGAGGCGATGGTGGCGCTGGTGCTGGCGGACGCCGTGAACGAGAAGTTCGGCGGCGACAACGTCTCCGAGACGCGTCGCAACGTGCAGGGCTACCTCGACAACCTGATCATCCGATGAGCTTGCCCGTTGTCGTGCTGGTCGGCCCGCCCGGCAGTGGCAAGTCCACCGTCGGGCGGGTCCTGGCCGAGCGCCTGGGCGTCGGCTTCCGGGACACCGACGCCGACATCGAGGCGACGGCCGGCCGGCCCATCCCGGAGATCTTCATCGACGAGGGCGAGCCGCACTTCCGCGCGCTGGAGGTGGCGGCCGTCAGCGCGGCCGCCTCGGGACACGACGGGGTACTGGCACTCGGCGGAGGCGCGGTGATGGCCGAGGCCACCCGCGAGCTGCTGCGCGAGCTGCCGGTGGTCTTCCTGGAGGTCCCCCTCGCGGACGCGGTCAAGCGGGTCGGCCTGGACGCCCCCCGCCCGCTGCTGGCCGTCAACCCCCGGGCCCGCTGGCGCGAGCTGATGGAGGCCCGCCGCCCCCTCTACCTGGCGGTGGCCACCGCCGTGGTCGACACCGCCGGGCGCACCCCCGAGCAGGTCGCGGACGCCGTACTGGAAGCACTGGAGCTGAAGACCCCCCATGACTGACACCACCGTCAGGATCCACGTCGGCGGCAGCGCCGGCCACGACCCGTACGACGTGCTGATCGGGCACCAGCTGCTCGGAGAGCTGCCGCCGCTCATCGGCACCCGGGCGAAGCGGGTCGCGATCATCCACCCGGAGGCGCTGGCCGCCACCGCCGACGCCATCCGCGAGGACCTGGCCGGCGAGGGCTACGAGGCGATCGCGCTGCAGGTGCCCAACGCCGAGGACGCGAAGAGCGCCGAGGTCGCCGCGTACTGCTGGTCGGTGCTCGGACAGACCGGCTTCACCCGCAGCGACGTCGTCGTCGGCCTCGGCGGCGGCGCCACCACCGACCTGGCCGGCTTCGTCGCCGCCACCTGGCTGCGCGGGGTGCGCTGGATCTCCATGCCCACCACGCTGCTCGGCATGGTCGACGCGGCCGTCGGCGGCAAGACCGGCATCAACATCGCCGAGGGCAAGAACATGGTCGGCGCCTTCCACCCGCCGGTGGGCGTACTGGCCGACCTCGGCACCCTGGAGACCGTGCCCAAGCACGACTACGTCTCCGGCCTCGCCGAGGTCATCAAGTGCGGCTTCATCGCCGACCCGGCCATCCTCGACCTGATCGAGGCCGACCCGGAGGGCGCCAAGACCCCGGCCGGCCCGCACACCGTCGAGCTGATCCGCCGCGCCATCCAGGTCAAGGCCGACGTGGTCTCCGGGGACCTCAAGGAATCCGGCCGGCGCGAGATCCTCAACTACGGCCACACCCTCGGCCACGCCATCGAGCGCAACGAGCGGTACAAGTGGCGGCACGGCGCCGCGATCTCCATCGGCATGGTCTACGCCGCCGAACTCGGCCGCCTGGCCGGGCGGTTGGACGACGAGACGGCCGACCGGCACCGCACCGTGCTGGCCTCCGTCGGCCTGCCGCTGAGCTACCGGGCGGACGCCTGGCCGAAGCTGCTGGACGCGATGAAGATCGACAAGAAGTCGCGCGGCGACCTGATCCGCTTCATCGTCCTGGACGGCCTCGGCAAGACCTCCGTCCTGGAAGGCCCCGACCCGTCCCTGCTGGTCGCCGCCTACGCGGAGGTCTCGGCGTGACCCGGGTGATGGTGCTCAACGGCCCCAACCTCGGCCGGCTGGGCAGCCGCGAGCCGGACGTCTACGGCGCCACCTCGTACGCCGGGCTGGTCGAACGCTGCACCGAGCTCGGCAAGGAGCTCGGCTTCGAGGTCGAGGTGCACGAGACCAACTCCGAGCAGCAGATGGTGGAATGGCTGCACGAGGCGGCCGACGGGCAGGTGCCCGTGGTGATCAACCCGGCCGCGTTCACGCACTACTCGTACGCGATGCGGGACGCCGCCGCTCAGCGCACCGCGCCGCTGATCGAGGTGCACATCTCCAACCCGTACGCCCGTGAGACCTTCCGGCACACCTCGGTGATCGCCGCGGTCGCCTCCGGCACCATCGCCGGATTCGGGATCGGCTCCTACGAGCTGGCGCTGCGGGCGCTGGCCGAGCAGCTCACCACGCGCTGAGGGCGCGGGCCCACGGCCCGGCGGCGGACTGTGCCCGCCGCCGGGCCGACGTGTAGTGTCCCCGCTGAGAGGTGTCGGGAGGGTGCCGTGACGCAGTACGCCGGAGGCGGGCAGGTCCCGCCGCGTCCCGCCGCTCCGCCGGTGCCGCCGGGCGGTGCGGGGGCGAGCCTGTCGGGGGCGAGCCTGTCGGGGGTCAGCTTGTCGGGGGCGCCGGTTCCGCCGCCTCCGCCTCCACCTCCGCCGTCGGTGCGGCCGACGCCTGCGGGGCCCGTACCGGCCGGTCCTGCGCCCGTGCCTGCTCCTGCTCCTGTTCCTGCGCCCGGGCCGGCGGCTCCGGTGCCGGCTCCTGCTCCAGCTTCGGCTCCTGTGCCCGCGGCGCCCGCTCCCGCGCCGGCAGCCCCGGCCCGGGTGGTCGCCTCCGCTCCCGCGCCCAGCGCGCCCCTCCCGGCCGGAGGCACCGGGCACTTCGTGCTGCCCTCCGGGACGCCCGTGCAACTGCCCGCGCACCCGCAGCAGCAGCACGCACCCACCGGGCCGATCGCCGTCCTGCTGATCGGGCCCGCCGGGGCCGGCAAGACCACCGTCGCCCGGTACTGGGCCGAGCGCCGGCCCACCCCGACCGCGCACATCAGCCTGGACGACGTCCGCGAATGGGTGCAGTCCGGCTTCGCCAACCCGCAGACCGGCTGGAACAACGCCTCCGAGGCGCAGTACCGGCTGGCCCGCCGCACCTGCGGCTTCGCCTGCCGCAACTACCTGGCCAACGGCATCTCCTGCATCATCGACGACGCCGTCTTCCCGGACCGCCCGGCCATCGGCCTCGGCGGCTGGAAGCGGCACATCGGCCCCGGCATGATCCCCGTCGTCCTGCTGCCCAGCCTGGACTCGGTGCTGCGCCGCAACGCCCGGCGCGGCGGCAACCGGCGCCTCGGCGACGAGGAGGTGGCACGCATCCACGGGCGGATGGCCGGCTGGTACAACTCCGGACTGCCGATCATCGACAACTCCTACCTGGACGTCGCCGGGACGGCCGCCGAACTGGACCGCGTCATCCTCGCCCGGCTGATGGGCATGCCGGTCCGCTGACCAGCGCGTTCGTGGTCCTGTCAGGGCCGGCTGCGATGATGGACGAGTCCTTGGGCCCGCCCGCCGGCCCGCCTTGTCGAACCACCCGGGGGAGCTGACGCCCGTGCCGGAAGGCCACATCATCCACCGCCTCGCCGCCGAGAACCGGAAGGCCTTCGGCGGCCGCCCGGTCCGCGCCTCCAGCCCGCAGGGCCGGTTCGCCGACGAGGCCAAGGTGATCGACGGGCAGCTGCTCACCGGCGCCGAGGCCACCGGCAAGCACCTCTTCCTCGGCTTCGAGGAGGGCGCCTGGGTGCACGTCCACCTCGGGCTCTACGGCGGCTTCACCTTCGGCACCGGCCCCGCGCCCGAGCCGGTCGGCCTGGTCCGGCTGCGGCTGGAGAACGAGGACGGGTACGCCGACCTGCGCGGTCCCAACACCTGCGCGCTCGTCACCGACGCCCAGAAGGCCGCCGTCGCCACCCGCCTCGGCCCCGACCCGCTGCGCTCCGACGCCGACCCGGAAGCCGCCTGGCGCCGGATATCGGGCAGCCGGACCACCGTCGCCGCGCTGCTGATGGACCAGAAGGTGCTGGCCGGCGTCGGCAACGTCTACCGGGCCGAGGTGCTGTTCCGGCACGGCATCGACCCCCACCGGGCCGGGCGCGACCTCACCCGCCGCGAATGGGACGCCATCTGGGCCGACCTGGCCGCCCTGATGCGCGAGGGCGTCACGGCCGGCCGGATCGACACCGTCCGCCCCGAGCACACCCCCGAGGCGATGGGCCGCCCGCCCCGCGTGGACGACCACGGCGGCGAGGTGTACGTCTACCGGCGAGCGGCCATGCCCTGCCTGGTCTGCGGCACGGACGTGCGGACGGAGGAGCACGCCTCGCGCAACCTCTTCTGGTGCCCGACCTGCCAGGCAGCCTGAGGCGGACTCAGGTCCGGCGTGGCCCGGAGCCCGTAGGCTGGGCCCGGGCCGGCCGGAGGGAGCGTACGGGTGGACAACTACGAGGTGTCCAACAAGGTGTCGGGCACGGTGTACGGGAACGTGTTCCAGGGCGGGAACATCACGGTCCACCCGGAGCCCAGGGCGCCGATCCCGCACCAGGTGCGGCCGCCGCGCGAGAGCTTCGTCAATCGTGAGCCGGAACTCGCGGCGCTGGTGGGGGCGTTGGAGCGGGTCGCGGCGGGCAGGCTCGGGATCGTGGTGTTCACCGGTCTCGGCGGGGTCGGGAAGACCGAGCTGATCGCCAGGTTCGCCAAGGACTACCGGTCGCGGTTCCCGGGCGGAGACCTCTACGCCGACTTCCAGGCCTACCGGCACCAGGGCGGGGTGGACCTCTCCGAGATCGTGGCCGGCTTCCTGCGCGCTCTCGGTACGGAGGCCCCGCCGGTCGAGGCGGAGCGGTTCACGAGGTTCCGTACGGTCACCGCCGAGCGTCGGTGCCTGTTCTTCCTGGACAACGTCGAGCACGCCGCCGAGGTCCGTGCGCTGCTTCCGACCTGCGGCCTGGTGGTGGTCGCGAGCCGGCGGCGGCTGCCCGCGCTGCGGATGGACGGCGCCGAGGTGCGGCAGCTCGGCCCGCTGAGCGCGCGGGCCGGCGCCGATCTGGTGCGGGCATGGCTGGGTTCCGAGCGGGGTACCGACGGGGAGTTGGCGGAGCTGGTCGAGCTGTGCGGCGGGCTGCCGCTCGCCCTCAACGCGGTCGGGAGCCAGCTGCTGGACCGCGACAGCCTGCCGGTCGGGCGAGTGGTGGCCGAACTGCACGACCGGGAGGGTGGATCGGCCCTGTTGGACGACGAGGAGAGCGAGCTCGGTGCGACGTACGACCTGGTCCACGAGCGGCTGTCACCGCAGGGCCGGGCGCTCTACCAGCTGATCGGCGTGCACCCCGGCCCTTTTGTGTCGGCCGAGTTGGCGTGTGCGGCGGGCGTCGTGCAGGCCGCGGCGGCCCTGAAGGAGCTGCGCGCCGTCCACCTGCTGGACGAAGTGCTGGACGACGACCAGGAATCGCGCTTCCGGACCCACGACGTGGTTCGGTTGCACGCCTACGACCGTGCGCGCGAGCTCCCGGGCCGGACGGAACTCCTCGCCCGTGTGGTGGCCTACTACCGGGGCCGGGCATCGCTGGCCGACCGGGCGATGGGGGCCAGGCTGCGCCTGCAGGAGGACGGCGGCGAGGGGCTGCCGGGCTTCGGCTCCGGCAGGGCGGCCCTGGAGTGGCTGCACGCCGAACGGGCCAACCTGCGCGCGGTGGTGGAGGAGGCGGCCAAGCGGCAGTGGCACGGCGAGGTGTGGCGGCTCTGCGAGTCGCTCTGGCCGCTCTACCACGGCCGCAAGCTCTACCAGGACTGGATCGCCACCCACCGGCTCGGCGTCGAGGCGGCCCAGTGGGACAACCGGCCGGACGCGGTGGTCCGGATGCGCAACCAGCTCGCCCGCGCCCACTTCGAACGGCAGGAGTACCGGCTCGCCGCCGAGCAGTTGGCGCTCGGAGCGGAACAGGTGCCGCTGGTGGCGGACCGCCGGGTGGTGGGCGTGCTCCACGAGACGGACGGCCTGCTGTGCCTGGCCGACGGTCGGCCGGGCGACGCGGTCGAGCGGTTCACGCTGGCCCGCGAGGCCAACGAGGGCGATGCGCACGGCGAGATCGTGCAGAGCTACAACCTGGCGCAGGCGCTGATCGCCGACGGCCGCGCAGCGCAGGCGCTGGCCGTTCTGGACGGGGCCACCGCGCAGGCCGTGGACACCCACGACAACGACATGCTGATGAAGCTGCCGCTGGTCCGTGCCCGGGGCCACCGTGCCCTGGGGCAGCTCGACCTCGCCGTCGCCCACGCCGGCGACTGCGCCCGGCAGGCCAGGGAGCGGAGCCAGTACGCGAAGGAGGCGCAGGCGCACACCCTGCTGGTCGCCCTCGCCGAGGAGCTGCACGACGAGGAGCTGGCGGAGCGCAGCCGTGAGCGCCTGCGGGAGCTGCGAGGTTAGGGCCCGGTGGTGAAGGAGACCCGGGTGCGGTGGTCGCCGGTGCGGATGGTGAGTCCGTGCTCGGGAAGGCGGGCCGGGTCGCCGCCGTCGGTGAGCCAGCAGGCCACGGCGGAGCCGAGCAGCAGCGGGTCGAGGCGGGGTTCGGGGCTGCTCCAGTCGCGTTCGGCGCTGGCCTCCAGGAGCAGGCCGGTGCGCAGCCGGAGTAGGTGGCGGGCCGGGCCGAGGGCGGCCACCGCGACGGCGAGGCCGGGGAGTTCGGCGGCGGAGTCGGCGAGCCAGCGGGTGGCGGGGCGTTCGGCGCGGACCTCGGTGCGGGCCAGTACCTCGGCGGTGTAGCGCAGGGCGTCGCCGGGGTGTTCGTCGGTGAGTGCGTGGAAGCCGCGCGGGGTGTGGTCGCCGGGGTCGAAGGGGTAGCGGCGCAGGGTGACTTCGTTGCCCTCCGGTTCGCCCTCGACGTCGTACGCGGTGGGTCCGTCGGTGGTGCCGGGGCGCGGGACGGGTTTGGGGTAGGGCGGCAGGTGCGGTTCGTGCTCGGGTTCGTCCAGGTGCTCCAGGAAGGAGTAGAGCAGTGGGCGCAGCAGTTCGGCGGAGTGGCCGCGCCGGCTCAGTGAGCGGTCGGTGATGGGGCGCAGGGTGGCCGGGTCCTGCTTCTGCAGGGCCTGTTCGAGCTGGGCGGCGAGGTCGCCGTCGGGGTCGAGCGGGGGTGCGGCCTGGCCGAAGGCGTAGCTGGGGGAGCCCGGGTCGAGTTCGGCGGCGCCGGTGGCGGCGAGCAGGGTGGGCCGTTCCAGGGCGGCGCCGTAGACGGAGACCGAGCCGTGGTCGCCGATGAGGCAGTCGGCGGCGACCAGGGCGGCCTGCCAGCCCTGGTGGGGCGGGATCAGGCGCAGGCCCATCCGGCGGGCGGTGTCGAGCAGGGCCTCGGGGTCGTGCCGGCTCCAGATGTTGGGGTGCAGGACGACGGCCACCGTGTACTCGTCGGCGGGCAGCCGGCGGACCAGGCGCCGGGGCAGGTCGGGGCGGCGGCCGAATAACGAGTGCTCGCTCCAGGTGGAGTTGACGACGATCAGGCGGCGGCCGTCGACGGCGCCGAGCGCGGCGCGGTAGCCGTCGCGGGAGCGCAGGCTGGCGAGCATCCGGTCGAAGCACGGGTCGCCGACGACCCGGGCGACGTCCAGTGCCTCGGGGCAGGAGGCCCGTAGCCGGTCCAGTTGTTCGGGGTGGGACAGGCCGAGGATGTCGACGAACACCCGCCCGTGGTGGGTGAGTTCGTTGCGGGAGAGGCCGGCGGCGCTGACCGTGTCGCGGGTGGACTCGGTCACCAGGCGGTTGTAGCCGGCGCCGTGCGGGAGGACGACGAGGCGGGCGTCCAGGCGGTGCATGGAGGAGTGGACGGCGCAGGCGACGGCGAGGTCGAAGCGGTGCCGGACGGCGTCCTCCCAGTCCAGCACGGTGAAGCCGGGCAGGGCGTGCAGGTAGTCGTCCAGGGCGCGGTCGGCGAAGACGGAGCCGGGGTTGACGGTGAAGTACCGTTCGACGCCGTCCGGGTTCAGCAGGGTGAGGACGTCCAGGACCCGGGTGGCGGAGGTGAGGGTGCGGGCGACCGCCAGGACGCGGGCCTTGACCGGTCGGGTGTTCCACCGGTCGGCGGGCCAGGCGTGGGGGTGGGACGGCACGCCATGATCGTACTCATCCGGCGTGCCGCCCGGGTGCTGTTCCCCGAGTGTCGGTCAGCCCGCGGCCGCGGTGGGCTCGTGGTGTTCGGCGGCGGCGCACTCGTCGAGGAGGGGGCGCATGCTCTCGTCCACGAGCCGGTAGCGCACCACACGTCCGTCCTTGTCGCCGGTGACCACGCCGGCCGTGCGGAGCAGCCGCAGGGCCTGGGAGACGGCGGGGTCGCGCATGCCGGTGGCGACCGCGAGGTCGCTGACGGCGAGCGGCCCGGCCCGGTGCAGGGCGAGCAGCAGGGCGAGCCGCCCAGGGTCGGCGAGCAGGGAGAACCGCTCGGACCAGGACCGGACGTGCGCGGTGTCGCCGATCGCGGCGATGGCCTCGCAGACCCGGTGTCCGTCGATGGTGCGGTGGCCCGCGCGGTCGGCCGGTACGAGATGCATGCGTACATTCTTGCAGGCGGGAGCCTGTGATCCTGGACACCTGCGCAGGTGCGCAGCCTTGCATGGGTGGGGCGGGACCCCTACGGTGTTCCCCGCCGTGGTGCTCGGGAAGACCGGTGACGGACCCTCAGGGGTCCGGATTCCGGAGCGGCCCTCGCCACTGTGATCGGGTCATTCCTTCGTCCGCGACGGAATGCGGTCCGTGTCCACGACGCCACTGGGTGCCTCGCGCGCCTGGGAAGGCGGACCCGGATGTCCCGTAAGCCAGGAGACCGGCCACGGCACTTCACGAAGTCTTTCCACGAGGTGTTGGAGCGTGATCCGGAGATGACCCTGCCCGAAACCGTCGCCGACGGGGCCAAGACGGCCCCGTCCGTGCTGCCGACGTTCAGATGGAGGCGCGAGGACACCGTCCGGACGGCCGGGCTGATGGGGGTGATCCTGGCCATGCACGTGGTGGCCTTCGGGACGCTCGTCTTCCTGGTCGCACCCGAGCGGTACGCGGTCGGTACCCAGGTCTTCGGGGTGGGCCTGGGTATCACCGCGTACACCCTCGGGATGCGGCACGCCTTCGACGCCGACCACATCGCGGTGATCGACAACACCACCCGCAAGCTGATGGCGGACGGCAAGCGGCCGGTCTCGGTGGGTTTCTGGTTCGCCCTCGGGCACTCGTCGATGGTGGTCATCATGGCCGCGCTGGTCGCGGGCGGCGCGCAGCTGGCGGACACGCTGATGGACGACGAGTCGGCCACCCACAAGTGGCTCGGCGTGATCGGGACCACCACCTCCGGTGTGTTCCTCTACCTGATCGGCGCGCTCAACCTGGCGGCGCTGCTCGGCATCCTCAAGGTCTTCCGCTCGATGCGGGCGGGGCAGTACGACGAGGCGGAGCTGGAGGCGCACCTGGACTCGCGCGGCTTCATGGCCCGGGTGCTGAACCGGGCGACCCGCTCGATCACCCGACCCGGGCAGATGTTCCCGGTCGGCATGGTGCTGGGCCTGGGCTTCGACACCGCGACCGAGGTCACCCTGATGGTGATGGCCGGCTCGGGTGCGGCCGCCGGGCTGCCCTGGTACGCCATCGTCTGCCTGCCGCTGCTGTTCGCGGCCGGCATGAGCCTGTTCGACACGCTGGACGGGACCTTCATGAACTTCGCGTACCAGTGGGCGTTCTCCAACCCGGTGCGCAAGGTGTACTACAACCTGACCATCACCGGGCTGTCGATCGCGGTGGCCTTCATCATCGGCACCATCGAGCTGGTCGGGGTGCTGCACGAGAAGCTCGACCTGACCGACCCGGTGACCGGCTGGATCGCCGACATCTCGCTGGACAACGTCGGCTACGCGATCGCCGGGCTGTTCGTGGTGGTCTGGGCGGTGGCGATCGGGTACTGGAAGCTCGCCCGGGTCGAGAAGCGCTGGACGTCCCAGGGGGCGTGAGCGAAAGCGGTACGCGTGCCGAACGGCGCCTCCCCGGGGTGGGGAGGCGCCGTTCGGGTTTTTCAGAACCGGTCGCCGTAGCGCCGGCGGAACTGCTCGACCCGTCCGGCGGTGTCGAGCACCCGGGACTGGCCGGTGTAGAAGGGGTGGCTCGCCGAGGAGATCTCGACGTCGATCACCGGGTAGGTGTTGCCGTCCTCCCAGTCGACGGTGCGGTCGCTGGTGACCGTCGACCTGGTCAGGAAGGCGAGGCCGCCGACCTTGTCGCGGAAGACGACCGGGCGGTAGGCGGGGTGGATGCCGGGCTTCATGGACGGGCTCCTCTCAGGGCTGCTACGGGGGTGGTGCTCAGCGGCGCGGCGGCTCGGCGGCTCAGCGCTCCTCGCGGAAGTCGACGTGCCGGCCCGCGGCCGGGTCGTACTTGCGCAGGACCATCCGGTCCGGGTCGTTGCGGCGGTTCTTGCGGGTCACGTACGTGAACCCGGTGCCGGCGGTGGAGCGGAGCTTGATGACGGGGCGCAGTTCGCTGCGGGCCATGGGGCGTCCTCCTGGCGGTCTGGGGGCGGTCTGGGGGCGGTCTGGGGGTGCTGGGTCGAGACCGTACACCGAAATGGATGTCATTTTCATGTGGTGTAACGTGAGCCCGGTCCTGCCCATTCCCGGACGCCAGGGAGCACCCATGTCCGCGCACTGCCGGCACCGCCGGGCCCAGTGGAAGGCGACGCCGCCGAAGCTGGTCCCGATCACGCTGGACGGCCGGGAGCTGCTCGTCCCGCAGAACCTCGTCCCGGCCTACCGGCGCGGGCTGATCGACCCGCGGGAGGTGTGAGGGATGGCCCCGCGGCGGTGGTGCGGGGGCGCGGACGGGTGCGGGGAGAAGCACCCGGGGGTTCTGTCGGGGGTGCTCGGCGGGCGCTTTGGGGTGGGGGTTCGTAGGCTCGACGCATGGCGGATGCGTACGCGGGTCGGCGGGAGCGGGTGAGGGAGCACTGCAGTGCGGCCGGGGCCGATGCGGCGCTGATCACCCGGGCGGCGAACGTGCGGTATCTGACGGGCTGCGCCCCCTGCGGGGCGACCCTGCTGCTGACCAGGGAGCGCGCGCTGCTCGCGGTTCCGGACGACCTGCCGCCGGACGACTCCGGGGAGCACCTGATCGCCCCGGACGTGACGCAGCTGCCGGTGGCGGCCGGGACGGACACCGCGCTGGCCGCGGCCGCCGCCGCCGCGAGCTTCGGGGTGGCGGGTCTCGCGGTGGAGGAGCACGACCTGACCGTCAGCCGGCACCGGGCGGTCGCGGGTCTGGCCGAGCGGGCCCGGCTGGCCGACCTGGGGCAGGTGGTGGAGCGGCTGCGGGTGGTCAAGGACGAGCACGAGATCGCCGACCTGCGGATCGCCGCCGAGATCGCCGACCAGGCGCTCGGCGAGCTGCTGGAGTCGATCCTGGTCGGCCGCACCGAGCGGCACCTGGCGATGGAGCTGGAGCGCCGGATGATCGACCACGGTGCCGACCGGGCCTCCTTCCCGGTCTCGGTCGGCACCGGCAGCCACTCCGGCCAGGCCGCCCACCAGCCGACCGACCGCCGGGTGGAGGAGGGCGACTTCCTGACCGTGGTGATGGGCGCCCAGTACCGCGGTTACGGCGTCTCCACCGCCCGGACCTTCGTGATCGGGGCCGCCCCCGCGCCCTGGCAGGTGGAGCTGCACCGGCTGGTCTTCCGAGCGCAGCGGGCCGGCCGGGAGGCGCTCGGACCGGGCGTGGAGCAGTGCGTACCCGACCGGGCCGCCCGCCAGGTCCTGGAGGCGGCGGGCCATACGGAGGCCTCGCCGCACCCGGTGGGCCACGGCATCGGGCTGGAGATCCGGGAGGCCCCGCGCCTCGGTCCGTCGGACATGGGTAAACTGGACAGCCGCGTGCCGGTCACCGTCGGCCCAGGGGTACACCTCCCGGGCAAGGGCGGTGTCCGGATCGAGGACACGCTCGTCGTGCGCCCCCTCGAGGAGGGCGGGCCCGAGCTGCTCACCATCACCACCAAGGAGCTCCTCGCCCTGTGACCGCGGCCTTGCGACGGCCGCCGGTGGCAGGACGCAACCCCTTGGTTCCTTGACAGCTATATCCAGGAGTTAGTGCGCCCGTGGCTTCCACGAACGATCTCAAGAACGGCATGGTCCTCAAGCTGGAGGGCGGCAAGCTCTGGTCCGTCGTCGAGTTCCAGCACGTCAAGCCCGGCAAGGGCCCGGCCTTCGTGCGCACGAAGCTCAAGGAGGTCCTGACCGGCAAGGTCGTCGACAAGACCTTCAACGCCGGCACCAAGGTCGAGACCGCCAACGTCGACAAGCGCACCATGCAGTTCTCGTACAAGGACGGCGAGAACTTCGTGTTCATGGACATGACCACCTACGACCAGCTGACCATCGAGCCGGTCGTCGTGGGCGACGCCGCCAAGTACCTGCTCGAGGGCTTCGAGGCCACCGTCGCGCAGAACGAGGGCTCGGTGCTGTACATCGAGCTCCCGGCCGCGGTCGAGCTGACCATCGCCGAGACCGAGCCGGGCGTCCAGGGCGACCGCTCGACCGGTGGCACCAAGCCGGCCACCCTGGAGACCGGCGCCGAGATCCAGGTGCCGCTCTTCGTCACCACCGGTGAGAAGGTCAAGGTCGACACCCGCGACGGCAGCTACCTCGGCCGGGTGAAGTAAGTCCGTGTCGGCCGCACGCAGCAAGGCCCGTACCCGGGCCTTCCAGATCCTCTTCGAGGCCGACCACCGCGGGGTCGATCCGCAGCAGGTCCTCGCCGACTGGGTGGCCCGCGCTCGCGAGCCCAAGCCCGACGAGGGCACCCCCCAGGTGGCCGAATACACCATGGAGCTGATCGAGGGGTACGTCCAGCACGCCCGTCGCATCGACGACCTGATCTCGCAGTACGCGGTGGGCTGGACCCTCGACCGCATGCCGATCGTGGACCGCAACGTCCTGCGGCTCGGCGCGTACGAGCTGATCTGGGAGGACGGCGTCCCGGACGCGGTCGTCCTGGACGAGGCCGTCGAGATCGCCAAGGAGTTCTCCACGGACGACTCCCCGGCCTTCGTGAACGGCATGCTCGCCCGCTTCCAGGAGCTGAAGCCGAGCATCCGCCGGTAGCCGGTCATGCTGCCCTTCGGACGGCCGTCGGACCCGGGTTTCGGGGCCGGCGGCCGTCCGGCGTTCCCGGGCGTCGCGCGTTTCACCCGCTCGGGCTAAGGTGGGCCCTACTCGTCAGTAACTTGACGTCCGGAACCAGGCGTGAAGGGCAGGTCCCCCCAACATGACCACCGCGATCCGCAGCGAGTTCGACCAGGGCATCGCCCTGACCAGACACCCCGAGGAGCCCGGTCGCTACGAGGCCGAGCTCGGCGCCGGCTGGCAGATCGGCGGCGGGGTCAACGGCGGGCTGCTGCTCGCCGTGGCCGGACACGCGCTGTCGCTGGAACACGGCACCCACCCCGACCCGGTGTCGATCAGTGGTTACTACCTGTCCGCCTCCACCCCCGGCCCGGCCACCATCCGCACCGAGGTACTGCGCAGCGGGCGGGGGCTCTCCACCGGCACCGCCTCGCTCAGCCAGGACGGCGTCGAGCGACTGCGCGTGGTGGCCAGCCACGGCGACCTCTCCACCGCCGACGGCGAGGTGCGCACCAGCGCGCAGCCGCCGCAGCTGCCCCCGCCGGACCAGTGCATCGGCGTGGAGCACGCGCCCAAGGAGCTGATCGCCCAGGCCGCCCTGCTGGAGCGCTTCGACCTGCGGCTGGACCCGGCCACCGTCGGCTGGGCACTCGGACAGCCGTCCGGCAACGGGCGGATCCAGGGCTGGTTCCGGCTCGCCGACGGCCGCGACCCCGACCCGCTGCTGCTCCTGCTGGTCGCCGACGCGCTGCCGCCGGTCACCTTCGACCTGGGCATGCCGGGCTGGGCCCCGACCGTCGAGCTGACCGTCCACCTGCGCGCCAAGCCCGTCCCGGGCTGGCTGCGCGTCACCCACGCGACCCGCAACCTGGCCGGTGGGTACTTCGAGGAGGACGCCGAGGTCTGGGACGAGTCCGGCCGCCTGGTCGCGCAGTCCCGCCAGCTGGCCCGGGTGCCGCGGTAGCGCGTGCCCCGAGGGCTGTCCCGGCTCCGTTATCGGTGCTATTACCGGTGGTTACATTCCTGTGACACGCCGTACGTGTGCGGCGCGCGCGGTTGGGGAGGAAGACGGTCAGCGGCGAGCCCGCCGCAGACCGTCACCCGCCGATGCCAGGAGCCACCGATGACTCGAAATGGCCGCTCCCGCCGTAACTCCGACTGCACCGCCGGCGGCTCCCGGCCCGCGGTCCGGGCGTCGCACCGGCCGCAGGGGGCCGAGGGCGCCGAGCAGGCGTTCGTCATCGGGGTGCTGGCCAGCGCGGCGGACTTCGCCCGGGCCCGCGCCTGGGGGGTCTCCGACGCCCCCGACCACGAGCGCTACCTGGCCGACACCGCCGAGCTGCTGGCCGACGCGCTGGAGCGGTTCGACACCGTCCGGGCCCGGATGTTCCACCCGCAGGACTTCGAGGAGTTCTGCGTGCTGCACGGGCTGGACCCGGCCGAGCCCGCCGCCCGTGACCGCTACCTGGTCAACCCGCCGCTGCAGGCCCAGCTGCTCGCCTATCAGGGCGAGGAGCTGGCCGGGGACTTCGTGCCCCGCCTGGTCCGGGCCCGGGAGAACGGGCTGACGCTCTGCCACGTCGACCTGCTGCTCGACGGTGGCCTGTACGGGGGCGCGGACGAGCAGGACGAGGAGCACGCCCGCTGGGTGCGCGCCGCCTACCAGCGCGGGGGAGAGGTGTTCCGCCGGATGCTGGTCGGCGCGGGCGCCGGCGTGTACGAGCTGCGCCTGCGGGTGGACGCCCCCGGCGGGCGGCTGACCGCGGCGGCGCGGGTGCTCCAGTGGGAGGACGGCGTGGTGCGGATCAACGACGAGGACCTGGAGCTGGTCTGCGCCGTGCTGTGCACCGGGCTGGCGCTGGAGCTGCCGGGCGTGGCGGTGCTGCACGGTTCGCAGGGCTCGGCCGCCTCCTGCGGGGAGTACCTGCCGGCCTCCTGGGCCTGGTCGAGCGGCGGCCAGGACTGGGCGGCGGCGGACCGGCCGGTCCGGCTGGACGGGGTGGCGGCCCAGCCCGGCTACAGCCTGGGCACGGTCTGCTGAGGCCGAGGAGCCGATACCAGCACACGCCGCGGCGCGGCCCCCGGATCGGGGTGCCGCGCCGTGACGTTTCTGCTTGCCGGCACAGGTAGGTAGAGGGAGTGCCGGGAACTGCCAAGGATCCGCTGGCGGGAGCCGGTGCGGTGAGCCTCAGCTCGCATCCTCCTCGCGCACCGCACGGCGCGCGTCGGGGTTCAGCACGCCCCAGGAGATCAGCTGCTCGGTGAGGATCGACGGGGACTGGTCGTAGATGACGGCCAGGGTGCGCAGGTCGTCCTGGCGGATCGACAGCACCTTGCCGTTGTAGTCGCCGCGCTGGCTCTGGATGGTCGCCGCGTAGCGCTGCAGCGGGCCGGCCTTTTCGGACGGGACCTGGGTCAGTCTCTCCAGGTCGAGGACCAGGCGCGGCGGCGGCTCGGCCGCGCCGCCGGGGGTGCCGCCGGGCAGCAGCTCCTGCACCGGGACGCCGTAGAACTCGGCCAGCTCGGCCAGCCGCTGCACGGTGACCGCACGGTCGCCGCGCTCGTACGAGCCGACGACGACTGCCTTCCAGCGCCCCTGGGACTTCTCCTCGACACCGTGCAGGGAGAGACCCTGCTGAGTGCGGATCGCTCGGAGCTTGCCTCCGAGTTGCTTCGCGTAGTCGCTGGACATTGATCTCCCCGGACGAGATTGCTTCGCGTTCAGTGGTGGGTCACGGGCGATTGCCGACGCCGTTACCGGTGGGTTCGACGTCCGTCTCGTAACTCACTGTGAGGTTACGTAGAGTAAGGTAGTTGCGTCAAGCCGAATGGGGCAGTCGTGCGAATGGCCCGCATCGTCGGCGCGTCCGGGGTGTTAACCAGAGGAAGCGGAATGGTGGACTTCGGTTTGCCGCCCGGGGCACTGCTAGGATGACCCGAAGCCCACGCCGAGCCGGCGGGGGCCATCCCAGACATCCTTTAAGGCCCGTCCAGTGAGGCGGGGAAGGAGGTCCGCTTCGGCATGACCGCAGACAAAGAACCGACGCTGCAGGAACCGGCTCCCCGGCCGCCGCACCAGGTGCTGGACGGCACGGACATCGCCCGGGTCATCACCCGGATAGCGCACGAGATCGTCGAGCGCGCCAAGGGCGCCGAGGACGTCGTGCTGCTCGGCATCCACACCAGGGGCGTCCACCTCGCCCGCCGCCTGCACGGCAGGCTGGCCCAGATCACCGGGCGCGAGATCCCGCTGGGCACCCTGGACATCACCATGTACCGGGACGACCTGCGGCTGAAGCCCGCCCGCGCCCTGGAGCACACCGAGATCCCGCCCGGCGGCATCGACGGCAAGCTCGTCGTGCTGGTCGACGACGTGCTCTTCTCCGGCCGCACCATCCGCGCCGCGCTCGACGCGCTGAACGACATCGGCCGGCCGCGCGCCGTCCAGCTCGCCGTCCTGGTCGACCGCGGCCACCGCGAGCTGCCGATCCGCGCCGACTACGTGGGCAAGAACCTCCCCACCTCGCTGCGCGAGGCCGTGCAGGTGCGCCTGTCGGACAGCGACGGCGTGGACGCCGTCCTGGTCGGCGACCGCGACTTCGCGTCACGCTCGTCGCAGGCCATGGCCGCCAAGCCCACCGAACCGCACCTCCCGGAGTAGCCCGCGTGAAGCGCCACCTCGTCTCCGCCGCCGATCTCAGCCGCGACGACGCGCTGCTGATCCTGGACACCGCCGAGGAGCTGGCCCAGCTCTCCGGCCGGGCCGTCAAGAAGCTGCCCACGCTGCGCGGCCGCACCGTCGTCAACCTCTTCTTCGAGGACTCCACCCGGACGAAGACCTCCTTCGAGGTCGCCGAGAAGCGCCTCTCGGCCGACGTCATCAACTTCTCCGCCAAGGGCTCCTCGGTCTCCAAGGGCGAGAGCCTCAAGGACACCGCGCTGACCCTGCAGGCCATGGGCGCCGACGCGGTGGTCATCCGCCACCACGCCTCCGGCGCGCCGGCCCGCCTCGCCCAGTCCGACTGGCTGCACGGCAGTGTGATCAACGCCGGTGACGGCACCCATGAGCACCCCACCCAGGCGCTGCTCGACGCCTTCACCATGCGTCGCCACCTCAACCCGGGCGCCGGCCACGATCTCGCGGGCCGCCGGGTGACGATCGTCGGCGACGTCCTGCACAGCCGGGTCGCCCGCTCCAACGTGCACCTGCTGACCACCCTCGGTGCGCAGGTCACCTTCGTCGCCCCGCCGACGCTGCTGCCGATCGGCATCCAGAACTGGCCCTGCGAGATCAGCTACGACCTGGACAGCGTGCTGCCCAAGACCGACGCACTGATGATGCTGCGGGTCCAGCGCGAGCGGATGAACGCCGCGTTCTTTCCGACCGAGCGCGAGTACAGCCGCCGCTACGGGATGAACGGCCTGCGGATGGCCCAGCTGCCGGAGCAGGCGATCGTGATGCACCCCGGCCCGATGGTCCGCGGCATGGAGATCACCGCCGAGGTCGCCGACTCGCCGCGCTGCACCGCCGTCGAGCAGGTCGCCAACGGCGTCTCCGTCCGGATGGCCGTCCTCTACCTGCTGCTCGGCGGAGCCGTCTTCACCGACGGACCCGCCGACCCCGCCCGCACCGACTCCGTGGAGACCGCCCAGTGACCAGCTACCTGATCCGCAACGCTCAGATCCTGGGCGGCGCCCCGCAGGACCTTCTCCTCGCCGACGGTGTGATCAAGGAGATCGGCACCGGCCTGGCCGCCGACGCGGACATCGAGATCGACGCCACCGCGCTGATCGTGCTGCCCGGCCTGGTCGACCTGCACACCCACCTGCGCGAGCCCGGCCGCGAGGACGCCGAGACCGTGCTCACCGGCACCCGGGCCGCCGCGATGGGCGGCTTCACCGCCGTGCACGCGATGGCCAACACCACCCCGGTGGCCGACACCGCCGGCGTGGTCGAGCAGGTCTGGCGGCTCGGCCAGGAGGCCGGCTACTGCGACGTGCAGCCGGTCGGCGCCGTCACCGTCGGCCTGGAGGGCAAGAAGCTCGCCGAGCTCGGCGCGATGCACGAGTCCGCCGCGAACGTCCGGGTCTTCTCCGACGACGGCAAGTGCGTGGACGACGCGGTGCTGATGCGCCGCGCCCTGGAGTACGTCAAGGCCTTCGACGGCGTCGTCGCCCAGCACGCGCAGGAGCCGCGGCTGACCGAGGGCGCCCAGATGAACGAGGGCCAGGTCTCCGGCGAGCTCGGGCTCGGTGGCTGGCCGGCCGTCGCCGAGGAGTCGATCATCGCCCGCGACGTGCTGCTCGCGGCGCACGTCGGCTCCCGGCTGCACGTCTGCCACGTCTCCACGGCCGGCTCGGTCGAGATCATCCGCTGGGCCAAGGCCAAGGGCTGGGACGTCACCGCCGAGGTGACCCCGCACCACCTGCTGCTCACCGACGAACTGGTCCGCTCCTACGACCCGGTGTACAAGGTGAACCCGCCGCTGCGCACCGCCGAGGACGTCCAGGCGCTGCGCGCCGCGCTCGCCGACGGCACCATCGACGCCGTCGCCACCGACCACGCGCCGCACCCGGCTGAGGACAAGGACTGCGAGTGGGCCGTCGCCGCGATGGGCATGGTCGGCCTGGAGACCGCGCTCTCGGTCGTGCAGCAGACCATGGTCGACACCGGCCTGCTGAACTGGGAGGGCGTCGCCGACCGGATGTCGCACCGCCCGGCCCGGATCGGCCGCCTCACCGGGCACGGCCGGCCGATCTCGGTGGGTGAGCCCGCCAACCTGGTGCTGTTCGATCCCGCGTACCGTGGTGCCGTGAACCCGGACAGCTTCGCCACCCGCAGCCGCAACACCCCCTACAAGGGCCTTGACCTGCCCGGACGGGTGCACGCCACCTTCCTGCGCGGGCGCGCCACCGTCCTGGCCGGCGAGCCGGCCGAGCAGGACGGCACGGTCTGATGGACTACGCCACGCTCGCCAAGGAGCAGGCGAAGGTCACCAACTGGCCCGGGTACATCGGCTGGTCGATCGGCCTGCTGATCCTCATCGGCCTCGTCTACTGGCTGATGCGCCAGGGCTGGAACTGGCGGCGCACCCTGCAGTCCGGCATCCCGCCGCTGCCCGCCGTGCCGGAGCGCGCCGGGCGCACCATCCTGGAGACCAGCGGCCGGTACCACGGCACGACCACCGCCGGGAACTGGCTCGACCGGGTCGTCGCGCACGGCCTGGGCACCCGCAGCCGGGCCGACCTCACCCTCGGCGAGGACGGCCTGCTGGTCCGGCGCCCCGGCGACGTCGACTTCTGGATCCCCGCGGAGCACCTGACCGGTGCCCGTACGGACTCCGGGATCGCCGGCAAGGTCGTCCCGTCCGGGCTGCTCGTCGTCACCTGGACACACGACGGCTCCGAGCTGGACTCCGGCTTCCGGGCCGACCACCCCGACGAGCACGCCGCCTGGGTCGAGGCGATCACCCAGCTCGCAACACGTACGAAGACGAAGATGACGGAAGAGGCCGCACAATGACCGCACCTGCCCCCACCACGCAGCGCCAACGGCGGGAGCGCCCGGTTTCGAATCGTGCGGCCGCCGTGCTCGTCCTGGAGGACGGCCGGACCTTCCACGGCCAGGCCTACGGCGCGATCGGCGAGACCTTCGGCGAGGCGGTCTTCAACACCGGCATGTCCGGCTACCAGGAGACCCTCACCGACCCGTCGTACCACCGCCAGGTGGTCGCGATGACCGCGCCGCAGATCGGCAACACCGGCTGGAACGACGAGGACGACGAGTCCCAGCAGATCTGGGTCGCCGGCTACGTCGTGCGCGACCCCTCCCGGGTCGCCTCCAACTGGCGCTCCCGCCGCTCGCTCGACGAGGAGCTCGTCCGCCAGGGCGTCGTCGGCATCAGCGGCATCGACACCCGCGCGCTGACCCGCCACCTGCGCGAGCGCGGCGCGATGCGCTGCGGCATCTTCTCCGGCGCGGCGCTGGCCGACCAGGCCGACCTGCTCGCCCGGGTGCAGCAGTCGCCCGAGATGAAGGGCGCCGACCTGTGCGCCGAGGTCGCCACCACCGAGCCGTACGTGGTGCCCGCGATCGGTGAGAAGCGCTTCACCGTCGCCGCGCTGGACCTCGGCATCAAGGCGATGACCCCGCAGCGGATGGCCGAGCGCGGCATCGAGGTGCACGTGCTGCCGGCCAACTCGACCCTGGAGGACGTCTACGCCGTCAACCCGGACGGCGTCTTCTTCTCCAACGGCCCGGGCGACCCGGCCACCGCCGACCACCAGGTCGCCGTGGCGCAGGGCGTGCTGGAGCGCAAGACCCCGTTCTTCGGGATCTGCTTCGGCAACCAGATCCTCGGCCGCGCGCTGGGCTTCGGCACCTACAAGCTCAAGTACGGCCACCGCGGCATCAACCAGCCGGTGCAGGACCGCACCACCGGCAAGGTCGAGGTGACCGCGCACAACCACGGCTTCGCCGTGAACGCTCCGCTGGACAAGGTGAGCGACACCCCGTACGGGCGGGTCGAGGTCTCCCACGTCTGCCTGAACGACGACGTGGTCGAGGGCCTGCAGGCACTCGACGTCCCCGCCTTCAGCGTGCAGTACCACCCCGAAGCCGCTGCCGGGCCGCACGACGCCGCCTACCTCTTCGACCGTTTCGTGAGCCTCATGGAGGGCCAGCGTGCCTAAGCGCACCGACATCAAGTCCGTCCTGGTCATCGGCTCCGGCCCGATCGTGATCGGCCAGGCCGCCGAGTTCGACTACTCGGGTACGCAGGCCTGCCGGGTCCTCAAGGCCGAGGGCCTGCGGGTCGTGCTGGTGAACTCCAACCCGGCCACGATCATGACCGACCCGGAGATCGCCGACGCCACCTACGTCGAGCCGATCACCCCGGAGTTCGTCGAGAAGATCATCGCCAAGGAGCGCCCCGACGCGCTGCTGCCGACCCTGGGCGGGCAGACCGCGCTCAACACCGCGATCTCCCTGCACGCGGCCGGCACGCTGGAGAAGTACGGCGTCGAGCTGATCGGCGCCGACGTCGAGGCGATCAACAAGGGCGAGGACCGCGACCTGTTCAAGGGCGTCGTCGAAGCCGTCAACGCCAAGATCGGCCACGGCGAGTCCGCCCGCTCGGTCATCTGCCACACGATGGACGAGGTGCTGGCCGGCGTCGACACGCTCGGCGGCTACCCCGTCGTCGTCCGCCCCTCCTTCACCATGGGCGGCGCCGGCTCCGGCTTCGCCCACAACGAGGAGGACCTGCGCCGCATCGCCGGCCAGGGCCTGACCCTCTCGCCGACCACCGAGGTGCTCCTGGAGGAGTCCATCCTCGGCTGGAAGGAGTACGAGCTGGAGCTGATGCGCGACAAGCAGGACAACGTCGTGGTCGTCTGCTCCATCGAGAACTTCGACCCGATGGGCGTGCACACCGGTGACTCGATCACCGTCGCCCCGGCGATGACGCTGACCGACCGCGAGTACCAGATCCTGCGCGACATCGGCATCGCCGTCATCCGCGAGGTCGGTGTCGACACCGGCGGCTGCAACATCCAGTTCGCCGTCAACCCGGAGGACGGCCGGGTCATCGTCATCGAGATGAACCCGCGGGTGTCCCGCTCCTCGGCGCTCGCCTCCAAGGCCACCGGCTTCCCGATCGCCAAGATCGCCGCCAAGCTGGCCGTCGGCTACACCCTGGACGAGATCCCCAACGACATCACCGAGGAGACCCCGGCCTCCTTCGAGCCGACCCTCGACTACGTCGTGGTCAAGGTGCCGCGGTTCGCGTTCGAGAAGTTCCCGAGCGCCGACGCCACGCTGACCACCACCATGAAGTCGGTCGGCGAGGCCATGGCGCTGGGCCGCAACTTCCCCGAGGCGCTGCAGAAGGCGCTGCGCTCGCTGGAGAAGAAGGGCTCCCAGTTCAGCTGGACCACCCCGGTGGGCGAGAAGGCCGAGCTGCTGGCCAAGGCGGTCGTGCCGACCGACGGCCGGATCAACACCGTGATGGACGCGATCCGCGCCGGCGCCACCCCGGAGGAGGTGTTCGAGGCCACCAAGATCGACCCGTGGTTCGTCGACCAGCTCTTCCTGCTCGACGAGATCGCCGACGAGCTGGCCCAGGCCGCCGAGCTCACCCCCGAGCTGCTGCGCCACGCCAAGCGGCACGGCTTCTCCGACCAGCAGATCGGCGAGATCCGCGGCCTCAAGCCGGACGTCGTCCGCGAGGTGCGCCACGCCCTCGGCATCCGCCCGGTGTTCAAGACCGTCGACACCTGTGCCGCCGAGTTCGCCGCCAAGACCCCGTACTTCTACTCGTCCTACGACGAGGAGAACGAGGTTGCCCCGCGCACCAAGCCCGCCGTGATCATCCTGGGCTCCGGCCCGAACCGCATCGGCCAGGGCATCGAGTTCGACTACTCCTGCGTGCACGCCTCCTTCGCGCTCGCCGACGCCGGGTACGAGACCGTCATGGTCAACTGCAACCCGGAGACCGTCTCCACCGACTACGACACCTCCGACCGGCTCTACTTCGAGCCGCTCACCCTGGAGGACGTGCTGGAGATCGTCCACGCCGAGCAGCAGGCCGGCCCGCTCGCCGGCGTCATCGTCCAGCTCGGCGGCCAGACCCCGCTGGGCCTGGCCCAGGCGCTCAAGGACAACGGCGTGCCGATCGTCGGCACCCAGCCCGAGGCGATCGACCTCGCCGAGGAGCGCGGCGCCTTCGGCCGCGTCCTGCGCGACGCCGGCCTGCCCGCCCCCAAGCACGGCACCGCCTTCTCCTTCGAGGAGGCCAAGGCGATCGCCGACGAGATCGGCTACCCGGTGCTCGCCCGCCCGTCCTACGTGCTCGGCGGCCGCGGCATGGAGATCGTCTACGACGAGGCCTCGCTCGCCTCCTACCTGGAGCGGCACGCCGGTCTGATCTCCGAGCACCCGGTGCTCATCGACCGCTTCCTGGACGACGCGGTGGAGATCGACGTCGACGCGCTCTACGACGGCACCGAGCTGTACCTCGGCGGCGTCATGGAGCACATCGAGGAGGCCGGCATCCACTCCGGCGACTCCGCCTGCGCGCTGCCGCCGATCACCCTCGGCGGCCACGACATCAAGCGCCTGCGCGCCTCCACCGAGGCCATCGCGCGCGGTGTCGGCGTCCGCGGTCTGATCAACATCCAGTTCGCCCTCTCCGGCGACATCCTGTACGTCCTGGAGGCCAACCCGCGCGCCTCCCGGACCGTCCCGTTCACCTCCAAGGCGACCGCCGTGCCGCTGGCCAAGGCCGCCGCCCGGATCTCGCTCGGCGCCACCGTCGCCGAGCTGCGCGCCGAGGGCCTGCTCCCGGCCGAGGGCGACGGCGGCACGCTGCCCGCCGACGCGCCGATCGCGGTCAAGGAGGCCGTGATGCCGTGGAGCCGTTTCCGCGACATCCACGGCCGCGGCGTGGACACCGTGCTCGGCCCGGAGATGCGCTCGACCGGTGAGGTCATGGGCATCGACAAGGTCTTCGGTACCGCCTACGCCAAGGCGCAGACCGGCGCCTACGGCGCGCTGCCCACCAAGGGCAAGGTCTTCGTCTCCGTCGCCAACCGGGACAAGCGCAACCTGGTCTTCCCGGCCCGCGCGCTGGTCGGCCTCGGCTTCGAGCTGCTCGCCACCGCCGGCACCGCCGAGGTGCTGCAGCGCGGCGGCATCCCGTCCACGCTGGTGCGCAAGCACAGCGAGGGCGAGGGCCCGAACGGCGAGAAGACGATCGTCCAGCTGATCCACGACGGTGAGGTCGACCTCATCATCAACACGCCGTACGGCACCGGCGGTCGCCTCGACGGCTACGAGATCCGCACCGCGGCCGTGGCCCGCGCGGTGCCCTGCCTGACCACCGTCCAGGCGATGGGCGCGGCCGTCCAGGGCATCGACCGGCTGCTGCGCGAGGAGGTCGGGGTGATGTCGCTCCAGGAGCACGCCGAGCTGATCAACGCCGGCCGCAAGTAGCACCACCGCAGTGGGGGGCACCGAAGCCAGTCGGGTGCCCCCCACTTCCATGCCCACGTTCATTGCGGGACCCGGGAGTTGACCCCCTTGTACAAGCTTCTGTTCGACCTGGTCTTCAAGAAGATGGACCCCGAGAAGGCCCACCACCTGGCCTTCTTCTGGATCCGGCTCGCCTCCTCGGTGCCGGGCCTGCGCACCCTGGTGCGGCTGGTGCTCGCACCGCGCGACCGGGCCCTGCGCACCGGCGCCCTCGGCCTCGACCTGCCCGGCCCGTTCGGCCTCGCGGCCGGCTTCGACAAGAACGGCGTCGGCATCGACGGCCTGGCCATGCTCGGCTTCGACTACGTCGAGATCGGCACCATCACCGGCGAGCCCCAGCCCGGCAATCCGACGCCCCGGCTGTTCCGCCTGGTCGAGGACCGCGCGCTGATCAACCGGATGGGCTTCAACAACCAGGGCTCGGCCCGGGTCGCCGCCCGGCTGGCCGCCCGCCCGCACACCAGCTCGACCCCGGTGATCGGCGTCAACATCGGCAAGACCAAGGTCGTCGAGGAGGCCGACGCCGTCGCCGACTACGTCAAGTCCACCGAGCGGCTGGCGAAGTACGCCGACTACCTGGTGGTCAACGTCAGCTCGCCGAACACCCCCGGGCTGCGCAACCTGCAGGCCGTGGACCACCTGCGCCCGCTGCTCGCCGCCGTCCGCGAGGCCGCCGACCGCACCACCGCGCACCACGTGCCGCTGCTGGTCAAGATCGCCCCCGACCTGGCCGACGAGGACGTCGACGCCGTCGCCGACCTCGCCCTGGAGCTGGGCCTGGACGGCATCATCGCCACCAACACCACGATCGGCCGCGAGGGCCTGCGCACCGACGCCGGGCGGGTCGAGGAGATCGGCATGGGCGGCCTGTCCGGCGCCCCGCTCAAGGCCCGCGCCCTGGAGGTCCTGCAGCGGCTGCGCGCCCGCACCGAGGGCCGGCTGACCCTGGTCTCGGTCGGCGGCATCGAGACCGCCGAGGACGCCTGGCAGCGGATCATCCACGGCGCCGACCTGGTCCAGGGCTACAGCGCCTTCATCTACGAGGGCCCGCTCTGGTGCCGGCGGATCCACCGGGGCCTGTCCGCCCGGCTCCGGGCCGCGGGCTTCGACGACCTGGCCTCCGCCGTCGGCAGCGCCGTGCGCAGCTCGTGACCCCGCTCATCGGATCCGGCCCGACCGGTCCCGGAAAGTCCGGAAACTCCGGAAACTCTGGAAAGGACGACATGACCCTCGCCCCGTTCGGCACCCGGCTGCGCCAGGCCCTCGACACCCGCGGCCAGCTCTGCGTCGGCATCGACCCGCACGCCTCCCTCCTCGCCGCCTGGGGGCTCGGCGACGACCTCGCCGGGCTGGAGACCTTCAGCCGCACCGTGGTCGAGGCCCTGGCCGACCGGGTCGCCGTGCTCAAGCCGCAGGCCGCGTTCTTCGAGCGCTTCGGCAGCAAGGGCATCGCGGTGCTGGAGAAGTCCGTCGAGGAGGCCCGGGCGGCCGGCGCGCTGGTCCTGATGGACGCCAAGCGCGGCGACATCGGCTCCACCATGGCCGCCTACGCCGAGGCCTTCCTGTCGCCCGGAAGCCCGCTGTTCTCGGACGCCGTGACGGTCAGCCCGTACCTGGGCTTCGGCTCGCTGCGCCCGGCCCTGGACCTGGCCCGCGAGCAGGGCTGCGGCGTCTTCGCGCTCGCGCTCACCTCCAACCCGGAGGGCGCCGAGGTGCAGCGCGCGGTGGGCGCGGACGGCGAGCCGGTCGCGGCCTCGGTGCTGCGGCAGCTGGCGGCCGAGAACGCGGGCGCCGAGCCGCTGGGCTCCTTCGGCGCGGTGGTCGGCGCGACGCTGGCCGACGCGGGCGTGGACCTGGCCATCAACGGCCCGCTGCTGGCCCCCGGGATCGGCGCCCAGGGCGCGACCATGGCGGACCTGCCGCGGGTGTTCGGCGCCTCGGTGCTGAACGTGGTGCCCAGCGTGAGCCGGGACGTGCTCAAGCACGGCCCCTCGGTGACGGCGCTGCGGGAGGCGGCGGACCGCTTCGTCGGGGAGTTCGCGGAGGCCGTCAAGTAACGGAGGGCGTCCGCCTGGTTGCGGAAGGCGGGGCTTTGGTAGCCGCCCGGTGACCGTGTGGAGTGTCCGCAGGACGGCGGCGCCGTCGCGGAGTCGACGTGAGCGCCGTCACATCGGAAGTGTCAAAGTCTCGCAATCGCGGTCATTTTGCCCGGGAAAGTCCTGGTCGGCCTTGGCTGACCAGGACTTTTCGTGTTCTTTTCCTGACGTGGCGCCGCAATCCGGGTAGTGTCCGGCGATAGGTCATCGGCGAGCCGCGATTTACGCGTCTCCCGCAGGTCAGGGCCTTGTGGTTCCCCTTGCGGACGGTGTCCTCGGTACCGAACCAGTCCTAGCTCAATCCCTTCCATCCACACCTGAGGTGAACGGCGTGGCTCTTCCGCCCCTTACCCCTGAACAGCGCACCGCCGCGCTCGCCAAGGCCGCCGAGGCTCGCCGGGAGCGCGCCGAGGTCAAGAACCGGCTCAAGCACTCCGGCGCCTCCCTGCACGAGGTGATCAAGGCCGGCAAGGCCGACAACGACGTCATCGGCAAGATGAAGGTCTCGGCACTGCTCGAGTCCCTTCCGGGCGTCGGCAAGGTCCGCGCCAAGCAGATCATGGAGCGCCTCGGCATCAGCGAGAGCCGGCGCGTCCGGGGTCTCGGCACGAACCAGATCGCCTCCCTGGAGCGGGAGTTCGGCGGGGGTGCCGCCTGACCGTGCCCCGGTGGTCCCGGGAAGCTCCGCGATCCGGGATAATCGGTGCATGAGTGAGCGTCCGCGGCTGACCGTGCTCTCCGGCCCCTCGGGGGTCGGCAAGAGCACGGTCGTCGCTCATATGAGGAAGATGCACCCCGAGGTCTGGCTCTCGGTGTCGGCGACGACCCGCCACCCGAGGCCCGGCGAGAAGAACGGGGTCCAGTACCACTTCGTCGACAACGACGAGTTCGACAAGTTGGTCGCCAACGGCGAGCTGCTGGAGTGGGCCGAGTTCGCCGGGAACCGCTACGGCACCCCGCGCGCGGCCGTACTGGAGAAGCTGGAGCGCGGCGAGCCCGTGCTGCTGGAGATCGACCTTCAGGGTGCCCGGCAGGTGCGCGAGTCGATGCCCGACGCCCAGCTGGTCTTCCTGGCCCCGCCGAGCTGGGACGAGCTGGTCCGCCGGCTGACCGGCCGGGGCACCGAGGCGCAGGACGTGATCGAGAAGCGGCTCGACGCCGCCAAGATCGAGCTCGCCGCCGAGCCCGAGTTCGACACGACCCTTGTCAACACCTCGGTCGAGCAGGTAGCGACCGAACTGCTAGCCTTGCTCGGTGTAGCCTGACCTGTCTGTCTTTTCCACCCTTTCGGAAGGTTTTCGCGTGTCCTCTTCCATGACCGCGCCCGAGGGCATCATCAACCCGCCGATCGACGAGCTGCTTGAGGCCACCGACTCGAAGTACAGCCTCGTGATCTACGCCGCCAAGCGCGCGCGCCAGATCAACGCGTACTACTCCCAGCTCGGTGAGGGTCTGCTGGAGTACGTCGGCCCGCTGGTCGACACCCACGTGCACGAGAAGCCGCTGTCGATCGCGCTGCGCGAGATCAACGCCGGCATGCTGACCGCCGAGGCGGTCGAGGCCGCCTGAGGCGGTCGATAGTTTCCTGGTTTCCGGAAGGGCCCGGCGGAATCGTTTCCGCCGGGCCCTTCCGTGTGTCCGGGGTGTCTCGGGGGTGGCCCAGGGTGTTCCGGGGCTTCCCGGGGGCTTTCCGGCCTGGGGGTGGGGCACCCGCGCGGGTGGCGGCCGGCGGGCCGTAGGGTGGGCGGGTTCCCGATGCGGAGAAAGGTCGGTAGATGAGCGCTCCAGCGGACGCCCCCCGCGTGGTCCTCGGCGTGAGCGGCGGGATCGCCGCCTACAAGGCGTGCGAGCTGCTGCGCCGGTTCACCGAGTCCGGCCACCAGGTCACCGTGGTGCCCACCGAGGCCGCGCTGCACTTCGTCGGCGAGGCGACCTGGGCCGCGCTGTCCGGCCGCCCGGCCGCCACCGAGACCTGGGAGCGCGTCCACGAGGTGCCGCACGTACGGATCGGGCAGCAGGCCGACCTGGTCGTGGTCGCCCCGGCCACCGCGGACCTGATCGCCAAGGCCGCCCACGGCCTGGCCGACGACCTGCTGACCAACACCCTGCTCACCGCCCGCTGCCCGGTCGTCGTGGCGCCCGCCATGCACACCGAGATGTGGGAGCACCCCGCCACCCGGGACAACGTCGCCACGTTGCGCCGCCGGGGCGTGATCGTGCTGGAGCCGGCCGTCGGGCGGCTCACCGGCAAGGACACCGGCAAGGGGCGGCTGCCCGAGCCGTCCGCGATCTTCGACGCCTGCCGGGCCGTGCTGCGCCGCGGCGGGGCGGTGGCGCACGACCTGGCGGGCCGGCACGTGGTGGTCTCGGCCGGCGGCACCCGGGAGCCGCTGGACCCGGTGCGCTTCCTCGGCAACCGCTCCTCCGGCAAGCAGGGCTACGCGCTCGCGGTGACGGCCGCGGCCCGCGGGGCCCGGGTGACCCTGCTCTCGGCCAACGCCGAGCTGCCGGACCCGGCCGGGGTGGACGTGGTGCACGTCTCGACCGCGCTGGAGCTGCGCGAGGCGGCGCTGAAGGCCGCCGAGGACGCGGACGCGGTGGTGATGGCCGCCGCCGTGGCCGACTTCCGACCCGCCGAGTACGCGACCGGCAAGATCAAGAAGGTCGAGGGGATCGAGCCGGCGCCGGTCGCGCTGGTCCGCAACCCCGACATCCTGGCCGAGCTGTCGGCCCACCGGACCCGTTCGGGCCAACTGGTCGTGGGTTTCGCGGCGGAGACCGACGACGTGCTCGCCAACGGCCGCGCCAAGCTCGCCCGCAAGGGGTGCGACCTGCTCGTCGTCAACGAGGTGGGCAACGGCAAGGCCTTCGGCACGGACGTCAACGAGGCCGTCGTGCTGGGCGCGGACGGCAGTGAGACGGCCGTTCCGGTCGGTCCGAAGGAGGCGCTCGCGGACGTGGTTTGGGACCTGGTCGCAAAGCGGCTGGAACCGGGCGGCAACTGATCGAAAGTGCCCGCGGAAGGTTCGAGAATTCCTGAAGCGGGTGACGTTCGACGGAACCAGACCGTTAGAATCCAGGAATCAAGTCTTTCCGGAGTTCCCCGGTCCACCCGGGGAACTTCAGTCAGCAGCCGCTGCAACCCCAGGGAGCGCTGTGTCTCGCCGCCTGTTCACCTCGGAGTCCGTGACCGAGGGACACCCCGACAAGATCGCTGACCAGATCAGCGACACCATCCTTGACGCTCTCCTGCGTGAGGACCCGACTTCCCGGGTCGCCGTGGAGACGCTCATCACCACCGGCCAGGTGCACGTGGCCGGCGAGGTGACCACCAAGGCGTACGCG
>NZ_JNWQ01000033.1 GCF_000716875.1 Streptomyces novaecaesareae | reverse complement strand
AACGAGGACCCCACACCGTTCACCTGGACCAAGACCGCCGACGAGATCCTCGACTCCCTTGCCCGATTCTGCCGACGGATCTCCGGCGCAGGACACTAGCGAGGTTGCGGTAGTTGGTGCGGGAGTGACCGTGCCGAACAGTGCTGTGCCGTCCAGCGACCGGAATTCGGTCTCGTAGTCAGTCATGGGAACCGACGGTACCAACCTGGCGCAGGTTCGGGAGTGGGCTCAGGCGCGAGAGTCCCAGACGCGCGCGCCGGGGTGTGTGTGCCTGCGCCGCCCGAATGGGTGATGCGAGCTGGAGTTTGACGCTCGGTTACAGCAATACGGTGAACATTGCGATGCGGGGCGTCTGGAGGGGCGCCCGGTGTATGGGCAAAAGTAAGCCCCGGCGGTGGGCCAACACCCCGGGGTATGGCACCAGGAGTAAGGGCTCCCGAATGCAGATTCATCGTATCCCCCGGCATGCTCCCGGGTACACGATCCTGGACAACGGGCATGTCGTCCGTAAGCACTCGCTGAGTTGGGCGGCGCGGGGGCTTCTTTCCTACCTGCTCAGCTTGCCGGACGGGGCGCGGGAGGACGTGCGCACGCTGGCGGCGAAGAGCGTTGAGGGGCGGGCGACGGTTTCGCGGGCGCTTCGGGAGCTGGAGGCGGCCGGGCATTACGTCCGGCGGACGTTGCGGGATCCGGTCAACGGGCAGGTGCGGACCGTCGTTTCGGTGCATGAGGTGCCGGTGGCGGGCAAGGCCGTTCACACGGTGCCGCCGGTTCCCCAAGCTCCGGCCGCCGGGGCGCCTGGAGCTGGGGCGGTAGGCGCCGGGAGCGCGGGAAGCCCTTCCAAGGAACTGAGGGTGAAGGAAGTGGAAGTTCCTTCCGTCCCTCCGTCCGGGAAGTCGACGGCTGGAATGGGGCTTCTGCTGGAGCTTGGGCGGCGGGAGCCGCGGATGGCGTTGGCGGGGAAGCCGTTGACGGACCAGGCCACGCGGGTGGAGGGGTTGCTTGCGGGTGGGTGGAGCAAAGAGGTGCTGGTGGGGATGCTGGGGGCTCCCCTGCCGGAGAGGGTGACGCACAGCGTCGGGGCGATCCTGGCGGCGCGGATTGGCAAGGTGCCGCCTGCTCCGATGCGTGGGAATGAGAACGGCGGGCCGCGTCGACATGAGTGTTCCGGGCGGCGTGGGATGTGCGGGCGGCCCGTCGGGGGTGTGGGGCAGGTGTGTGGTGCCTGTCGGGCGGCTACCAGTTGAAGAAGTCGACCAGCTCGGAAGGGGCCGGTAGCGGTGCGTCCGCCGGGAGGGGGCGGATCTGGACGAAGGCGTGCTCGAACTGGGAGTACGAGAAGGGGTCCATCCCCGGGGCCACCACCAGGGCGTTGCCGCCTCGGCGCCAGATGCGGTACCGCCAGATGCTGCCGGAGCGCGGTCGCCGCTCGCGGCTGATGTCGTGGTCGGGCGGGCCCAGGAGGGCGGCGAACTGGTCGGCGACGGCGTCGAGTTGGGCGTCGAAGGTGCCGACGGGCGGGTCGACGAAGCCCTGCCAGCCGGGGAGGGTGCCCCAGAAGTCCTCGCCCATCGGTCCGTCGGGGTTGACGTAGTACTCGTATATGAACGGCACGAAGAGGCAGTCGTCGCCGTACACGAAGTGGCCTGCGGGCGTGCAGGCCTTCCCGTTGAGCTCGCCCAGGTAGTCGCCGGTGGAGCTCCAGCCGGCGGCTGTCATCGCCTCCTCGCCGGCGTCTCCGTCCGTCCAGTCGAGGTCTGCCATTCCGGCGATCTGTGCGGCCAGTTCGGGACCGATGGGGCAGGTCGCGACGATCCAGGGATCGTCCTCGTCGTCGTCTTCGTCAAGGTCGAGGGGCTCGTCGGACACTGGGTGGACTCCCGTTCTGCCGTGGTTCGAACGTTCACCCTAGTGGCGGCCGGAAGTCGACGGGCGAGTCGAAGGCGGCCCGTCGGGTGGCGCGGCGCAGGGCGCGCAGGACGGGGGTGCCGAGGGTGAGGCAGAGCACGACGGTGAGGGCGGCGCGCGGCAGGTCCCAACCCAGGGACGTGGTGAGGCAGTAGGCGGCGAAGCGGACCAGGTTGGCGGGCAGCGGGTCGCCGGGGACGAAGGAGATGGAGCCGGCCAGGCCGCCGATGTACGGCCAGCCCTGCAGGTTCATGATCGTGCCGTACAACACGGCCGACACGGCGCCGTACCCGGCGAGGAGTACGAGCTCGCGGCGCCCGCGCATCCTCGAAGAGCCCGGCAGCAGGCCCGCGCCGAGGCAGACCCAGCCCATCGCGAGCATCTGGAACGGCAGCCACGGCCCGACCCCGCCGGTGAGCAGGGCGGACGCGAACATCGACAACGAGCCCAGGACGAAGCCGAATCCGGGGCCGAGGACGCGGCCGGAGAGGACCATGAGGAAGAACATCGGTTCCAGGCCGGCCGTCCCGGCGCCCAGGGGGCGCAGGGCGGCACCGGCTGCCGCCAGGACGCCCAGCAGCGCGACGGACTTGGCGTCGAGGCCCGGTGCGCCGCCGCCCGCCTCCCGTCCCTCGGAGATCTGTGCGATGACGACGGCGAGCAGAAGGGGCAGGAGGAGGGCGAACAGCCACGGCGCGTCCGTGGAGTGGCCGACCAGGGCCGACTTGGTGGAGGCGAGCAGCGGCCAGCCGAAGGCGGCGACGCCGACGAGCGAGACGAGTGCCAGGGCCGCGGTGGAGCGGCGGCCGAGGGGGACCGGATGACTCATGCGCCCAGCGCCTCCGCGACCTGCCGCACGGTGAGCCACGGCCCCGGCGCCAGGACCTTGGCGACCTGCGGGGCGAAGGCGGGGGAGGAGACCACGACCTCGGCTGTCGGCCCGTCCGCGACGATCTCGCCCTCGGCCAGGATCGCCGTGCGGTGGGCGAGTTCGGCCGCCAGCTCGACGTCGTGGGTCGCCAGCAGGACGGCATGCCCCTCGGCGGCGAGGTCGCGCAGGATCTCCACCAGCCGGGCCTTGGCGGCGTAGTCCAGGCCGCGGGTCGGCTCGTCCAGGAGCAGCAGCGGGGGCCGGGCGGTGAGCACGACGGCGAGCGCGAGGGTGAGCCGCTGGCCCTCGGAGAGGTCGCGCGGGTGGGCGGCGTCGGCGATGCCGGGCAGCAGACGTTCGACCAGGGCGCGGCAGGTGCCCGCGGTGGCGCCCGCGTCGCTGTCCGCCGCCGCGCACTCGGCGGCGACCGACTCGCCGTACAGCAGGTCGCGCGGGTCCTGCGGGACGAGGCCGACCTGGCGGATCAGCTCGGCGGGGCGGGTGCGGTGCGGGGTGCGGCCGCCGACCCGGACGCTGCCGGAGGCGGGGGCGTGCAGGCCGACCAGGCTGCCCAGCAGGGTGGACTTGCCGGCGCCGTTGCGGCCCATCAGGGCGGTGATCTCGCCGGGGTGCAGGGAGAGGTCCACCCCGCGCAGCGCCTGGACGGGGCCGCGCCGGACGGCGAGGCGGTCGGCGACGGCGATGGGTTCACCGCTGGGCGACGGCACAGCGGCGGGCCGGCGGCCGTCCAACTCCGAGCGCAGCGGCGCCGCCTTGCGTCGTGCGTCGCGCACCGACAGTGGCAGCGGCCGCCAGCCCGCGAGCCGGCCGAGGCCGACGACGGGCGGGTGCACGGGCGAGTGCGCCATCACTTCGGCGGGTTCGCCGAGGACGGGTGGCGCGCCCGGGGTCAGCAGCAGCACCTGGTCGGCGTACTGGACGACCCGCTCCAGCCGGTGCTCGGCCATCAGCACGGTGGTGCCGAGGTCGTGCACCAGCCGCTGGAGGACGGCCAGCACCTCCTCGGCCGCGCCCGGGTCGAGCGCCGAGGTCGGCTCGTCCAGGACCAGGACGCGCGGGTGCACGGTGAGCACCGAGCCGATCGCGACGCGCTGCTGCTGCCCGCCGGAGAGGGAGCCCAGCGCGCGGTCGCGCAGGTCGGCGAGGCCGAGCAGGTCGAGGGTCTCCTCCACCCGGCGGCGCATGACGTCGCCGGGCAGTCCCAACGACTCCATGCCGTAGGCGAGTTCGTCCTCCACCGTGTCGGTGACGAAGTGTGCCAGCGGGTCCTGCCCCACGGTGCCGACCAGGTCGGCGAGTTCGCGCGGCCGGTGCTCGCGGGTGTCCCGGCCGCCGACGGTGACCCGGCCGTGCAGCACCCCGCCGGTGAAGTGCGGCACCAGGCCGCTGACCGTCCCCAGCAGGGTGGACTTGCCGGAGCCCGACGGCCCCACCAGCAGGCAGAGTTCACCCTCGGGGACGGTGAGGTCGACCCCGCTCAGCGCGGGCGCGGCGGTCTCCTCGTACCGGACGGAGACCTGCTCGAAGGTGATCACGATGCCCTCCGGGGCGGGGTCGGGGCGGCGAACGCCGGTACCAGGCCGAGCAGTACGGTCAGGACGGCGGCCAGCGGCAGCGCGGGGACGGTCGGCGGAACGACGGTCGGGGCGAAGGCGGCCGGGTCCTGCGCGGCCAGATAGGTGGTGAGGGCCGCCACCGCGGCGCCGGAGCCGGCCGTCAGCCACTCCGGGAACGCCCAAGGGTCGGGCCGGTAGCGCGATCTGACGGATCGTCGGCTGCCGAGCAGCAGTCCGGCGGAGGCGGCGGCCAGGCCGAGCAGCAGCACCGGCAGCGCCCAGCCGGTGCCGCCTGCGGTGAGCAGCCCGTACGCGGCCAGGCAGACCCCGAGCAGCCCGGCCAGGGTGAGTGCGGCCGTCGCCCGGGCGAGCCGGCGCGGGACGTCGGCGGTGCGGCCGAAGCCGCGGGTGTCCATCGCGGCGGCCAGTGCGACGGACCGCTCCAACGCGCCCTCCAGCACCGGCAGTCCGACGCTCAGCACGGCGGCGACGCCCCGGTCCGTACGGCCGCGCAGGCGCCGCGCGGCGCGCAGCCGGCGGACGTCGGCGACCAGGTTCGGCGCGAAGGTCATCGCCACCACCACCGCCACGCCCGCCTCGTAGAGCGCCCCGGGCAGGGCGCGCAGCAGCCGGGCCGGACTGGCCAGCGAGTTGGCGGCGCCGACGCAGATCAGCAGGGTGGCCAGGCGCAGCCCGTCGTACAGCGCCGCGAGCAGGCCCTCGACGGTGACCCGGCCGCCGATCCGCACGCCCTGCGCCCAGGCGGGCAACGGCAGTTCGGGCAGCGTGAACAGCACGTGGGTGCCGGGGATCGGCGAGCCGAGGAAGACGGCGAACACCAGCCGGATGCCGAGCACCAGCAGGCCCAGCCGCAGGAACGCCCCGTACGACCGCGACCAGGGCGCGTCGCCGCGCCGGGCCGCGACCACGTACCCCGCGACGGCGGCGAGCAGCAGCAGGACCGCCGGGTTGGTGGTGCGGGTCGCCGCCGCGCCCAGTCCGAGCGCCCACAACCACCAGGCGCCGGGGTGCAGTTGGCGGGGGCCGGTGGGCGGCCGGGTGCTGCGGGCGGTGCTGCTCACGGGGACGTTCCTGGAGGGGTCTCGAACGGGCGGGGTCAGGACTGACGGCGGCGGCGCGCCTGCCAGACGGCGCCCCCGGCGAGGACGGCGACCAGCGCGCCCCCGGCGATCAGGCCGATGTCCGGGCCGCTGCTCTCGGCCTTCGGGCCGTCCGTCCTGGCGGCGCCCGCCGCACCGACCTGGTCGGCGCAGCCGGCCTTCGGGTACCCGGCGATGGCGCAGAGCAGGCCGTTGGTGTCGTAGCGCAGCGGCGGGGCGACGGCGGCCAGCACCTCGGCCGAGGTGGCCCGGGGCGCGACACTGGCACACGCCGTCCGCGGCTCGGGCACCACACCGTCAGAAGCCCCGGACGCCCCCGAGATCCCGGCGTCCCCGGCGGTCCCGAAGTCCAGCACGACGGCCACCCGCTTGTGCCCCTCCTGCGCGGGCGTCTCCGCGCAGATGGTCGCGAAGCTCCCGGCCGTGCGCGGCTTCGCGGCGTCCTGCCCGCCGTCCGGGCTCACCGCGAACCGCCAGCCGTCCACGGCCCCGTCCTGCGGCACCGCGATCGCGGGCCCCTGCTGCTGGTAGGCCCAGCCCCCGCCGTCCGCGCCGCGCCAGAACGACCAGTACCGGTACCCGGCCGCCTCCGCGGGCGAGGCGGCCGCGGCGAGGACCAGCAGGGCGCCGGACAGGGCCCCGAGCAGAGGCAGCAGCAGCGCGGCGAGGCGGCCGCGGGTGCGCAGGTCAGGACGCATCAGGCGCATCAGAGGTTCGGGTTGCGCTTGCGCTGGAGGCTGAGCAGGAGCCCGCCGCCGATGCCGATGAGGAGGCCGACGCCGATCAGCCAGTACTGGCTGATGCTGTCGGTCTTCTTCCTCGCCGGGGTGGCCTGGTCCGAGCTGGCGGCGGTGGCCTTGGGGGTGGGGCCGAGCGCGGTGAGCTTGCCGGTGAGCTCGGCGGTGTCGCGGTGGGCGGCCTGGGAGACCAGCAGGAGGGTGGCGGTGGCGCCGGCGTCGCTGCCGTCCTTGGTCCAGGTGGCTTCCTGCTGGTCGAGCCAGTCGACGGCGCCGGCGGCCTGGTCGGGGTGGCCGCTCTGGGTGAGGGCGAGGGCGGCCCAGGCGGTGGCGGTGTAGTCGGGGCTCGGGGCGGCGCCCGGGGTGGTGAGGGTGAGGTGTTCGCCGCCCGCCGTGAGCTGGGCGGTGAGGTAGGCGCCGGTGGCCTCGCCCGCCTCGGCGTGCGGGACGGTGGCGGGCGCGGAGCCGTCGGAGCAGGCGAGGGGCTTGGGTTCGGTGTCGGCGCGCACCGAGCTGGCGACCGGCAGGTGGCCGCCCGCCGCGGCGAGCGCGGCCTGGGCGCTGGCCAGGGTGTTGGGGGCGAGGGTGCCGGTGGCGGCGTCCGGCTGGTAGGCGAAGGCGCCGCGCTGGTCGGCGGGGGCGGCGCAGCCGAGCTGGAAGCGGGCGAGGCCGTCGAAGGCGTTCTTCCCGGCGCCGCCGCTGCCCGCCTTGGCGATGCTCGCCGGGTCGGTCCTGGCGGCGAACAGCGCGCTGACGGCGAGGCCGGTGGAGTTGGCGTCGCCCGGGTTGCCCGGGTTGTAGGCCCAGCTGCCGTCGGCGTTCTGGTTGGCCTTGAGCCAGGCGACGCCCTTGTCGACGGCCGGCTGGTGTCCGCCGAGGGCGATCAGGGCCTGGATGGCGACGGCGGTGGCGTTGCTGTCCTCGAACTTGGCGTCGCAGGCGGCGCCGGCGGCGCGGTAGGAGGGCCAGCCGCCGTCCTCGCACTGCTGGCCGGCGAGCCAGCCGACGGCCGAGTCGGCGGGGGTGACCTTGGCGGCGGTGAGCGCGGTGAGGGTCAGCGACTGCCGCCACACGCCGTCGTACGTCGGGTCGCTCTTGCCGTACAGGCCGTCCGGGATGCCGGGCGGGGGGACGTCGGCGAGGGCCGGTCCGGCGGCGATGCCGGTGAGCAGCGCGGCGGACAGGGCGGCGGCGCCCAGGCGGGCGGCGGTCAGCATGGTGCGGATGTGCCTTTCGGTGAGCGGTGGGGCCCGGGCGGGGCCGTTCCGTGGTCCTCGACGGTGCCGGGCGGGTGCGCCCGGGCCGGCCGCCTGTCGACTCTAGCCGCCGGGGCCGCTGCGATCCGCCCCTACGGCAGGAACAGGTTCCAGTCAGGGCGGGTTCACGGCAGGGTGAGCAGCCGGGCCGCGGTGTGCAGGTCGGCCCGGACCTCGGCGATCGAGGCGCGCCCGGAGAGCCAGGCGACGAGCGCCGAGTGCCACGTGTGCTCGATGACCCGCACCGCCGCGCGCTGGCTCTCGCTGGGCGGGCCGGACTGGCCGATCGCGTCCAGGATGAGCTGTCCGGTGGCGGCGCTGACCTGGTCCACCTCGGCCCCGACCGAGCGGTCCGCGAAGGACAGCGCCCGGACCATCGCCTCGGCCAGCAGCGGCTCGCGCTGCAGCCCGTGGAAGGCCCGGGTGAGGGTGTCGGCGACCCGCAGGGCGGGCTCCGCGTCGGTCGGCGGGTGCCGCCGGATGTGGTCGTGCAGGCCCTGCAGCTGCTCCAGCATCACCGCGACGAGCAGGTGCACCTTCGACGGGAAGTACCGGTACAGCGTGCCGAGCGCGACCTGCGCGCTCTCCGCGACCTCCCGCATCTGCACCGCCTCGTACCCGCCCCGCGCGGCCAGCGCGGTGGCCGCCCGCAGGATCCGCCGCCGGCGTTCGGCCTGGCGCGCGGTCAGCGGCAGCTCGGCGGGTCGGGGCAGGGCGGGGCTCGGGGTGAGGGGCTCGGTGGTCGGCGGCAAGGGTGCTCCCGGGCGGGCGAGAGTGGCGGTGTGCTCCACGAGGTCGGCAGGATCGGCGGGGCGGGCGTGGCGGGAATCACCGACCCTGGCACCGGAGGTAAAGCTACGGGCCGGTATCTTCGAGGTCTCTCATTGTTCACGTGGTCGATGACGAGGTTCCAGGGCCACTGAAACCTGATCTACTTTAGCGACCGGCAGCACCGACCGGCAGTACAGATCGCAGCTAGAGAAGAGGGCCCAGGATGACCGCGCAGCCGCTGCGGATTGCCCTGCTGTCGTACCGGGGGGACCCCTTCTGCGGTGGCCAGGGCGTCTACGTACGGCACCTCTCCCGCGAGCTGGCCAGGCTCGGCCACCACGTGGACGTGATCGGCGCCCAGCCCTACCCCGTGCTGGACGAGGTCGACGGCCCCGGTTCGGTGCGCCTGGTCGAGCTGCCCAGCCTGGACCTCTACCGCGCCGACGACCCGTTCCGCACCCCCGCCCGCGGCGAGTTCCGCGGCCCGGTGGACGTGCTGGAGTTCGCCACCATGCGCACCGGCGGCTTCCCCGAGCCGCTGACCTTCTCGCTGCGCGCCCGGCAGTACCTGGCCGCGCACAAGGGCCGCTACGACGTGGTGCACGACAACCAGACCCTCGGCTACGGCCTGCTGGGCCTGGCCCGGCACGGCTTCCCGCTGGTCACCACGATCCACCACCCGATCACCGTGGACCGGCAGCTGGAGCTGGACGCCGCCGGCACCCGGCTCAAGCGGCTCTCGCTGCGCCGCTGGTACGCCTTCACCCGGATGCAGCGGCGGGTCGCCGGCCGGCTGGACCACGTGATCACCGTCTCCGGCACCTCGCAGCGCGAGATCGCCGAGCACCTGGGGGCCGCGCCCGGCGCGATCTCGGTGGTGCCGATCGGCGCCGACACCCGGCTCTGGTCGCCCTCCGGGGAGATCGCCCGGGTGCCCGGCCGGATCGTCACCACCTCCAGCGCGGACGTCCCGCTGAAGGGACTGGTGTTCCTGGTGGAGGCGCTGGCCAAGGTCCGCACCGAGCGGGACGCCCACCTCGTGGTGGTCGGCAAGCCGCAGAAGGAGGACGGGCCGGTGGCCGAGGCGGTGCGCCGCTTCGGGCTGGCGGAGCACATCGAGTTCCGCAGCGGCCTGACCGACCGGGAGCTGGTCGACCTCTACCGCTCGGCCGAGGTGGCCTGCGTCCCCTCGCTGTACGAGGGCTTCTCGCTGCCCGCCGCCGAGGCGATGGCCACCGGCACGCCGCTGGTCGCCACCACCGGCGGGGCGATCCCCGAGGTGGCCGGGCCGGACGGGGAGACCTGTCTGGCCGTGCCGCCGGGGGAGGCGGACGCGCTGGCGGCCGCGCTCGGCCGGCTGCTGGACGACCCGCAGCTGCGGGCCGAGCTGGGCGCGGCCGGCCGGGAGCGGGTGCTGGCCCGGTTCACCTGGGAGCGGGCCGCCGAGCTGACCGCCGGGGCGTACCGTGCGGCGATCGCCACCGGTGTCGGCGCCCGGGCCCGCTCGGGGCCCGGCTGGCGGTACGTGGCCTAGCCGGCCCGGCCTGGCCGGCCCGGTCGGTGACGGCGGGTCGGCTGGTGACGGCGGGTCGGCCGGTAACTGCGGCCCGGCCGGTGACGGCAGGCCGCCGGAGTGCGGCCAGGGCCGTACTCCGGCCGACGATGCGTGACGAGCCGACAAGACGTGACGAAGCGTCAAGGACGCTTGGTAGCAATAGGAATGGGAGTCCTGCAGTGCTGACCGTCGATTTCTCGCGCTTCCCGCTCGCCCCCGGCGACCGGGTGCTCGACCTGGGCTGCGGCGGGGGCCGGCACGCGTTCGAGTGCTACCGCCGCGGCGCCAACGTGATCGCCCTCGACCAGAACGCCGAGGAGATCGCCGAGGTCACGAAGTGGTTCGCCGCGATGGAGCAGGCCGGTGAGGCCCCGGAGGGCGCGTCGGCGGTCGCGATGGAGGGCAACGCGCTGGCGCTGCCGTTCGAGGACGAGTACTTCGACAAGATCATCATCTCCGAGGTGATGGAGCACATCCCCGACGACAAGGGCGTGCTCAACGAGATGTTCCGCGTCCTCAAGCCGGGCGGCCTGCTCGCCGTCACCGTGCCGCGCTGGCTGCCCGAGAAGATCTGCTGGGCGCTGTCCGACGAGTACCACGAGGTCGAGGGCGGCCACATCCGCATCTACCGGGGCGACGAACTGCTCGGCAAGCTCAAGGGCGCCGGCCTGGAGCCGTACGGCACCCACCACGCGCACGCGCTGCACTCGCCGTACTGGTGGATCAAGTGCGCGGTCGGCGTGAACAACGACAAGGCGCTGCCGGTCAAGGCCTACCACCAGCTGCTGGTCTGGGACATCGTCGGCACCCCGGTGATCAGCACCCTCACCAAGGCCGCCGAGCGGGCGCTCAACCCGGTCATCGGCAAGAGCTTCGTCGCCTACGCCTCCAAGCCCAACCGGGCCCCGGGCGGCACGGCATGACCGCCGCCGTCCCCGAGGTGCTGCTGCTCGACGGGGTGCTCGACGCCGAGCAGGCCGCCGACACCGTGCGCAGCATCCTCGCCGCGCAGCGCCCCGACGGCGCCATACCCTGGTTCGCCGGCCACCACCTGGACCCGTGGGACCACACCGAGGCCGCGATGGCCCTCGACACGGCCGGTGAGCACGCCGCCGCCGAGGCCGCCTACCGCTGGCTCGCCGCCAACCAGAACCCGGACGGCTCCTGGTACGCCGCCTACACCGACGGCGTGGTCACCGACCGGGCCAAGGAGAGCAACTTCTGCGCCTACGTGGCGGTCGGGGTCTGGCACCACCACCTCAGCACCGGTGACGACCCCTTCCTGGAGTGGATCTGGCCGGTCGTCCGGCGCGCCCTGGACTTCATCACCGCCCTGCGGCTGCCCGGCGGCCCGATCGCCTGGCGGGTCGACGAGGACGGCACCGCCACCGACGAGGCGCTGCTCACCGGCTCGTCCAGCATCCTGCACGCGCTGCGCTGCGGCCTGGCCATCGCCGACTACCTGGAGGAGCCGCAGCCCGACTGGGAGCTCGCGGCCGGCCGGCTCGGGCACGCCGTCGCCCACCACCCCGAGCGGTTCCTCGACAAGGACCGCTACTCGATGGACTGGTACTACCCGGTGCTCGGCACCGGCCTGCGCGGCGACGCGGCGGTGGCCCGGATCGAGCGGGACTGGGAGCGCTTCGTCGTCCCCGGCCTCGGCGTGCGCTGCGTCAGCGACCGCCCGTGGGTGACCGGCGGCGAGAGCGCCGAACTGGCCCTGGCGCTCTGGGCGATCGGGCAGTCCGACCGTGCGGTGGACATCCTGCGCTGGATCCAGAAGCACCTGCGGCACGAGGACGGCTCGTACTGGACCGGGTACGTCTTCGAGGACGACGCGATCTGGCCGGAGGAGCGCACCACCTGGACGGCCGGGGCGCTGCTGCTCGCGGTGGCAGCGCTCGGCGGGGACCCCGCCACGGTCGCGGTCTTCGGCGGGGACCAGCTGCCCGCCGGGCTGGTGGTCCAGGACTGCTGCTGAGAACGGGCAGCGGCTGCTGAGAGCGGGCAGCGCTGCCGGGAACGGGCAGCGGGCAGCGGGTACGGCGAAGGGGCGGGACCGGAGAAGACCGGTCCCGCCCCTTCGTCCTGCGTGCGGCGCGTCAGCCGCGCTGGATGCCCTGGGTGTCGGCCAGCACGCCCTGGGTGCCGTCCGGCAGCTGCGCGACCAGCGCGCTGCCGCGCTGCTCGACGGCCAGGTACCAGGTGCCGGGCACGACCTCGCCGACCGGGGCGCCGGCCGGGTTGTCCTTCGGGGCCAGCTGGCGCGGGGCCGGGACGGCGAACCAGAACGGCTGGAAGTCCGCCGCCGGGGCGGCCTGCTGCGCGACCGGCGCGGCCGGCTGCGGGGCCGGGACACCGGCGTCCTGCGGCTGGCCGGGCTGGGCCGGCTGACCGGGCTGCGGCTGGCCGGCGCCCGGGTAGCCGTAGCCGCCCTGGGCGCCGAACGCCGGGTCGTGGCCCTGGGCCGGGTAGCCGTACTGGCCGGGCTGGCCGGGAGCACCCGGCTGGCCGGGGACCGGGTAGCCGCCCTGGTACGGGACGGCCGGGCGGTCGGAGACCAGCGGGGCCTTCAGCGCGGGCACCAGCGGGCCGGCCGCGGCCGCACCGGCGAGCACGATCAGCGAGATGAGGCCGAGCCAGGCGCCGAAGCCGTGGCTGATGCCGGCGCCGTCGTAGCCGCCGCCCAGCGCCCAGAGCGAGGTCCACAGCGCCGCGACCGCGAAGGCGATGCCCCACTGGTCCAGCCGCAGGCCGAGCACCTGGCGGTTGGCCGCGGCCTGGCCCTGGAAGCGCTGCACCAGGATCAGCACCGCGGCGGCGATGCCCAGCAGGTAGATCGAGGGCAGGATGGGGAACAGCTCGGTGCTCCACGCGTTCTGCGAGGCGGTGGGCCCGCAGTACCGGCCGGCGCAGCTCACGGTCCAGTAAGGCAGGAAGGAGGCGATGAAGAGCAGGACGGCCGCGCCTGCGACGGCGGCGTCTCCCCTGGTGAGAGCGCGCAGATTCACTAACGTTCCCCTCGTTGACGTGTCGTGGACGGTGGTTCGTGCGGTCGGGCTGACCGGCCGAAACTCCCGAACGGACCAGAAGCCTAGGCCCAACCGTCCTGCCGACGCACGGCGGGACCGGGAATGGGGCGAAGTCGTTGCAAACCACGCGGGCCGCGCGCGGTGCCGCGCGCCGGGGCGTGCGGCTCAACTTCCGTACCGGGTCCCCGAGTCTTCTATTGGGTCGTCAGGAACGCGGTCAGCGCGTCGGCGATCCCCTGGGCCGCCAGTTGGCGCCACTGAGGGTCCGTCATCCGCTTCGCGTCCGTCGAGTTGCGCATGTTACCGCACTCGATGAACACCTTGGGGACGGTGGAGAGGTTGAGGCCGCCCAGGTCGGAGCGGGTGTCAAGGCCCTGGTTCGCGATGTAGTCCGCGTAGGGCTCGCCGGTCGCGGCGTGGAAGCTGTCGCGCAGCAGCAGGCCGAGCCGGTGCGAGGGTTCGACGATCGCGGAGTTGTCCGCTTTGCCGGCCACCACCTTGGCGGGCATGATCACGTGGAACCCGCTGCCGCTGCCCGGGCCGCCGTCCCCGTGCACCGAGACCGCGACGTCGGCGTGCGCGTCGGCACCGGCCCTGGCGCGTTCGTCGATGCACGGGCCCCAGGGGCGGTCGCCGTCCTGCACCAGCACCACCTTGGCGCCCCGGGCGGCCAGGATGGTGCGGGCCCGGCGGGAGACGTCCAGGGTGTACTCGGCCTCGGTGTAGCCGGCGTTGGTCTCCGTCCCGGTGGTGTCGCACTCCTTGCGGGCGTTGCCGATGTCCACCTGACGGTCGATCTCGGCGGGGTGCGAGAAGTTGCCGGGGTTGTGGCCGGGGTCGAGGACGACGGTGCGGCCGGCGAGGCTGTTCGCCGCGGAGGCGCCGGAGGCGCCGGTGGGGGCGGTGGCGGTCGGGTCGGGTGGGGCGGCGGTGGCCGGCGGGGCCGGGGTCGACCCGGGCGTTCCGGCTGCCGGGGCGTCGGTGGCGGTGGCGCCGCCGGTGGGCGGCGGGGCGACGGGCGGGGTGAGCGGCGTCGCGGCCGGGTCGGCGGTGCCCGCCGGGGCGGTGGCGGCCGTGGCCGGGGCCGTGGCGCCCGCCGGGCCGGAGTCGTCGAGGGCCCGCCAGCCGAGCCAGCCCGCCGTGCAGAGCGGAACGACCGCGGCCACCACGGTGATGGCGCGCAGCAGGGCGGAACGGCGGGGCGGTCGGGGGGCGGTTCCGGTCACGGGTGGGTCAGATCCTGTCCTGGGTCCGCGGGGTCAGGCCGTAGCTGTTCGCGATCGGGTTCCACTTGGTCATGAAGTCCGTCTTCGCCTGCGTGGCCTGCGGGTTGAGCTCGTCCGCGTGCTTCTTGTCCTGGGTGGTCGGGGCCCTGCCGGAGCAGCCCTGGGCGGCGACGGCGCGCGCCCAGGTCGCGTACGCCTTGTCGATGTCGGCGGACAGCTGCCAGGCGGACTTCAGCGAGTTCACCGCGTCCGCGCCGCCCGGCACGTCCGTCACGCTCAGCTGGGCGAGCTTGGTCAGCAGCGCGGCACGCTGGTTGGCACCGTTGTCGAACACCTGCGCCGAGCTCTCGATGTCGGCCTTCGACGGGCAGCTGCTCACCTTGGCGACGGCGTTGCCTATCGGGGCCTTGGCGTTCTCGCCCTCGCTGAGCAGGCCGTCCAGCGCCTGCGCCTGGGACTGCGCGTTGGGCCCGGCGCCGGTCGCGGTCGGGGACGGCGCTCCGGTGGGCGAGGCCGGGGCGCTGGGCGTGGGGTCCGTACCGGTGGGGGCGGGCGCGGGCGGCGGATTGCCGACGCCGGTCGCGGGCGCGGCCGTCGGGGCGGGCGCGGCCTGGCCGCCCTTGTCGCCGCCGCCCCGGGCGGCGAACAGCAGGCCGCCGCCGACCGCCAGCACCAGCAGCAGCGCGAAGCCGATCAGCAGCGGGGTCCTGCGGTTGGCCGGGCGGTCCTCGTCGTCCTCGTCCTCGTAGGCGGTGGGGTAGTCGGCCGGGTAGCCGGGCTGGGCGGCGTACGGGGGCTGCGGTGGGGCGCCGTACGGGGGTTGCGGCTGGGCGGCGTACGGGGGCTGCGGCGGGGCGGCGGGGGGCTGGAGGGGGTAGCCGTGGTCCTGCTCCTGTGCGGCCTGGTACGGAGCGGTCTGGGGCTGCGGGGCCTGGTACGGAGCGGTCTGCTGCTGCGGGCTCGCGTGGGCGGGGAACGGCGAGGCCGTGGGAGGGGCGGCCGGGGGCTGCGGGGCGGCGGTGCGGGGGAACGGGGCGGTCGGCGGGTCGTAGCCGGGCGCGGTGGCCAGGTACGGGCGGGCGCCCAGCGGCGGGCCCTGGTCACCGACCGCGCCGGGCCCGGGCGGCGGGGACACCGGGCCGGGGCGGGGGTCGGCGGGGGCCTGGGGAGAGACGGGCGGCTGGGGCGCCGCGGCCGCCTCCGGGGCGGGCGCGGCGCCGGCCGGGTGCTGCGGGCCGCGCACCCAGCCGCCGGCGCCGCCGCGCGCCGTCGGGTCCCAGACCGCCGGAGCGGTGTTCTGCTGGTCGGTCATGTCGCTGCTGGCCCCCACCGTCCGCCGATGCTCTGCCTGGTGCTGCGCGGCCACCGTACCGTTCGAACCCCCGCCCTGGCACGACGTTGGAGCATCGGTGCCGGTGGTCGGCGGGTGGGGCTCAGCAGGCGGGGGTCAGCGGGTGGGGCGGCGCAGGACGCGCAGGGAGCCGGTCACCGAGACCTCCTCGAAGCCCTCGGCGAGCGCCCGCAGGTACACCCGGTACGGGGCCTGGCCGCCGTCCGCCGGGTCCGGGAAGACGTCGTGCACCACCAGCAGGCCCTCCGGCGCCAGGTGCGGCTCCCAGCCCTCGTAGTCGCCGGTCGCGTGCTCGTCGGTGTGCCCGCCGTCGATGAACACCAGCCCGAGCGGGCGCCCCCACAGCGCGGCGATCCGCGGCGAGCGGCCGACCAGCGCCACCACGTGCTCCTCCAGCCCGGCGGAGTGCAGTGCGCGGCGGAAGCGCGGCAGGGTGTCCATCAGGCCGACCTCGGGGTCGACCAGGGTCGGGTCGTGGTACTCCCAGCCGGGCTGCTGCTCCTCCGAGCCGCGGTGGTGGTCCACGGTCAGCGCGACCGTGCCGGCCTCCCGGGCCGCCGCGGCCAGCAGGATCGCCGAGCGGCCGCAGTAGGTGCCGATCTCCAGCACCGGCAGGCCGGTCCCGGTGGCCGCCGCGACCGCCGCCGCGTACAGCGCCAGCCCCTCGTCCACCGGCATGAACCCGGTGGCCGCCTCGAACGCCGACAGCACCTCGGGCGCCGGGCGGGCGCTCTGCAGCAGGTCGGACATGCGATGCTCCTCGGGGTCGTGGACGGACGTGGTCGGACCTTACTCGACGGTAGCGGCGGTGCCGGGAGCGGGCCCGGAGCAGCGGACGAAACGGGACGGCCGGGGCCTCCGGCTCTTCGCCCCCCTCGGGGAACCCGTTCCCCTGGCGACGCGGAGCCCGTGCCAGAATCGGCCCGTCCGAGGACCCACTCCGCGTCACGCGATGCACACAGGGAGCAGCCAGATGCGCGCAGCCATCCTGCACAAGACCGGCCAGGACACCCTCGACGTCCGGGAGGACGTGACCGCGGTCGGCTTCCGAGAGGGCACCGTCCGGGTCCGGATGCGCGCCGCCAGCCTCTGCCACTCCGACCTCTCCGCGATGAGCGGCGTCCTCCCGCAGCCCGCGCCGTTCGTCCCCGGGCACGAGGGCGCCGGGGACGTCCTGGAGGTCGGCGAGGGCGTGACCGGCCTCGCCGTCGGCGACCGCGTGGTGCTCTGCTGGATGGCCCCGTGCGGCCTCTGCGACCACTGCCGGCAGGACCGCGGCCACCTGTGCATCGCCAGCCTGCGCCGGCTCGGCGCCCCCGGCTTCCGGATCGAGGAAGGCGGCCTGACCGCCTCCGGCTTCTACGGCACCGGCGCCTTCGCCGAGGAGGTCGTGGTCTGCGCCGACGCCGTCATCAAGGTGCCCGCCGACCTCCCGTACGAGGCCGCCGCGCTGATCGGCTGCGGGGTGACCACCGGCATAGGTGCCGCGGTGAACACCGCCAAGGTCGAGCCGGGAGCCTCCGTCGCGGTGCTCGGCGCGGGCGGTGTCGGCGTGGCCACCGTCCAGGGCGCCCGGGTCTGCGGCGCCGGCCGGATCACCGTCGTCGACCCGGTCGCCTCGCGCCGCGAGCGCGCCCTCGCCTTCGGCGCCACCGAGGCCGTCGCCCCCGAGGACCTGAAGGCCGTCGCCAAGAAGCTGCCCGGCGGCGGCTTCGACTACGTCTTCGAGGCGGTCGGCCGCGCGGCCACCGTGCGGGCCGGCTACGACGCGGCCCGGCGCGGCGGCGCGGTGGTCGTCATCGGAGCGGGCGCCCAGGACGACCTCGCGCAGTTCACCATGGGCGAGCTGTTCTTCAACGAGAAGCGCCTGCTGCCCTCGCTCTACGGCGGGGCGACGGTGCGGCGCACCATCGCGCTCGTCGTGGACCTCTGGCGGGCCGGGCGGATCGACCTCGACGGCATGGTGACCCACCGGGTGGCGCTGATGGACGTCAACGACGCGATCGCGCAGATGCACAGCGGCGAGGCGCTGCGCACCGTCGTGACGATGGGCTGACGGCCTTCGGGCGCCGGTGGTGCTCTGACGCGCGAGGGCCCGCCGGGGGAGCGCTGCTCCCCGGGCGGGCCCGGTGCGTGTCGCGTGTTGCGTGCTGCCCGTCGCGTGCCGCGGGTTCGCGGGTGCGGTCAGCCCCGGGCTCCGGCCGCGCGGTGGCGGCCGTGCGGGTCGGACTCCGAGGTGTCGTCGGCGGCGGAACGGCCGCGGTGACGGCCGTGCGCGCTGTCGTCGGCCGTCTTCTCGTCGGCGTCGGTCCCGTTGACCGCGGGTCCGGTGGTGTCGGTGAGGGTGTCGGACATGAGAAATCGTCTTCCGTGCGGAGGGTGCTGGTCATCGGCGCCCGCCCGGCGCCGCAGGCGCACGGTCGGGTCCCCGATCGGGCGCTCGGTACGCCCGTAGCCGGTGATCGCGGCCCGTTTTTCCCGGCCACCATAACGGCCGGAGCGGATGAGATCCTATCGAGATCACGGCGCCGGCCCCGCGCCGGTCCGGGGCGCGGAACCGAGCCAGTGACCGACCAGCTCGCGGTAGAGCGGGGACAGCACCTGCAGATCGCCGTGCCGGGCCAGCAGCCCGCGCCCGCCGTCCAGCAGCAGCACCCGGTCCGCCCGCAGCGCGGAACTGATGCGGTGCGCCACGACCACCAGCGTCCCCGGCCGGGCGGCGAAGGCCCGCTCGACCCGCTCCTCGGCGGCCGGGTCCAGGTGGCAGGTCGCCTCGTCCAGCACGACGACCGGGGCGGGGGACAGGTACGTCCGTACCAGCGCCAGCAACTGCCGCTCACCTGCGGAGAGTTCACCCGGATCGCCTAGCACGGCGGCCGGCCCGCCCAGCCGCGCCACCAGCGCCTCCGCGCCCAGCAGGGCCACGGCCGAGGCCAGCCGGGCGTCGTCGGTGTCCGGCGCGAGCCAGAGCAGGTTGTCCCGTACCGAGCCCGGGAGCACGTACGCCTCCTGCGGCACCAGGGCCACCTGCCGCGCCGGCTCCGGCCGCACCCCGCCGACCGTCACCCGCCCCGCCGTCGGCACCAGCACCCCGGCCAGCAGCGCCGCCAGCGTCGACTTCCCGGCCCCGCTCGGCCCCACCACCGCCACGTGCTCGCCCGGCCGGAGGGCCGCGTCGAGGCCCTCCAGTACCGGTACGGCTCCGCCGCCGTGCCCGTACCGGACCTCCGCCAACCGGACCTCGGCGGCGGTCTCCCTACCCGGGGTCGAGGAGTCGTGGGCGGGCCCGGCCGTGGCATCGGCTGTGGTGGCGGCCGTGGTCGTGGCCAGGCGGTCGAGGACGACGGCGAGGCTGAGCAGCCAGCCTCCGACCGTGCCGGCCAGGGTCCGGACGGCCGGGTCGAGTTGTTGGAGGAGGTAGGTGGCGACGCCGAGCAGTTCGCCCGGGGTCAGGGCGTGGTGGGCGAGCAGCCACGGTGCCGCCGCGAGGACGGCCAGGACGGGCAGGCGTCCGCCGAGTGCGACGACGAGCGCGCGCAGGGCCGAGGCGCGGCCGAGTGCCTGTGAGGCTGCCGCGCTCTCCCGGGCGGCCTCGGTCAGCGCCTCGGCGGCCTCGTCTCCGGTGCCGGTGGCCTGGACGTCGCGCAGCCCGTGCAGCGCCCGTCCGGCCTCGGCGGCGAGCCGTTCCTCGGCCAGGACCACGGCCCTCCTGCGCGCCACCATCGGGCGCAGCAGCCGGGCGAAGAGCAGCCCGGCGGCCGCCAGCGGCAGCAGGACCAGGGGCAGTACGGCGGGTGCGAGCAGCGTCAGGCCGATCAGGGCGGCGGCCAGCGTGACCCCGACCCCGCGCAGGGTGCGGAGCAGTGTCGCGGTCAACTGCCGTACGGACTCGACCTGTTCGGTGAGCCGGGCGACTGCGGCCGGATCCGCCGAGGGGCGGGAGAGCGCGCTGCGGACCACCCGTTCGACCAGGGCGTCCCGTAGCGGCTCCACCACCCCGGCGAGGTGCGGGAACCCGGCGCGCGTCGCGTACGCCCGGACGGCCATGGCCGCGCCGAAGCCGCCCAGCCAGGCCACCCCGGCACCGGGCCGGCCGGCCAGGAACCCCTGGTCGACGGCGGCCGAGACGAACAGCCCGGACACCAGCGGCGGCAGCGCCTCCACCCCGGACCACGCGAGCATCCGCAGCAGCGGCCCCCGGGTGAGCGTCAACTGCCGGAGCAGCAGTTCCCGTCCGGGGGAGGAGCCGCGCACGAGAAGTCGGCCCCGCCGACTTCCGGTGCCGTGGCGCGCGGGTGGCTGGGGCGGCCGGCGGCGTGCGTGGTGGCTCCGCTGCGGCGCCGGGGGCGTGGGAAGTCGGTGTCGCCGACTTCCTGTGCGGTGGGGTGGGGCGGGGTCGGCGGTGGGGAGCGGCGGTGTGGGCTGCATGGGAGATCGGACTGGCGGACTTTCTGTGAGGAGTGACCGCCCCGCGGCCGCGGGCGGGTTCGGGAACCGCACGAGAAGTCGGCCCGGCCGACTTCCTGCGCGGGCCGGTCAGCCGGCCGCCGCTCGCAGGGCGGTGTCCGAGAGGGTGGCGCGGTAGCCGGGGTGGGCGAGGAGGGCGGTGTGCGGGGCCAGGGCGCGCAGGCGCCCGTCGTCGAGCCAGGCGACGAGGTCGGCGCGCGCGGCGACGGCGGCGCGGTGGGCGACCACCAGACGGGTGCGGCCGTGGGTCGCGTGGTCGAGGGCCTGGGTGACGAGGTACTCGGTGGCGAGGTCCAGGCCCGAGGTGGCGTCGTCCAGGACGACCACCCGGGTGGGCCGGGCCAGCAGCCGGGAGAGCCCGAGGCGCTGCAACTCGCCGCCGGAGAGGTGGAGTTCGTCGAGCGGGGTGTCCCAGCCCTGCGGCAGTCGCCGCAGCAGCCCGTCCGTGTGGGCGGCCGCCGCCTCGGCCGGGCCCGCGCCCGCCAGGGCGTCGCGGACGGTACGGCCGACCAGGTCGGGCCGGGCGAAGGCGTAGCCGACCGCGTGCCGCAGCTCGGACGGCGCCAGCGCGCCCACCGGGACACCGTCGATCAGCACGGTGCCCTCGTCGGCGTCCCGCAGCCGCCCGGGCAAGGCGGCCAACAGGGACTTGCCGGAGCCGGAACGCCCGACCATGGCGACGGTACGGCCGCCGGGGACGGTGAGGTCGAGCGGGCCGAGCAGCACCCGGTCGCCGTCGCGCACCACCACGCCGCGCAGCTCGACCTGCCCGCTGCCGTCCGCCGGGAGCGTCTGCGCACCGCAGGGCGCGGGCGCGAGCGCCAGCAGCTCGTCCACCCGGGCCTGCCCGGCGCGCGCGTGCGCCACCCCGACCAGCGCCTCGACCTGTTCGAACAGCCCCGCGCCCAGCGCCGCCCAGCCCGCTGCCGCTGCGAGCGCGCCGGGGGCGAGGGCGCCGTCCGCGAGCAGGGCGCCGGCGGTGGTGAGTACCGCGACCTCGACCAGGGCGATCAGCAGGGTCGCCTGCCAGGCGGTGCGCCGCTGCGCCGCCCAGAGCGCGTGCCCGGCCGCCGAGAGCTCCGGCAGCGGCGCCAACACCCGTGCGGCCTCGCGCTGTTCGGCGTCCGCCGCGTGGATGCTGCGCAGCCCGGTGAGGGCGCCGCCCAGCCGGGCGGCGAGTACGCCCTGGACCTCCTGGTAGCGGGCGAACACCGGCCCGGCCTGCCGCAGGAAGAGCCGGATCAGCACCACGCCCGGCACCACGCCCGCGAAGAACGCCAGCGCCAGCCACGGCGACAGCACCCCGAGCCCGACGATCGCGCCGACCGAGGTGAGCAGCGCGGTGGCGGCGCCCAGGACGGCGGGCAGCCGCCCGCCCGCGTCGCCGGCCGAGCCCAGCAGCCGGGCGGCGAGGTCGCCGGGTGGTGGGCCGCCGCGCAGCCGGCCGCCGGGCCCGAGGGCGAGCAGGTGGCGGACGAGGCGTCCGCGCAGGGCGGCGGTGGCTTCGGCGGAGCAGGCCGGTCCGGCCGCGGCGGCGGTGGCGTCGGCGGCGGCCGCCGCGGCCAGGACGAGCGCGAGCAGGAGGAGCGCGCCGGGCCCGGCCGGTCGGCCGAGGGCGGCGTCGACGGCCCCGGCGAGGACGGCGGGCAGCGCGAGGGTGGTGGCGGCCTCGACCGGCAGGGCGATGCCGAGCGTGATGGGCCAGCCGGTGGGGCGGCGGAGCAACTGGAAGCTCCCGTCGGAGAGTTGAGAGAGGAAGACGGGTGCCGCCCCTGCCTGTCCGGACAGGCAGGGGCGGCACCCGGTGGCTACCGCCCGATCAGCGGTCGGCCGAGCCGGTGGCTCAGCTGACGGTGAAGAGCAGGCAGGTCAGGATGAGACAGGTGTACTGGCAGCCGTTGCCGTGGCCGGTCAGCTCGACGGACTCGGTCTCCGGCAGGTTCTGCAGCGCCGCGAGGTCGGTCTCGAAGTCCACCGTGTTCTCCATGAGTGTTTCCTCCCCTTGATGGTGCGCCCGCCGCGATCTGCGTGCGGGCACCGGGTGTCGCTCCCCGGGCGGCCTCCATCCACCGCGCCGGGGGTGTGCCCCGGGCCTCGGCGGGCCCGGGAGTCTGGTGGGTACGGGCGCGGGCTCAGCCCGGCCGGCCGGTCCGCAGGAAGGCGGCCAGCAGCTCGTGCAGCACGGCGCCGCCCTCCTCGGCGAGCACCTCGTGCCCGGAACCGGCCGCCTCGACGTACCGGAAGTCCTCGCCCTCGACCCGTCCGATCCGCAGCAACTCGTGCCGCAGGGAGCGGGATTGGCTCACCGGCACGACCTCGTCCCGGTTGCCGTGCACCATCAGCAGCGGCGCGGTCAGCCGGTGGGCCAGTTGCAGGACGTCGCGCGGTCCGCGGGCGTCGGTGATCGGCTCGCCGGCGCCCAGGCGGGTGGTCAACGCCCGTACGGGGGGCGCCGCTTCGGCCAGCAGGCGGGCGCCGGACAGGAACGGTGCGACGACGGCGCAGCGGGCGACCTGCCCGGCCGGCGCGTGCGCGGCCGCCAGCAGGGCCAGGAACGCGCCGTAGCTGACCCCGAACAGTGCGGGCGGCTCCAGGCCGAGCGCCGCGCGCTGGCCCGTGATGCCGTCCAGCAGGTACAGCACGTCGTCCAGGTCGGGCCCGCCCCAGGCGCCGCGGATGGCCATCGCGTGCGGCACGCCGTAGCCGGTGGAGCCGCGCTGGTTGGGGGCGACCACGGCCAGGCCCTCGGCGGCCATCCGCTGCAGCGCCGGGTCGAACTCCAGCCGCCAGGCGTCCGCCGGGCCGCCGTGCAGCGCCAGCACCAGGTGCGGGCTGCTCAGCCAGGCGTCCCCGCCGTACACCACGGCCTCCAACGGGCCGGCCGGGCCCGCCAGTTCGAGGCTCTGCGCGGGGTACCAGCGGCCGCCGTCCCCGGGCGGGGTGCTGCCGTCCAGCCGCCAACCGGGAGGCGGGGTCCGTACGGTGCGCACCCCGCCGGGCTGCCAGGGCAGTACGGTGTCCCGCCAGGGGCCCGGCAATCCGGAGGCCAGCGGCGCGAGTTGGAGCGGCAGCGGCATCGGGGCGGTGCCGGCGGGCAGCGGGCCGTGGGCCAGCAGGGCGTCCACGTCCAGGGTGGCCAGCGCCGTCGGGTGGTCGGGCGAGGAGTACGGCATCCGCAGCCCCGCCGCGTCCCAGTGGCCGACGGCGCCGAGCCGCCCGGGCGGCACCGGCAGCGGGTCCAGCCGTCCGGCGGAGGGCTGCCACTGGGCGAGCGCCGAGCCGGCGCCGTGGTCGATCTGCACCACGACCCGGGGGCCGTCCGCCCGGCGCCGCAGCGCGACCGGCCGCAGGAACATGCCCGCGACGTGCAGGCACTCCGGGAACCGCAGCGGCTCGCCGCCGCCGAGGATGCCCCAGCCGAGCCGGTCGGTGCCGGGGGCGTCGCTGCGCACCATCGCGAACCGGCTGTCCGGGTCGTACAGCACCAGGCGGTCGTTGCTGCGCTCGCCGATCTCCAGCAGCGGGGTGGCGACGCCGGTGCGCAGGTCCAGCACCACGCTGCGCACCAGGCCGGCGTTCACCCGGTCCAGGGCGAGCAGCGCGCCCGCGTGGTCCAGCCAGACGCCGCCGCCGTGCAACCCGGGGAGTTCGGCGACCTGTTCGGGGGCGCTGCCGTCGGTGCGCACCAGCCAGGCGGTGGTCGCCGGGCGGGTGTCGGTGCCGAGGGCGAGCACCACCGGGGTCCGCGGGCCGGCGCCGTCCGGTACCGGGAGCGGCACCAGGCGCAGCCCGGCCATCCGGAGGGAGGCCAGGGGCTGTTCCACGGCGCCGTTCTCACCGTAGGAGAGGCGGACCAGGTCGTGCCGCTCGCCGTCGTGCCGGCAGACCAGCACCGAGCCGTCCGGCAGGGCGACCAACTGGGCGCGCAGGCTCTCCGAGCGGTTGCCGGACAGCGGCAGCGCGAGCGGCGCGGCCGGGGTGCCGTCCTGCGGCAGGCGCCAACTCTCCGCGTACCAGCCGCTGTCGGCGGACGAGGCGAGGCAGGCGGCGTGGCTGCCGTCGGCGGCGAAGGTGAAGCTCAGCCGGCGCAGGGCCTGGGTCATCGTCCGGGTGGCCACGTTCATGCTCCACTCACCCCGCCTGTGTCGGAGGGGAGTCGGCGTACGGTGGGCGGTGCCGGGTCCAGCCAGAGCCGGGGGCCGCCGTGGCGCAGTCGCAGCAGGAAGGCCAAGGGGCCTGCCGTGCCGGTGCCGTAGGCGGGGGCGCAGCCCGTACCGGTCTCGTCGGGGAGCACCAGGAGGCCGTCGCGCCGGGCCGCCCGGGCGGCGATGAGGGTGGCCGACTGCTCGGCTACGGTACGGAATTCGGGCTCTCCGGTGGCCTCGGCGAGGTCCAGCAGGTACTCGCCGTCGCCGGCCAGCCCGTGGCAGGCGCTCACCCCGCCGTGCCAGCGGGCGGCCGACACGGCGCGTCCGGCGGCCCGGGCCAGGTCGAGCGTGTCGGCGTCGCCGGTGGCCCGCCAGAGCCGCAGCAGGAAGCTGCCCGCGCCGGAGGAGCCGCTGCACCAGTGGGAGAGCCGGATGTGCTCCGGGTCGTCCGCGCTCTGCGGCCACCAGGCCGTCCCGCGCCCGTCGCCCCACCGGGCGGTCGCGGCGAGCGTCCGCCCGGCCGCGGCGGCGCCGGCGATCAGGGCCTGGTCGCCGGTGGCCTCGGCGGCGGCCAGGAGGAAGGCGCCCACACCGGCCACGCCGTGGGCGAAGCCGAGGTGGGTGATCCCGGCGAGCGCGGAGTCGAAGTCCCGGGGCACCGGCCAGACCGCTCCGTACGGTTCGTGGCGGGCGGCGGCGAGCAGGGTGCGGGCGCCGTGGGCGGCACGGTCCAGGAAGTCCTGGCCCCCGGCGGAGGCATCGGTGAAGTCGTCGGCGGCGAAGCGGAGTTGGGTGAACCCGGAGCCGGCCGCGCCGTGGCAGACGTCGGGGTTGGGCCACTCGACGGGGATCCGGCGGGCGAGTGCGGCGGCCCGGCCGGCCAGCCCGGGGTCGCCCAGGGCCCGGGCGGCGTCCAGGAGTGCCCAGGCCGTGCCCGAGCGCCCGAAGTGCAGGCCGGGCAGGACCACCGGCTCGGCGGCGATGCGCCGCTCGATCCAGTCCGCGGCGGTGCGGGCCGTCCGGGCGGCCTCCTCCCGCACCCCGTCCGGCAGGTGCCCGGCCGTGACCGCTCGGGCCAGCACGGCCAGGACCCCGGCGGCGCCGTGCTGCACGTTGCACGGATCGGTGCGCTCCCCGGCGGGCACCACGGGCCAGAGCCGGTCCGGCCGCTCCGGTGTGGCGGTGGCGGCGAGGTGGCGCAGGCCGTCGTGCAGGAGCCGGTCGAGCGGCGGGGTGTCGTCGGTGTCGTCGGCGCGGATGGCGCGGTCGGCGCGGGCGGTACCGGTGTCCGCGGCCTGCCGGGCGGGGGCGTGCCACAGCGGTGTGACGACGGCGGGCCGCGCGGCTCCGGTACCCCGCTCCGGCACCACGCCCGCCTCGCCGGGCACGACGCCGGCCTCGCCGGGCCCGTCCGCGCGCAGTGCCTCCCGGACGCGCCCGATTTCCCACCGCTGCTCCGGCTCCTCGGCCCGCAGCCCGAGTATCACCGGTGCCAGCCGTCGCGCCGTCGCCCCCGTCCGCGCTGCGAGGGCGAGCCAGCGGCCCAGGCGTTCGGCGGCCGGGCGGGCCTGCGGGAGGTCCTCCGGCAGGAGCGGGTCGTGGCCGGTGGCCAGGAGGAAGAGGAGGCCGCCGAGGGCGTACAGGTCGACGGCCGGGTCGGCGACGCAGCTGCCCGCGAGGGCGAGCCGGCCGGGCCCGTGCTCGGGCGCGCGGTAGCCGGGGGTGCCGGCCGATCCGGCGGTCCGGCCGGTCTCGGCGGCGAGTTCGAGGTCGACCAGCCGCAGGGTGCCGTCGGGGCGGACCATGACGTTGCCGGGGGAGAGGTCGCGCAGCACCAGCCCCTGGGCGTGCACCCGCTCGACCAGGTCGAGCAGCGCGTGCGCGAGCGGTCCGGCCTCGGCCCAGTCGACGTCCGGGTGGCCGTCGCGCCGCAGCCGGGCGGCGACCCAGCTGCCCAGCGGCTGTCCGGCGACTCGTTCCTGCACCAGGAAGACGGAGTCGTCCTGCTCGATCAGCTCGACGGCGCGCGGCGCCAGGCCCTGCCCGTCCAGGCGGTCGAGCAGCGCGGCCTCGTGCCGCAGCGCGTCGCGGGCGTCGGTGCCCGCCCGGTCGACCTCGATGTGCGCGCGGGCCTGCTTGACCACGACCTCGACGCCGCTGGACGCCTCCCGCCCGAGGAACACCCCGCCCTTGGCGCCGTGCCGTACGGCGGCGGTGACCGCGTACCGCCCGGCCAGCAGCACCCCGCCCTTCGGCTTCCCGCCCTTTCCTCCATCCGAAGCGCCGGCACCCTCCGCGCGCAGCGGATCCCGCACCCACCCCGGCGCCCGGTACGACCCGCCGCGGACGTCCTCCGCCCGCTCCCCGCCCGGCCCGCGCAGCACCGACCGGTACTCCCCGTCGTTGCCCAGCTCCGCCGGCAGCGCGAACGCGCCGTACCGGTAGTGCACCCGGCTCCCGGGCCGGTACGGCCGGTCGGAGAGCACCACCGGCCCGGGCAGCCCGGCGGTGGCCCGGTCGAGCCCGGCCGCCAGCCGCTGGAACTGCGCGTCGTCCGCCGGGTAGACGGTGATGAACTTGCCCACCGAACCGCGTTCGCTGTTACGGGAGTTGAGCTCCCGCAGCCGCTCCTGCCCGGCGGCGAACTTGAAGCTGCACGGATCCTCGGCGAGCACCCGGACGACCGCCGCGAGCACCTGCTCGCCGACCACCGACGCCGCGCTCACATGGAGCTTCCACCCGTGCTCGGGCAGGTCGCGCAGGGACGAGGACGCGGACGGCCTGGCCGTGCACCAGAAGCCACCGACGGTGACGTCCCAGCCGCCGTCGCCTCCCCGGCTGCCGGCACCGGCCAGCGCCGCCCGCGTCGTCTCCGGCCACGAACCGGCCGCACCCGGCCCGTGCCCCGCCGATCCCCCGCCCTCGGCCGTACGCAGCGATGTGCCCGCCTTCATCCGCCACCACATCCCTTCGTCTCGGCCGCCGCCCCGCGGGTGCCCACTGCTCCGGCACCCGGGGCTCCGGCACCCGGGCGTACGGCCCGGCCTGATCGGTTTCCTGTAGCGACCCCTGCTCGGGGCTACTGACGGGGCAACTCCCGTTCGCAGGAGTGAAGTTAGTTTCGAGAAAACCGCCTGCTCAACGCAGAGCCGGTCACTTCACTCGTAAGGGTGATCCCAGGGCGGTTTCGAATTCGTACGAGAGCCCTGATGTGAGCAATAGGCGCCCGGCGCACCGGCGCGCACGCCCGCGCGGGCCCGCGTGCGCCCCCCTGCTGGCCGCGTCGGGCGCCTTCGCCGCAGGTTGACGCGCATCCGTACGCCGACGGCACCCCCGTCCGAACCCCCGCCCGGAGCGGCTCGAACGCCGGGCCCCGAACGGCCGAGGCCCGACCGCCCCCGCGCGCACGGTAGTCTCGACAGGTGCCGAAACTGTCCGACGTCATCACCGCCCTCGAAGAGGTCTACCCCCCGCAGTGGGCGGAGTCCTGGGACGCCGTCGGCCTGGTCTGCGGAGACCCTCAGGCCGAGGTCAACCGCGTGCTGTTCGCCGTCGACCCCGTCCAGGCGGTCGTCGACGAGGCCGTGGAGTGGGGCGCCGACCTGGTCGTCACCCACCACCCCCTCTACCTGCGCGGCACCACCAGCGTCGCCGCCACCACCTTCAAGGGCCGGGTGGTGCACTCGCTGATCACCAACGGCATCGCCCTGCACGTCGCCCACACCAACGCCGACCACGCCGACCCGGGCGTCTCGGACGCCCTCGCCGAGGCCCTGGGCCTGCGGGTGACCGGCCCGCTGGTGCCGGACCCGACCGACCCGCTGGGCCGCCGCGGCACCGGCCGGATCGGCCTGCTGGAGCCCCCGCTGACCCTGTCCGCGTTCGCCGCGCAGGTCGCCGAGGGCCTGCCCGCCACCGCCGCCGGCGTCCGCGTCGCGGGCGACCCGAACCGGCTGGTCAGCCGGGTCGCCGTGTGCGGCGGCTCGGGCGACAGCCTCTTCGCCGACGTACGGGCGGCCGGCGTGGACGCCTACGTGACCGCCGACCTCCGCCACCACCCGGCCTCCGAGGCCGCCGAGGCGGCGCCCGTCGCACTGATCGACGCCGCCCACTGGGCCACCGAGTGGCCCTGGCTCGCCGTGGCCGAGCGGGCCCTGCAGTCCGCCGCGGACAAGCGCGGCTGGGCCGTGGAGACCAAGGTCTCCCACCGGGTCACCGACCCGTGGACCGCACACGCCCCCATGTCCTTCACCGCCTGACCCGATTCACAGGAGCTCTCCGCTTGAACGCCGCGCCCGCCGACCAGATCCGCCTGCTCGACCTCCAGGCCATCGACTCGAAGCTCGACCAGCTGGCCCACCGGCGCCGGAGCCTGCCCGAGCACGCCGAGATCGACAAGGCCACCGCCGACCACACCGCGCTCAAGGACCTCGTCGTCGCCGCCGAGGCCCAGAAGGGCGACACCGCCCGCGAGCTGACCAAGGCCGAGCAGGACGTCGAGCAGGTCCGCGCCCGTGCCGCCCGCAACCAGCAGCGCCTGGACTCCGGCGCGATCACCTCGCCGAGGGACCTGGAGAACCTCCAGCACGAGATCGGCTCGCTCGCCAAGCGCCAGGGCGACCTGGAGGAGGTCGTGCTGGAGATCATGGAGCGCCAGGAGAGCGCCAAGAGCCGGGTCGAGGAGCTGTCCGCCCGCCTGGAGCACTCCACCGTCGTCCTCACCGAGGCCGAGGGCCGCCGTGACGCCGCCTTCGCCGAGATCGACGCCGAGGCCGACAAGGTCAAGCGCGACCGCGAGACCATCGCCGCCGTCATCCCGGCCGACCTGCTGAAGGTCTACACCAAGCTGCGCGAGACCCAGGGCGGCGTCGGCGCGGCCCGCCTCTACCAGCGCCGCTGCGAGGGCTGCCGCACCGAGTTCTCGATCACCGAGCTCAACGCCATCAAGGCCGAGCCCGCCGACAAGGTGGTCCGCTGCGAGAACTGCTCGCGGATCCTGGTGCGCACCGCCGACGCGGGCGTCTGATCCGATGGCGGCGCGCTTCATCGTCGAGGCGGACGGCGGGTCCCGGGGCAACCCGGGGCCGGCCGGCTACGGCGCGGTCGTCCGCGACGGGGACACCGGGCAGATCGTCGCCGAAGCCGCCGAGTTCATCGGCCACGCCACCAACAACGTGGCCGAGTACAAGGGCCTGATCGCCGGCCTCAAGGCGGCCCGGGAGCTCGACCCGGACGCCTCGGTGGACGTCCGGATGGACTCCAAGCTGGTCGTCGAGCAGATGTCCGGGCGCTGGAAGATCAAGCACCCCGACATGCAGCCGCTCGCCGCCGAGGCCCGCACCGTCCTCCCGCGCGGCCGGGTCACGTACACCTGGATCCCGCGCGAGCGGAACAAGGACGCCGACCGGCTGGCCAACGAGGCGATGGACGCGGGCAAGGCCGGGCGCCAGTGGGAGCCCCGGAAGCCCGCCGCTGCCGTCGCCGTCGCGGACGAGCCGCCGCTGGAGACCGCCGCCCCCAAGGCCGGCTGGGCCGCCCCGGCCGACCTCGGCACCCCGACCACCTTCGTCCTGCTGCGCCACGGCGAGACCCCGCTCACCCCGGAGAAGCGCTTCTCCGGCAGCGGCGGCACCGACCCGGAGCTCTCCGACAAGGGCCGCTGGCAGGCCGAGCGGGCCGCCGAGGCGCTCGCCGCGCGCGGCAGCATCCAGGCCGTCGTCGCCTCCCCGATGCTCCGCACCCGGCAGACCGCCGAGACCGTCGCCGCCCGGCTCGGCCTGGAGGTCCGGTACGAGGACGGGCTGCGCGAGGTCGACTTCGGCGACTGGGAGGGCCTGACCTTCGCCGAGGTGCAGGAGCGGTACCCGGACGACCTGTCGGCCTGGCTCGGCTCCGCCAAGGCCAAGCCGACCGGCAGCGCCGAGAGCTTCACCACCCTCACCCACCGGGCGGGCGTCGCCCGGGACAAGATCATCGCCCGGTACGCGGGGAAGACCGTGCTGGTGGTCTCGCACGTCAGCCCGATCAAGACGCTGGTCCGGCTGGCGATCGGCGCCCCGCCGGACTCGATGTACCGGATGGAGCTGAGCGCCGCCTCGATCTGCGCCGTCCAGTACTACGGGGACGGCAACGCCTCGCTGCGGCTGCTCAACGACACCTCGCACCTGCGCTGACCTGCCCGGCACTGACCCGCGGAAGGCGGGTCAGCCCAGCAGGAGCGGATCAGTGCACCTCGGTGACCACCACGTCCAGCTGCCACGGCTTGCGCGCCGTGCCCTCCGCCGCCAGCTCGACGTGGTGGCCCAGCTCCAGCAGCGCGTCCATCAGCTCGCCGGGCGTCTTCGGCTCGGCCCCGGCGACCAGCAGGTCCCGGACGAGGCGGCCCTTGGTCGCCTTGTTGAAGTGGCTCACCACGGTGCGCTTGCCGTTGCGCTCCTGCAGGACCCGCACGGTCGCCGTCCGGGCGGCCACCTCACCGGCCGGCTTCCACGCCGCCGCGTACGCGGAACTGCGCAGGTCCAGCACCAGCCCGTCCGCCACCTCCGGCAGCACGGCGGCCATCGCGCCGCGCCAGTACGGCCCGAGCGCCCCCGGCCCGGGCAGCTTCACGCCCATCGAGCAGCGGTAGGACGGGATCCGGTCGGAGATCCGCACGGCGCCCCAGAGGCCGGAGAAGACCAGCAGCGAGCGCTCGGCCCGGTCGTACGCGGCCGGGTCCAGGGTGGCCAGCCCGAGGTTGTCGAACAGCACCCCGGTGTACACCTCGCCCGCCGGGCGGGCACCCGCCGTCCGCAGCCCGGCGTTCTTGGCGATCTCGCCGCGCAGCCCGGGGGAGAGGCCGAGCACCTCGGCGGCGGCGTCCTCGTCGCCCCGGCAGAGCCCGACCAGCGCGTCCAGCACCGCCCCGCGCGCCGCCGTCAGCCCGGGCAGCGACAGCCCGTCCAGCTCCACCGGCCCGCCGTCACCGGACGCGGCCTTGCCCTCCGAGGGCGGCAACAGCACCAGCACAGCGGACTCCTCAACAGTTTGTGGCGGACGAACCCCGCCACCCTACTGCCGCCGCTCCTGCCCCCAGAGCCACACAGAGGGGTGAGTAGTACCGCACGTTCAACCGCCGGAACCGCTCCGACCGCTCGGACACCCGCCCGAACACCACCGGCCCGCCGACCCCGCGCGCCAGCAGCACCCCGGCCACCGTCCGCACCCCGGCCCGCCGCAACCGCTCCGGCCCGACCCCCGGCAGCACCCCGGCCTCCGCCCCCACCAGGTACGCGGCCGTCCCCAGCAGCCCCGCCACCGCGACGCACGCCGCCGCGGGCGGCACCCCGTCGCCCGTCCCCACCACGGCGTCCGCGAACTCCTCCGGCGTCCCCAACGGCCACGGCGTCACCGCCCACACCGCGTGCAGCGCCCCGGTCGCCCCCAACACCGCCGCCACCGCGGCCCCCGCCACCCGCACCGCACCGCTCATCACCCGAACCCCCTCCGCCGAAGCCCACCTGCCTCCACCCTACGAACCCTTACACCCCCGTCGACGGCCGCACCGCGGCCCGCCACCGGGGGGCCACGAGGACGCGGTGGGGCCCGCGGCGAAGGCCCGAAGTCCTGCCCGGGCGCTGAGCCTCCGTCCGGAATCACCCGATTCGCCCTACGCTGCCTCCATGCCTCGCCGAAAACTGCGCGTCAAGGCCGCCGACTCCGCCCGGATCAACACCGAGCTGACCGAACTCCGCACCCGCCTGGAGATCCACACCGAGTGGCCGCAGGCCGTGCTCGCCGAGGCGGAGGAGGCCGCCGAGCGCCCCCGGCTGCCCGAGCACGACGCCACCGACCTGCCGCTGTTCACCGTCGATCCGCCCGGCTCGCGCGACCTCGACCAGGCCATGCACCTCACCCACCGCTCCGGCGGCGGCTACCGCGTGTACTACGCGATCGCCGACGTCGCCGCCTTCGTCCGCCCCGGCGGGGCGATCGACGCCGAGGCCCGCCGCCGCGTCGAGACCCTCTACTTCCCGGACCACCGCGTCCCGCTGCACCCCACCCGGATCTCCGAGGACGCCGCCAGCCTGCTCCCCGGCGAGCCCCGGCCCGCGCTGCTCTGGCAGCTCGACCTGGACGCCGACGGCGCCGTCGTCCTCGCCGACCTGCGCCGCGCCCTGGTCCGCTCCCACCGCCGGCTGGACTACCTCGCCGTCCAGCGCGCGGTGGAGCTGGGCGGCGCCGACGAGCAGCTCGCCCTGCTCGCCACCGTCGGCCGCCTGCGCGAGGAGCAGGAGCGCGCCCGGGGCGGGATCAGCCTGCCGGTGCCCGAGCAGGAGGTCGAGGAGACCCTGCACGGCTACGTCCTCGGCTACCGCGCGCCGAACCCCGCCGACGGCTGGAACGCCCAGATCTCCCTGCTCACCGGCATGGCCGCGGCCGAGCTGATGCTGGACGCGGGCGTCGGCCTGCTGCGCACCCTGCCCGCCGCGCCCGCCGTCGCGTACGAGCGGCTGCGCCGGATCGCCGCCGCCCTGGACGTGGAGTGGCCGCAGGCGCTCCCGTACCCGGAGCTGATCCGCTCCCTGGACCCGGACGTCCCGCTGAACGCCGCCTTCCTCAACGCCTGCACCGGCCTGCTGCGCGGCGCCGGCTACCACGCCTTCGACGAAGCCCGCGGCCTGCCCGCGCCCCCCGAGCCGGACCACGCCGCGCTGGCCGCCCCGTACGCGCACTGCACCGCGCCGCTGCGCCGGCTCGGCGACCGCTTCGCGCAGGAGGTGTGCGCGGCGGTGGCGGCGGGGGAGGACGTGCCGAGCTGGGCGCGGGAGGCGCTGCCGGCCGTTCCGGCGCTGATGGCGAGCGGGGACCGCCGCGCGGGGGAGGTCGAACGCGCCTGCGTGGACCTGGTGGAGGCGGAGCTGCTGGCGGGCCGGGAGGGCGAGGGCTTCTCCGCGGTGGTCATCGACGTGGACGAGAAGCGGCCCGCCACCGGCACCGTGCAACTGCGCGACCCGGCCGTACGGGCCCGCTGCGAGGCGAAGGCCGACGGCGACGCGGGCCGGCTGCCGCTCGGCCGGGTGATCGACGTCCGGCTGACGACGGCGGACCCGGCCACCCGGACCGTCCGCTTCGCGGCGGTCTAGGGCCTGTGTTCGCCGGCGGTCCGGCCCGCGACCCGTACGGTCCGTCCGGTCTGCCCGGCGCCGCCGCGTGGTGGGAGGATCGGTCCGTGCCCGAAGCCCTGCCCCTCACCACCGCGCCCGCGCCCGCGTCCGGGCGCCGCCGCCGGCTGCTCGTCCTCGCGATCTGCTGCCTGAGCCTGTTCATCGTCGGCCTCGACAACACCGTGGTGAACATCGCCCTGCCGGCGATCCAGCGGGACCTGGACGCCCCGGCCTCCGGGCTGCAGTGGATCATCGACGCCTACACCCTGGTGCTGGCCTCGCTGTTGATGCTGTTCGGCTCGGTGGCGGACCGGTTCGGCCGCCGCCGGGTGTTCCAGACCGGGCTGGTGTGCTTCGCGCTGGGCTCGCTGCTGTGCAGCCTGGCGCCGAGCCTGGAGTGGCTGGTGGCGTTCCGGGCGCTGCAGGCGGTGGGCGGTTCGATGCTCAACCCGGTGGCGATGTCGATCATCACCAACACCTTCACCGACCCGAGGGAGCGGGCCCGGGCGATCGGCGTCTGGGGCGGCGTGGTCGGCATCTCGATGGCGCTCGGCCCGCTGCTCGGCGGCTTCCTGGTGGACGGCGCGGGCTGGCCGTCGATCTTCCTGATCAACGTCCCGGTGGCGCTGGCCGCGATCCTGCTGACCGCCCGCTTCGTGCCGGAGTCCCGCTCGCCCCGGCCGCGCCGACTGGACCCGGTGGGGCAGCTGCTGATGGTCGTGCTGCTCGGCTGCGGCACCGCCGCGATCATCGAGGGCCCGGCCAACGGCTGGACCTCCCCGCTGATCCTCGCCCTCGCCGCGGCCGCGCTGGCCGCGCTGGTCGCCTTCCCGCTCTGGGAGCGGCGGGTGGCGGAGCCGCTGGTGGACCCGCGGTTCTTCGCCAGCGCGCCGTTCGCCGGCGCCACCGTCACCGCGGTCTGCGCCTTCGCCGCGCTCGGCGGCTTCCTCTTCCTCAACACCCTCTACCTCCAGGACGTCCGGCACTACGGCCCGGTCGAGGCGGGCCTGTGGACGCTGCCGATGGCCGGGATGATGCTGGTCTGTGCGCCGCTGTCCGGACGGATCGTCGGCAGCCGGGGCCCGCGCCTGCCGCTGGTCGCGGCCGGGCTGGGCCTCGCCGCGAGCGGCGTGCTGCTGACCCGCCTGGCCGCCGACTCCCCGCCGGCGCTGCTGCTGGTCGCGTACGCGCTGTTCGGCTTCGGCTTCGGCATGGTCAACGCGCCGATCACCAACGCCGCCGTCTCCGGGATGCCACGCGCCCAGGCGGGCGTGGCGGCTGCGGTCGCCTCGACCAGCCGTCAGGTCGGCCAGTCGCTGGGCGTGGCGGTGATCGGCACGGTCGTCACCTCGGCCGTGGTCGGCCCGGTCGCGACGGGCTTCGCCCCGGCCAGCCACGCCGGCTGGTGGATCCTGGTCGGCCTCGGCGGCGCGATCCTCGTCCTCGGCCTCGCCGTCACCACCGCCTGGGCGAGCGCGACGGCCGCCCGGGTGGCCGCCCGCCTCGGCGGCGAGCCGCCGGCCGTCCGGTCCGGTGTACGGGAGGCACCGCCCGAGCGGCTACGATGACCACTACGGCGGAAGAGTCGGCCGGGCGGTCGCGACGGGTCATCGGACCCGCCGAGGAACGTCCGGGCTCCACAGAGCAGGGTGGTGGGTAACGCCCACCCGGGGTGACCCGCGGGACAGTGCCACAGAAAACAGACCGCCCACCGCTTTTCGTGGTGGGTAAGGGTGAAACGGTGGTGTAAGAGACCACCAGCGACCGGGGTGACCCGGCCGGCTAGGTAAACCCCACCTGGAGCAAGGTCAAGATCGGCGCCTGCGGGCGCCGTGCGCGGACGATTGAAGGCTGCTCGCCCGAGTCCGCGGGTGGACCGCACGAGGCTGTCGGCAACGGCAGCCCTAGATGGATGGCCGCCTCCCCGGGCCGCGCAAGCAACCCGGGAGACAGAACCCGGCGTACAGGCCGACTCTTCCGCCCCCTTCCCGCCCGGTGACCGGGCGGGGCCGCGCCCCGGCTACGCGGGGTGCGCGCCGACGGCGTCGCGGATCTGCTCGCCGAGGCCGCCGTTGACCCTGGCGCAGTTCGCGCAGCAGAAGAACATCCCGGCCACTTCGACGCCGTGGCCCACGATGCGGACGTTGCACTGCTCGCAGCGCGGCGCGAGCTTCTCCATCGCGCACTCGAAGCTGTCGAAGGTGTAGGTGTCGCCGGTGACCGTCTTGATCTCGAAGGCCAGCCAGTAGTCGTTGCCGCAGGTGACGCAGATGGCCATGGCGGCCGTCTCCTTCCGGTGGGGCCGCCCCCGGCGGGGCGGCTGTTCCCAGTGTCGAAGGCCCGGTCGGCGGCGGCCACCCGGCGGGACTGTCAGAGAGCCCCAGGGCGTGTCTTGCCGTCCCTATCGCTCGGAGAGCTCCGCCAGGGCGCGGACGGCGCGTTCGGCGTCGTCGGCGGCGACGAACAGGTGGTCGTGGTGGAAGCCGGCCACCACGTTGCAGCTGATCCCCTCCTCGGCGAGCCGCCCGGCCACGGCCGCGGTCAGCCCGACGGCCTCCAGCGCCGAGTGGATCTGCAGGGTGATCCAGGCCGCCACGAACTCGTAGCGCAGCCCGAGCGCGTCCGCCTCCTCCTGGGCGACCACCACCGTCACCCCCTCGGGCTCGGCGACCGTCACCACCGGACGCATGCCGGCGGGCACCTTCGCGGGGAGCGTGCAGTACACGTACCGCCCCGGGTTGAGCAGCGGGCGCATCCCGCGCAGCAGCGTCGCAAGATCTCGTTCTCCGGCCATGCCCGTCACCGTAGCGGCTGGGCGCCGGACGCGCCCGGGTGTTGGCCGTGTCGGGGTCGCCGGGCGGTGGTCGGGCGGCAGTCGGCGGGCTATCGGTAAACCGTTGACGAGCGACAGTCACCGATATATCGTCGAACTATCGAGACAGTAACTCGACTGTTTCGGCGAAGTGGTTCGGAGAACCAGGAGGTGGGCGCCATGCGCTCAGGAATGCGATTTCGCGGAGAGGGCCCCGGCGGCGGTCGCCGGCGCGGGCCGGGGTCGGAGTTCCGGGGGATGCCCGGGGAGGGCTTCGGGGGCCGGGAGGCGTTCGGCGGGTTCGGCCCGCCGTTCGGCGGCCCCGGCCCCGGCCGGCCGATGGGCGGCCCGTTCGGGCACGGCTTCGGTGGGCACGGCGGGCGGCGCGGCGGCCCGCACGGGCGGCGCGGTGGCAGGGCCCGGCGCGGTGACGTCCGCGCCTCGCTGCTGGCGCTGCTCAAGGAGCGGCCGATGCACGGCTACGAGATGATCGCCGAGATCGCCGAGCGGACCGGCGGGGCCTGGCGGCCCAGCCCGGGCTCGATCTACCCCAACCTCCAGCTGCTGGAGGAGGAGGGCCTGATCACCGCGGAGGAGGTCGGCGGCAAGCGGCTGGTCTCGCTCACCGAGGCGGGCCGGGTCGAGGCCGAGGCCGGGCCGGCGGAGCCGTGGGCCGAGGCCGGCCGGGAGGTCGACTGGGAGGCCGTCCAGGAAGTCGGTCAGGCGCTCGCCGCGGTCGAGCAGGCCGTCCAGCAGGTCATGCGGACCGGCACCGAGGCGCAGCGCGCCAAGGGCCTGGCCGTGCTGACCGAGGCCCGCAAGAAGCTGTACCTCATCCTCGCCGAGGATGACTGACCGGCGAGGGGGGACCAACCGGCGAGGGAGACCGGCCGGCGAGGGGGAGAGGCGCCGGCACGACGGGCGGTGCTGCTGCTCAGGGGCGGACCAGGAACAGCGCCACGCTGACGAGCAGCAGCACCCCCCAGCCGAACCAGAGCCAGCCGTCGGGCCCGATGGCCACGCTGTAGAGGCACACCACCAGCAGCAGCACCCCGGTGACCGCGGCGACCTGCCGGTTGTGGTGGGCGACCGCCCGGGAGCGGTCCCTCGGGTGCCGTACCGTCCTCGCCATGCCGACCTCCCCGGGGGGACTGCGGAGGAAGCGGGCGGCCGTCAGGCGGAGGCCTTGGCGGTGGCCGCCTCGTCGTACTCGTAGCGCCAGAACCAGCTCAGGCCCCGTACCTGCTTGGCCCGGACGTACACCAGTGTGCGCGCGGCAGCCTCGCCGTGCGCGGGGACCGGGACCTTGTACTTCCTGGGCACGCCGAGCATCGGCCCCAGCGGGATCGGCAGGATCCGCCCGTCCAGGGGGCCGCCGACGAATTCGGTGTCCGCGCTCTTCATCCCCCCAGGGTCTCACCCCCGCGAGCGTGACCGGGAACACCCGGGTGGGACGGGGAGCGGGAGGCCTGGTGAGGGCCGCGTGCCGGGAGTGTGCCCGGGGTGCGCACGGGAGTGTGACCGGAGAGGCACCGCCCCCGGTCATCCGGAGGCCCCGCGCACCCCTATCCTTTCCTGTACGCCCTCGGGGTTCCCCCGGGTCAGCGGGCCCCGTACGGGCCGGGCGAGGCGCGGATCCGCGCGCCCTCCGGCCGAATTGGCGCGGACAGCATGCTGCCGTGACTGCGTACCGTGACCCGGGCGTCGGCCGTCCGGTGACCCCGGGCCGCGGCCGACAGGGCGCGGACGGCAGGGCCGAGCACTCCCGGGAAGCAGTGGGGGGCGCCGCGCGTTGCGTCGGAGTGGTACGTCGAACGCTGTGTCGCACCAGGCACGGCAGTTGCGCGGAAGGGGCCCGATGGAAGCCGGCGGCAGGTGGACGACCTGGTGGCAGAAGCGTGATCGTCAGCGGGTTCGGGCGGGGGGCCCGGACGGTCCGGCCGAAGGGCTGGACCAGCTGCTCGGCGCCGCGCGCGCCGGATTCCCGCTCGCCCCGGCCGCACACCCGGCCGGCTACCGATGTTCCTGCGACCGGGTGGCCTGTCCGGCCCCGGCCCAGCACCCGGTCTCCTTCGCCTGGCAGACGCAGGCCACCACCGACCCCGAGCAGCTGTCCCGCTGGCTCGCCCGCGACCCGCAGGCCAACTTCATCACTGCCACCGGCCGGGTGCACGACGTCCTGGACGTCCCGGCCGAGGCCGGACGGCTGGCGCTGGAGCGGCTGACCGCACTGGGCGTCGAAGGCCCGGTCGCCGCCGTCGGCGAGGACCGGTACCTGTTCTTCACCGCCACCCGCGGCACCCCGCAGGACGAGGACGAGTGGTGGCCAAGCGCGCTCGACTCCACCCCCGACACCATGTCCGAGCACCCCGGCCTGCGCTGGCACTGCCGCGGCTCGTACACCCTGCTCCCGCCGGCCGCGCTGCCGGACGGCTCCCAGGTGCGGTGGTTGCGCGGGCCCGAGCAGCCGCTGCCGGACCCGCTGCGCGTCCTGGACGTGCTGACCGACGCCTGCACCGAGGTGGGCGCCGTCGCCGAGGAGCAGTGGCTCATCGGCTGACGGGGCTCCGGGGCTGACCTACGGCAGGGTGAGGATCTCCGCGCCGTCCGCCGTGACCACCAGGGTGTGCTCGAACTGGGCGGTGCGCTTGCGGTCCTTGGTGACGACCGTCCAGCCGTCCGGCCAGATCTCGTAGTCGTAGGTGCCCAGGGTCAGCATCGGCTCGATGGTGAAGGTCATGCCCGGCTTGATCACCTCGGTGGCCCGCTCGCTGTCGTAGTGCGGGACGATCAGGCCGGAGTGGAACGACGTGTTGATGCCGTGTCCGGTGAAGTCCCGCACCACGCCGTAGTCGAAGCGCTTGGCGTAGGACTCGATGACCCGTCCGATGACGTTGATCTGACGGCCCGGTTTGACCGCCTTGATCGCCCGGTTGAGGGACTCCCGGGTGCGCTCGACGAGCAGCCGGGACTCCTCGTCCACGTCGCCGACCAGGTAGGTGGCGTTGAGGTCGCCGTGCACCCCGTGGATGTAGGCGGTGGCGTCGATGTTGACGATGTCGCCGTCCTGCAGCACCGTCGAGTCCGGGATGCCGTGGCAGATCACCTCGTTGATCGAGGTGCAGACGGACTTGGGGAAGCCGCGGTAGCCGAGGTCGGACGGGTAGGCGCCGTGGTCGCACATGTACTCGTGGGCGACGGCGTCCAGCGCGTCCGTGGTGACGCCGGGGGCGATGAGCTTCGCCGCCTCCTCCATCGCCCGGGCGGCGATCCCGCCCGCGATCCGCATCTTCTCGACCGTCTCGGCGGTCTGCACCTCGGGCCCGGTGTACGGCGTCGGAGCGGGCCGCCCGACGTACTCGGGACGCGCGATGTGCGCCGGGACCTTGCGGGTGGGGGACTGGATGCCGGGTACGAGAGCCATGGCCGCGAGTCTAGTCGCGGGTGTCGCAGGGGTGGGCGGTGTGCAGGGCGGCCCGGGGCGGGGAATGATCGGTACCGACCCAACCTCTGAACGCCAGCCGTCTGAACGGGAGAGCGCCATGCCCCTCGGATTCCACCGAAAGCCGACCGGCAAGCCCGGCGAGTGGTTCTACTGCATCAAGCACAACAAGGTCGAGGAGGGCCCGGAGTGCCCGGCGAAGGACCGCCTCGGGCCGTACGACAGCCCCGAGGAGGCCGCCCAGGCGCTGCGGATCGCGGACGAGCGCAACCGGGAGTGGAGCAACGACCCGCGGTGGAGCGACAAGCCGGAGGACCGCGCGCAGTAGCGTCACGCCGCAGCGGCCGCCTCCCGCTGCGCCCGCTCGTGCTCGGCACGGACGGCGGCGGCGTGCGGGTCGGTGCGGTCGTCGTAGGCGAGCAGCCTCGGCAGCGCGGCGGCGACCGCGAGGACGGCGACGACGCAGGCGACACCGCCCGTCCAGACGGCGGCGCGCACCCCGACCAGCCCGGCCATCGTGCCGGCCCGGACCTGGCCGAGCTGGGGGCCGACGGAGTAGCTGAGCAGCTCCACACCGGCCATCCGGCCGCGGACCTCGTCCGGGATCGACTGGTTCCACATGGTCGACCGGGCGAGCCCGCTGATCTCGTCGGCGCCGCCGGCCAGCGCCAGCCCGAGCAGCACCAGCCAGATGCTCCCGGACAGCCCGGCGAGTGCCATCGCCGCACCCCAGGCGACGGCGGCGGCGACCAGCAGCCGCCCGTGCCGGTGGATCCGGGACGTCCAGCCGCTGGTCGCCCCGACCAGCAGGGCGCCGGCCGCGGAGGCCGCGTACATCGGGCCGAGCGCCCAGTCCGCGCCCAAGTCCGAGGCCAGGAACGGGAAGACGGCCACGGGGTAGGCGAACAGCATGGCGCAGACGTCGATCGCGTAGGTGCCGAGCAGGTCCTTGCGGCTCCAGGCGTACCGGACGCCGGTGAGCACCGCCCGTACCGACGGCCGCTCGGCACCGGTGGGCGGCGGGACGGCCTTGATCCGGACGAGCAGCAGCAGCGAGACGGCGAAGGTGAGCACGTCCAGCGCGTACGCGGTCTGCACCCCGGCGAAGGCCACCACGACACCGGCCAGCGCCGGCCCGGCCACCGAAGCGGCGTTGTGGTACAGGGACTTGAGGGCGAACGCGGCGGTCAGGTGCTGGTGCGGGACGATCCGCGGGGTGAGCGAGTCCAGCGCCGGGCGCTGCAGGCCGTCGGCGGCCGCGACCAGCGCGGCGACCAGGTAGATCGGCCAGAGCAGCGGGTGCGGCAGCAGGGCGTTGAGCAGCAGCAGCCCGGCCAGCAGGCCGAGCGCGGCCTCGGCGCGCAGCACCAGCCTGCGGCGGTCCAGGGCGTCGGCGAGGGCGCCGCCCCAGAGGCCGAAGACGATCAGCGGGACGAGTTCGACGGCGCCGACCAGGCCGACCGCGAGGGAGGAGTCGGTGAGCTCCTTGATCTGCATCGGCACGGCCACGAGGGTCAGGAAGCTGCCGAAGCTGGTGACGCAGCCGGACGTCCAGAGGTAGCGGAAGTCGCGCGAGGCACGCCAGGGCGCGAGATCGGGCGTCAGCGAGCGCAGCAGCGCCCGGGCCCGCCCGGGCGTGGGGGGATGCGGGGGTTCGTCGACGTTCACGAACCATCATCCTGAGACGGCGGCCCCCGCTCCCGCAAAGGGTTTTCCAGCCGCGCGCGACCGATAACCGTTGTGTACACATGGGACACCCTGTACGCTTGGGCGCATGACGCAACCGTTGCCCATAGAGTCGATCCGCGACGTCCGCGCGCACCTGGCCGAGGTCGTCGAGCGGGCCGACCGGGATGACGTGCCCACCGTGATCACGCGCCGCGGAAAGGAGGTCGCCGCCGTCGTGTCGATCGAGGTCCTGCGGAAGTACCAGGAGTGGGAAGAGCGGGAGATCAACCGGATCATCGACGAACGCATGGCCAACTCCTCGCCGGGCATTGCCATCGAGGACGTCATGAGGGAGACGCTGGCCCGCAGTGAGTGACTACCGGACCGTCTTCCGGCCGGAGGCTCAGGCCGAACTCCGGAAGATCCCCCGCGACATGGCGCTTCGTATCCTGGCCAAGCTGACGGAGCTGGAAAGCGATCCGTTCGGCTTCAGCACCACTGCGCTGGTGTCGCAGCCCGATCGCCGACGCCTGCGCGTGGGCGACTACCGAATCATCTACACGATCGACGACGGACAGCTGGTGGTGTGGGTCGTCCATGTCGGCCACCGTTCCACGGTCTACCACACGTGATGACGCAGCGTTCGTGACCAACCGCGCGCGATCGGGCCTACCAGCGGCTGATCGTGGGGGCGGAGGTCAGCCGGGCGGCGAGGGCGGCCAGGCGGTTCAGGGCGGTGCGGTGGCCGGGCGGGTGGCCCGCGGCGGCGCTGACCAGGTGCTGGGCGAGGTCGAAGGGCTCCTCGGCGGCGGTGCCGACGGCCAGCCGCTCGTGCGCGAGCCCGCCGAGGTCGCCCGGCTCGGCGGCGGCCGCGCCGTCCAGCGCCAGGACGGTCGCGCCCTGCCGCCGGGCGTCGTGCACCCGCTCCAGCAGCGGGGCCCCGGCCGCCTCCGGGGCCACCAGCAGGACGGTGGCGCCGCGCCCGGCCTCGGCGAGCCGCCGCAGGTCGTGCGCCAGGTGGGCCGGGGCGCCCGCCGGCGGACGGTGCCGCAGCAGGGTGGGCGCCAGCCGGGGGACGGCCGACCAGGCGGCCTCGTCCTCCAGGTGGGCGGCCAGGTGCCAGGGCTCGTACGCCTCGGTGCCGACCAGCAGCAGCCCGGCGGCCCCGCGCCGCTCCACCGAGCGCCGCAGCGAACCGGCGAAGCCGCCGACCGCCTCCAGCCAGCCCGTGCCCGTCAGCCGCTCCCGGAGTGCCGAAACTCTCACCGCGTCCATGCGGGCCAGGATGTCGCGCCGGGCCGGGGATTTGGCAGGATCGGCCCATGACTTCCCTCGATTCAGCGACAAACCCGGCCCACGAACTGCCGGACGTCTCACAGCTGGTGGTCGGCGTCCTCGGCGGCACCGGCGACCAGGGGCGGGGCCTGGCCCTGCGGCTGGCCAAGGCCGGCCAGCAGGTGATCATCGGCTCCCGCGACGCCGCCCGGGCCGAGGCCTCGGCCGCCGAACTCGGCCTCGGCGTGCGCGGCGCCGACAACGCCACCGTCGCCCGGGAGAGCGACGTGGTGATCATCGCGGTCCCGTGGGACGGCCACGCCGCCACCCTGACCGCGCTGCGCGAGGAACTCTCCGGCAAGATCGTCGTCGACTGCGTCAACCCGCTCGGCTTCGACAAGCAGGGCGCGTACGCGCTGACGCCGGAGGAGGGCAGCGCCGCCCAGCAGGCCGCCGCGCTGCTGCCGGACTCCCGGGTCACCGCCGCCTTCCACCACCTCTCGGCGGTGCTGCTGCAGGACGAGTCGGTGGAGGCGATCGACACCGACGTCATGGTGCTCGGCGACGAGCGCGCCGCCACCGACGTGGTGCGCGCCCTGGCCGCCCGGATCCCCGGCATGCGCGGCATCTACGCGGGCCGGCTGCGCAACGCCCACCAGGTCGAGGCGCTGGTGGCCAACCTGATCTCGGTCAACCGCCGCTACAAGGCCCACGCGGGCCTGCGGATCACCGACGTGTGATCCGCCGGTTCCGCAGTGTCGACCTCACCCGTGTCGACCTCACCCCTGGGCCCGTCCCGGAGGTGAGGTCGGCGACAATGGGTGGCGGCCGCGACCCGGTCGGCCGCACCCGTTCTAGGAGCCTTCCGCCATGCCCCGCACGTCCCTGCTCGCCCTGATCGTCGTCGTCCTCGCGCTGGCCGCCGCCGTCTTCTCGCTGACCCAGGGCTTCTGGCTGGGCCTGATCTGGCTGCCGATGGCCGGTGTGGCCAGCAACGTGCTGTGGCTGAACCGCCGCCGGGCGAAGATCGCCGAGGCCGCGGCGGCGGCCGAGCAGGGCTGAACAGACACGCCCTAGTTCTTCCAGAAGCTGAACAGGTACCGGCCGAGCGTCGCGTAGTCCTGGTCCACGCCGAAGAGGTTCATCAGGTCGTGGACGATCCCGAAGAAGAACGAGTTCACCTCGGGCTGCCACAGCAGCGCGAACACCGCGAGCATCCCGTACGGCGCGAACGGCTCGACCGCGCGCCGGGTCTTGTACGACAGCCAGGGCTCGACGATGCCGTAGCCGTCCAGGCCCGGCACCGGCAGCAGGTTCAGCACCGCCGCGCTGAGCTGCAGGAAGCCGAGGAAGCCGAGCGCGCCGGAGAACGGCGAGATGGTCAGCTCGTAGCCGTTCCAGAACGCGTGCACCGTCGGGTCGTCCAGCCAGCCCGCGCCGATCGGGATCAGCAGCGCCGCCGCGATCAGCAGGTTGACCAGCGGGCCGGCCGCCGAGATCAGGCTGTGCTTGAGCCGGCCCTGGATCCGGTGCCGCTCGATCCAGACCGAGCCGCCGGGCAGGCCGATGCCGCCGAGGATCACGAAGACGATCGGCAGCACGAAGCTGAGCAGCACGTTGGCGTACTTCAGCGGGTTGAGCGTGAGGTAGCCCTTGGCGCCGACGGTGATGTCGCCGCCGTGCAGCGCGGTGCGGGCGTGGGCGTACTCGTGCAGGCAGAGCGAGACCATCCAGCCCGCGACGACGAACAGGAACACCCCGAAGGACGCGTTGCCGTAGCCCGCGTACACCGCCCAGCCGGAGGTGCCGAGTATGGCGAGGAGCACCCAGAACACCGGGCTGATCCGGCGGTCCTCGCTGCGGGAGCGCGGCGTGGCGGCGAAGGTCATGGTGTGGGTGCTCCGTGGGCAGAGGGAAGGGGTGGAACGGGTCGGGCTCGATCATGCCGGGCGGGCCGTGACCGGACAAGCCGCTCCGGATGAACGTCCGGCCGCCCGGCCGTGTTCCTCCGCGTTCCCGTGCGCGTACGGGGGCTACGCACAATTGTGCGCCCCCATCCTCGCCGATCGACCAGAATGGTCCGGTGCACTACGGGATCCTCGGTACGACCACGGCCCACCACGACGACGGCACCCCGGTACCGCTCGGCGGCGCCCGGCTGCGGGCGCTGCTGACCGCACTGGCCCTGCGGCAGGGGCGCCCGGTGCCGGCCGACCTGCTGGTGGACGAGGTCTGGGACGCCGAGCCGCCGCAGGACTCCTCCGCCGCGCTGCAGACCCTGGTCGGCCGACTGCGCCGCACCATCGGCCGGGAGGAGGTCGGCTCCGGCCCGGCCGGCTACTGGCTGACCGGCCCCGCCACCGACCTCGCCGACTTCCAGCGGCTGACCGCCGAGGGCCGCCGCGCCCTGGACGCCGGGGACCACGTGCTCGCCGCCGAGCGGCTGCGCGCCGCCCTGGCACTGTGGCGCGGCCCCGCCCTCGCCGACCTGCCGGACCGCACCGGCCCGGGCGCCCGGCTGGAGGCCCAGCGGGAGGAGGTCCGCCGCCACCGGATCACCGCCGACCTCGGGCTCGGCCGGGCGGCCGAGCTGGTGGCCGAGCTCGCCGAGCTGTGCGAGCGCCAGCCGCTGGACGAACCGCTGCAACTGCTGATGATCCGGGCCCTGCACGCGAGCGGCCGGACGGCCGAGGCGCTGCGCCACTACGAGCGGACCAGGCGGGCCCTGGTCGATGAGCTGGGTGTCGACCCGGGCCGTCAACTCCAGGCCCTCCACGCCGAGTTGCTCGCCCCGGTGGCGGAGCAGGCGCCGGAGTCGAGTTCGAGTCCGGCGCCGATGTCGGCACCGATGTCGACGCCGGAGCCGGCGCCGAAGCCGGAGCCCGCCGCCCAACTCCCGCGCGCCGGCGGCAACCTGCGCGGCCGACTGACCAGCTTCGTCGGCCGGGAGTCCGATCTCGCCTCGCTGCGCGACCTGTTGACGGAGCGTCGGCTGGTGACCCTGACCGGCCCCGGCGGCTCCGGCAAGACCAGCCTCTCGGTCGAGGCCGGCCGGGCCGAACAGGCCGCCGGGACCTGGCCGGACGGCGTCTGGGTGGCCGAACTCGCCCCGCTGGAGAGCCCGGAGGCCTTGCCCGCCGCCGTGGTCTCGGCGCTCGGCCTGCGCGAGATCGTGCTGCACAGCGCCAGCATGGTCGCCGAGGTGATGGAGAAGCGCGTCGAGAACCCGCTGCGCCGACTCGTCGAGTACTGCGGGCACCGCCGGATGCTGCTCGTCCTGGACAACTGCGAGCACCTGATCCAGGCCGCCGCCGACCTCGTCGACGTGCTGCTCGCCGAGTGCCCCGGGCTGACCGTGCTGGCCACCAGCCGCGAGCCGCTCGGCGTGCCCGGCGAGACGGTGCTACCGGTCGAGCCGCTGCCCGACCCGGTCGCGCTGCAGCTGTTCGCCGAGCGTGCCGCCGCCGCCCGTCCGGGCTTCGATCCGCAGGGCGAGCCGGAGGCCTGCGCGGAGATCTGCCGCCGCCTGGACGGGCTGCCGCTGGCCATCGAACTGGCCGCCGCCCGGCTACGGGTGATGACGGCCCGCCAGATAGCCGACCGGCTGGACGGCCGGTTCGCGCTGCTCACCGCGGGCAGCCGCACCCTGCTGCCGCGCCAGCAGACCCTGCGCGCGGTGGTCGACTGGAGCTGGGACCTGCTGGGCAAGCGGGAGCGGGCGGTGCTGAGCCGGCTCTCGGTGTTCGCGGGCGGCTGGCAGCTGGAGGACGCCGAGGCGGTCTGCGCCGACGGCGTCGAGGTGCCCCCGGGGGAGGTCGCCGACCTGCTGCTGTCACTGGTCGACAAGTCCCTGCTGGTCGCCGACCTGGACGGTGCCAGCCTGCCGCGCTACCGGATGCTGGAGACCATCCACGAGTACGCGACCGAGCGCCTCGCCGCGTCCGCCGCCGAGCGCGCCGCCACCGAGGCCCGCCACCTGGCGCACTTCCGCTCCGTGGTGGTCGACGCCGACCTGCAGGTCCACGGCCCCCGGCAGCTGCACTGCCTGACCGTGCTGGAGCGCGAGCTGGACAACATCCGGGCCGCGCTGCGCCGCGCGATCGACCTTTGGGACGAGGAGCAGGCGCTGACCCTCGCCCTCGGCATGAGCTGGTACTGGTCGCTGCGCAACTACAGCCTGGAGGCCAGGAGTTGGTACAACGCGGTGGCCGCGCTGGGCCCGGACCCGTTCGGCCCGGACGTCCCGCCGCCGGTGCCGCTGGAGCGCAACGTGCTCGCGTACGGCCTGCCGATGCCCGAGGGGGTGGTCGAGGAGGCCCGCCGACTGCTCGCGATGTACCGGCTGATCGGGCTCTTCGAGGGGAACCTGGAGGTGCTCGGCGACCCGCGGGCCGTCGAGGTCGCCCAGCGGCTCCTGGACGCCTACACTCCGGAGCTGCCGCAGGCCTACCGCTTCCCCGGTCTGATGCGGGTCTTCGGCGCCTTCCTGGCCGGCCGGGTGGACGTGATGAAGGAACTGCTCGACGAGGCCGTCGAGGGCTGCGAGCGCCACGGCGGCGCCAACGACATGGCGTTCATCCTGCAGCTCAGGGCCAAGGTGATGAACGACTGGCCGGGCGGGGAGGAGCAGGGCGTCCTGGACGGCGAGCGCTCCCTGGAGCTGTACCGGCAGGCCGGCAACCTCTGGGGGATCTCCCAGGCGCTGTCCGCGCAGGGCGAGGCGCTGGCCAACCGGGGCGAGCCGGAGGCCGCCGCCGCCGCGTACGAGCGGGCGATCGAGCTGGCCGAGCAACTGGGGGCACCGCAGGAGGTGCCGATGCTGCAGGTGAACCTCGGCAACGCCCTGCTGGAGCTGGACCTGGAGCGCGGCGAGCGGGTCGTCCGGGAGGCGCTGGCGGACCTCGACTCCTCGGGCATGAACCAGTCCGGCACCGGGGCCTGGCTGTTCGGCCACCTGACGCTCTGCGGCGTGCACGCCCAACGCGGCGAGTACGCGCAGGCCCTGGCCGAGCTGGACCGGCTGCACCTGGCCAAGATCGACTTCTTCGCGCCGAGTGTCGTCGCCGGGCTGCTGAGCGCGGCCCGGGGCTGGATCACGGCCCGGGCCGGAGAGCCTGAGCAGGGGCTCGAACTGCTCCGCGAGGGCCGGCGGACGCTGCGCTCGGTCACGGCCAACGGTTTCGTGCAGCAGATGACGGTCATGGTGGTGCCGGCCGTGGTCGGGGTGCTGCGGGTGTTCGCCGAACGCGACCGGGACCTGGAGCGGGCCGGGCTCGCGGCGCTCCTGCTGGGTGCGCACAGCGGACTGAACGGCCCGAAGGGCGGCTACCTGGACCGCGTCGAGCGCGAGCGGTCGGCGGCCGCCCTGCGGGAGCTGCTGGGCGACGCCGCGTACGAGGAGGCCTACGGCCGCGGCGACGGGATGACGCAGGACCAGACCCAGGCCCTGCTGGCGGAGTTGCTCGACTAGGCGCTGCGCGACCGGGCACTGCCCGACCGGGCACTGCCCGACCGGGCACTGCCCGACCAGGCACTGCCCCCCCCCGACAGGTGTGGGCCCGGCGGGCCGGTGTCCGTCCCCTGGTCACCGGCCCGCCGGGCCCGTACGACGGCCGGCGCCTGTCCCGGGCGGCCGGCCCCCCGTCCGTCGGCCCTCCCGGAGGCGGGCCGACGGTGGTCCGGAGGTCAGGTCCGCTTGCGGAAGCGGGCGACCGCGAGCGGCGCGAAGACCGCGGTGACGGCGGCGGACCAGACCAGCACGATCATCACCGGGTGGGCCACCGCCCCCTCGCCGTTGAGCAGCGCGCGCGAGGCGTCGGCCAGCGCCGACAGCGGGTTGATCTTGGTGAAGGACTGCAGCCAGCCCGGCATGGTGTCGGTCCTGGCGAAGATCGAGCTGCCGAACTGCATCGGCATCAGGACCAGCATGGCCACGCCCTGGACGGCCTGGGCGCTGCGCAGCGCCATGCCCAGCAGCATCGAGATCCAGACGATCGACATGCCGAACAGCAGGGCCAGGCCGATCGTGGCCAGCACCTCCAGGGGGCCGGTCCTGACCTCGAAGCCGATGCACATCGCGAAGCCGATCAGGATCGCGAAGGAGAGCAGCCCCCGGAGGGTCTCGGCGACGATCTTGGACAGCAGGACGGAGGCCCGGCCGATCGGCAGGGTCCGGAAGCGGTCCATCACCCCGGTCTGGAAGTCGGTGTTGAGACCGGTGCCGACGGCCATCGCGAGGGTGAGGCCGGTCTGCCCGAGCAGGCCGGGGACCAGGTACTGCCGGTAGTCGTCCTGACTGCCGGCCATCGCCCCGCCGAAGACGTAGACGAACAGGACGGTGAAGATGATCGGCATCAGCACGGCGTCGAACATCGACTCCGGGTCAGCCTTGATCCGCATCAGGTTGCGCCGGGTCAGTGCGCCGACGTGGCGCAGGGTGCCGGCCAGGCCGATCCGGGAGTCCTCCGCCCGGACGGCGGGGGCGAGCGTGGCGGTGGTCATGCGACGGGCTCCTTGACGAGGCTGGGGGCGGCGTCCGCGGAGGCGGGCTTGCCGGTGATGGCGAGGAAGACCTCGTCGAGGCTGGGCACCTTGGTGTCGATGCCGGCGATCGCGAAGCCGTGGCCGCCGAGCACGCCGATCACCGCGGTCAGCTGCTCCTCGCCGGTGATCGGCACCGCGAGCAGGCCGGTGTCGGCGGAGTAGGTGGCGGTGGTGATCCCGGTGTCGTGCAGGCAGCGGGCCATCCGGGGCAGCTCGCCCGGGTCGACCGGGCGGACCTGCAGGGTCTGGCCGCCGACCTTGGCCTTGAGGTCGGCCACCAGGCCGTTGGCGATCACCCTGCCGCGGTCGATGACGGTCAGCTCGTCGGCGAGCTGCTCGGCCTCCTCCATGTACTGGGTGGTGAGCAGCACGGTGGTGCCCTCGGCGACCATCCGCTGCACCTCGTCCCAGACCTCGTTGCGGGTGCGCGGGTCCAGGCCGGTGGTGGGCTCGTCCAGGTAGAGCACCCGGGGGCGGCCTATCATGCTGGCGGCCAGGTCGAGGCGGCGGCGCATGCCGCCGGAGTAGGTCTTGGCGGGCCGCTTGGCGGCCTCGGTGAGCGAGAAGCGCTCCAGCAGCTCGGTCGCGCGGGCCTTGGCCTCGCGGCGGGGGAGGTCGAGGAGGCGGCCGATCAGGTAGAGGTTCTCGTACCCGGAGAGCAGTTCGTCGACGGAGGCGTACTGGCCAGTGAGGCCGATCGTGCGGCGCAGCTGCTTGGGCTGGCGCAGGACGTCGTAGCCGCCGACGAACGCGGTGCCGGCGTCCGGCTTGATCAGGGTGGAGAGAACGCGCACCAGGGTGGTCTTGCCGGCGCCGTTGGGGCCGAGCACACCGAGGACGGTGCCCTCCTGCACGGTGAGGTCGACCCCGTCGAGGGCCTTGGTGGCGCCGTAGTGCTTGACGATGCCGTGGACCTCGACGGCGTTGCCCGCGGCGCTTCCCCGGTCGTTCCGGGCGGTGGCGATTCGTGTCATGCCATCAGGTTGTCCGCCCCGGCTGTCAGCCCCCTGTCAGCGCGGCCGCGGCCCGGACGGCCCGCTGTCACGACGCTGTCGGGCCGCTGTCAGCGGTTGTCAGCGGTTGTCCGGGGACGACGGCGGCCCCGCTCCGGCGAGGGAGCGGGGCCGAGTCGGCTCGGTCAGTGGAAGCTGTGCTCCTCCGCCGGGAAGGCGCCGCCGCGTACGTCCTCGGCGAACGCCCGGGCGGCGTCGCCCAGGACGGTCCGCAGGTCGGCGTACTTCTTGACGAACTTCGGCACCCGCCCGGCCGTCATGCCGGCCATGTCGGTCCAGACCAGTACCTGGGCGTCGGTGTCGGGCCCGCCGCCGATGCCGACGGTCGGGATCGCCAGCTGCTCGGTGACCTGGGCGGCCAGCTCGGCCGGCACCGCCTCCAGCACCACCGAGAAGGCGCCCGCCTGCTGGACGGCCTTGGCGTCGCGCAGCAGCTGGTGCGCCGCCTCGTCGCCGCGGCCCTGGACGGGGTAGCCGCCGAAGGCGTGCACGGACTGCGGGGTGAGGCCGATGTGCGCCATCACCGGGATGCCGGCCTCGACCAGCAGCTCGATCGAGCGGGCGCTGCGCTCCCCGCCCTCCAGCTTGACCGCGCCGACCCCGGCCTCCTTCATCAGCCGGGCCGCGTTGTGCATGGCCTGCGCGGGGGACTCCTGGTACGAGCCGAACGGCAGGTCGGCGACGATCATCGCGCGCTTGGTGCCGCGGACGACGGCGGCGGAGAGCATCACCATCTGATCCATGGTCACCGGCACGGTGGTCTCGTAGCCGAGGTGGCAGTTGCCCGCCGAGTCGCCGACCAGCAGCACCGGGATGCCGGCCTCGTCGAACACGCCTGCGGTCAGGGCGTCGTAGGCGGTCAGCATCGACCACTTCTCGCCGCGCTGCTTGGCGGTGGCGAGGTCGCGGACGGTGACGCGGCGGTTGGTGACACCGCCGTAGAGCGTGGCGGTCGACGCCTGGTTCTGGGCAGGCGAAGGCGAAGAAGCGTTCATGGAACGGGCTCCTGAAGGGTTGTCGTCTCGTGGCGCCGTGCGGCGTCCCCGGATCACCTCCATGCTTGCACGCCCCGGCGCGGGCGCAAAGAGGGGTGCGTTCGTCCCGGTGTGCTCCGCGCCACACCCGTCGGGCTTTGCCGGGTTTTTACGAAACGGGGTCGTCTCGTATCGTATTCCCCGCTACTCTGGTGCGGGGGGTTACGAGACGTCTGCGACTCGGAATTGCCCGCCAGTGCCACGCCAACTCGGACGGGGAAGACCATGACCACCGCAGCCGCGCCACCGCGCGTGCCGGAAGCCATCCACCGTCGGCGCTGGGCGATCCTCTGCACCCTGGTGCTCGCCCTGCTCGTCGTCGTGCTCGACAACTCGATCCTCAACGTCGCGATGAAGACCATCGCGACCCCCGCTCCGGTCGGCCTCGGCGCCACCCAGAGCGACCTGGAGTGGTCGATCAACTCCTACACCCTGGTGTTCGCCGGGCTGCTCTTCACCTCGGGCCTGCTCGGCGACCGCTTCGGCCGCAAGCTCGCGCTGCTGGCCGGCATGGTGGTCTTCGGGATCGCCTCGCTGCTGTCCGCGATGGCCGGCTCGCCCGGTGAACTCATCGGCTTCCGCGCCCTGATGGGCGCCGGCGCCGCGCTCGCGATGCCCGCCACGCTGGCGATCATCATGAACGTCTTCGAGCGCTCCGAGCAGCCCAAGGCGATCGGCGTCTGGGCCGGCGCCGTCGGCCTGGCCATCGCCATCGGCCCGATCACCGGCGGTCTGCTGATCGAGCACTTCTGGTGGGGCTCGGTCTTCCTGATCAACGTCCCGATCGTGATCGTCGCGGTGATCGCGATGGCGATCCTGGTGCCCGAGTCCAGGGACCCGAACCCGGGCAAGCTCGACCCGGTGGGCGTGCTGCTGTCGATCATCGGCCTGGTCGCGCTGATCTACGGCATCATCAAGGGCGGCGAGCTGGCCGACTTCACCGCCGTCGAGGCCTGGGCGCCGACCCTGGTAGGCGTGGTCGCGCTGGTCGCCTTCGTCTGGTTCGAGCGCCGCACGAAGTTCCCCGCGCTGGACGTCACCTGGTTCCGCAACAAGGTGTTCAGCGCCTCCGTGGTGGTCCTCGGCGTGATCTTCTTCGCGCTGATGGGCGTCTCGTTCTTCGGCGTCTTCTACATCCAGAGCGTGCGCGGCTACAGCGCCCTGCAGGCCGGTCTGCTCATGCTGCCGCTGGCCGTCGCCCAGCTGCTGTTCGCGCCGCGGGCCCGGCTGGTGGTCGACCGCTTCGGCGTCGCCGCCACCGCCGCCGTCGGCATGCTGCTGGTCGCGCTCGGCTTCGTCGGCTACACCGTGCTGACCGCCACCACCCCGATCTGGGTGCTGATCGTCCTCGGCCTGATGATGGGCGCCGGCATGGCCCACGTCATGCCGCCGGTCACCGTCGCGATCATGGGCTCGCTGCCCCGGGAGAAGGCCGGCGCTGGCTCCGCCGTCAACAACACCTTCCGCCAGGTCGGCGGCTCGCTGGGCGTCGCCGTGCTCGGCGCGGTGCTCTCCACCGTCTACCGCGACGGAATGGCCGACACGCTGACCCACCTGCCCGAGAACCTGCGGGACAAGGCCGGCGAGTCGCTGGAGGCCACCCTGGCCATCGCCGACCGGATCCCCGGCGGCAAGGCGCTGATCGCCCCGGCGAACGACGCCTTCATCCACGCCATGCACGTGGTCGCCGGGCTCTCCGTGGGCATCTCGGTGGGCGGCGCGCTGATCGCCTGGTTCCTGCTGCCGCGCCGTACGGCCGCGCCCGGCGGCCCGGCCGGTCCCGCCGCGCCCGCCGGTCCGGCCGGCGAGCAGCAGGACCAGCCCCGGGAGACCGCGGACGCCTGATCCGCGGGCACCTGATCCGCGGATGTCCAGCCCGGGGCCGAACAGCCGATGACGACTGAGTGACAATGTCCCTGCCACCCCGAACACGCCAGGGGTGGCAGGGCTCGGTACGGCGGGCCCCTGCCCGCCGTACGGACCGCCAACGACACGGACGGCGCCCGCGCGCCCGGGGACAGCGAGGGAGAGCAGCGGGGATGAAGACGGACACCTCGACCGCCGACACCGGGCAGGCCTGCGCCACCGCACGCCGCGGCCGGCCGCGCAGCGAGGCCGCCGAACAGGCCATCTTCGCCGCGGTCGAGGAGCTGATGGCAGGCGGCACGACGATGTCCGAGCTCACCATCGAGGGCATCGCCACCGCCGCCGGCGTCGGCAAGGCCACCATCTACCGGCGCTGGCCCAACAAGGAGGCCCTGCTCGTCGACGTGGTCGGCAAGCTGGAGACCCCGATGCCGGAGCCGACCGGCGGCAGCGCCCGGGACGACCTGATCGAGATGATCGACTACATGCGCCGGCGCGGCCTCGCCAAGCGCACCCGCTGGGTGCTCAAGGCCGCCCTGGGCCAGATGGCCAGCCTGCCCGAACTGCACAACGCCTACCGCGAACGGGTGATCAAGCCCCGCCGCGAGGCCGGGCTCGCCCTGATCCGCCGCGCCGTGGACGAGGGCGTGGTGCGCGCCGACCTCGACGTGGACCTGCTCGGCGACCTCCTGATGGGCCCGATCCTCTACCGCAGCATCCTGTGGGACGACTCCGACCTGGACGACCCGGACCTGGCCCGCACGATGGTCGATGCCGTACTCGAAGGCCTCGCGCCCCGGTAGGGCCTGCCCCGACCCCGCCGGACGTGCCCCGACGGCGCCGGACCGGCCCCGACGCAGCCGGACGGGCCCCGACGGCGCCGGACCGGCCCCGACGCAGCCGGACGTGGCCTGGCTCACCAAACCGGGCCACGCCGGAACCCGCTCCGAAGGCGTGACGTCTGTCCCGGCATAGGCTGAGCCGGGAATCCGATCGAACCGGCACCAGTCCGGCACTGTGCCCGTACCCCGCGGGCCGGACTCCGGACCGGCGGACGGCACGAGCGAACGGGAGCCACGGAATGGCGCAGGCGGACAGGACCGAACGGATCGCGGCCCCCGGCGGAGCCGACGACTCGGCCCCCGCGGGACGCCCCGGCGGCTTCCTCGGCCTGCGGCACTGGGGCCGGGACGCCCGTGGCGCCACCACCTGGCGGCGCGGCCTGGTGATCGCCGCCCTGGCCGCGCTCACCGCCGCGCTGCTCGCCTTCCACGCCGAGGTGCCCAACAGCGTCGGCAACCTCGGCAGCCTGATGGAGACCTTCCTGCCCTGGCTGGGCCTGGCCGTCCCGGTGCTGCTGGTGCCCGCGCTGCTGCGTCGCTCCGCCACCGCGCTGCTCGCCCTGCTGCTGCCCGTCGTGCTCTGGGTCAACCTGTTCGGCGGCCTGCTGACCGACAAGAGCGGCGGCAAGGGCGACTGGACGGTGGTCAGCCACAACGTCGCCGCCGGCAACACCGACGTGCCGGGCACCGTCCGCGGGCTGGTGGCCTCCGGCGCCCAGATCGTCGCCCTGCAGGAGCTGGCCGGCACGTCGCTGCGCTCGTACGAGACCGGGCTCGCCGGGGCCTACCCGTACCACACGGTGCAGGGCACGGTCGGGCTCTGGTCGAAGTACCCGATCGACGGGATCTCGCCGGTGGACCTCAGGATGGGGTGGACCAGGGCCTTCCGGGCCGAGGTCGCCACCCCGCAGGGCCCGGTCGCGGTGTACGTCGCGCACCTGCCCTCGGTGCGGCTGAAGGCCGAGGGCGGCTTCACCGTCGACCAGCGGGACGTCAGCGCGCAGGCGCTCGGCGACGCGATCCAGGCCGAGCCGGTCAAGAAGGTGCTGCTGCTCGGCGACCTCAACGGCACCATGAACGACCGCAGCCTGGCGCCGGTCAGCTCGCAGATGCGCTCGGCCCAGGGCGCCGCCGGGGACGGCTTCGGCTTCAGCTGGCCGGCGTCCTTCCCGATGGCCCGGATCGACCAGATCATGAGCAAGGGCGGGCTCAAGCCGGTCGAGTCCCGCACCCTGGCCCGGGACGGCAGCGACCACCTCGCGGTGGCCGCCACCTACCGGTACTCCTCGTGAGGATCAGCCGCGTGAGGATCGGCCGCGTGACGATGGCCGCGTGAGGATCAGCCGCGGCGCCAGCGGTTGGTGATCGGCAGGCGCCGGTCCCGGCCGAAGTTCTTGACCGAGACCTTCGGGCCCGGCGGGTACTGGCGCCGCTTGTACTCGGCGGTGTCCACCAGCCGCACCACCCGGTCCACCACGGCCGGGTCGAAGCCGGCCGCCACGATCGCGTCCCGGCCCTCGTCGCCCTCGATGTAGCGGGCCAGCACGCTGTCCAGCAGGTCGTAGTCCGGCAGCGAGTCGCTGTCCTTCTGGTCCGGCCGCAGCTCGGCGGACGGCGGCTTGGTGATCGTGTTCTCCGGGATCGGCGGCACCTCGCCGCGCCGCTCGGCCTCCTCGTTGCGCCAGCGGGCCAGCCGGAAGACCAGCGACTTGTAGACGTCCTTGATCGGCCCGAACGCGCCCACCGAGTCGCCGTACAGGGTCGAGTAGCCGACCGCCAGCTCGCTCTTGTTGCCGGGCGCGAGCACGATGTGCCCCTCCTGGTTGGAGATCGCCATCAGCAGGGTGCCGCGCAGCCGGGACTGCAGGTTCTCCTCGGCCAGACCGGTCAGCTCGGTGGCGGCCAGGTAGGCGTCGAACATCGGGGCGATGGAGACGGTCCGGAAGTGCAGCCCGGTGCGGCGGGCCAGCTCGGCCGCGTCGCCCTTGGAGTGCTCGGAGGAGTAGCGGCTGGGCATCGAGACGCAGTACACGTTCTCGGCGCCGATCGCGTCCACCGCGATCGAGGCCACCAGCGCCGAGTCGATGCCGCCCGAGAGGCCGATCAGCACCGAGCGGAAACCGTTCTTCTCCACGTACGCCCGGGTGCCGGAGACCAGCGCGGCCCAGATCTCGGCCTCGTCCGACAGCCGCGGCGCGACCTCGGCGGTCAGCCTCCCGGCGGGCGCGGGCCCCGGCTCGCCGCCCAGCTCGGAGCGGACCAGGTGCAGCCCGTCGCTCAGCAGCAGGCCGTCGGTGTGGTCGCTGCTGGCGGCCGGCAGGTCGAGGTCCAGCACCAGCAGGTGCTCCTCGAACTGCGGGGAGCGGGCGAGGACCTCGCCGTCCGCGCCGACCACGATCGAGTCGCCGTCGAAGACCAGCTCGTCCTGGCCGCCGACCATGTTGACGTACGCCAGGGTGCAGCCCGCCTCGGCCGCCCGGCGGCGGACCAGCTCCAGCCGCTGGTCGTCCTTGTTCCGCTCGTACGGCGAGCCGTTGATCACCAGCAGCAGCCCGGCCTCGGCCTCGCGGGCCGCCGTCACCCGGCCGCCGTCCTGCCAGATGTCCTCGCAGATCGCCAGCGCGACGTCCACCCCGTGCACCCGGACCACCGGCAGCTGGTCGCCCGGCACGAACCAGCGGAACTCGTCGAACACGCCGTAGTTGGGCAGGTGGTGCTTGGCGAAGCGGGTCACCACCTCGCCCCGGTGCAGCACGGCGGCGCAGTTCTGCGGCGACCCGGCCGGGCGGTTGAAGCGCGGCGAGGCGTGCTCGGAACGCCCGAGGTAGCCGACCACCACCGGCACCTCGCCCAGCCCCTCGGCCACCAGCCGGCCGGCCAGCTCGACCAGCGCACCGCGCGAGGCCTCGACGAACGAACGGCGCAGGGCGAGGTCCTCGACCGGGTACCCGGTGAGGGCCATCTCGGGGAACGCGACCAGCTGCGCGCCGGCCTCGACGGCCTGCTTGGTCCAGCGCACCACCTCATCGCTGTTGCGGTCGAGGTCACCGACCCAGGGGTCGATCTGGCTCAGGGCGAGACGGAGATTGGGCATGGCTCAAAGTGTAATCGTCTATCTGACGCAATGTCCCGGGAGGGGTAGCATGGGGGCAGGGTCTGGACAGTCTGGACGGAATTAGGTGATGGTCATATGAGATGGCAAGTGCAGGAAGCGAAGCAGAAGTTCAGCGAGGTGCTGCGGCTCGCGGAGGCCGAGGGGCCGCAGGTCGTCACCCGCCACGGCGACGAGGTCGCGGTCGTCATCGACATAAGGGAGTACCGGCGGCTGCGGGGCCAGGACGTCTCCTTCGAGGACTTCCTGCTCCGTCGCGACGAACCGTACGTCGACGACGTGATGGCCGAGATCTTGGACGAGATCGTGGCTCGGCGGGCCGACCACCTGCCGCGCCCGCTGCCGTTCGGGGAGGACGACTGATGGGATTCCTGCTCGACACCAATGTCCTGTCGGAGCTGCGCAAACGCCGACCGGACCCGGCGGTGGAGGCGTGGGCGACCGAGAACCAGGACGGTCCGATGTTCACCAGTTCCCTGGTCATCGGCGAGATCCGGCAGGGCGTTGAGCAGATCCGGCGACGGGACCGGGTGCAGGCCGAGCGGCTCGCCGAATGGCTGCTGACCGTCAAGCGCGGCTATGCCGACCGGATCCTGCCGGTGACGACGGAGATCGCCGAGGTCTGGGCGCGGCTGAACGTGCCCGACCCGCTCCCTCCGATCGACGGCCTGCTGGCCGCCACCGCGAAGGTGCACGGGCTGACGCTGGTCACCCGCAACACCAAGGACGTCGCCCGGGCCGGCGTTCCGGTGGTGAACCCGTTCGAATCGGGCTGGTGAGTGCCCCCGGGGTGGACGCGGGGCGATGATCGGCCATGATGGGGGCAGTCGCGCGAGGGGTCGCCCGGAGGCCTCCGGGGCGTAACACGAGCGTAAAGAGCAGAGGTGAGACTGTCCCCATGGGCAAGCAGCAGCAGTTCGTGCTTCGGACGCTCGAAGAGCGTGACATCCGGTTCGTCCGGCTGTGGTTCACCGACGTCCTCGGGTTCCTCAAGTCGGTCGCGGTGGCGCCGGCCGAGCTGGAACAGGCCTTCGAGGAAGGCATCGGGTTCGACGGCTCCGCGATCGAGGGCTTCGCCCGGGTGTACGAGTCCGACATGATCGCCAAGCCGGACCCGACGACCTTCCAGATCCTGCCGTGGCGCTCGGAGACCCCGGGCACCGCCCGGATGTTCTGCGACATCCTGATGCCGGACGGCTCGCCGTCCTACGCCGACCCGCGGTTCGTGCTCAAGCGCACCCTGGAGAAGGCCTCCGACCTGGGCTTCACCTTCTACACCCACCCGGAGATCGAGTTCTTCCTGCTGAAGAACCTGCCCGGCGACGGCACCGCGCCGATCCCCGCCGACCAGTCCGGATACTTCGACCACACCCCGCGCGGGGTCGGCCACGACTTCCGTCGCCAGGCGATCACCATGCTGGAGTCGATGGGCATCTCGGTGGAGTTCTCGCACCACGAGGGCGCCCCCGGCCAGCAGGAGATCGACCTGCGCTACGCCGACGCGCTGTCCACCGCCGACAACATCATGACCTTCCGTCTGGTCATGAAGGAGGTCGCGCTGGAGCAGGGCGTGCACGCGAGCTTCATGCCCAAGCCCTTCTCCGAGCACCCCGGCAGCGGCATGCACACCCACGTCTCGCTGTTCGAGGGCGACCGCAACGCCTTCCACGAGTCCGGTGCCGAGTACCAGCTCTCCAAGGTCGGCAGATCCTTCATCGCCGGCCTGCTGAAGCACGCCGCCGAGACCGCCGCCGTCACCAACCAGTGGGTGAACTCCTACAAGCGCATCTGGGGCGGCTCCCAGCGCACCGCCGGAGCCGGCGGCGAGGCGCCGTCCTACATCTGCTGGGGCCACAACAACCGCTCGGCGCTGATCCGGGTGCCGATGTACAAGCCCGGCAAGCAGGGCTCCACCCGGGTCGAGGTCCGCTCCCTCGACACCGGCTGCAACCCCTACCTCGCCTACGCCGTCACCCTCGCGGCCGGCCTGAAGGGCATCGAGGAGGGCTACGAGCTCCCGCCCGGCGCCGACGACGACGTGTGGGCGCTTTCCGACTCCGAGCGCCGCGCCCTCGGCATCCAGCCGATGCCGCAGAACCTCGGCGAGGCCATCGACCTGATGCAGCGCAGCGAACTCGTCGCCGAGACGCTGGGCGAGCACGTCTTCGACTTCTTCCTGCGCAACAAGCGCCAGGAGTGGGAGGAGTACCGCTCCGAGGTCACCCCGTTCGAGCTGCGGAAGAACCTCCAGGTGCTGTGAGCGGCTGACGGCCGTTCAAACCGCTTCGGGCCCGTTGTCGTTCGAGAGGACGACGGCGGGCCCCTGCTGTGGAGCCGGCCGGGAGGGTGGGGCGCCGGCGGCGTGCGCCCCCGTCCCGGCGGCCGGCGGAGGGCGGAGGGCCGCGCGGGCGCGTAACCTGCTAGGGCCTGGGGCCCTGGGGGCCCTTGGGCGGACGGACGGAGGGGCCGATGGCGGTGGAGGAGCAGCGGGCCGGGAGCCGGGTCAGCCGGCCGGAGAACCGGCTGGTGCGGCGCGGGTTCGGCGACCCGGCGCGGGCGGTGCGACTGCTGGAGGGCCCCGGGCTGGAGGGGCTGGCCGACGATCCGGTGCTGCTGGACGCGCTTGGAGCCACCGCCGACCCGGACCTCGCGCTGCTCGGCCTGGCCCGGCTGCTGGAGGCCGCCGACGATGCGGACCGGCACACCCTGCGCGACACCCTCACCACCTCCAAGCCGCTGCGCGACCGGCTGCTCGGCGTGCTCGGCGTCTCCACCGCGCTCGGCGACCACCTGGCCCGGCACCCGCACGACTGGCACGCGCTGGTCACCTTCGAACTGCGCGACATGCACCCCGGCCCGGAGGACTTCCGCCGCGCGCTGACCGAGAGCGTGCGGGCCGAGCGGGCCCGGGGCGAGCGGGCCCAGGCCGAGAGCGTGCGGGCCGAGAGCGTGCGGACCGAGGGCGTACGAGCCGAGCGGGCCCGGGCCGAGCCCGTCCGCGGCGGCGGCCGCAGCCCGGCCGACGCGCTGCGGATCGCCTACCGCCGCTGCCTGCTCGCCATCGCCGCCCGTGACCTGACCGGCACCAGCGACCTCGCCCGGACCGCCGCCGAACTCGCCGACCTGGCCGGCGCCACCCTGCAGACCGCCCTGGACCTCGCCGCCGAGCAGGACCCGGACGCCGCCGCGGCCTGCCGGCTCGCGGTGATCGGCATGGGCAAGTGCGGCGGCCGCGAGCTCAACTACGTCTCGGACGTGGACGTGATCTTCGTCGCCGAGCCGCGCGAGGGCGTGGACGAACAGGTGGCGACCAAGGCGGCCACCCGGCTGGCCGCCGCCCTCACCCGGCTCTGCGCGGACACCACCGGCGAGGGCACCATCTGGCCGGTGGACGCCAATCTGCGCCCGGAGGGCCGCAACGGCCCGCTGGTGCGCACCCTGGCCAGCCACCTCGCCTACTACCAGCGCTGGGCCAAGACCTGGGAGTTCCAGGCCCTGCTCAAGGCCAGGCCGGTCGCCGGGGACGCCGAACTCGGCGCCGCGTACGTCGAGGCGCTCGCCCCGATGGTCTGGCAGGCCGCCGCCCGGGACAACTTCGTCACCGACGTGCAGCAGATGCGCCGCCGGGTGATCGACTCCATCCCGGCCACCGAGCTGGACCGCCAGCTCAAGCTCGGCCCGGGCGGGCTGCGCGACGTCGAGTTCTCCGTCCAGCTGCTGCAGCTGGTGCACGGGCGCACCGACCCGGCGCTGCGCAGCGGCAACACCCTGGAGGCGCTGGCCGCGCTCTCCCGGGGCGGGTACGTCGGCCGGGCGGACGCCGCCTCGCTGGACACCGCGTACCGCTTCCTGCGCTCGCTGGAGCACCGGATCCAGCTGTACCGGCTGCGCCGCACCCACCTGATGCCCACCGAGGCGGAGGACCTGCGCCGACTGGCCCGCTCGCTGGCCGCGCTGATCAACGACGACACCCGTGCCGACCCGGTGGCCGCGCTGCAGCGCGAGTGGAAGCGGCACGCGGTGGAGGTCCGGCGGCTGCACGAGAAGCTGTTCTACCGGCCGCTGCTCGACGCCGTCGCCGAGCTGCCGCCGGGCGCGGCCGGGCTGACCCCGGACGCCGCGCGGGCCCGGCTGGAGGCGCTCGGCTACGCGGACCCGGCGGCCGCGCTGCGGCACATCAGCGCCCTCGCCTCCGGGGTCAGCCGCAAGGCGGCGATCCAGCGCACCCTGCTGCCGGTGCTGCTCGGCTGGTTCGCCGACTCGGCCGACCCGGACGCCGGGCTGCTCAACTTCCGCCAGGTCTCCGACGCGCTCGGCCGCACCCCCTGGTACCTGCGGCTGCTGCGTGACGAGAGCGCCGCCGCCGAGCAGCTGGCCCGGGTGCTGTCGGCCGGCCGGCTCGCCCCCGACCTGCTGCTGCGCGCCCCCGAGGCGGTGGCCATGCTCGGCGACCCGCAGGGCCTGGAGCCGCGCGGCCGGTCCGCCCTGGAGGGCGAGGTGCTGGCCGCCGTCGGCCGGGCCGGGTCCACCACGGCCGCGGTGGCGGCGGCCCGCTCGGTGCGCCGCCGGGAGCTGTTCCGTACGGCCGCCGCGGACGTCCTCGGTCGGCTCGGGGAGGACCCGGGCGAGGCGCTGGACACCGCGGGGGAGGCGCTCACCGCGCTCAACGCCGCCACCCTGCAGGGCGCGCTGCGGGCCTGCATCGCCGGCTGGGAGGCCGAGCACGGGGACCTGCCGACCCGGATCTCGATCGTCGCGATGGGCCGCTTCGGCGGCCACGAGCTGGGCTACGGCTCGGACGCGGACGTGCTCTTCGTCCACGAGCCGCTGCTCGGCTCGCTGGAGGAGGAGGCCGCCCGGGCCGCCCAGGCGGTCTGCCACGAGCTGCGCGCGCAGCTGGGCGCGCCGTCCACCGAGCCGCCGCTGCTGGTCGACGCCGATCTGCGGCCGGAGGGGCGCAGCGGCCCGCTGGTGCGCACCCTCGCCTCGTACACGGCGTACTACCGGCGCTGGTCGCACGCCTGGGAGAGCCAGGCGCTGCTGCGGGCCGAGCCGGTGGCGGGGGACGCGGAGCTGGGCGCGCGGTTCCGGCAGCTGATCGATCCGCTGCGCTACCCGGGCGGCGGGGTGCCGGAGCGGGACCTGGTGGAGATCCGCCGGATCAAGGCCCGGATCGAGGCCGAGCGGCTGCCGCGCGGGGCCGACCCGACCACCCACACCAAGATCGGCCGGGGCGGGCTGGCGGACGTGGAGTGGACGGTGCAGCTGCTCCAGCTCCAGCACGGGCACGAGCTGCCGGCCCTGCGCACCACCCGGACCAGGGCGGCGCTGGCCGCCGCCGTGGCGGCCGGGCTGGTGAAGCCGCAGGACGCGCAGGTGCTGGAGGCGGCCTGGGTGCTGGCCTCCCGGGTGCGGTCGGCGGTGATGCTGGTGCGCGGCCGGCCCGGGGACAGCTTCCCGGGGGAGGCCCGGGAGCTGGCCGGGGTGGCCCGCTACCTCGGGTACGGCGCCGGGCACAGCGGTGAGCTGCTGGACGACTACCGGCGGACCACCCGGCGGGCCCGGGTGGTGGTGGACCGGCTGTTCTACGGGGTCGGGTGAGTCCGCTACGGGGTCGGGTGAGTCCGCGCCCACCGGCGGGGCGGGAGGTCCCCCCAGCAACGGTGCGCAGTGGCCCCGGACATGCGGAAGGGGCCCCTGCTCGGGGCCCCTTCTCGAAGGTCGTCGCTAGCGGCGCGCGGTGCTGACCGCGGGCTCGCTCCACTGCTCGGGAACGGTGATCGGCTGCTCGGCCGCCGTCTCCCGGACGGGGACCTGCGGCAGCTTGTAGACCCACTCGTGGTAGATCCAGCGGGCGGCCAGGAAGCCCACCGCCAGGCAGATCTCGCCGCCGACGGCGTCCATCCAGAAGTGGTTGGCGGTGGAGACGATGACCACCAGGGTGGCCGCCGGATAGAGCAGGCCGAGCACCCGGACCCAGGTCCGGCGGGCCAGGAAGAAGATCGCCAGGCCGCACCACATCGACCAGCCGATGTGCATCGAGGGCATCGCCGCGTACATGTTGGAGACGTGCGCGGCGGGCCCGGAGGCGAACGAGCCCCAGGTGCCGTGGGTCTTCACGGTGTCGACGAAGCCGCCGTCGGCCATCAGCCGGGGCGGGGCCAGCGGGAAGGAGTAGAAGCCGACCAGGGCGATCAGGGTGGTGACGAACAGCACGGTGCGGGCAGCGACGTAGCGGCCGGGGTGGCTGCGGTAGAGCCAGACCAGGACGCCGATCGTGATGATGAAGTGCAGCGTCGCGTAGTAGTAGTTCATCCCCGTGATGAGCCACCCGACGCCGTCCACGGCGTGGTTGACCGAGCGCTCGACGGCGATGCCGAGGTTCTGCTCCAGGTCCCAGATCCAGCGCGCGTGCTTCTGGGCTATCGCTTCCTGCTCCGGGACCGCGTTGCGGACGATCGAGTAGATCCAGTAGCTGATGCCGATCAGGGCCAGCTCGAACCAGATCCGGGGCCGGGCGGGTGAGCGGCGCTGCGCGCGGACGTAGCCCCGCAGGGCGGCGGTGCGGGTCTGGGCAGCGCGGGTGGCTCCGTCGGGCAGGCGGCCGGGGGCGGCCGTCTCCGTTCCGGAACCGCCACCGCTGGCCGCGTCGGCGCGCACGGTGTCGCCTCGCTGGATCTCGGTCGGTTCCCCCATGGGCGGCAAGTCTGCCAGACCGCTCGTCGCCGTCCGCTCATCCTCTGGAAGTGGATTCTTCACCGGCTGTCCCCCTTGAGGGCTAGGGGGCGACTCCCACCGGGGTAGGGGGTGCTCGGGGTTCTGGTGCGTACCGGTGGGACTGGCATACGTCCCATTGTCACGCCCGTCCCTCCGAGGGAGTAATCGGGGTGGTCGGAGCGGGGCGCCGACCTGGATTTTCCCCCGAAGAAACCGTTTCTGCATCTTGCTGAAACATATTGCAGGCCGCTAGCTTCCTGGGAAATCGATCGCCCCTTCCCCCTAAGGGAGCCCTCAGTGGCCGACGCCCCGCTCCGCCCCCGACGGAGCACTGCCAGACAGAGCGCTGGCCGACGCAGGCCAGGCCGTACGGCCGTCCTGCTGGCCGCCGCGCTGACCGCCGCCACCCTCGGCAGCGCCCCCGCGGCCCTGGCCGCCGCCCCGCCGGCCCCGCCCTCGGACGCCGCGCTCGCCGCCACCGCCGGGCGGCACGACCTCACCCGCGAGCAGTTCTACTTCGTGCTGCCCGACCGCTTCGCCAACGGCGACCAGGCCAACGACACCGGAGGCATCACCGGCGGGAGGCTGGAGAACGGCCTCGACCCCGCCGACAAGGGCTTCTACCACGGCGGCGACCTGGCCGGCCTGATCCAGAAGCTCGACTACATCCAGGACCTCGGCACCACCGCGATCTGGATGGCGCCGATCTTCAAGAACAAGCCGGTGCAGGGCAGCGGAGCGGACGCCTCGGCCGGCTACCACGGGTACTGGATCACCGACTTCACCCAGGTCGACCCGCACTTCGGCACCAACGAGCAGCTCAAGGAGCTGATAGCCAAGGCGCACGCCCGCGGGATCAAGGTCTTCTTCGACGTCATCACCAACCACACCGCCGACGTCATCGACGCCGCCGAGCAGCAGCACGGCTACCGCTCGACCGGCGCCTACCCGACGCTCGACGCGGACGGCAACCCGGTGGACGAGACGGCCGTCGCCGACGCGGGCGCGCCCTGGCCGCGGATCACCAAGGACTCCTTCCCCTACACCCCGGTCTTCCGCAACCCCGCCGACGCGAACGCCAAGACCCCGTCCTGGCTGAACGACCCCGCGCTCTACCACAACCGGGGCGACTCGACCTTCGTCGGAGAGTCCGCCACCGAGGGCGACTTCAGCGGCCTGGACGACCTCGACACCCAGAACCCCCGGGTGGTGAAGGGCTTCGAGAAGGTCTACCAGCAGTGGGTCAAGGACGCCGGCGTGGACGGCTTCCGAATCGACACCGTCAAGCACGTCGACCTGGCGTTCTGGCAGCAGTGGGCCCCCGCGCTCAAGGACTTCGCGGCGAAGCAGGGCAACAGGAAGTTCTTCATGTTCGGCGAGGTCTACTCCGGGGACCCGGCGATCACCTCGCCGTACGTGACCAAGGGCAAGCTGCAGGCCACCCTGGACTTCCCGTTCCAGGGCGCGGCCCGCTCGTACGTCTCCCAGGGCGGCTCGGCGAAGACCCTCTCCGACGTCTACGGCCAGGACTACCGCTACACCGGCGCCGACACCGACGCGTACGAGCTGCCGACCTTCCTCGGCAACCACGACATGGGCCGCTTCGGCTCCTTCCTGCTCGCCGACAACCCGGGCGCCGACGAGGCGACCCTGCTGAGGAAGGACCGGCTCGGCAACGAGCTGCAGTTCCTCACCCGCGGCCAGCCCGTCGTCTACTACGGCGACGAGCAGGGCTTCACCGGCGCGGGCGGCGACAAGGACGCCCGGCAGGACCTGTTCGCCTCGAAGACGGCCTCCTACAACAGCGACCGGGTGCTCGGCGGCCCCGCCGGCCCGGCCGACCGGTACGGGCAGGGCGGCGAGCTCTACCAGGGCATCGCGGGGCTGGCCAAGCTGCGGCGCGACAACCCGGCGCTGGCCGACGGCGCCCAGATCGAGCGGTACGCCGCCGACGGCGCGGGCGTGTACGCCTTCTCCCGGATCGACGCGGGGCAGCAGGTCGAGTACCTGGTGGCGGTCAACAACGCCGCCGAGGCGAAGACCGTCACGCTGGACACCTTCTCGGCCGGGATGGGCTTCGACCGGATCTACCCGGCGGCGGGCTCGTCGGTCACCAGCGGTGCGGACCGCAAGGTGACCGTGACCGTCCCGGCGCTCTCCTCCGTGGTGTTCAAGGCGGGCGGCAGGCTCGCGGCCGTGAGCGCCGCGCCGCAGCTCGCCGTGCAGCCGCCCGCGGACGGCGGGACCGGGCTGGTCACCGTCGGGGCGAAGGTCGACGGCGGCGGCTTCGACCGGGTGAGCTTCGCCGCCCAGATCGGCAACGGGGCCTGGCAGACGCTGGGCACCGCCGACAACGGGGCGTCCGGCTCCGACGGCCAGAGACTCCTTCGCGTCACCCAGGACCTGAGCGCCGTCGCCCCCGGCACGGTCGTCCGCTACAAGGCCGTCGTGCAGGACTCCGGCGGCCACCTGCGCTCGGCCACCGGCAGCTTCACCACCGGCACCCCCGCGCCCAAGCCGGTGCCCACCGCCGGAGCCCGCCCGTACGCCGTCGTCCACTACAACCGGCCGGACGGCGACTACGACGGCTGGAACCTCTACGCCTGGGGCGACCTCGCCGACGGCGAGGCCACCCAGTGGCCGGCCGGACACGCCTTCACCGGCCGGGACGCGTACGGCGCCTTCGCGTACGTGAAGCTCAAGCCGGGCGCCTCCGACGTCGGGTTCATCGTGGAGAAGAACGGCGTCAAGGACGTGGACGCCGACCGGCACGTCGACGTCGGCAGCACCGGCGAGGTCTGGCTCAAGCAGGGCGACCCGGCCGTCCGCACCGCCAACCCAGGCCCGACCAACACCCAGCCGGCGAACACCGCCGTCATCCACTACAACCGGGCCGACGGCGACTACGACGGCTGGGGCCTGCACGACTGGACCGGCGCCGCCAACCCCACCGACTGGGGCAAGCCGCTGACCCCGGTGCGCCGCGACGCCTTCGGCGCCGTCTTCGAGGTGCCGCTGGCCCCCGGCGCGACCAGCCTCAGCTACATCCTGCACAAGGGCAACGACAAGGACGTGCCCGCCGACCAGTCGCTGGACTTCGCGGTCAACGGCCGGGAGGTCTGGATCCTCGGCGGCCGCGAGGGCTACCTGCTGCCGCAGAACCCGGCCGCCTCCTCGCAGGTGGACCTCGGCAGTGCCAAGGCCCAGTGGATCGACGCGAAGACCGTCGTCGTCCCGGCGAACTACGGCGCCACCGACGAGGCCCTGGCCGGCGGTACGAGTGCCCAGCTGGTCTACGACCCGCAGGGCGGCATCCGGGCCGACAAGGGCGTACTGACCAAGCCCGGCCGGTGGCTGCGGCTCACTCCGGTCAAGGGCGGGCTGACCGACGCGCAGAAGGCCAGGTTCCCGCACCTGGCGGGCTACCGGGCCTTCACCGTGGACGCCCGCGACGCCGCCCGTGTCCCGGCCGCGCTGCGCAGCCAGCTGCTGTTCACCGAACACCTGCCCAGCGGAGCCGTCCTGGCCGGCACCGGGGTGCAGCTCCCGGGCGTGCTGGACGACCTGTACGCCGGGCGGACCGGCAAGGTCGACTTCGGCCCGGCGTACTACAACGGCAAGGTGGCGCTGTCGCTCTGGGCGCCGACCGCGCAGGAGGTCTCCGTCCAGGTCTTCGACGGCGCCACCGGCGGCACCCCGAAGACGCTGCCGCTGAAGCTCGACGACGAGACCGGTGTCTGGGAAGTCGTCCGCGACAAGGGCGAGTTGGACGGAAAGTACTACCTGTACCAGGTGAAGGTCTGGGCGCCCGCGGCCCAGCAGGTCGTGGTCAACACCGTGACCGACCCGTACTCGGTGGCGCTGTCCACCGACTCCCGGCGCAGCCTGGTCGCCGACCTCGACGCCAAGGAGCTCAAGCCCGCGGGCTGGGACGACCACGCCCGCCCGCAGGCCGTCCCGCCCGCGCAGCAGCAGATCCAGGAACTGCACGTCCGGGACTTCTCGGTGGAGGACTCCACCGTCCCGGCCGCCGAGCGCGGCACCTACCTGGCGTTCACCGAGTCGAACTCGGCCGGCATGCAGCACCTGCGGGACCTGGCCAAGGCCGGCGTGACCACGATCCACCTGCTGCCGACCTTCGACATCGCCACCATCCGGGAGAACCGGGCCGACCAGAAGCTGCCGGCCTGCGACCTCAAGTCCCTTCCCCCGGACGGCCCGAAGCAGCAGGAGTGCGTGGCGGCCGTCGCCGCCGACGACGCGTACAACTGGGGCTACGACCCGCTGCACTACAACGTGCCGGAGGGCTCCTACGCCACCGATCCGAACGGCACGGCGCGGACGGTGCAGTTCCGGCAGATGGTGCAGGCGATGCACGCGGCCGGGCTGCGGGTGGTGCTCGACGTGGTCTACAACCACACCGCCGCCAGCGGGCAGGCCGAGCACTCGGTGCTGGACCGGGTGGTGCCCGGCTACTACCAGCGGCTGGACGCCAACGGCAAGGTGACGACGGACAGTTGCTGCGCCGACACCGCGCCCGAGCACGCCATGATGAACCGCCTGGTCGTCGACTCGGTGGCGCTGTGGGCCCGCGAGTACAAGGTGGACGGCTTCCGCTTCGACCTGATGGGCCTGGACCCGAAGTCCACCATGCTGGACGTGCAGGCCGCCCTGCGGAAGATGACACCGGACTCGGACGGCGTGGACGGCAAGAACGTCTTCCTGTACGGCGAGGGCTGGAACTTCGGCGCCGTCGCGAACAACGCCCGGTTCGAGCAGGCCACCCAGCTCACGATGGCCGGAACCGGCATCGCCACCTTCGACGACCGGATCCGCGACGCCGCCCGCGGCGGCAACTTCATGCTCGACTCCGCGCCGCAACAGGGCTTCGCCTCGGGCCTGTTCACCGACCCCAACGGCTCGGCCGCGAACGGCAGCCCGGAGGAGCAGAAGGCCCGGCTGCTGCACCAGATGGACCAGCTGAAGGTCGGGCTGACCGGCAACCTGGCCGGCTACTCCTTCACCGACAGCTCCGGGAAGGCCGTCACCGGCGCCCAGGTCGACTACAACGGCGCCCCCACCGGGTACGCGGCCAAGCCGGGCGAGGCGGTGGAGTACGTGGACGCCCACGACAACACCGACCTGTTCGACGCGCTCGCGTACAAGCTGCCGACCGGCACCGCGCCCGCCGACCGGGCCCGGATGCAGGCCCTCGGGCTCTCGCTCACCGCGCTCACCCAGGGCACGGGCTTCGCCCAGGCCGGCAGCGACCTGCTGCGCTCCAAGTCGCTGGACTCCAACTCCTTCGACTCGGGCGACTGGTTCAACGCCATCCACTGGCCCGATCCGTCGACGGGGGCGGTCGACGGCAACGGCTGGGGCCGCGGCCTGCCGCAGGCGGCCGACAACAAGGGGATGTGGCCGACCGCCGGATCGCTGCTGGCCAACCCGAAGTTGACGGTCGGCGTGGCCGACATCCGGGCCGCCTCGACGCAGTACCAGGAGTTCCTGCGGATCAAGCAGTCCTCGCCGCTGTTCTCCCTGCCGACCCTGGCCGCCGTCCAGCAGCGGCTCTCGTACCCGCTCTCCGGTACGGCCGGCGAGACGCCCGGGGTGATCACCCTGCACCTGGACGGGGCCGGGCTGACGGGCGCGGAGAAGGGCATCACCGTGGTCTTCAACGCCACGCCCTCCGCGCAGGGGCAGACCGTGGCGGCCCTGAAGGGGACGAGCCAGGCGCTGCACCCCGTCCAGGCGGGCGGGGCGGACCAGGTGGTGAAGCAGTCCGGCTTCGACGCCGCGACCGGCACGTTCACCGTGCCGGGCCGCACCGTGGCGGTGTTCGTCCAGCACTGACCCGGCACTGAAGCCGACACCGACCCGGCGCCGATTCCGGTACTGATCGGTACAGTTCACCGATTACCGGGCCCCGCACCACCGTTGAGGTGGCGCGGGGCCCGGTTCCGTTCCGGCCGTGAACTGGCCGGAAACAGCCCGTGGCACGGCCGGAACTGTGACGTGCCCCGCCCGCGCGGCGCTGCGCGCTACCCGGCAGTAGGAGCTGTGGTCCTGAGTGCTGGTCAGTGACCGCCGGTAGTGATCGAACTTTGTCTAGACCATGAAAACCGTGTTCACAAGTTTGCAATCCCGTAGCACAACTGATGAACCACCATGCATACGGTTTCGGTAATGAACCGGCCAATCCGTGGCATGGATCTGTCATTGGCGGCCGGTTTGCTGCCACGATTCCTCAGGCTGCAGACGAGGGGGCCCCACCTCCCGGTGCAGCTGTTCCAGTCCAGGTGCAGCGCGTCCTGACCTCGCAACGGGTTGAGAGCACCGCAACCCGCCACCGCACCTCCGTCGCACCCGGCGGGGGCCCCCACTGCGCCGCAACCCCGCGGCCCAGGTTTTCTCTCCACCGGTGCGACCCAGTGCCGGTCGGAAAAGGAGTCCGCATGTCCCGTTACGCTCACGCCCGGAAGGCGGCGGTCGTCATGGCCGCCACCACCGCGCTGCTGGTCACCGGCATACCGGTCATCGCCCAGGCCGCCACGCCGGACGCGCCGGCCGCCGTCGCCGCCCAGCAGACCACCCGGGCCGCGCTGATCGCCTCGGCGAACCAGCAGACCACCTCCCTCGCCCAGGCCCTCGGCCTGAGCGGCCAGGAGAAGCTGGTCACCAAGGACGTCGTCCAGGACTCCAGCGGCGGTCGCCACCTGCGCTACGAGCGCACCTACGCCGGACTCCCGGTGCTCGGCGGCGACCTGATCGTCCACCAGGACGCGAACGGTGCCACCAAGAGCGTGACCAAGGCCAGCGAGGCCAACCTCGCCGGCGTCGACACCGCCCCGGCCCTGGCCGCGCCGAAGGCCCAGGCCGCCGCGCTCGCCGCCGAGGAGGGCTCCGCCGTCGACACCGCCCCGCGCCTGGTGGTGTGGGCCGCCGACGGCACCCCGAAGCTCGCCTGGGAGACCGTCGTCTCCGGCCGCGAGTCCGACGGCACCCCGAGCAAGCTGCACGTGGTGACCGACGCCAAGACCGGTGACGTGCTCAGCAAGGCCGACGGCATCAAGCGCGGCTCCGGCAACGGCGTGTTCGTCGGCAACGTGCCGCTGACCACCACCCAGAGCGGCTCGACCTACTCGCTGAAGGACGCCACCCGCGGTGGCCAGTCCACCACCGACATGAACAACGGCACCTCCGGCAACGGCACGCTGTTCTCCAAGTCGAGCGACACCTGGGGCAACGGCCTGGCCAGCAACCGCGAGTCCGCCGCCGTGGACGCCCAGTACGGCGCCGCCGTCACCTGGGACTTCTACAAGAACACCTTCGGCCGCAGCGGCATCAAGAACGACGGCGTCGGCGCCATGAGCCGGGTCCACTACGACACCGGCTACGTCAACGCGTTCTGGGACGACGGCTGCTTCTGCATGACGTACGGCGACGGCTCGGGCGACACCCACCCGCTGACCGAGCTCGACGTGTCCGGCCACGAGATGAGCCACGGCGTCACGTCCGCCACCGCCAACCTGAACTACTCGGGTGAGTCCGGCGGCCTCAACGAGGCCACCTCGGACATCTTCGGCACCATGGTCGAGTTCTACGCGAACCTGCCGAAGGACGTGCCGGACTACCTGATCGGCGAGCTGATCGACATCAACGGCAACGGCACGCCGCTGCGCTACATGGACAAGCCCTCCAAGGACGGTCAGTCCGCGGACTCCTGGTACTCGGGCGTCGGCAACCTGGACGTGCACTACTCGTCCGGTGTCGCCAACCACTTCTTCTACCTGCTGGCCGAGGGCAGCGGCGCCAAGGTGATCAACGGCGTCAGCTACAACAGCCCGACGGTCAACAACATCACCGTCACCGGCATCGGCCGGGACAAGGCGGCGCAGGTCTGGTACAAGGCGCTGACCGCGTACATGACCTCCACCACCGACTACGCCGCCGCCCGCACCGCGACCCTGAACGCGGCCACCGACCTGTACGGCGCGAACAGCGCCGAGTACAACGCGGTCGCCACCGCCTGGGCCGCCGTCAACGTCGGCTCGCTGCCCAACCCGGGCGGCGTCACCGTCACCAGCCCGGGCAACCAGTCGACCGCCGTCGGCACCGCGGTCAACCTGGCCATCAAGGCCTCGGGCGGCACCGCCCCGCTGTCGTACTCGGCCTCCGGCCTGCCCGCCGGGCTGGCGATCAACGCCTCCACCGGCGCGATCACCGGCACCCCGACCGCGGCCGGCACCTCCAACGTGACCGTCACCGTGAAGGACTCGGCCGGCAAGTCGGGCACCACCAGCTTCACCTGGACGGTGACCACCGGTGGCGGCGGCAGCTGCACCCCGGCGCAGCTGCTGGGCAAC
>NZ_JNWQ01000032.1 GCF_000716875.1 Streptomyces novaecaesareae | reverse complement strand
GGTTGGGGGGCGGGGGGGGAGGGGGCCCCAAGGGAAGGAACAGCGAATCCGATCACACCGCGGCCCGGCCCTCCGCCGAGGCGGAGGGCCGAGCCAAAAAGCCCCCCACCGGCCTCCCCACCGCGAGCACAGCACCCCGGAAAGCCGCCCAGGAAGTCGGCCCGTCCGACTTCCTGCGCAGCGCCCCGAACGCCGAAGGCCGGTGCCCCTGGGGCACCGGCCTTCTCGGTGTGCTCGTCCGGTCGAACCAGGCTCGGAGAGCCGGGCCCCGGCTTCAGGCCGCGAGCCCGGCCTCCTCGGCTGCGCCCTCGGCGGGCTGCGCAGCGGCGGCCGTCCCGGCCGTCCGGTCCCGCATCAGCAGCATCGCCAGCAGCGCCGCCGCCAGGACACCGATCGCGCTGACCGTGAAGGTCGTCGACATCGCCGAGGTGAACGCCTCCCGGGCGGTCCGGACGAGCCCGGTGTCCCCGCCGGCGACCGCCAGTGCCCCGGCGATGGAGCTCTTCGCCTGCTCCGGCATCCCGGCCGGCATCTCGCTCGCGAAGCCGCTCGACAGCAGCGAGCCGAGGATCGCGATGCCGAGCGCGGTGCCCGCCTGCTGGATGGTGTCGTTCAGCGCCGAGCCGACGCCCGCCTGCTCCGGCGGAATGGTGCCCATCAGGGCGCCCACCGCGGCCGGCATGGCCAGGCCCGCGCCGAGGCCGAGCAGTCCGAGCGCGATCGCCGGGACGGCGAAGCCGGTGTCGGCCGAGACGGTGGTCAGCAGCGCGAACGAGGCGGCCATGACGAGCATCCCGGCGAGGATCAGGGCGCGGTGGCCGGCCTTCGCCGCGAGCTTGGCCCCGGCGGCGTTGCCGATCAGCGCGGCGAGGGCCAGCGGCAGGAACGCGAGGCCCGCCTTGACCGGCGAGTACCCGAGCACGAACTGGAGGTACTGGGTGAGCACCAGCAGCAGGCCGCCGTTGCCGATCTGCACCAGGGTCAGCGACAGCGAGCCCCCGCTGAAGTTGCGGTTCCTGAAGAGCACCAGCGGCACCATCGGCGCGGAGCTGAGGTTCTCCCACACCACGAAGCCGACGAGCGAGACCACCGCGACGACCAGGGTGACCAGCGAACGGGCACCGAACGCGCCGTGCTGCGGGATCTCGATGATCCACCAGACCAGGGCGGTCATGCCGACGGCGGACAGCACCGCGCCGAGCGGGTCGGGCTTCTGCCACGGGCCCTTGGACTCCGGCATCAGCAGCAGACCGGCCAGGATCGCCAGCGCGACGACCGGGACGTTGATGAAGAAGATCGAGTGCCACGAGAAGTGGTCGATCAGGACGCCGCCGAGCACCGGGCTGCCGACCAGCCCCAGCATCGCCACCGAGCCCCAGGCCGCCGTCGCCTTGCCGCGTTCCTGCTCGTCGAAGACGGTGATGAGGATCGACAGGGTCGAGGGCATGATCAGCGCGCCGCCGACGCCCATCGCGATGCGTGCCGCGATCACCTCGCCGGGGTTGGTGCAGAAGGTCGCCGCGAGGGAGGCCGCCCCGAACAGCAGCAGGCCGATGATCATGATCTTCCGGCGGCCGAAGCGGTCACCGAGGCTGCCGGAGGTCAGCAGCAGGCCGGCGAAGACCAGGACGTAGGAGTCGAGGATCCACTGGGTGTCCTGGGCGGTGGCGCCGAGGTCCGCGGTCATCGAGGGCACCGCGACCGTCAGGGCCATGCTGTCGACCACCAGCACGAGCGAGCTCAGGCAGAGCACGATCAGGATCCACCAGCGGTGCGGATTGCGACCCTCGATCCGATTGACGGCTTCCATCGGCCACCCCTCCATCCTGCGCACACCGTTCCCCGGTTGCGCACCCCGTTCCTTCGATGCGAACACTGTACGCACAGAGGAACGGTGTGCGCAACAGCGACTGCTGTACGCTGAATGCGCACGGTGTACGCGACGGGGCGATGGCGGATGCGGCGGCGGATGCAGCGGCAGGCGCAGCGCAGCGGCAGATGCGGCGAGAAACCCGGCGACAGCGCAGCAGGAACAGCAGGCAGCAGGGGAAAGGAGCCGCCATGGCCACCCGACAGAACCCGATCCCGTCCGTGTGGGCCCGTCGGCAGCGCGAGCCCGACCAGCCCTCGCTCAACCGGGCCGCGATCGTCCGCGAGGCGATCGTCATGCTGGACGCCGACGGCGTCGAGGCCCTGAGCATGCGCAAGCTCGGCACCCGGCTGAACGCGGGCGCCACCTCCCTCTACCGGCACGTGGCGACCAAGGACGAGCTGATGGAGCTCGCGGTGGACGAGGTCTTCGGCGAGATCACCCTCCCGCCCGCCGACAGCCCCGACTGGCGCTCCGCCGTCACGCAGGCCGCCCAGGCCTTCCGGGCGACGGCCCTGCGCCACTCCTGGCTGTCGTCCGTCCTCGGTCAGGCCGGCCTCGCCTACCTCGGCCCCAACCTGATGTCCTACGGCGAGCGTCTGACCGCCCTGTTCGCCGCGGCCGGCTTCCCCGAGCCGACCCGGGCGATCGACACGGTGCTGTCCTACGTCGTCGGGATGAGCACGGCGGAGGCGGCCTGGCTCAACACCGTCGCCCGCTCCGGCGAGAGCGAGGCCGAGTTCATCGCCCGGCTGATGCCCGCCGCTCAGCAGGCCGTCGCCGGGCTCGACCACCTCGTCGACGCCTACGCGGCCGCCGGGAACGCCGACCCGGCCTCCGAGCGCGACGCCAAGTTCGCCTACGGCCTGGAGGTCATCCTGGACGGCCTCGCCCTGCGCGTGTCCCGCTGACCGCGGCCCACCGGATCAGGGCGCAAGCCGCCCAACTCCCCGCAAAGGGACGGTACTCCCCGCCCCACCTCGCAGAATTCCGGCGGGCCCGGGGCGGGGAGCGGGCACAATGGCGTAGTGATGGTCGGCCGTCCGGTGTCGGGGGGCCAGGGATTGGAGGCCCGGGTGAGCGATCTTCCGCGCAAGGCAGTGACCCGCACGGCACGGCTCGCCGCCCTGCCGCTGGGGATAGCCGGTCGCGCCACGCTCGGTCTGGGCAGGCGGATCGGCGGCCGGTCCGCCGAGGTGGTCACCGCGGAGCTGCAACAGGCCACCGCCGACCAGCTGTTCAAGGTGCTCGGCGAGCTCAAGGGCGGGGCGATGAAGTTCGGGCAGGTGCTGTCCGTCTTCGAGGCCGCGCTGCCCGAGGAGGTCGCCGGGCCGTACCGGGCGGCGCTGACCAAGCTGCAGGACGCCGCACCCCCGATGCCCGCGGCCAAGGTGCACACCGCTCTCGCCCAGCGGCTCGGGGCGGGCTGGCGCGAGCTGTTCCTGGAGTTCGACGACCTGCCCGCGGCGGCGGCCTCGATCGGCCAGGTGCACCGGGCGGTCTGGCACGACGGGCGCCGGGTCGCGGTCAAGGTGCAGTACCCGGGCGCGGGCGACGCCCTGCTCGCGGACCTCTCGCAGCTGAGCCGGGTGGCCTGGTTGCTCGGGCCGCTGATCCCCGGGCTGGACATCAAGCCGCTGATCGCCGAGCTGCGCGAGCGTGTCTCGGAGGAGCTGGACTACGAGCTGGAGGCGCAGGCGCAGCGCCGGCACGCCGAGGAGTTCGCGGGGGATCCGGACATCGAGGTGCCGGGCGTGGTGGCGCAGGCCGACCAGGTGCTGGTCACCGAGTGGATGGACGGCACCCCGCTGGCCGAGGTGATCGCGCGCGGCTCCCAGGAGGAGCGCGACCGTGCCGGGCAGTTGCTGGCCCGGTTCCTGTTCGCCGGCCCGTCCCGGACGGGGCTGCTGCACGCGGATCCGCACCCGGGCAACTTCCGGCTGCTGACGGACGACGGCCCGGTGTCCGGCTGGCGGCTGGGCGTGCTGGACTTCGGCACGGTGGACCGGCTTCCGGGCGGGCTGCCCGCGCCGATCGGGGCCTCGTTGCGGATGGCGCTGGACGGGGATGCGGCGGGCGTGCTGAAGATGCTGCGCGAGGAGGGCTTCGTGAAGCCCTCGATCCAGCTCGATCCGGACGCGGTGCTGGACTACCTGCTGCCGATCATCGAGCCGGCCGCGGTGGACGTCTTCCACTTCACCCGGGCGTGGATGCGCGCGCAGGCGGCCCGGATCGCCGACCCGCGCTCCCCCGCCTACAACCTGGGCAAGCAGCTCAACCTGCCGCCCGCGTACCTGCTGATCCACCGGGTGACGCTGAGCACCATCGGCGTGCTCTGCCAGCTGGGCGCCAAGGCGCCGTTCCGCGCCGAGATGCTGGAGTGGCTGCCCGAGTTCTCGGACGGGCTGACGGCCGAGCCTGCCGAGCCCGCGAAGGCCGCGAAGGTCGCCAAGGCCGCGCAGGCCGCGAAGCCCTCGGCGGCCGCAGCGAAGCGGCCGCGCAAGGGCTGACGGCGATCCGAGCGTAGAACGGCCGCAGGCCGCTCCCCGGCGAGGGGGAGCGGCCTGCGGCACGACGGGGGTCCTGCGGTGGGGCGGGCGTTACATCAGCGCCACGGCGAGCGCCTTGCGGGCCCGCATCGAGGCCCGCTCGGCCCGCTGCTTGAGCTTGCGGGCCCGGACGACCCGGCTGACGAGCCGTTGGTTCTCGGCCTCGTGGAGCCTGTCTTGCATATGGGCCCGGGCCAGGGATTCGTGGAGGAGTTGCATTTCGAGGATCCTGTTCTGGGTCTGACGTTCGGTGGCCTGCTCGGCGCGGGCGGTGGGATCGAAAGCGGCGGGGGTCATGTCGTGGTCCTGCTCGTGGTGCGTGCTCGGGAATGGACTGCGGGCTGCGGCGTCGGCCTTGGCGGCGGCGATCCGCACGGATCGGCGGAGGGCGCTGTCCAGCGGGGGCTGCTCTCCCCTGTGGACGGACCCGACCTGGTCGGCGGGGTTCACGCCATGACCTCGGTCTTGCGCGGACGGCCACGCGGCCGCTTGCGGGCCACGACGACGCCCTGGACGAACAGCTCGCCGCCCCAGACGCCCCACGGCTCGCGCCGCTCCAGGGCGCCGGCGAGGCAGGAGTCCTTCACCGGGCAGGTGCCGCAGAGGGACTTCGCGTACTCGACGTCGGCGGGCGTCTCGGCGAAGAAGACCTCGGGGTCGAAGGCGCGGCAGGGGATGGGGAGACCGAGCGCTTCGGCCTGCTCGATCGAGCTGATCTGCATGGAAGGAACCTCCGGGGGGTCGGCCTGGTCGGCCTTGGTGATCTGGCTTGTCGGCGGTACGGACGGGGTGGGCGGTGTGATGACCGTGGACACTGTGGGCGTCTTCCTCGTCTTCTCAGTGGTTCCGGCCCAGGTGACTGGTGGTGCTGGGCCGGAGGCCCCGGGGGGCCTGGGTGGTCTTGCGTACCGGACAAAACAGAAGGGCCGCGGATCCCGGTGTGACGGGTTCCGCGGCCCTGGAGGTGCCGACCTGAGGCTGACTCAGGTTCGTTCTCTCCAGGGTTCAGGGCCGCGGAAGGCCTGCATCCGGATGGCCTCGGCGCCCGTAAAGGCGGCCATGGCCTGGTTGATCAGCTGCTCGTTCTGCTTCTGGGCGTTTCCGGCACCGATGACCTGCGCATAGCCGCCATGCGTGGCGGCGGCTACGGCCGCCTTCGGTGCCTGGGTCGGTCGCTCATCACGCGGGGAGCGCGACGTGCCGACCGACGCCCAGTCACGGGACAGACCGGTCTCGACAGCGGTGCCTTCGACGCTCCTGCCGCCCGTGAGGCACAGATCAGTGTGTCCGGGACCACTGACAACGGGGGCGACGGAGACACCGGTGGTGTCGAGACCCAGACCGGTTCCACCGAGCTCGGCGAGCGCCCGCAGACGGGCGGCACGCAGGGAGGCAGCGACAACGGTCTGGCCAGTCATTTTGGTGATCATGATGTTTCCCACTGTCTTCGCCTCCTCTCGGCGTCTCGCGGAGCCAGGTTCCCCCGGCTCCGAATGTTCGGATGTCTGTCTCGGTAAAGCTGTGGGTCCGGGGGAATCGGCACAGGTGTAACCCCGTGCGACCGCGTCCCCTTGACCGCCCCGGCAGGCTATTGCGCTCCCGGTACGCCGCGCAAACTATTTTTCGCGGCGAGTCGCGCGGCGAGTCCCACAGCCGGCTTCGAAGTCCCCCGAGCAGTCCCCTGGACCGCGCCCGCGCCGACTCACGCCGGATCGACCGGACCGTCGTCCTCGACGCCGTCCGGATCCTCCTCGGGCTCCTCCCCCGCACACAACGAGAGCACGGCGGCCCCGTACTTGTCCAGCTTCATCGCGCCGACCCCCGAGATCGAGGCCAGCTCCTGGCGGCTGGACGGCACGTCCTCGGCGATCGCCATCAGCGTCGCGTCGGTGAACACCACGTAGGCCGGGGCGCCCTGCTTCTTCGCCTGCCGGGCCCGCCACTCGCGCAGCCGCTCGTAGAGCGCCTCGTCCATGGTGGAGGGGCAGCTCTCGCAGCGGCGCAGTTTGCGTTCGACGGCTTCGGTGAGCGCCTTGTCGCAGACCCGGCACTTGACCGGTCCGCGGATCCGGCGGGCGGCGGAGCGCTCGCCGGGCTCGACGCCCCCCCGCCCGCCGCGCGCGCCGGTCCGTGCGCCGGGTGCGGAGGAGCCGGGGCGCAGCCCGTCGAGGAAGCGGCTGGGCTTGCGGCTCGCGCGGCCGCCCGGCGAGCGGGAGAGGGCCCAGGAGAGGCTCAGGTGCTTGCGGGCGCGGGTGACGCCGACGTAGAGGAGGCGGCGTTCCTCCTCCACCTGCTCGTCGGTCTTGGCGTAGATGATCGGCAGGGTGCCCTCGGTGAGGCCGACGAGGAAGACGGCGTCCCATTCGAGGCCCTTGGCGGCGTGCAGGGAGGCGAGGGTGACGCCTTCGACGGCGGGGGCGTGCTGGGCGGCGGCGCGGGCGTCGAGTTCGGCGACGTAGGCGGCGAGGTCGGTGCCCTGGCCGGCCGCGGTGCGGGTGCGCTCGAACTCCTCGGCGAGCCGGACGAGGGCGGCGAGGGACTCCCAGCGGTCGCGGACGGCGCCGGAGCCGGCGGGGGGCTCGGCGGTGAAGCCGCGGGTGGCGAGGACGGCGCGGACCTGGCCGGCGAGGTCGGGGGCGCCGTCGGTGAGGGGGTCGGAGGCGGCACGGGCGGCGCCGCGCAGCAGGACCCCGGCGTCGCGGACCTCGGGGCGTTCGAAGAACCGTTCGGCGCCCTTGAGCTGGTAGGGGACGCCGAGGTCGGCGAGGGCCTGTTCGTAGACCTCGGACTGGCCGTTGGTGCGGAAGAGGACGGCGATCTCGCTGGCGCGGACGCCGGCGGCGAGCAGGTCCTTGATCCGGCGGGCGGTGGTCTCGGCCTCGGTCGGTTCGTCCTCGTACTCGGTGTAGACGGGCTCGGGGCCGGCTTCGCGCTGGGAGACGAGTTCGAGCCGGTGGCGGGCGGCTTCGCCGCGGGCCTGGGCGAGCAGTCCGTTGGCGAGGTGGACGACCTGAGGGGTGGAGCGGTAGTCGCGGACGAGCTTGACGACGGTGGCCCCGGGGTGGCGGCCGCGGAAGTTCAGCAGGTAGTCGGGGGTCGCGCCGGTGAAGGAGTAGATGGTCTGGCTGGCGTCGCCGACGACGCACAGGCTGGCGCCGCCCTCGGGGCCGGTCCACTGGTCGAGGAGGCGCTGCTGGAGCGGGGAGACGTCCTGGTACTCGTCGACGGTGAAGTGCCGGTACTGGGAGCGGACCTGGTCGGCGATGTCCGGGCGGTCCTCCAGGATGGCGGCGGTGAGCAGCAGGACGTCCTCGAAGTCGATGTTTCCGCGGCGGGTCTTGGTCTCCTCGTAGACGCGGTAGACCTGGGCGGTCTCGGCCGGGTCGCGGGGGGCTTCGCGGCCGGACTTGGCGACGGCGGCGGGGTAGTCCTCGGGGGCGGTCTGGGTGACCTTGGCCCATTCGATCTCGGCGGTGAGGTCGCGCAGTTCGGTGCGCTGGACGCGCAGTCCGCAGCGGCCGGCGGCCTCGGCGACGAGCTGGACCTTGCGTTCGAGGAGCTGCGGGACGGGGCCGCCGACGGCGCGGGGCCAGAAGTACTGGAGCTGGCGCAGGGCGGCGGCGTGGAAGGTGCGGGCCTGGACGCCGTCGGCGCCGAGCTGGCGCAGGCGGCCGCGCATCTCGCCGGCGGCGCGGGCGGTGAAGGTGACGGCGAGGACCTGCTGGGGGTGGTAGACGCCGCTGCGCACGCCGTAGGCGATGCGGTGGGTGATGGCCCGGGTCTTGCCGGTGCCGGCGCCGGCGAGGACGCAGACGGGGCCGTGCAGGGCGGTGGCGACGGCGCGCTGTTCGGGGTCGAGCCCGGCGAGCACGGCGTCGGGGCCCGTGGCGGCGCCGGGGTCGGCCCAGGGGGAGCCGTGGGGGCCGTCGTAGGGGCTGCCGCTCAAGAGGTCTTCCTGCATGCGTTCCATCTTCTCAGCCCGGTGGGACAACGGGGGCGGGGTTGTCCACAGGCCCGGTGTGATCGCAGGATGATCGCTCCGCACGACGGTCGAAGGGGTGCCGGAATGCCCGCCGCCCGGCGGACGTTCCGTCCGGAGACCGTACGCACCCCTCTTCCGAAGGAGTCCCCTCGATGTCCGGCACCGTGACGATGTACAGCACGACCTGGTGTGGGTACTGCAACCGACTCAAGAGCCAGCTGGAGCGCGAAGGCATCGGCTACACCGAGATCAACATCGAGGAGGACCCGGCGTCGGCGTCCTTCGTCGAGTCGGTGAACAACGGCAACCAGACGGTGCCGACGGTGCTGGTGACGCCGGCGGGCGGCGGCGAGCGGGTCGTGATGACCAACCCGAGCCTGCTGCAGGTCAAGAAGGCCCTGGCGGCCTGACCCGGCCGGGCCGCCAGGGCCGGCGCGCGTCACGTCGCGTCGGCCCTGGCGGGGTCGACGGGTGCGGCGGGCGCGGGCAGGGAGGTGCGCGCGCCGAGGTCGCCGACGCCGTAGACGAGCCGGCTGCGGTCGGCCGAGTAGCGGGTCTCGATGACCCGCACGGGCCCGCGCCGGTCGTAGGTGACGCGGGTCTGCACCATGAGCGGCACGCCGGGGCCGCCCTGGAACCACTGGGCCTCCTCGGGCCCGGGCATCCGGGCGACGAGGTGGTCGACGGCGCCGATCTCGGTGCGCCCGAGGGTGGCGAGCACCGCCTCGTCGCCGCCCTCGACGGGGTCGGGTTCCATCAGCGGGGTGCCGGCGGCGAGGCCGGCCCGGTAGTGGCTCTCCTCGATGGAGTACGGCTCGCGGTCGAGCAACCGCAGCTGGCGGCGGACCACGATGGCCTCGCCGGGGCGCAGTCCGAGCCGTTCGGCGATGTCCACCCGGGCCCGGACGATCATCATCTCGAAGTCGGTGCCGAGTTCGCGCCCGGCTTCGGCGGCCTCGCCGAGGTAGACCTCGGAGGGCGCGGCGAGGCAGTCGCGCGACACGGGGGCCGATGTCGGCCCGTAGGCGCGGTGGTCCAGGACGGGGTGTTCGCGCAGGTAGGTGCCCTTTCCCTGGAGGCGGACCAGGCGGCCCTCGTTGACCAGGACGTCGACGGCGAGGCGGACGGTGTTGCGGGCGACGCCGTACTGGCGCTCCAGTTCGCTTTCGACCGGCAGGGCGGCGTCGGAGGTGAACTCGCCCTCGGCGATCCGACGGCGGAGGTCGGCGGCGAGGCGCTGGTATTTGGGGGATTGGGCGGTGCCCCGGGGGATTGTCACCCGAGTGAATGTAGCGAGCGCGGTGACACGGTTTCAGCCGTTTCCGGCAATGTCGTCCGCGCGGGTTGACGACGGGGGCCCGGAGATGCCTTCCGGTAGCAGAACTGGCCCGTCCTGATACGAACAGCCGGTGGTGAGGAATTCGGAAAGGGATTGGAAGGAAAAAAGGGGGCGCACGGCATTGGCCGCACGCCCCCTTCTTGTGGAATTAGCAGCATACGGAATTACCAGCGCGCCGCCGCGGGCAGCGGCTCGCCATACCAGAGCTCGACCAGGTGCCGGGCGATCGAGATCCCGGACGGCGGCAGGATCTCGCCCGCCTCCATCCCGGCCCGCAGCTCCTCGCGGGAGAACCAGCGCGCCTCGGCCAGCTCCTCGCCGTCCACGGTGATCTCGGTGCCGCCGGGCAGCGCCCTGCCGGTGAAGCCGAGCATCAGGCTGGACGGGAACGGCCAGGGCTGGCTGGCGACGTACTGCACCTCGCCGACCTGGACGCCCGCCTCCTCGTGCACCTCGCGGGCCACCGCCTGCTCGATCGACTCCCCCGGCTCGACGAAGCCGGCCAGCGTCGACCAGCGGCCCTCCGGCCACAGCGCCTGGCGGCCGAGCAGGCAGCGGTCCTGCTCGTCGGTGATCACCATGATCACCGCCGGGTCGGTGCGCGGGTAGTGCTCGGCCGCGCAGGAGGTGCAGCGCCGCACGTGGCCGGCGCCGGCCTTCTCGGTCGGGTGCCCGCAGCGCGAGCAGAAGCTGTGCAGCCGGTGCCAGTGCTCCAGCGCGACGGCGTGCACCAGCAGTCCGGCGTCCCGGTCCGACAGCATCGCGCCGACCTCCCGCAGCCCGGCCGGGCGGGCGTCGCCGTCCAGGCGCCCGGGCAGGCTCTCGCCGGCCAGCGCGAAGTACGAGACGCCGTCCCCGTCGGTGCCCAGGAAGTACCGGTCGCCGGTCTGCGGCGCCTCGAACGAGGGCAGCAGCACGAGTTCGGTGCCCTGCGCGGTGTCGACCACGAAGGCCTCGCCGCCGGCGATCGGCAGCACCCGGGTGGTCGGGTGGCTCCAGGCCGCCGCCAGCCAGGGCTCGTCGAAGCGGTGCTCGGCCGCCCGGTCCACCCCGGCCCGGGCCAGTGCCAGGTACAGCGGGCGCTCGGTCTCAGGCACGGTGCTCACAGGTTCCATCCCCACGTGGTGAATCATCCGGATGAGTGATCTGACTGGCCATGGTGTGCGCCATCGTGTGCGCCACGGTGTGCGCCATCGTGTGCGCCATGGTGTGCACGGAGCGGGTCACGCACCCGGCCGGAAGTTCTCGGCCAGGTCGCCCCACAGGTACGCGGCGGTCTCCACGCCCTTGGCCAGCAGGTCCAGCTCGACCTTCTCGTTGACCGAGTGCCAGCCGTCCGAGGGCACCGAGATGCCGAGGAACAGCACCGGCGCGCCCAGCACGTCCTGCAGGTCGGCGGCCGGGCCGGAGCCGCCCTCCCGGGTGAAGAGGATCTTCTGCCCGAAGGCCCGCCCCATCGCGCGGACGGTGGACTGCAGCGCCGGGTGGTCCAGCGGGGTCAGGCAGGGCCGGGTCGCGCCCGGGAAGACCAGCTCGTAGCGGATGCCCTCGGGCACCTGCTCGGCCACCCAGGCCCGCACCGCCTCGCGGACCTTCTCCACCTCCTGCCCGGCGACCAGCCGGAAGGACAGCTTGAGGTGCGCCGAGGTCGGCACGATGGTCTTCCCGCCCGGGCCGGTGTAGCCGCCCCAGATGCCGTTCACCTCGGCCGTCGGACGGGCCCAGATCCGCTCCAGGGTGGTGTACCCGGCCTCGCCGCGGGTGCCGTACGACTTGGCGACCCGTAGCCACTGCGCCTCGTCGAAGGGCAGCTCGGCGAACAGCTCGCGCTCGCGGTCGGTCAGCTCGACCACGCCGTCGTAGAAGCCCGGGACGGCCACCTTGCGGTCCGCGTCGTGCAGGGCGGCGGCCAGCTCGGCCGCGACCTGGGCCGGGTTGGGGACGGCGCCGCCGAAGGAGCCGGAGTGGATGTCGGTGTCCGGCCCGTACAGGTCGATCTGGGCGTCGGCGAGGCCGCGCATGCCGGTGCAGACGGTCGGCGTCTCGGCGGACCACATGCCGGTGTCCGAGATGACCACGACGTCGGCGGCCAGCCGCTCGGCCTCGCGGCGGACCAGGCCGGCGAAGTTCGGCGAGCCGGACTCCTCCTCGCCCTCGATCAGCAGCTTGAGGTTGACCGCCGGGGCGGTGCGGCCGGTGGCGGCCAGGTGGGCGCGCACGCCCAGGGTGTGGAAGAACACCTGGCCCTTGTCGTCGGCGGCGCCGCGCGCGTACAGCCGGCCGCCGACCACGGTCGGGGTGAACGGCTCGGTCTCCCAGCCGTCCTCCTTGGCGGCGGGCTGCACGTCGTGGTGCCCGTAGACCAGGACGGTCGGCGCGGACGCGTCCCCGGAGGGCCACTCGGCGAACACCGCCGGCAGGCCGTCCGTCTCCCACACCTCGGCCACCGGGAAGCCGGTGTCGCGCAGCTTGGCCGCCAGCCACTCGGCGGAGCGCCGCACCTCGCCGGCCCGGGCCGGGTCCGCGGAGACCGAGGGGATGGCCAGCCACTCGGAGAGGTCGGCGAGGAAGGCGGCCTGGTGGCGGTCGATGTAGGAGCGGACGGCGCTGTCCGGGGTTCTCGTCATACGGACGACTGTAGTTCGCCGGTACGGGTGCCCGCCCCGGCCGTCCGGTTGCCGGGCCCCGCCACGGCTGTAACCTCCGTCACCCCCGTCGCGGCACGGTCGCGGACGGGGGTGACGGAGCAGGCGGACGGGGCCAGGGCGGGTCTGACAATTCGCGTCGCACGCCGGGCCGACGGGCCTCAGCCGGAGCGGCGCAGCAGCGTGATCCGCGAGCGGGTGAGCAGCGCCGCGAGGCCGGCCGCGAGCAGCGGGAGCAGCACCACGGTGGCGGCGATGGTGGGCCACGGGAAGACCACGGCCGCCTTGTTGGCGATCTCCTCGGGGCTCATGCCGGGGAAGGTGCTCGCCGCGCCCTCGACCTTGCGCAGTGCCACGCCCGGCACGATGCCGCTGACCACTCCGAGCAGGGCGCCCATGGCGGCGATCACGCCGCACTGGAAGCCGGACAGCGAGCGCCGGATGCGCGGTTCGGCGCCGACCGCCGCGAGGGTGGTCAGGTCGCGCTGCGAGTCGGCGGCGGCCAGTCCGGTGGCGATGCCGGCCGCGCCCAGGGCGACCAGGGTGGCGAAGATGTTCAGGCCGAGCCGGATCAGGCCGGCCTTGGACTGGTAGCCGCGTTCGACGGAGAGGATGTCGCGGTCGCTGAGCTTGGCCAGCGCGCCGACGGCCTTCTGCTGGGCGTTGTCGGAGGGCACGGCGGCGGGCAGCCAGACCGAGCCGGCCGGGCCGGTGGTGAGGCCGAGCTGGGCGGCGAGGGCCGGGCTGAAGACGGCCTGGCCCACGGCGGGCACCGCGGCGTCGGCGAGGACGGCGTCCACGGCGACCTCGGTGCGTACGGGCTTGCGGTTGGCGCCGCCGCGCGCGCTGTAGTCGTACGGCTCGTGCTTCTGGACGATGACCTTGCCGTCCTTCAGGTACCGGGGGTCGAAGACCACGGCCTTGCCGTCGGCGAGGGCCTGGCCGGCGGCCTGTCCGGTGACGCCGTAGAGGTTGCGCAGCAGGGTGGCGTCGCCGACGGTGAGGGAGCCGAAGGCGTTGGCGCGGGGGCGGGCGTGGCAGCGCGGGTCGGTTTCGAGGATGCGGTCGGCCTCTCCGGGGCCGAGCTCCCGGTCCTGGTCGAGGACGGGGCAGCGCAGTTCCTTGGGCATCTCGACGCTGACGTAGCCGCAGGAGCCGTTCTCGGAGCAGTCGCCCTTGTAGGTGACGCGCTGGACGTCGGCGCGGGGGCCGAGGTCGGGGATGTTGCGTTCGACGGCCTCGCGCATCTGCGGCAGCAGGTTGGCGTCGGCGCTGCGCAGCCAGCCGTTGCCGAGCATGACGGATCCGGACGGCCCGGAGGCGACGTACTCGCGCCGGTACTGGTCGTCGTAGCTGGCGATGTAGACGTTGACGGCGACGGAGCCGGCGACGGCGGCCATGACGGCGGCGACGGCGGGCGCGGTGCGGCCGCGGTGGCGCACGGAGTCGCGCAGGGCGAGCCGGGGGCCGAGCGAGAGCCAGCGGCCGATCCGGCCGAAGAGGCCGACCAGGTAGGGCGTGAGGGCGACCATGCCGAGTTCGGCGACGGCCGAGCCGCCGAGGACGGCGAAGCTGCGGCTGCCGAAGCCGCTGGTGGAGCCGAGCAGGGCGAGGGCGGCGCCGCCGGCGAGCATCAGCAGGCCGAGTACGGCGAGTTTGCGGCTCGGCGGCTTGAGCGAGTCGCGGCCGGTGAGCGCGGAGACGACGTCCTGGCGGGAGGCCTGGACGGCGGGCACGACGGCGGCCAGCAGGCCGGTGACCAGGCCGACCAGCAGGACGCCGAGCAGGTCGAGCGGCTGGACGGCGAAGTGGCCGAAGCGCTGGCCGGCGTACTCCTCGGCCTGGGTGCGCAGCAGGGCGACCAGGCCGACGCCGAGGACGAGGCCGACCGCGGCGCCGGTGACGCCGAGGACGATGCCCCCGCCGAGGACGACGGCGCGGATGTTGGCGCGCTCACCGCCGGCGGCGGCGAGCAGGCCGAGCTGCCGCCGGGAGCGCCTGGCCCCGACGGCGAAGGCGGGGCCCGCGAGCAGGACGATCTCCAGCAGGGCCATGCCGGCGACGGTCGCGGCGATGACCACGGAGGTCCGGTTGAAGTAGGTGGTGTTGCCGGTGCCGTGCTGGTCCTGCGCGACGAAGTAGGGGACGTCGGCGCGGGCGGGCGGGTCGATCAGGACGGCGCGGGAGGTCAGGTTGAAGCCGTACTGGTTGAGTTCGGTGACCTTCTGCCAGTCGAGGCCGGCCCCGGCGGGGAGCTTGACCAGCCAGCTGGTGGGGGTGCCGGTGCCGGCGGTGGGGCCGCGGGTGGCGCCCGGGGTCTTGGCGAGCCGGTCGATCAGGGTGCCGGGGCGGGCGAGGAGTTCGGTGGCGGTCAGTTCGCCGGGGAACTCGTAGACGCCGGTGATGGTGAAGGGGGTGTCCTCCAGGCCGCGGACGGCCGTCCGGTCGCCGATCTTGAGGCCGGAGCGCTTGAGGAACTCCGTGGTGACGGCGGCCTCGTGGTCGGCCGTGGGGGCGCGGCCCTTGACCAGGTCGATCCGTCCGTTCCAGACCGGGTCGCTCAGGTCGGACTCGCTGACGCGGGTGCTGAGCAGGCCCTCGGCGCTGCTGGCCGCGGTGTACGGGCCCTGGCGCTCGGGCACGAGGGTGGCCCCGGCCGGGAGCAACTGGCGGGCCAGTTCGGCGGGTTCGGTGTCGAGGGAGCGCTGTTGGGCGGGGGTGTACTGGGGGGCGGCGCCGTCCTTGGCGGTGTCCTTGGGGTTCTTGACGGTGAAGCCCTCGGACGGGTCGGGAGCCTGCTCGACGGAGGAGCCGCGCTCGACCATCTCCAGTTCGCCGGCGGACTGGCCCATGACGCGTACGGCGCGTTCGGCGGGCGAGAGGTCGGCGCTGCGGTAGAACACGTCGGCGCCGGTGACGCCGAGGACGGGCAGGGCGACCATGGCGATGACGAGGGCGCTGCGGCCCTTGGCCCGCAGGGCGTCGCGGCGGGCGATGCGCAGGGCGACCCGCCAGGCGCTGAGCTTCACTCGTCCACCTTCATGCTGTTGGTGGCGGCGCTGACGAGCAGGCTGGCGGCGTCCTGGCTGACGGACTCGTCGACCATGCGGCCGTCGCGCAGGAAGACCACGCGGTCGGCCCAGGCGGCGTGCCGGGCCTCGTGGGTGACCATCATGGCGGCGGCGCCGGCGTCGCAGCGGGCGCGCAGGACGGCGAGGACGGCCTCGCCGGTGGTGGAGTCGAGGGCGCCGGTGGGTTCGTCGGCGAGGACGAGGCGGCGGTCGCCGATCAGGGCGCGGGCAATGGCGACGCGCTGCTGCTGGCCGCCGGACATGTCGTCGGGGAAGCGGTCGGCGAGCTCGGGGATGCCGAGCTCCTCCAGCGCGGCGAGCGCCTCGCGGCGGGCGGCTCGGGCGGACAGGCCGTCGAGCTCGCGGGGCAGCGAGATGTTCTCGGCCGCGGTGAGCGCCGGGATCAGGTTGTAGTCCTGGAAGACGTAGCCGACGGAGCGGCGGCGGACCTGGGCGAGCTTCTTGCGGTTGAGCTCGCCGAGGGAGACGCCCTCGATCAGGACCTGGCCGCCGCTCGGGGTGTCGAGGCCGCCGGCCAGGGTGAGCAGGGTCGACTTGCCGGAGCCGGAGGGGCCCATGACGGCGACGAACTCGCCGGGGTGGACCTTGAGGTCGACACCGCGCAGGGCCTGGACCTCGGCGGCGCCGTGGCCGTGGACCCGGGTGACGTTCTCCAGGTGCAGCACCGGCGTCTGCCGGCCTTCTTGGGTGTGGGACACGATTCCCCCCTTGTACTGGGTGTGGGCTCGGGGTCGGGGTCCGAGCCGGTGGTTCGGTGCCGGGGCGCTCAGGCGCGCAGGCGGCGGCCGCGCTTGGCGGGCGCGGTGCGTGCGTCGCGGGCGGTCTCGGCGGTTCGGGCCTGTAGGGCTTCGGCTTGGAGGGTCTCGGCCTGCTGGGCGAGCCGGGTCTCGCAGTGGTCGAGCCAGCGGATCTCGGCTTCGGTCTGGAAGATCAGCTGGTCGAGGACGAGCAGCCAGGCGAGGTCGTTGCTCGCGGAGGGGACCACGCCGGGTCTCGACTCCCCCGCCAGGGCGCGGCCCTTGAGCCGGGTGTAGTCCTGCAGCGCCTTGATGCTGTGTCGGCGCTGGCCCTGGACGACGGCGGAGACGTCCACTCCGGGGACGGTGACGGCCATGGCGAGCTTGATGGCCAGTTCGTCGCGCGGCGGGCTGGTCCGGGGCACCGGGGTGTCGAACCAGGCCCGCAGTTCGGTGCGGCCGGCGTCGGTGACGGCGTAGAACTGGTGGCCGTCCTCGTCCTCCCCCGCGGGCTCGACCAGGCCGTCGCGCTCCAGCCGGGACAGCGTGGTGTAGACCTGCCCGACGTTGAGGGGCCAGGTGGCGCCGGTGCGCGCCTCGAACTCGGTGCGCAGCTGGTAGCCGTAGCGCGGGCCCTGGTCGAGCAGGGCGAGCAGACCGTGACGGATGGACATACCGAGTATGTATACCCGGTATGCCCCGGCGCCTCAAGCCGTGCAGTCCTCCCCCGGCGACCGGGTACCGTCGTGCGGTGTGAGCCAGTTGCGCATCGCCACCTTCAACCTCCTGCACGGCCAGCCGCTCGCCCCGGACGGCGCGCCAGGGCCCTACCCGTCCGACCCCCGCGCGCCGCTGGCCCAGGCGGTGGCCGCGCTGGACGCGGACGTGCTGGCGCTCCAGGAGGTCGACCGGGGCCAGGCCCGCTCCGGCGGCACCGACCAGGCGGCGGTGGCGGCCGCGGCGATGGGCGCCAAGGACTGGCGCTTCGCCGCCGCCCTGCACGGGCGCCCGGCCCCGGTGGCCGGCTGGCTGCCGGAGCCGGGCGGGCCGAACGGCCTGCGGGTGTACGGGCCCGGCGAGGTGGACGACGACGCCCCGCCCTCGTACGGGACGGCACTGCTGACCAGGCTTCCGGTCCGGCACTGGCGGGCCCGGCGGTTCGCCCCGGCGCCGTTCGGGCTGCCGCTGCGGGTGGCCGGGCGGCGCGGACTGACCCCGGTGCCGGACGAGCCGCGGGCCGCACTGGCGGCGGTGCTGGAGGGCGAGCGCGGGCCGTTCACCGTCGTCGCGGCGCACCTGTCCTTCGTGCCGGGCTGGAACATGGCGCAGCTGGCGGGCATCCGGCGGTGGATCGCCGACCTGCCGCAGCCCTACCTGGTGCTGGGCGACTTCAACCTGGTCGGCGCGGTGCCGCGCACGGTGCTCGGCGGGGCGACGGCGCTGGAGCGCACCGCGCCGCGGGTACGGGTGCGGGAACTGCGGGCGGCCCGGCGGGCGCGGCCGCAGGCGGCCGAGCCGCGCCGGCGGCGGGTGCGCGAGCCCCGGCCCCGGCTGCAGGGCTGGTACGACCTGGCGCGCACGCCGACGTACCCCTCGCACAAGCCGGCGGTGCAGTTCGACCACGTGCTGGCGATCGGCGTGCCGCGGACGGCGGTCGGCCCGGCGGCGGCCCCGCGCACGGCCGTCTCGGACCACCGGCCGCTGCTGGTCGAGGTCTCGCTGTAGGGGGCTACTGGCGGGTCAGGACACCGGCCTGCTGCGGGAGTTGGAGGCCGGGGGCGGGTGGCGGGTCGTACTGCAGGAGCAGCATCGCCGCGTCGTCGCCGAGTTGGCGTCCGACGTGGCGCACCACGTCCTCGTGCAGGCGCTGCAGGACGTCGGCGGGGCGGCCGTCGGCGCAGCGCGGGAGCCGTTCGGCGAGCGGGTAGAAGGCGCCCGAGCGGTCGCGGGCCTCGATCACGCCGTCGGTGAAGAGCAGGACCCGGTCGCCGCCGAGCAGCGGCTCCCGGTGGACCGGCGGGCGGACGTCGGCCGGGTCGAGGACGCCCAGCGGCGGTACGGTCTCGGCGAGTTCGAGCGGGCGGACCTCGCCGCCGCGCAGCAGCAGCGGTGCGGGGTGGCCGCAGTTGACGATCTCGGCGGAGCCGTCGGGCCGGACGCCGATCAGCACCAGGGTGACGAACTCCTCCTCCACGCCGGGGTGGTCGTTCTCGTGCAGGGCGCGGTCCAGGCTGACGGCCAGCCAGCCGGCCACCCGGTCCAGTGCGGGCTCCTGGTGGGCGGCCTCGCGGAAGGCGCCGAGCACGGCGGCGGCCGTCTCGACCGCGCCGAGGCCCTTGCCGCGCACGTCCCCGACCACGGCCCGCACGCCGTGCCGGGTGTTGACCAGCTCGTAGAGGTCGCCGCCGATCCGGGCGTGCGCGGCGGCGGCCTCGTAGTGGACGGCGGCCCGGACGGTGCCGACCCGCTCCGGGACGGGCCGCAGCAGCACCCGGCGGGCGATCGAGGCGACCAGCTGGGCGTCGGCCAGGGCCCGTTCCTGGCGCAGTCTCAGGGTGGCGCTGACCCAGCCGATCGTGGCGACCAGCAGGATCGCGATGACGCTGGCGGCGTGCACGGACTCGCCGAGCGTGTCGCTGCGGAAGGCCATCAGGAAGGCCGCCGCCTCGGTGCACAGGCCGATGACGAACGGGTACCAGGTGCGGCGGCTGACCACGGCGGCCAGCGCGGGTACGGCGGTGAGGGCGGGTTCGACCGTCACCTCGGTGCCGCTGAGGTAGTCGAGGGCGACGATCAGCACCATGCCGATGAAGGGCAGCGCGAGCGCCGTCCTCGGCCAGGTGCCGGTCGCGCCCGGAGCGGGTCCCGGGGTCGGCCCGGTGAACCGCTCTCTGATCCATCCGGTCGCGCTCAACTTCGGTCTCTCCAGCAGAAGACGCCGATGCCCGGGGGCACCTGCGGTGATGACTGAGGGTCAGGAAAGGTGGGCCTCGCTGGCGGCCGGAGCACGGGGGTTGACCGGTTACCGACCCCACAATAGGCGCGAAACGTGCTCGACGCACAGGTTTCGGGCGCCGGCGTGATGACTTGGATGCTCTGCGTGACTCATTAATCACTGTTCCCGATCAGGAGCCGTTCCAACTCTTTTCGGTCGGGAAGTCCTGCCGGACGGTCGATCCGCCCGCTGCGGACGTACAGGAACGAAGCCGTGACCAGCTCGGGGTCGACGCCCATCTGCTCGGCCCAGGCCAGTCGGTAGACCGCGAGCTGCAGCGGGTCCGCGGTCTCCTCGCGGTGGGTCTTCCAGTCCACCACTTCGTAGCGTGACGCACCACCGGATCCCGACAACGGGTCACCGTCCCGGTAGACCGCGTCGATCCGCCCGCGCACCACCCGCCCCGCCAGCACCAGCTGGAACGGCGCCTCGACCCGGTAGGGCTTGCGCTGCGCGTACGGGGTGCGCAGGAACGCCTCCTTGAGCCGCTCCAGGTCCTGCTCGTCCTCGATGCCGTCGTCGTCGGCGCCGGGCAGCGCACCGGGCTCGACCAGCAGCAGCGGCTCGATCCGGGACTGCACCCAGGCGTGGAAGCGGGTGCCGCGCCGGGCGGCGGGCTGCGGGGGCCGCGGCATCGGCCGGGCCAGGTCGTGCGCGAAGCCGTCCGGGTCGGCGGCCAGCCGCAGCAGCTGGGTGGCGGACAGCGCGGCGGGCAGCGGCACCTCCCGCGCGGTGCGCCGGGAGCGCTCCAACTCGCCCAGCAGCGCGGTCAGATCGCGGTCCCAGGAGGCGACCTGCCGCTGGTCCTCGGGGGCCATCGACTCGGGGGGCATCGGCTCGGGGGGCATCGCCTCGGGCCCTGGCCCGCCCTGAGCCGAAGGGCCCGCCGGCCCGGAGGCGAACGGGCGAACATCAGCTCCCGCGATCCTCGCGTTCACCACCTCGGCGACCCGGCGGCGGGCGTGCTGCGCGGCCGGGTCCAGCGGCAGCGGCCAGGGGTGCTCGACGGGGGAGGCCAGCGCCGGGTTCTCGGCGCCCTTCTCGGGCTGCTCGGCCCAGTGCTCGACCTCGCCGGCGCCGGGCTGCTCGCAGTGCTCGCGCAGCCCCTCCAGGAAGGCGGACGGCCCGCGGACGGTCTTCTGGCTCGGCCCCCACCAGTGCCCGGAGGCCAGCAGCAGCGAGCGCGGGCGGGTGAACGCGACGTACCCCAGGCGCAGTTCCTCGGTGCCGGAGTGCTCGGCCAGCTCCTTCTTGAAGGCGGTCATCGACTTGCTGTTCCACCCGCCGCGCACGTCGGGCAGGGTGGCCGCGTCACCGCGCAGGGCGTGCGGGAGCACGCGCTTGGCGCTGGTCCAGCGCTCGCGCGGGGTGGCGGAGGGGAACGCGCCCCGCACCAGGCCGGGGACGGCCACCACGTCCCACTCCAGGCCCTTCGACTTGTGGGCGGTGAGGACCTTCACGGTGTCCTCGCCGCCGGGCAGGCTGCTGTCCAGGCCGCGCTCGTACTCCTGGGCGGCGCGCAGGAAGCCGAGGAAGGCGGCGAGGCCCGGGTCCCCGTCGAGGTCGGCGAAGGAGGCGGCGACGTCCAGGAAGGCGTGCAGGGTCTCCCGCCGGCGGGCGGCCAGCGCCTGCGGGGAGGCGGCGAGTTCGACCTCCAGGCCGGTGACGGCCAGCACCCGGTGCAGCACGTCCATCAGCGGGTCGGCGAGCGAGCGGCGCAGCTCGCGCAGCTCCTGGGCGAGGCGGGCGAAGCGCACCCGGGCCTCGGCGGAGAACGGCAGCTCGTCCGGCTGGGCGCTGTCGAGGAAGCTCTCCACCGCGTCGGCCAGCGACACCACCTCGGTCGGGTCGGCCTCGGCGACGGCCGCGGCCAGTGCTTCGACGCCCTCGGGCCGGTCGGTGCGGACGAGCTCGGCGGCCCGCCGGCCGAGCAGCGCGAGGTCGCGCGGGCCGATCCGCCAGCGCGGGCCGATCAGCAGGCGCACCAGCGCGGCGTTGGCGGTCGGGTCCTGCAGCACCTCGCAGACCGCCACCAGGTCGGCCACCTCGGGCAGTTGCAGCAGCCCGCCGAGGCCCACCACCTCGACCGGCACCTCGCGGGCGACCAGCGCCGCGTGGATGTCGGGGAAGGCGGCGCCGCCGCGGCACAGCACGGCGATCCGGCCGGGCGCGGTGCCGGTGCGCACCAGGTGGGCGATCGAGTCGGCGAGCCAGTCGATCTCCTCGGCGTGGGTGGGCAGCAGGGCCGTCCGCACGAAGCCGTCCTGTTCGGCGCCGGGGGCCGGGCGCAGCGCCTCGACGCCCTCGTGCATCGCGCGCAGCGGCGCGGCGAGGGTGTTGGCGAAGGCGAGCAGGCGCCCGCCGCTGCGGCGGTTCTCGCTGAGCGCGTAGCGGTCGGCGGGGCGGCCGTCGGCCTTGGGGAAGTGCCGGGGGAACTCGTCGAGGTTGGCGACGGAGGCCCCGCGCCAGCCGTAGATCGCCTGGCAGGGGTCGCCGACGGCGGTCACCGGGTGGCCGCCGCCCGCACCGTCCGGGCCGGCGCCGAACAGGCCGGCGAGCATCAGGCGCTGGGCGACCGAGGTGTCCTGGTACTCGTCCAGCAGCACGACCCGGAACTGGCCGCGCAGCAGTTCGCCGACCTCGGGGCGCTGCTGGGCGAGGCGGGCGGCGGCGGCTATCTGGTCGCCGAAGTCCATCAGCCCGGCGGACTGCTTGCGGCGCCGGTAGTCCTCGACCAGGCTCAGCAGCTCCTGCCGGGCGCGGGCGGTGGCCGGGACGGCGCGCAGGTCGTCGTTGGTCAGCTTGACAGTGGCGAGGGTGTCCAGCAGCCGCTCGTCGAAGTCGCGCAGGGCCTGCGGCTCGACGAGGTGCTCGGCGAGTTCGCCGTCCAGGGCGGTGAGGTCGGCGACCAGGTTGGCGAAGGTGCCGGTGAGCGCGGGGAACGGGCCGCGGGCGGTGCGCAGCACCTTGGCGGCGAGCTGGAAGCGGGTGGCGTCGGCGAGCAGCCGTACGTCCGGTTCGATGCCGATCCGCAGGCCGTGTTCCTTGAGGAGGCGGCCGGCGAAGGCGTGGTAGGTGGAGATCTCCGGATCGCCGAGCGGCTCGGCGCCGTCCCGGTCGGCGACGCCGGCACGAAGCAGGGCGGTGCGGACGCGTTCGGCGAGCTCGCCGGCGGCCTTGTTGGTGAAGGTGAGGCCGAGCACCTCCTCGGGCCGTACGGCGCCGGAGCCGACCAGCCAGACCACCCGGGCGGCCATCACCGTGGTCTTGCCGGAGCCGGCGCCGGCCACGATCACGGCCGGCTCCAGGGGGGCGCCGATGGCCGCCATCTGCTCCCGGTTGAACGGGATCCCCAGCAGCTCCTTGAGCTGGTCGGGATGGCTGAGCACGGCGGTCACCCCGCAACCGTAACCGGAGCGACGGACAAGCCCTCATTCAGCCGGCTCCGCCCCGGCGGCGAGCGGGCGGGTCACAGCAGCTGCTCCCCGTCCCGCTGGGCGGAGCAGCTGCGGCGGAAGGTGCAGCGGTCGCAGCCGCCGCCGGTCTGCGGGACGAAGCGCTCGGCGAGGACCTTCCCGGCCGCCTCGGCGAGCAGGTTCTCGATCCACGGCTCGCCCTCCGGCGGCTCCTGCCGCTGGACCTTGGGGGTGTCCTGGGCGGCCTTGGCGGAGGGCTCGCGCAGGTGGACGAGTTCGGCGCCGCCGGTGTCCGGGGGGTGCTCGGCGAAGCCGGGCAGCTGGTTGAGGGCGCCGGCCCGGACGGCGAGCTGGTAGACGGCGAGCTGCTTGTGCTCGGGCAGCGACTTGTCGGTGGGTATCTGCTTGCCGGTCTTGAAGTCGACCACGTAGGCGCGCCCGGCGGCGTCCTTCTCGACCCGGTCCATCGAGCCGCGGATGCGCACCGAGACGCCGCCGACGTCGAGGGTGACGTCGAAGCCGTGCTCGGTGGCGACGACGTCCCGGCCGCGTTCCATGACGTGCCAGTTGAGGAAGCGCTCCAGGGCGGCGCGGGCCTCGGTCTTCTCCTGCCGGGACTTCCAGGGCGCGTCGAAGGCGAGCCCGTCCCAGACGGTGTCCAGGCGCTCCATGAGGACGGCGAGGTCGGCGGGGCTGCGGCCGGAGCCGACCTCGTCGGCGAGGGCGTGCACCACGTTGCCGAAGCCCTGGGCGGCCGAGCCCGCGCCGCGCGCCTTGACCTCCTTGTCCAGGAACCACTGCAGCGAGCAGCTCTCCAGCTGCTCCAGGCCGCTGCCGGACAGCCGCACCGGCAGGTCGGCGTCGCGCAGCGGTTCGGGGGCGGCGGTCGGGTCGTCCAGGCCCCACCAGCGGGCGGGGTGGGCGGCGGGCACCAGCGGCAGCCCTTCGTCGTCGGTGGCGGCGGCGAGGGTGGCGAGCCGTTCGGCGGCGGCGCGGCGCAGTTCGGGCGAGCGGGCGGGGTCGACGGTGACGGCCCGCAGCTCGGCGACCAGCGCGGCGACGGACAGCGGGCGGCGCGGGCGGTGGGTGACGTCCTCGACGGTGACCGGCGGGGTGCGGCGCAGCTTGTTGCCGTTCTGGGGGTACCCCCGGCCGGAGGCTGGGGGAGGGTCGACGTCCTCGCGGTAGAGCTCGCGCAGGAAGCGGGAGGGCTCGTCGCCGTCGTCGGCGGGGGCCTTGACGGCGGTGACGACCAGCCGCTCCTTCGCGCGGGTCGCGGCGACGTAGAAGAGGCGGCGTTCCTCGCCGAGCAGGGCGGCCGGGGTGAGCGGTTCGGCGAGGCCGTCGCGGCCGATCCGGTCGGCCTCCAGCAGGGAGCCGCGGCGGCGCAGGTCGGGCCAGAGGCCGTCCTGGACGCCGGCGACGACGACCAGGCGCCATTCCAGGCCCTTGGAGCGGTGGGCGGTCATCAGCCGGACGGCTTCGGGGCGTACGGCCCGGACGGTGAGGGTGTCGGCGGCGATGTCCTGGGCTTCGAGTTCGGCGAGCAGGTCGAGGGCGCTGCGGTGGCCGGTGACCTGTTCCTCGGCGCGGGCGGCGGTCTCGAACAGGGCGCACAGCGCGTCCAGGTCGCGGTCGGCGTTGCGGCCGGCGGCGCCGCCGCGCAGGGCGGCCCGCTCCAGGCGTTCGCGCCAGCGGCGGCTGCCGTCCCACAGCTCCCACAGCGCCTCCTCGGCGGTGCAGCCGCCGGCCAGCATCTCGCGGACCTTGCGCAGCAGGGTGCCGAGGTCGCGGGCGCGGCGGGCGTGCGCCGGGTCGAGGGCGACGAGGCGTTCGGGTTCGGCGAGGGCCTCGCGGATCAGCTCGCCGGCCGGGCGCGGGGCGGTGGCCGGGCGACCTTCGGCGCGCAGGGCGGCGCGTTCCTCCTCGCGCAGGGCGCGGCCCAGGCGGCGCAGGTCGGAGCCGTCGAGGCCGCCGAGCGGGCCGGTGAGCAGGGCGTGCGCCAGCTCGGTGGTGAGCGGGTCGGGGGTGTCGGGGGTGTCGGCGTCCTCGTCGCCGAGGTCGCCCTGCCGGTCGCGGGCGCTCTGCCGGGCGGCCTGTTCGGCGCAGACCCGCAGGGCGAGCAGCAGCTGGGCGACGGCCGGCTCCTCGCGCAGCGGCAGGTCGTCGCCGTCGATCTCCAGCGGGACGCCGGCCGCGCCGAGCGCCCGCCGGACACCGGGGATGGAGCGGGCGCCGGCCCGGACGAGCACGGCCATCTCGCCCCAGGGCACGCCGTCCTCCAGGTGGGCGCGGCGCAGCAGGTCGGCGATCGAGTCGAGTTCGGCGCCGGGTGTCGGGTAGGTGTACACCTCGACCCGGCCGCCTTCGCGGGAGGGCAGCAGGGCGCGGTGCTGGGCGAGCTTGTCGGCGGGCAGGCGGCCCATGGGCATCCGCCGGGCGATCTCGCGGGAGGCGGCGAGCAGCAGGGCGCCGGAGCGGCGGGAGACGCGCAGCACCTTGACCTCGGCGGGGCTGCCGTCGGCCCGGCGGAAGGTCTGCGGGAAGTCGAGGATGCCGTTGATGTCGGCGCCGCGGAAGGCGTAGATCGACTGGTCGGGGTCACCGACCGCGACGAGGTCGCGTCCGCCGCCGGCGAGCCGGCGCAGCAGCCGGACCTGGGAGGGGTCGGTGTCCTGGTACTCGTCGACGAAGACGACGTCGTAGCGCCGGCGCAGTTCGTCCTCGACGTCGGGGCGTTCGGCGAGCAGGACGGCGCGGTGGACGAGTTCGGCGTAGTCGAGGACGCCGCGCAGGTCGAGCACGTCGAGGTAGTCGGCGAGGAAGTGCGCGGCGGCGGCCCAGTCGGGGCGCTGGACGCCCTGGGCGAAGCGTTCCAGTTCGGCCTCGCCGAGGCCGAGCTCGCGGCTGCGGGCGAGGACGGCGCGGACCTCGTCGGCGAAGCCGCGGGTGGTCAGGCAGGCCCGCAGGTCCAGCGGCCAGGGGATCCGGGAGCTGCCGAGGCGGGCGTCCTCGGCGCCGCCGGCGAGCAGTTCGCGGACCATGACGTCCTGCTCGGGGCCGGAGAGCAGCCGCAGCGGCTCGGCGTAGTCCTGCGGGTCCTGGTGGGCGCGCAGCAGGGCGTAGCAGAAGGAGTGGAAGGTGGTGGCCTGCGGGGCGGCGGCGGTGCTGCCGAGCCGGCCGGACATCCGGTCGCGCAGTTCCGTCGCGGCCTTGCGGCTGAAGGTGAGGACGAGGATCCGCTCGGGGTCGGTGCCGTCCTCGATCCGCCGGGCGACGGCCTCGACGAGCGTCGTGGTCTTGCCGGTGCCGGGCCCCGCGAGCACCAGCAGCGGGCCGCCGGTGTGCTCGACCACGGCGCGCTGATAGGCGTCCAGCACGGGTGGGTCGGGCTGGACGAGCGGGTTGCGCACGAGCCGGTACGGGGAACTCACGGATGGTCCTGGGGTCGAGCGGTGGAACGGGGGGCATGGCGGGGCGGGCCCGTCGGGGCCCGCCCGCATCGAGCCTACGATCCTCCCCCGTCAATCCCGTCCGTGCGGGCCAATCCCAGGAATCGGCTCCCCGTCCCAGCGGGCCCGCTTGAGGTCGACCCGGGGCGGGTCGGCGAGTTCGCGCAGCGGGGTGCCCTCCTCGCCGTAGTGGGCGAGGGCGCGCTGCTCGTGCCCGGGCAGGAAGCGGCCGTCCGCGCGGATGACCCGCCACCAGGGCACCGAGCCGCCGTACAGGGCCATCACCCGGCCGACCTGCCGGGGCCCGCCCTGGCCGAGGTACTCGGCGACGTCGCCGTAGGTCATCACCCGGCCGGGTGGAATCCGCTCGGTCAGGTCGAGCACCAGTTCGGCGAAGGGCGGCAAGGAGTCCGGGAGGCCGTCGCCTGTTACGTCCGTCACCTGCGGCATTCTTCCTTACAGGGGCGCACCCGCGGTCCGGTGCGAACGGAACGCCGCGCCCGATCCGCCCCCTGTCCAGCACGGGGCGTCGGGGCATGCCACCATCTTCGGGGCGGTGAGTGGTGATACGAGGACAAGACCAGATGACCGGGACGGCTGACGTGGGCGTGGACAAGGACTCCGACGAGTCCGCTGCCGCCGTGCCCCCGCCGTCCGGCGGGGCCGAAGGCCGGCCCGAACCGGGGCCGACGCCGGAAGTCTCCCTGATCAAGGACCGGACGATCAAGACCCCCGCGCCCGCACAGCCCGAACAGCCCACCCGGCCGGAGACCCCGGCCGAGACCCCGAAGCCCGCCATCCCGGCGCCGACCGCCCCGAAGCCGCCGCACGACCACCAGGACCCGCTGGACGACGCCCCGCACCTGGACGTCGACGAGCCGCTGCTCGCCGCCCGCGCGCACCGCCCGTCCGACCTGATCCGCTTCCTGGCCGGTGTCTTCGGGATCGTCGCCGTCTTCGTCCTGGCCGGCATCGCCACCTCGACCACCACCGGCATCGAGCAGGACATCGCCACCAACGCGCCGCACTTCTCCGCGGTGCTCTCCACCATCACCGGCCTGGTCTCCAGCGTCGCGGTGCTCGCCGTGCCGCTGGCCTTCGCCGTCGAGCGGCTGATCAAACGCGACGGCCTGCGGGTCGCCGACGGCGTGCTCGCCTCGGTGCTCGCGTACGGCGTCTCGCTCGGCATCGACTGGTGGGTGGCCGAAGGCGCCTCCGACCACATCCGGGACGCGCTGACCAGGCTGCCGCTGGACAGCAACGGCACCCTCACCGACCCGGTGCACGGCTACCTCGCACCGGTGATCGCCTACATGACCGCCGTCGGCATGTCGAGCAGACCGCGCTGGCGGGTCGCCCTGTGGGTGGTGGTGGTCTTCAGCGGGGTGACCGAGCTGCTCGGCGGCTACACCACCCCGCTGTCGCTGATGCTCACCGTGCTGATCGGCTGGTCCGTCGCCTACGGCACGCTGTACGCGATCGGCTCCCCCAACATCCGGCCCACCGGACAGCATCTGATGATCGGCCTGCGCAAGGTCGGCTTCACCCCGGAGAGCGCCCACCGCGCGCCCGACGCCCCCGGCGGCACCCGCCGCTACCACGTGACCCAGCAGGCCGGCCCGCACCTGGACGTCCACATCATCGACCGCGAGCAGCAGGCCTCCGGTTTCTTCTACCGGGCCTGGCGGCGGCTGCGGCTGCGCTCGGTCGCGGTGCGCCGCAGCCCGCAGTCGCTGCGCCAGGCGCTGGAGCAGGAGGCCCTGATCGCGTACGCGGCGGCCGCCTCGGGCGCCCACGCCCCGCAGCTGGTCGCCACCTCCGAGCTCGGCCCGGACGCTGCGATCCTGGTGTACGAGAACGTCGAGGGCCGCACCCTGGACGAGCTGGCCGACGACGAGGTCACCGACCGGGTGATGGCCTCGATCTGGCAGTCGGTGGCCGCCCTGCACGAGCGCCGGATCGCCCACCGTCGGCTGACCGGCGAGTCGCTGCTGGTCGTGGACGCGAAGAGCGGCTGCCTGGTCAACCTCTCCGGCGGCGACATCGCCGCCACCGACCTCACCCTGCGCATCGACGTCGCCCAGCTGCTCACCACCTTCGCGCTGCGGATCGGGCCGGAGCGGGCCGTCGCCGCCGCCAACGCGGTGCTCGGCGCCGAGCGGGTGGCGCAGGCACTGCCGCTGCTCCAGCCGGTCGGGATGAGCCGCTCCACCAGGATCGACCTCGCCAAGCTCGGCAAGGAGCGCAAGGCCGCCGCCCGCGCCAAGGCGCTGGCGCAGGTCGCGGCCGGCGAGCGCACCCAGCAGCAGGCCGAGGAGGACATCGCGGCGGCCGGCGAGGACCTGCTGAGCCGCATCCGCGGCCAGATCCTGCAGATCGCGCCCGAGGCGCCGATGGAGCCGGCCAAGCTGGAACGGCTGAAGCCGAAGACGCTGATCATGGTGATCGCGCTCACCTTCGCCGCCTACCTGGCCCTGACCACCATCAAGCCGGCCCAGCTCAAGCTCTCCCAGATGAACTGGGCCTGGGCGGCGGCCGCCCTGCTGGCGGCCGCGTTCAGCTACGTCGCCGCCGCGATGAGCCTGACCGGCTTCGTGCCCGAGCGGCTGCCGTTCCGGCGCACCGTCGCCGCCCAGCTGGCCGGCTCCTTCGTCAAACTGGTCGCCCCCGCGGCGATCGGCGGCATCGCGCTCAACACCCGCTACCTGCAGAAGGCCGGCATCCGCTCCGGCCAGGCGGTGGCCTCGGTCGGCGCCTCCCAGCTGGCGGGCCTGGCCGGGCACCTGCTGCTGCTGTTCAGCTTCGGCCTGATCACCGGCAGCCAGACCAACGGCGACCTCTCCGCCTCCCGCGCGGTGATCATCGGCGTGCTGACCGCCGCCGTGCTCGCCCTGGTGGTGGCCGCCGTCGCGCCGCTGCGCCGGTTCGTGCTGGGCCGGCTGCGCTCGCTGTTCTTCGGCGTGGTGCCGCGGATGCTCGACCTGATGCAGACGCCCAGCAAGCTGGTCACCGGCTTCGGCGGCATCCTGCTGCTGACCCTGTCCTTCACCGCCTGCCTGGACTTCTCGGTGCAGGCCTTCGGCGGCGACGTCAGCTTCCCGGCGGTCGCGGTGGTCTTCCTGACCGCCAACGCGGCGGGATCGGCGATCCCCACCCCGGGCGGCATCGGCCCGGTCGAGGTCGCCCTGATCGGCGCCCTGACCGTCGCGGACGTGTCCCCCGCGGTGGCTACCCCGGCGGTGTTCCTCTACCGGGCGCTCACCTTCTGGCTGCCCGTCCTGCCGGGCTGGATCGCCTACAACGTGCTGCAGCGCAGGCACGCGCTCTGACCGTACGAGGGCGGACGCGGCTCCGGCCGTACGACGAAGGGCCCGCCGGACGGCGGGCCCTTCCACGTGAGAGCGTCGGTCAGTAGACCGGCTTGTGCGGCTCGATCTGGTTGACCCAGCCGAGCACGCCGCCGCCCAGGTGGACGGCGTTGGCGAAGCCCGCGGCCTTCACCACGGCCAGCACCTCGGCCGAGCGCACGCCCGACTTGCAGTGCAGCACGATCTTCCGGTCCTGCGGCAGCTTCTCCAGCGCGTCGCCCATCAGGAACTCGTTCTTCGGGATCAGCACCGCGCCGGGGATGTTGACGATCTCGTACTCGCCGGGCTCGCGGACGTCGATGAGGTAGATGTCCTCCTCGTCGTCCTGCCACTGCTTGAGCTGCTTCGAGGTGACGGTCGAACCGGCGGCGGCGGCCTGCGCCTCCTCCGACACGACGCCGCAGAAGGCCTCGTAGTCGATCAGCTCGGTGACCGTCGGGTTCTCGCCGCAGAGCGCGCAGTTCGGGTCCTTGCGGACCTTCACCTGGCGGTAGTTCATCTCCAGGGCGTCGTAGATCATCAGCCGGCCGACCAGCGGGTCACCGACGCCGGCCAGCAGCTTGATCGCCTCGGTGACCTGGATCGAGCCGATGGACGCGCACAGCACGCCCAGCACGCCGCCCTCGGCGCAGGAGGGGACCATGCCCGCCGGCGGGGCCTCCGGGTAGAGGCAGCGGTAGCAGGGGCCGTGCTCGGCCCAGAAGACGCTGGCCTGGCCGTCGAAGCGGTAGATCGAGCCCCACACGTACGGCTTGCCGAGCAGCACCGCGGCGTCGTTCACCAGGTAGCGGGTGGCGAAGTTGTCGGTGCCGTCCACGATCAGGTCGTAGCCGGAGAAGATCTCCATGACGTTGGAGTTGTCGAGGCGCTCCTCGTGGAGGATCACGTCGACGTAGGGGTTGATCTCCTTGACCGAGTCCCGCGCCGACTCGCCCTTGGAGCGGCCGATGTCGGACTGGCCGTGGATGATCTGACGCTGCAGGTTGGACTCGTCCACCACGTCGAACTCGACGATGCCGAGGGTGCCGACGCCCGCCGCGGCCAGGTACATCAGCGCGGGCGAGCCGAGGCCGCCGGCGCCGACGCACAGCACCTTGGCGTTCTTCAGCCGCTTCTGCCCGGCCATGCCCACGTCGGGGATGATCAGGTGGCGGGAGTACCGGCGGACCTCGTCGACGGTGAGCTCGTCGGCCGGCTCGACCAGGGGTGGCAACGACACGGGGACTCCGATGGATGTCTTGTTCGGATGGCCAGGGCCAGCCTCGCTGTGGGGTTGTTGCTCCGCCACTCGGGTGGCTCTCTAGGCCAACAGTGTCACGTCACTCCGCTATTCCGAGACAGCCCGTCCGATGGGCGAGACAGGCGGCGCCGGATCGTGGGACCGGCCGCCGGGCCCCCCAAGGTGCCACGAGCCCCTGTCCCACGGGCCCGTGGCACCCCCGGGGGCGCGCTCAGACCCGACAGGCCGTCTCCAGCCAGACGTCCCCGAGCGACTCCTCCAACGGCACCTGTGTCCGCCATCCGAGACGGTCCCTGGCGGTGCGCACGTCCGCCTGCCGCCACGGCACCGGCTCGCCCGGCACCGCCCGGCCCTCCGGCCGCGGGCCCTCCGCCCGGTGGCCCGGCAGGTACGGGCCGGGCTGGTGGTGGTGCCCCGGCAGGTGGTCGCCGCCCGCCCCGCCGGCCTGCGCCGGCAGCAGGACCTGCCGGTTCTCCTCGACGATCGACCCCTCGAAGCCCGAGGCCCGCACCAGCAGCTGGGCCGCGTCCCGGGCCCGGACGGCGTGCCCGCTGCCGATGTTGATCACCCCGGTGGCGGCCGAGACCGCGGCCGCCCGGATGGCCCGCGCGACGTCCCGCACGTCCACGAAATCCCGGTATCCGGACAGGTCCGGCATCCGCACCTGGTTCTCGTCCCGCTCCAGCGCCCGCCGCAGCCCCTCGGCCAGCCGGCCGAACAGCGAGGCGGTCGGCGCCCCCGGCCCCACCACGTCGAACACCCGCAGCACCGCCGCGTCCAGGCCGGAGGCCAGCACCAGCTCCGTCCCGGCCAGCTTGGACACCCCGTACGGGCCGACCGGCCGCGGCTCGGCCTGCTCGGACACCGGCACCCCGCCGGGCACCGGCCCGTACTCGGCGGCCGAGCCGACGTGCACCAGCCGGGCCGGCTCCCGGCTGCGCCGGATCGCCTCGCAGACCGTCGCGACGGCCAGCGTGTTCGACCGGATCAGGGTGCGCGAGCTGCCGTAGGTGGCGCCCGCGCAGTTGATCACCACCTGCGGCGCGACGGCGTCCAGGAACCGGGCCAGCGCGCCCGGGCTCCCGGTGGTCAGGTCGAAGCGGATGTCGGCCGAGTCGCGCCGGCCGAGCACCGTCACCTGCAACTCCTGGTCCATCAGCAGACGGTCGGTGACCCGGCGGCCGATGAAGCCGTCGGCGCCCAGCAGCAGCACCCTCATCGGGGGCGTCCTTCCACGAAGCGAGGTCGGGGACGACCTGGCGGACTGAAAATCAACGAACGGACGGAACGGGGATCACGAGCGGTCACGAAGGGGTCAGCGGTGCGAGCCCGCCCGGCCGAGCACCACCCAGACGTACGCCGCCAGCACCACCGCGACGGCGCCGCCACCGAGCAGCAGCGCCGACGGCAGGGAGCGGCCCAGGGCGAGCAGCCCGAGCGTCGCGGCCGGCCCGGCCACCGCCCCCAGCGCGGCGGCCGTCGTCCGGCCGCAGCGCGCCAGCAGCGCGGGCAGCACCAGCAGCAGGCCCAGCACACCCTGCGCCGCCCACTGCGCGGGGCCGGCCCGCTCGGCCGCCAGGTGCAGCAGCCCGCCGCCGTGGCCCGGGCCGGGCCTCGGAGCGACGACGGCCGTGACGGCCAGCGCTGCGAAGCTCGACACCGCCAGCACCGCCAGGTGCAGGGCGAGCGCGACCGGCAGCACCGGCCGCATCCGGGCCCGGAACGCGGCCAGGGTGCCCGCCGCGTCGAGGTGGCCCTGGCCGACCCGCCGGTACCAGCGGGCCACCCGCTCGGCCGACCCGACCGACAGCGCCGCCGCCAGCACCAGCGCGGCCGCCGGCGGCCGGTCCGTGCCCGGCACCACCGCCGGGATCAGCAGCAGCCCGGCCAGGCCCAGCCCGTACCCGAGCGCGGCGGGCCCGTACCGCGGGCCCGTGCGCCCGCCGGGCGCGGCCGGGGGCGGCGCGACCAGCGCGGGCAGCAGCACCAGCGGTACGGCGGCGGCCACCATCGGGGGCCAGCGGGCGTCGAACGCGACCACTCCGGCGCAGGGCAGCGCGGCCAGCGCGGCGGCGGCCAGCGACGCCCGGGCATCGGCCGCGCGCCGGGGCTGCCGGGCCGGCCCGGGCTCCGGCGGGCGGCGCGGCACCCGGGCGTGCAGCTCCTCGGCGAGCGAGAACAGGTCGGCGTGCCGGCAGCGGGCGGCGTCGTCCGGGCCGAGCCCGGCCTCCTCCAGCCCGGCGACGATCTCCAGCGGGTCGACGGCGCGCTCGCACAGCTCCCGGTGCTCCGCCATGACCTCGCGCACCGGGTCCGCACTGCTGCCGAGCGCCGGTCCGCCGGACATCAGACGGCCTCCGCGAGCGCGGCGGGCTCCCGGGCGCCGGTGCTCCCGGGCGCGTCCTCCCGGGCCCCGGTGCTCCCGTCCGCGTCCTCCCGGGCGCCGTCCCGGCCGCCGCGCGGGCCGTCGGCGAGCCAGTACTCGGCGGGCCGGGCGAACGGGCGCGGCACCGGGCCGCCCCCGCCGCCGGGGAAGGCCGGGTACTGCGAGACCAGCTCCAGGTAGATCTCCCGGAAAGCGCCGACCACCGGCTCGACGGCGAAGCGTTCCTGCGCCCGCAGCCGCCCGGCCAGCCCCAGCCGGGCCCGCCGCTCCCCGTCGCGCAGCAGCGCCAGGCAGGCGCCGGCCAGGGCCCGCGGGTCGCGGGCGGGCACCAGCAGCCCGGTCGGCCCGACCACCTCGCGGGCCACCCCGACATCGGTGGACACCACCGCCCGGCCGCTGAGCATCGCGTCCGCGAGCAGCCTGGGGCCGCGCTGGGAGAGCGCCGAGAAGACGGCCACCGTGCCGGCCTCCCAGACCTCGGCGAGGTCGCCGGGCCGTCCGGCGAAGTCCACCGCCGGGGCCACCCCCAGCCGCTCGGCCACCGCCGCGCAGTGCGCCCGGTAGCCGGGCGCCGTCTCCTCGCCGTACACCACCAGCCGGGCGCCGGGCAGCTCGGCGCGGACCTTGGCGAAGGCGTGCAGCACCAGCCCCGGATCCCGGCCCGGCTCCAGCGCCCCCGCCCACACCAGGGTCGGCGCGGCCGGCTCGGGCCCGGCGGCCGGGCGCTCCACCGCCGGCGTCCCCTCGTACACCACCCGGGTGCGCGCCGGGTCGGCCCCGCAGCGGCGCTGCCACTGCTGGTCGTGGGCGCTGCCCGGGGTCAGGACGGCCGCCTGCCGGTAGGTCTCCTCGGTGAGTGCCCGGAAGAAGGACAGCAGCAGCGCCCGCACCGGCCACCGGTACGGCGCCTCGTGACTCGCCCACTCGCCTCCGGGCGCTCGAACCCGCTGCCGACGCTCCTCGCTCCGGCGCTCGTCCCTCGCTTGTCGCTCCTCGCTTTCGGCACCGGCGCACCCTTCGGCTCGGGGCGGGTAGCCGAGGTACTGCTCGCGCAGGTGCAGGCCGTGCTCGGTGACGACGAACGGCACCCCGTGCAGGTGCCGGGCCACCAGGGCGGGCAGCGCGGCGAGCCCGCCGCCGACCACGTGGCACAGGTCGGCGGCGCCGAGGCCGCCGGGCCCGGTGCCGTACCAGGGCGCGGACAGCGGCCGCAGGCACTGCTCCAGCAGGTCGGCCGCGACCAGCACGTCGCGCACCAGCGGCTGCCCGGCCGAGGTGTCCGCGCCGGGCAGCCGCCAGGTCCGCTCCAGGATCCGGCGTGCGGGCGCGGAGGCCAGGAAGGCGGGCAGCGTGCCGTCCTCCCGGGCGAGCACCGCCAGCCGGTACAGCCCGGGCCCGAAGCCGGCCCGTCCTCCGGGCAGCACCAGCGCCCGCACCAGTTGCTCGTACGCCCCGGCGTACTGGCGTCTGCGCAGCGCGCCCGGCGCCCGCCCGCCGGGCCGGCGCCCCCACAGCGCCAGGGCCTGCCCGGCGGACGTCGCCGGATCGTCCGCGGTCCCCGCGCCCTGCGGTCCGGTCGTCAGCAGGTACCGCTCGAACTCGTGCTCCGGCAGGCCCGCGGCCAGCCGGTCGCACCAGGCTCCGGTGCCACGCTGGGGATGCGGAAGGGCACCCTCGGTGAGCAGGGCAACGCGCACGGGAGACCTCCAGGGCAGAGCGGATTCGCGGGCGGATCACGGGACGGATCGACGGACGGCCGAGCGGCCCGGGCAGTGGCCGGGGGCGCCCCCGCACGACGGCGGGAACGGCCGGGGCCGGGGAGTACGGTCGGCCGGCGCCGCGGCGCCTCCGGGCGTCCGCCCGCTCCGGCGGCCGGGCCCGACCCGCCGGGACCTTCGGCCGCGGCCGCCCTCCGGTTTCTCCGGCGGCCGCGACTCCCCCACACCTGTTCGGTCCGACAGCAGAAAGGTAGGACCGGCCCCGGGCAATCCATCGGTCACATGCCTGGCTGCCACCTGAACGAGTGAAACGCCGTGACCTCGCCCGAACCGGGCCGTTACCGGGCGGTATGCGCGGCCGCCCGCGGTAGAGGCGCGATCAGCCCCCGTGTGCGGGATCAGCCCGCCGTGTGCGCGATCAGCTCCCGCACCGCGCGGGCGACCTCGTCGGGGTGCTCCATCATCGCCACGTGCCCCGACTCCGGCAGCACCAGCAGCCGGGCGTCCGCGAAGGCCGCGCAGGCGCGGCGGGCCGAGCGGTAGCCGACGAGCTTGTCGCGCAGCCCGTACACCAGCAGCACCGGCGCCCGCACCTCCTCGGCCTGCCGCCACAGCGCCTGGTCGCCGCGCTCGGTGTACGCCGAGACGATGCCGCGGGCCGAGCCGACCAGCGCCTGCATCGCGTGCGGCACCTGCAGCCGGCGCCGGTACTCGGCCACCGCCTCGGCCCGGGCGGCCGGGCTCAGGCTGCCCGGGTCGCCGTAGACCAGCCGCAGCAGGTCCTCGGTGGCCGCCTCGGCGTCGCGCCCGCCCGCGGACAGCCGGCGCAGCACCGCGGGCACCCCGGGCAGCGCGAGCAGCCCGGTCGGCCAGGCGGAGCGCTGCGGGGGCAGCTCGGGCAGGGCGGGCGAGACCAGGGTGAGGCTGCGCACCAGGTCCGGGCGGAGTGCGGCCAGCCGCACGGCGACCGCGCCGCCGAGGGAGTTGCCGAACAGGTGGACCGGGCCGCGGCCGGCGGCCTCCAGGTAGCCGATCACGGCCCGGACGTGGCCGGAGACGGTGAGGTTGCCGTCGGTGGGCGGGTGCGAGCGGCCGAAGCCGGGCAGGTCCACGGCCTCGCCGTCGACGAGCCCGGAGAGCCGGTCCATCAGGGCCGTCCAGTTGGCCGCCGAGCCGCCGAGGCCGTGCACGAAGAGACCGGGCTCCCGCCCGTCCGCGACGCCCTCCGGGGCCGGCCGGTGCACCGCGAGGACCGCCCCGGGGACCTCGACCGTACGTACCTGCTGCTCAGCGCTGCTCATGGTGGACGATGGTAGTGAGCGCGGTCTGGGGGAGCACCGGGGAGGTCCGGGCGTCCCGTCCCTCGTCACACCACTGCCGAGGCCGAGGTCAGCGCCGTATTGTGGGCTCCTGACAACCAGGCCGACCAGCTTTACTCGCCTTCGCCGAACGCGGGCGCGGTTACCGAAAAGTAGAATCGGCCATCTTGCCAGCCCCGAACAGACCCGAAGTGAGGAGCGCCGTGACGGCCATCCAGGAGGCGCAGGAGCGCCCGCGCGGTGCCCGCCTGCCGCGAAGCGCCCGCCGTGAACAACTGCTCGGTGCCGCCCAGGAGGTGTTCGTCGCGCACGGCTACCACGCGGCCGCCATGGACGACATCGCCGACCGCGCCGGGGTGAGCAAGCCGGTGCTCTACCAGCACTTCCCCGGGAAGCTGGAGCTCTACCTGGCGCTGCTGGACAAGCACTGCGACGCCCTGGTCGAGTCGACCCGCGAGGCGCTGTCGACGACCAGCGACAACAAGCAGCGCGTGGCCAACACCATGGAGGCGTACTTCAACTACGTCTCCAGCGAGTCGGGCGCCTTCCGGCTGGTCTTCGAGTCGGACCTGACCAACGAGCCGGCCGTGCGCGAGCGGGTCGAGCGGGCCTCCGAGGCGAGCGCGACGCTGGTCAGCAAGGTGATCCAGGAGGACACCGACCTGCCCGAGGCGGAGTCCAAGCTGCTCGCCGCCGGGGTCTGCGGCCTGGCCCAGATCACCGCCCGGTACTGGCTCTCGCAGGGCCTGGAGATCCCGCGCGACGAGGCGGTGCGGCTGGTCGCCAGCCTGTCCTGGCGCGGCCTGAAGGGCTTCCCGATGCACCCGGGCGAGCTGCCCGGCGAGGCCGCCCACCAGGGGTGACCCCCCGATCCTCGTCTGGCCGGTGATCCGGTGCTCTATGGTGAAGCCGTACGGCGCGGTCGCCGCGAACGCTTGTCCCAGGCGGTTCGGTGCCCGTGCGTGGAGGCTGCAACCCCGGAGGGACGGAAGCCGTGGAGGTCAAGATCGGCGTGCAGAACGCGCCGCGCGAGATCGTGATCGAGAGCTCGCAGACTGCCGATGAGGTCCAGAGCGCGGTCGCGAAGGCGCTGGAGGGCTCGGAGAAGCTCTTCACGCTGACCGACGAGCACGGCCGCCGCGTCATCGTCCCGGCCGAGCGCCTGGCGTACGTGGAGATCGGCGAGCAGGCCATTCGCAAGGTCGGTTTCGGCACTCTCTGAGGCGCCGTCCGGCCCGGTCGTTCCGGTGCCCCGTTCCCGTGAGGGAGCGGGGCACCGCTGCGTGTACGGCCGGGTCGGGCGGGGTACGGCGACAGGTGCGGCGACGGTGCCGCACGCCCGTCCCGGGAGGCACTCTTGCTGGTCGAGTCGATCGCCTTCGCCCTCGTCGGCCTGGTCACGGCCGCAGCCGCGCTGCTGGCGCTGCCCTCGTACTTCCGGGCGGCCCGCGCACTGACGCTGGGCACCGCGCCGGCGGCGGCGCTGCTGGGCGGGGTGGTCGCGCACTTCTGTCTGCAGGGGCACTACCCGGCGGTGTCGGTCGCGGCCTCGGCGGTGGCCTCGGGCGTGCTCACCTCGCTGCTGGCCCGGCCGGACCTGGCCGCCGGCCGCGCCCCGGCGCACCGGCACCACCCGCACCGGGCCGGCGCCCACCGCGCACCGCGGCGGCACCGGCCGGCGTAGCCGTGCCGACGTGGACGGGCCGGGGCGGGTCGGTCAGCTGGCCAGGCCCAGGGCGGCCATCCGCTTGGTGTGGGCCTCGGTGATCCGGTTGAACATCTTGCCGACCTCGACCAGGTCGAAGCCCTGCACCTGCACGCCGCCGACCAGCATGTTCGACAGCGCGTCCCGCTCGGCGACCACCCGCTGGGCCTGGCTGAGCGCCTCGCCCATCAGCCGTCGGCCCCACAGCGCGAGCCGGCCGCCGGCCCGCGGATCGGCCGCGATCGCCTCGCGCACCTTGTCGACGGCGAACTGGGCGTGGCCGGTGTCGGACATGACGCCGAGGACCAGGTCGCGGGTGTCGTCGTCCAGCCGGACGGCCACCTCGCGGTAGAAGTCGGTCGCGATGGCGTCGCCGACGTAGGCCTTGACCAGGCCCTCCAGCCAGTCCGAGGGCGCCGTCATCCGGTGGAACAGCTCCAGCGGCTCGACGAAGGGGCGCATCGCCTCCTGCGGGTCGGCGCCGATCTCGGCGAGCCGGTCGTGCAGGCGCTGGTAGTGCTGGAACTCGGCGGAGGCCATCCGGGCGAGGGCCGCCTTGTCGGCGAGGTCGGGCGCCAGCTTGGCGTCCTCGGCGAGCCGCTCGAAGGCGCTCAGTTCGCCGTACGCGAGCGCGCCGAGCAGATCCAGCACCGCCGCCCGGTAGCCGGGGTCGGCCGAGCACGCGGCCCAGTCGCCGATCGAGCCGGCCGCGGCGTCGTCCTGCGTCTCACCATGGGTCTCCATGACCCGCCACCTTAGTCCCGCCCACCCCGCTCCCCCACCACTGGCCGCACCCGGGTGACCTGCCGAATCGCCCGGCAAGGCACCCGTCACCGGGGGCAGTGTCAGACGCGTCACGTGTTCGAGTCGTCGCCTGACTGTATGGTGGTACGGAGCCCCGTCGTGCTTGCACGGTGTCACCGCCGTCTCGGTAACCCGCGCAAGCCCGCTCCGAAGCGGCACCGTCCAGCCGGACGTGTCCGCACCGGAGGCACGGGTACTCACGTACGCGGATGCCCGGTCGGAGAGCCGATCGGCTCCGACCATGGCTTGGACTTCAAGCCTTGGCACCGCATCAGTGGCCGAGCGAGGGCCGCCGAGACCCCGCCCCCTGGCGGAGGTCCCGCGCAGGTCCCTCACGGGAATCCTCCCCGACGCCGCCGGCGACGCGCCCCGCACCGGGCAGCGCGCACCGGCCGGCCGCAGGGACCGGCGCGGTTGTGCGTCCGCGCAGCTGTATCGGGGCCGCACAGGCCCGTACGCAGCCGCGCGGCTGCCCGCCCGCCGCTCGCTCTCGGCCCCTCCACACGGAAGAGGCAGCACCCTGTCCACCACCGCTGAACCCATCAAGACGACCTTCCGGGACCTGGGGATCCTCCCGGAGACCGCCGAGGCCCTCGAAGCCGTCGGCATCGTCCACCCCTTCCCCATCCAGGAGATGACCCTCCCGGTCGCGCTGACCGGCCACGACGTCATCGGCCAGGCCAAGACCGGCACCGGCAAGACCCTCGGCTTCGGCCTCCCGCTGATCGAGCGGGTCACCGTGCGCGCCGACGTGGACGCCGGCCGGGCCACCGAGGAGCAGCTCTCCGAGTTCCCGCAGGCGCTGATCGTCGTCCCGACCCGCGAGCTCTGCACCCAGGTCACCAACGACCTGCAGACCGCCGGCAAGGTCCGCAACGTGCGCGTCCTCGCCGTCTACGGCGGCCGGGCGTACGAGCCGCAGGTCGAGGCGCTCACCAAGGGCGTCGACATCGTGGTCGGCACCCCGGGCCGTCTGCTCGACCTGGCCGGGCAGAAGAAGCTGAACCTGTCCAAGGTGCGCTCGCTGGTCCTGGACGAGGCCGACGAGATGCTCGACCTGGGCTTCCTGCCCGACGTCGAGAAGATCATCACCATGCTGCCGGCCAAGCGGCAGACCCTGCTGTTCTCGGCCACCATGCCGGGCCAGGTGATCAGCCTCGCCCGCCGGTACATGAGCCAGCCGACCCACATCCGGGCCACCGCCCCGGACGACACCGGCACGACCGTCGCCAACATCGAGCAGCACATCTTCCGTGCGCACTCGCTCGACAAGGTCGAGATGGTCTCGCGCATCCTGCAGGCCGACGGCCGCGGGCTGGCGATGATCTTCTGCCGCACCAAGCGCACCGCCGCCGACGTCTCCGACCAGCTGACCCAGCGCGGCTTCGCGGCCGGCGCCGTCCACGGCGACCTCGGCCAGGGCGCCCGCGAGCAGGCCCTGCGGGCCTTCCGCAACGGCAAGGTCGACGTGCTGGTCTGCACCGACGTCGCAGCCCGCGGCATCGACGTCGAGGGCGTCACCCACGTCATCAACTACCAGTGCCCCGAGGACGAGAAGACCTACCTGCACCGGATCGGCCGCACCGGCCGGGCCGGCGCCTCCGGCACCGCCGTCACCCTGGTCGACTGGGACGACATCCCGCGCTGGCAGCTGATCAACAAGGCGCTGGAACTGTCGTTCAACGACCCGGAGGAGACCTACTCCACCTCGCCGCACCTGTACGAGCTGCTGAAGATCGCGCCGGGCACCAAGGGTGTCCTGCCGCGTTCGGAGCGGACCCGGGCCGGGCTCGGTGCGGAGGAGGTCGAGGACCTCGGCGAGACGGGCGGCCGTGGTGGCCGGGGCCGTGGCCCGAAGGCCGGCTCGGGCCGCCAGGGCGCTGCCGCCCCGGTCGAGACCGAGGAGCAGAAGCCGCGCCGCACCCGTGAGCGCCGCCGCACCCGTCGGGGCACGACGGTCGCCGAGGGCGAGGCCGGTGCCGTGACCGAGGCCGCCGTGGCGGCTCCGGCCGTCGAGGGCACCGAGGGCGAGGCCGCGCCGCGCCGTCGCCGTCGCCGCTCCCGCGGTGGCGCCGCGGCCGGCGAGACCGCGGCTGCGGTCGAGGCGGCTCCGGCGGTCGAGGCCGCCGAGGCCGTCGAAGCCGCCGCCGTCGCGGCCCCGGTCGAGAAGAAGCCGGCCACCCGGACCCGCACCCGCAAGCCGAAGGCCGAGGCGGTCGAGGCCGTGGAGGCCGTGGAGGCCGTCGAGGTCGTCGCCACCGAGGCGCCGGCCGAGAAGAAGCCCGCCACCCGGACCCGCACCCGCAAGCCGAAGGCGGAGGCCGTGGAGACGGTCGAGGCCGTCGAGGTCGTCGCCGTCGAGGCGCCGGCCAAGAAGAAGCCCGCCACCCGGACGCGCAAGCCGAAGGCCGAGGCCGTCGAGACGGTCGAGGCCGCGGCCACCGAGGCCCCTGCCGAGAAGAAGCCGGCCACCCGGACCCGCACCCGCAAGGCCGCCGCCACTGCGGAGACCGCCCCGGCGGCCCCGGCCGCCGAGGCCGCCGCCGAGGTGCCGGCCCCGCGCAAGCGCACCCGGACCCGCAAGGCCGCCGCCACCACGGAGGCCACTCCGGAGAGCTGATCCTTCCGGTCTCCCCCGAGGGGGTGAGCCAGGCCACCCGGCCCGGCCCGCCCCCTCGGGCGTTTCCCGCCAGGCCCTAGGCTCGGGGCGTCAGGCAGTCGCGGGTAGCAGGAGAGCAGGGAGAGCAGCCCATGAGCACGCCGCCGTTTCTGAGGTTGCCCGGGTGTGCGCGGGCCGAGCGGCTGGCGACCGGGCGCGGGGAGTTCGCGGCGTTGCGGGCGGAGCCGGCGGGGCCGGTGCGCGGGTCGGCGCTGCTGGTGCCGGGGTTCACGGGCAGCAAGGAGGACTTCATCGGGCTGCTGGAGCCGCTGGCGGCGGCCGGGTACCGGGTGACCGCCGTGGACCAGCGCGGTCAGTACGAGACCGGCGGGCCGGACGATCCGGAGGCCTACACCGTCGGGGCGCTGGGCGCGGACGTACGGGCGCTCACCGAGGTGCTGGCGGCGGACGGCGGGCCGCTGCACCTGCTGGGGCACTCCTTCGGCGGCCAGGTGGTGCGCGAGGCGGTGCTCGCCGCCGCCGCGCGAGGCCCGCTGCCGTGGCGTTCGCTGACCCTGGTGTCCACCGGGCCGGGGGCCATCGACCCGGCCGAGGCGGCTCGCACCAAGCTGCTGCTGGACGCGTTGCAGATGATGAGCCTGGAGGAGATCTGGCAGGTCATGCGGCAGCTGGAGGCGGACAGCGGGCAGCCGAAGCCGCACCTGGATCCGGCCGTCGCGGAGTTCCTGCACCGCCGCTGGCTGGCCAACGTGCCGCGGGCGCTGTCCGTCACCGGCGGCCACCTGATCGCCGCGCCGGACCGGGTGGACGAGTTGGCCGCCGCCACCGCAGGGCTGCCGGTGCTGGTGCTGTCCGGGGTGCGGGACTACGCCTGGCCCGTCCCGGAGCAGACCGCGATGGGTGAGCGGCTGGGCGCCCGCCGGGTGGTGATCGCGGACGCCGGCCACTCGCCCAACGCCGAGAAGCCGGCCGAGACCGCCGGGGCGCTGGCCGCGTTCTGGGCCTGACCGGCCCTGGTCATACCACTCCCCGAAGAGTGGTCTCTACCACTTCTCGAACGTCGACCGGCTTCAACACAGGACAAAAGTCGTTAGTTACGGTAATCTTTGATTCTGTCCGGGAATCATCGCCGGCCTCCGCAGCGACGCGCACCACCGGAAACCTGGACTTCACGGACGGGCAACGGCCCGGTAGCACCGCCACGACACCGTGGTTCCTGAGGCACTGGACGCACCAGGCAAGCAGGGGGAGCCCTTGCCGCAGCAGAGCGCCGCACGAACGGCCCGCCCGGCCCGGCCGCTACGCCGGACCCGCAAGACCCCGAAAGGGCTGATACCGACTCAGCCACAACCGCCCCGCCTCGCGGGGCCAGGAAAGGAGACGCCCATGACGAAGACCATGCGCTTCGAGATCGTCCGACTGGACGACGCCAACGGCTCCGCCACCGACCGCCTGATCGCGGACGCCGCCACCGTGCGCGAGCACGTCCAGGCCGCCGCCCGCACCGGCGAGCGCCTGCTCATCCGCCCGTGCCCGACCGTCTGACCCGGCGCGGCCGCTCCGACCGGGAGCCCTCACCCGCCGCCGACGAACCGGCAGCGTCCGATCCGGACGTTCCGATACCAGACTGACGCCCCGTCACCGCTATCGCCGATGACGGGGCGTCAGTGCGTCGGGGCCGGGCCCGGGACGTTTGCCGCCGCCCGCCACGGGACATCCCCCCAACGGGAACCGCCCGCGCCGCGCCCACCCAACGCCCGGCCGGGCGTCCGCCACCGACAGGTGCCGCCGAGCCCTCCGTACGGGTGACCGTCCTTGACGCGGCGGTCCGGAGGGAGGAGCGTTGTCGGCTATGAGGGGCGAGCCAAGCTGCCCGAGGTGCGCCGGTCGGGTCCGCGCCCCCGGTCTGTTCTCAGACACCTGGCAGTGCGACCGGCACGGAGCAGTTCACCCGATGCAGCCCGTCCTGCCCCCGAGTGTGGAGGCCCTGGGCGTCGCCGTCGCCCGATCCCAGGTCCCCGTCTGGCTGCCCTGGCCGCTCCCGGTCGGCTGGCTCTACACCGGCATCGCCCACGTCGGCGACGACGTCTCGGGCGCCCGGGCCACCGCCGTCGCCTGCTCCGGCCCGGCGCCGCTCGGCGGCTTCGGCGAGCTGGTGCTCGTCGCCGAGGAGCTGGGGGTCGGGCTCGGCGCCCGCTACGCCGGGCTCCCGGGGCCCGACCCGGGCGACTCCGTCGGCCTCTACAAGCCCGCCGACACCAAGCTGATGGCCGCCGGGCGCCCCACCCCGCTGTTCCACGTGCCGGACGCCCCCGACGACCGCGCGGTGTTCGCCGGCGAGGCCCGCGGGCTGTGGCTCTGGGCGATCGCCTGGCCCGAGCAGTCCGCACTGGTGATGTACGACGAGCTGGTGCTCACCGACCTGCGCGAGGCCGGCGCCGAACTGGACCTGCTGCCCTGCGGGGCCCTCTCCCCCCGGCTACTCGGCTGACCCCGGCCGCTCGGCCGACCCTCGCGGGCTCGCCCGGACGGCCTATCCTGGCGGCACCCACGAGCCTCCAGGAGCCCGATCCGTGCGCATCGACCTGCACGCCCACAGCAACGCGTCCGACGGCACCGACAGCCCCGCCGAGCTGGTCGCGGCGGCCGTCGCCGCGGGCCTCGACGTCGTGGCGCTCACCGACCACGACACCGTGGCCGGGCACGCCGAGGCCGCCGAGGCGGTGCACGCGCTGCCCGCCGGCGCCCGGCTGACCGTCGTCCCGGGCGCGGAGCTGTCCTGCGTCGTGGACGGCGTCAGCATGCACCTGCTGGCATACCTGTTCGATCCCGAGGAGCCGGAGTTCGCGCGCGAGCGGGAGCTGGTGCGCACCGACCGGTTCCGGCGCGGGCAGGCCGTCGTCGAGCGCTGCCGGGAGCTCGGCGCGGACATCAGCTGGGAGCAGGTGCGGCGGATCGCCGGCGCCGGTTCGGTCGGGCGGCCGCACATCGCCAGCGCGCTGGTCGAGGCGGGCGTGGTGGCCACCGTCTCGGACGCCTTCACCTCCGAGTGGCTGGCCAACGGCGGGCGGGCGGACGTCCGCAAGCACGAGACCGACCCGGTCGAGGCGGTCCGGCTGGTCCGGGCGGCCGGCGGGGTGCCGGTCTTCGCCCACCCGGGCGCGGTCAAGCGCGGCCGGACCGTACCGGACCGGGTGATCGCCGAGCTCGCGGCGGCCGGGCTGGGCGGGCTGGAGGTCGACCACACCGACCACGACGAGGAGACCAGGGAGCGGCTGCGCGGCCTGGCCGGCGAACTGGGCCTGCTGGTCACCGGCTCCAGCGACTACCACGGCTCCCGCAAGACCGTCCGGCTCGGCGAGCACACCACCGACCCGGCGGTGTACCAGGCGCTGCTGGCACAGGCCACCGGCGCGAAGCCGATCACCCGCTGAGCAGCCGCCGTACCCGGGGCGCGGCGCCGGCGGACGGACCGGACCGCGGGCCAGCCTGAGCGGCCGTCAGTCCAGCCGGACGCCGCGCCGGTCCGGGTCGCGCAGGTCGGTGCCCTGGTTCAGCCAGCGCTCCTGGAGGGCGGCGGCGCCGTGCACCCGCTTCCAGCCGGCCTCGTTGGGCGTCATCGGCAGCAGCGGCAGGAAGCGGACCGGCTCGGCCGGCTCGGCCAGTTCCAGGTCCTCGACCAGGCCGCCCGGCTCGGCGGCCAGCACCGAGGTGAAGGGCGCGCCGTCCCAGAGCGGGGCGCCGAGGTCCAGCGAGCCGCCCGGGGCCACCACCAGGCCCTCGACCTGCGGCGTCGCGGCGAAGGTGGCCAGGCTGCGCAGCACGCCGTCGCGCCCGCCGCGGACGGTCAGCACCAGTTCGACGCGCGGCCCGCGCAGCTGGTCGGCGACCGTCGCGGTGGGGTCGGCCATCGGCGCGGCGGCCATCCCGAGCGTGGCGTACCGCACCAGGCCCTCGGCGTCCGGGCCGAAGCGCAGCACCTCGATCCGGTCGGTGCCGAGGAAGGTGACCGCGGCCCGGCCGCTCGGCTCGCCGAAGGTGGAGATCAGCCGGGCCTCGACGGCGGCCAGCACCGCCTCCCGGGAGAGCTCCGGGGAGCTGCCGCCGTGGGGGTCGCCGAAGAGCGGGAAGTCGTGGGCCATGCCGGTGAGCGTAACCCGCGGGAACGGCCCGGTTGCGGGCGGGCCGAGCGGCTCCGGGGGCGCCGTCCGTAAAGCCTTCGGAAACCCCTGGGAGTCCCCGGGCGCCGATGGCTGGTCAGATGTTAGGGTGAGCGACTGGCCACCGGGATTCTTCCGTCCCGGGGCGGCGGCGCGAAGGAGGTGGTTGCGGTGGATACCGGCCGACCATGCAGTACCGGCAGCTCTGCCCGGCCCCGACTCCCCCGTACCCCGCGCCCCGCAGGCCCAACCGGCTGAATCAGCCGCGATAGCCGCGAGCGCAGGCCCCACGGCGGACGGACCGGCCGGGAGAGCACCTTCATCCCCCCTTCACCGGTGTTCTTCGCCGTCGTACCGCGGCCGAACGTTTCTTCTTCCACGCCGCCGTGTGACGGCTCCTGCCTCTGGGAGCCCGCCATGTCGATGATCAACAGCCTGCGCGCCGCCGTCCGCACCAACCGCCGACGCGGCGCGGCCGGGGTGTACGACGTCACCACCGACGACGCCGGCTCGGCCATCGTGGACTGCGCGGTCTACCAGCACGGCAAGCGCCGGGGCGAGACCTGCAGCCCGCGCGAGGCCGCCCGCCGGGTCAAGGCCGAGCAGCAACTGCCGGACGGCGCCGGTTCGTTCAGCTGGATCGGGCTGCACGAGCCGACCGAGGCCGAGTTCGAGGGGATCGCCCAGCGCTTCGGCCTGCACCCGCTCGCGGTCGAGGACGCGGTGCACGCGCACCAGCGGCCCAAGGTCGAGCGCTACGACGACGTGCTGTTCGCCGTCTTCAAGACCATCCGCTACGTGGAGCACGACCAGCTCACGCCCACCAGCGAGGTGGTGGAGACCGGCGAGCTGATGGTGTTCGCCGGGCGGGACTTCGTGATCACCGTGCGGCACGGCGGGCACGGCTCGCTGCAGGAGCTGCGCCACCGGCTGGAGGCCGACGCGGACGAGGCCGGGCTGCTCGCCAAGGGCCCGTCGGCGGTGCTGCACGCGATCGCCGACCACGTCGTGGACAACTACCTGCTGGTCGCCGAGCGGCTGCAGAACGACGTGGACGAGATCGAGTACGGCGTCTTCTCGGCCAAGGGCGGCCGCAGCGCCGACGTCGGCCGGGTCTACCAACTCAAGCGCGAGGTCCTGGAGTTCAAGCGCGCCGTGGTGCCGCTGCTGCGTCCGATGCAGCAGCTGTCCGAGCCGCTGCAGCGCCTGGTGGACCCGGACATCCAGAAGTACTTCCGGGACGTCGCCGACCACCTGGCCCGGGTCGCCGAGCAGGTGCACGGCTTCGACGAACTGCTGAACTCGCTGCTGCAGGCCAACCTGGCGCAGGTGTCGGTGGCGCAGAACGAGGACATGCGCAAGATCACCGCCTGGGCGGCGATCTTCGCGGTGCCCACCATGATCACCGGCGTCTACGGGATGAACTTCGAGTACATGCCCGAGCTGCACCACAAGTACGGCTACCCGACGGTGCTCGGCGCGATCGTGCTGATCTGCGTCGGGATGTACCGGGGCTTCCGCCGCAACGGCTGGCTCTGAGGCGCACCCCCGGCGCCGCGCGGGCCGGGGTGCGCCTCAGCGCCGCCCGCCGCGCGCCACCAGGACCAGCCCGAGCAGGATCAGCACCACCGCCGGATAGGCGGCCACCGGCGGCCACTGGCCCAGCCAGAGGGCGGCGATCAGTGCCGCCCCCGGAGTCTCCAGGAGGATCGCGGTGGAGGTGATGGACGGGCCGAGGTTGCGCACCACGCGGCTGCTCAGCGAGTGGCCGAGCAGTTGGGCGGTGACCATCAGCAGCGCGATCTGCCACCACGCCCCGGCCGGCCACCCGGCCAGCGGAGTCCCGGCGACCAGGCAGATGCCGAGCAGGCCCACCGCCGTGGTGGCGTAGCAGACCAGGGTGTACGCGGTGGTGCTCACCGTCCTGCGGACCTCGGCGCCCAGCAGCATGTACCCGGCCGCGGCCAGGCCGGCGGCGAGGGCGAGCGCGTCGCCGAGCAGCGCCCGCGGGGAGAGCGAGAGGTCGACCCCGGTCAGCACCAGCACGCCGGCGAAGGCCACCACCGTACCCAGCCAGACCATGCGCGGCGCCCGGACGCCCATCAGCCGCATCAGCAGGATGGTCCACAGCGGGGTGGTGGTGACCAGGGCGGTGGCGGAGGCCACCGAGGTCATCCGCAGGCTGGGCATCCAGAGCGCGAAGTGGACGGCGAGCAGCGCCCCGGCCGCGATCGCGAGCAGCAGCGCCCGGCGGCCGATCCCGCGCAGCTCGGCACGGTGGCGCAGCAGCGCGTACGGGCCGAGGGCGCCGACCGACATGACGTTGCGCCAGAAGGCGATCGCCAGCGCGGGCGCGGCGGTGGCGCTGATCAGCGGGCCGGAGAGCGAGATGCCGCCGATCGAGACGGCGAGCAGCAGCAGGTCGAGGGTGGGGAGCGGGTGCGTCGGCCCCGGGCCGGCGCCGACGGCGGTGTCGGCGCCGATGGCGGTGTCGGCGGGGACAGCGGTGTCGGCGGGGACGGCTGCGGTCGTGGGCCGGGCGGCGGGCACGGCGCTCCTTCTGCTGGTCGCGGTGGCGGGTTCTCGTACGGCAAGGCCCGTGGTGCGCTCATACGGTAAGGCCCGTGGCGCGCCAATGGAACTGTCGCCCGGAGGCTGAGACATCCGGCGGACGGGAAGGGGCGGGAAAGCCGTACGCTGTCCGCCATGGACCGTACGCCCGCCGCCGCGACTGCCGACGCCTTCCTCGACCAGGCCCTGCTGGAGGAGGCCGCGAAGAAGTCCGGTCTGCTCTGGGTGCGCGCCGACGGGCAGGAGCAGGCCCGGCCGCTGTGGCACGCCTGGCACGACGGCGCGGTCGTGGTGGTCGGCGGGGGCGGCGAGCAGCCGCTGCACGGCCTGGCCCCCGGCACCGGGGCCGCGGTGACCGTCCGCAGCAAGGACAAGGGCGGCCGGCTCACCGGCTGGAACGCCCGGGTGGTCGAACTGGCACCGGACAGCGAGGCCTGGCTGGGCGCCGTCGAGGAGCTCAAGGGCAAGCGGCTGAACGCGCCCGACACCGACACCATCGCCGAGCGCTGGGCCCGCGAGTGCCGGGTGCTGCGGCTGGAGCCCGCCGGCCCGCTCACCGAGCACCCGGGCGCGATGCCGGACGGCTCGCACAGCGCCGAGCCGATGCCCACCCCGGCCACCACCCGCCGCCCGATCCCGGCCGGCCTGCCCAAACTGCTGTTCAAGCGCCGTTGAAGGTTCACGCCGAGGACTCCTTCGACCGTTACCGTGCCTCCGCGGGCCGGGCCCCGCGCACGCGGGTAGCCTTGGCCGCGGGTGCCCCGGCGCACCACGCACGGCGTCGAGCGAGTCGAGGGAGTCCATGGCAGGGCCAGGCACCCGGGTCTTCATCTCCCACCTTTCCGCCCTCGCGGTCTTCGACCCGAACGGCGACCAGGTCGGGCGGGTCCGGGACGTCGTCGTCTCACTGCGGCTCGGCGGCCGCCCGCCGCGCGTCCTCGGCCTGGTGGTCGAGGTGGTCGGCCGGCGCCGGATCTTCCTGCCGATGACCCGGGTCACCAGCCTGGAGTCCGGCCAGGTGCTCACCACCGGCGTGATCAACCTGCGCCGCTTCGAGCAGCGCCCGTCCGAGACCCTGGTGCTCGCCGAACTACTGGACCGCACCGTCACCTGGTCCAAGACCGGTGAGGACGTCACCGTGCTGGACGTCGGCATGGTGCAGACCCGGCTGCGCGAGTGGGAGATCAGCAAGGTCTTCGTCCAGCTCGGCCGCGCCGGGCGGCTGCGCAAGGGCAAGGGCGAACGGCTCACCCTGGACTGGCAGGACGTCACCGGCTTCTCACTGCCCGAACAGGACCAGGGCGCCGCCAACCTGCTCGCCACCTTCGAGCAGCTGCGCCCCGCCGACCTCGCCAGCGTGATGCACCACCTGTCCTCCAAGCGCCGCGCCGAGGTGGCCGCCGCACTGGACGACGAGCGGCTGGCCGACGTCCTGGAGGAGCTCCCCGAGGACGACCAGGTCGAGATCATCGGCAAGCTCCAGGAGGAGCGCGCCGCCGACGTCCTGGAGGCGATGGACCCGGACGACGCCGCCGACCTGCTCTCCGAACTGCCCGGCGACGAGGCGGAGCGGCTGCTCCAGCTGATGGAGCCGGACGAGGCCGCGCCGGTGCGCCGCCTGCTGACGTACGAGGAGGACACCGCCGGCGGTCTGATGACCACCGAGCCCGTCGTCCTGGAGCCGGACGCGACGGTCGCCGAGGCGCTGGCCCGGGTCCGGGTCCGCGACCACAAGCCCGCCCTCGCCGCGCAGGTCTTCGTCTGCCGCCCGCCGAACGAGACCCCGACCGGCCGCTACCTGGGCACCGTGCACTTCCAGCGGCTGCTGCGCGAGCCCCCGTACGTGCTGGTCGGCTCGCTGGTGGACGACGACCTCGACCCGCTGCCGCCGGACACCCCGCTGTCGCTGATCACCAGCTACCTGGCGACCTACAACCTGGTCGCCGCGCCGGTCGTGGACGAGATGGACCACCTGCTCGGCGCGGTGACCGTCGACGACGTGCTCGACCACCTGCTGCCGGAGGACTGGCGCGACGCCGCACTGCACGCCCACGACGACATCCGGCACGACGAGACGGAAGGGGTGACCGGTGGACGGTGACCGCAACGGCAGGCCGGACGACTCCGCGCGCCGCCGCCTCCAGGGCGAACTGCGGCAGCTGCGCCAGCTCCGCGAGCTGCGCACCCGCGAGGGCAGCCGCGAGCGCCGCACGGACACCGCCCCGATCACCGGCACCGGCCGCACCCGGCTCGACCAGCCGCGCACCGCACGGCCCGGCCTGCTCTCGCTGCCCTCCTACGACCCGGAGGCCTTCGGCGTCCTGTCCGAGCGGATCGCCCGCTTCCTCGGCACCGGTCGGTTCATCGTCTGGATGACGGTGGTGGTCGTCATCTGGATAGCGTGGAACACGCTGCTGCCGGCGACCGTGCGCTTCGACGAGTACCCGTTCATCTTCCTGACCCTGGCGCTGTCCCTGCAGGCCTCGTACGCGGCCCCGCTGATCCTGCTGGCGCAGAACCGCCAGGACAACCGGGACCGGGTCAACATGGAGCAGGACCGGGCCCGCAGCGACCGCAACATCGCGGACACCGAGTACCTGACCCGTGAGGTCGCGGCCCTGCGGCACGGGCTCGGCGAGGTCGCCACCCGTGACTTCATCCGCAGCGAACTGCAGTCCCTGCTCAGGGAGATCGAGGAGCGCCGGGAGGCCCCCGAGCCGCTCTGACGGCGCTCCGGCCGCGCTCCGTCGGCGCTCCGCCGCCGTGATGCCGCCGCTGTGCCGTCGCTGTGACCGGCGGCACGCTACCGGCGGGTTAAGCGGTTCGCCCGGCGCCGTACCATCAAGGCATGGCCAACGAGACAGAGGTCGCGGCCGGCGTCACGGAGGAGTCCGTACGCCAGGCGCTGGCGACCGTCAACGACCCGGAGATCAACCGCCCGATCACCGAGATCGGCATGGTGAAATCGGTCGAGATCGCCGAGGGCGGCGCGGTGCGCGTCGCGGTCTACCTGACGGTCTCCGGCTGCCCGATGCGCGACACCATCGTCACCCGGGTCCGCGAGGCGGTCGGCAAGGTCCCCGGCGTGACCGGTGTCGAGGTCGAGCTCGACGTGATGAGCGACGAGCAGCGCAAGGAGCTCTCCCAGCTGCTGCGCGGCGGCGCCCCCGAGCGGGAGATCCCGTTCGCCAAGCCGGGCACGCTGACCCGGGTCTACGCCGTCGCCTCCGGCAAGGGTGGCGTCGGCAAGTCCTCGGTGACGGTCAACCTGGCGGCCGCGATGGCCGCGGACGGCCTGAAGGTCGCCGTCGTGGACGCCGACATCTACGGCCACAGCGTGCCGCGCATGCTGGGCGTCGAGGGCCGGCCGACCCAGGTCCAGGACATGATCATGCCGCCGCAGGCGAACGGCGTGAAGGTCATCTCGATCGGCATGTTCACCCCGGGCAACGCCCCGGTGGTCTGGCGCGGCCCGATGCTGCACCGCGCGCTCCAGCAGTTCCTCGCCGACGTGTACTGGGGCGACCTGGACGTGCTGCTGCTGGACCTGCCGCCCGGCACCGGCGACATCGCGATCTCGGTGGCCCAGCTGGTCCCCAACGCGGAGATCCTGATCGTCACCACCCCGCAGATGGCCGCCGCCGAGGTGGCCGAGCGGGCCGGCACCATCGCGGTGCAGACCCACCAGAAGATCGTCGGCGTGATCGAGAACATGTCCGGCATGCCGTGCCCGCACTGCGACGAGATGATCGACGTCTTCGGCACCGGCGGCGGCCAGACCGTCGCGGACGCGCTCACCCGCACGGTCGGCGCGACCGTCCCGGTGCTCGGCTCGATCCCGATCGACGTACGGCTGCGCGAGGGCGGCGACGACGGCCGCCCGGTCGTGCTCGCCGCCCCCGACTCCCCGGCCGGCGCCGCCCTGCGCGCGGTGGCCGGCAAGCTCGGCGGCCGCCAGCGCGGGCTGTCCGGGATGTCGCTCGGCCTGACGCCCAAGAACAAGTTCTGACATGACCGACGAAGGGCTGGGGTGGTGTTCCACCACCCCAGCCCTTCGTCGTGCCGGTGGACCCTACGGCCGGGTGTAGGCGGCCAGGTCGGGGACGCTGGAGAAGCCGATGCCGTAGGCGCTGACACCGCGGCCGTAGGCGCCGAGCAGGACGCCGGGGGCCTCGCCGGCCAGCACCCAGCCGTACTCGGACTCGCGGTAGCGGAAGGACTGCGGCAGGCCGTTGACCGGCAGGCTCAGGCTGGACCAGCCGGGGCCGGCCAGGTCGTCGGCGAGGTCCCAGGCGAGGCTGCTCTGCTGGTCCAGCCAGTCCTGGCGCAGCGCGCGGTCCAGTTGCCCGGGCCAGGTCGCGGCGAGCAGGCCGGAGCCGGCCAGCCAGGCGGCGGAGGACGCGGACGTCGCCTCCAGGGTGCCGGTGTTGTCGGCGCTGCGGCGGCTGTCCCGGCGGGCCATGGTGACCACGGCCGCGAACTTGCGCATGTCGCGCGGCTCGTACTGCTTGGCCGGCTCGTCGCCGTGGCCGAGCGAGCCGTAGTCGACGCTGCCCGTGGCCCGGCCGCCGGCGCCGGCCTGCATCAGGTAGCGGCGGCCGCTCCAGCCCTCGTCCAGCCCGTACCAGGGGAAGTCCGCGGACAGGTAGGGCACCAGCGGGTCCGCCGGGCCGGCCTGTCCGCCGACCACCGGGCCGCCGGCCGTGACCGTCGCCCCTCCCGCCTGACTCGTCGCGTCCATCCCCGGGCCTCCTCAAACGCACGTGTGCCTGCCGTGGCGCGCTCCCATGGTGGCGTACCGCGGCGTTCCCGGTGGCCGTTCCCGGGCCATGACGGCGCGGAATGTGACGGACGGCTCAGCGGGAACAATCAGCACAATAGCGGCGCACACGCCACCGCCCCGCTCAGCCGGGCGGCCGGGCGGGGCGGTGGCGTACTGCCGGGCGTCGTGACCGGAGTACCGGTCAGGTACCGGTCAGGGGCAGGCCAGGAGCCGGTCAGGTGGCGTCGGGGTCGAACGGGGGCCGCTCGCCGGGGGCCAGCGGGGCACCGGCGGAGGCGGGCGCCGGGGCGGACTTCTCGAAGCTGACGCTGCGGCCGTTCACCGGTGCCGCCGGCTTGTCGTCCAGGACGGAGCGGATGTCCAGCGAGTCCTTCATGTCCTTGAGGCCCAGCGGGTCCTCGTCGCCGCCCATGAGCTGCTTGCGGACGAAGGTCTTGGGGTTGAGGTCCTCGAACTCGAAGTCCTTGAACTCCGGGCCGAGCTCGCTGCGGATGTCCTCCTTCGCGTTGTCGGCGAAGGAGCGGACCTTCCGGATGAAGCCCATGGTGTCCTGGATCAGCTTCGGCAGCTTGTCCGGACCGAAGATGATGATCGCCATCACGATCAGGGTCAGGATCTCCAGCCCACCTACGTCGCTGAACACCTTTGCTCCCTAGCTCGTCGGACGACGGTTCCTACAGGGTAATGGCCACCGGCGAGTCCCTGGTCCACGCTGCGATGAAGCCGTGGTAAAGACCTGCCGGTGGCCGAGGGGCCGCCGGGAGCCGGATGCCGCTGCCCTGGGGTGTGTCTAGCGGGTCTGCTGGCGCTGGGCGGCGAGGCCGCCGGGGTAGCGCTCCGGGGACGACGGCGGCGACGCCTCGCGGGTCGCGGCGACCGGGCGGCCGGGGAAGTCCACCGGGACCTGCGCGGTCATCGGGACGAGGCCGCCCCGGCCGGTGCCGGCGTTGCCGCCGGCCGGGCTGACGGTCGTACCGTGACGCTCCTCGCCCTGCGGGCTGAGCCCGCCGACGCCGCCGAGCGTGACCGCGGCGACGGAGAAGGCGCCCGCGGCGGCGAAGACCAGGCGGCGCCCCCGCGCGGGGGCACGGACGGCGGCCGCGGCCGGCTGCGTCCGGGCGGAACGGTCCTCACCGGCGGTGGGCTCGGGGCGGGCGGAACGCCGCCCCATCAGCGGCCGCAGCACGGCACCGCGCCCGAAGGCGCGCGGGTCGACCCCGGGCACCGGGGTGTCGGCGCCGAGCGCGCCCGCGCCGAAGGAGGCCCCGGCGCCGCGGCCGAAGGAGCCGCCGGTGAGCCGGCTGCCGCCGAGCGTGCCGGTGGCGGCGACCCCGCCGCCGGGCAGGTCGTCGTCGTCATCGCGGCGCCCGCGCCCGGGCGGCCAGTCGCCGTCCGCCGGGCCGTCCTCGGGGAGGTTGCCGACGGCCATCAGCCGGGCCATCAGCGAGGGGGACGGGCCGGGCGTGCCGGTGCCGGTCAGCAGGTGCTTGACGGCGCGGCCCTCGTCGGCCTCGGCGAGGCACTGCGGGCAGGTCGCCAGGTGGGCCTGGACCCGCTCGCGCGAGTCGTGGCCGAGTTCGCCGTCCAGGAAGGCGGACAGCCGCTCGCCGAGGTGGTGCTCCTCGGCGGCGGGTTCGGCGGGCCGTACGGGCAGCGCGTGCAGTGCCGTGTCGGCGGGCAGTGCCAGCGCGGGCAGCACGGGCTCACCGGGTTCGTCGGTACCGCGACGACCCGGCAGGGCCCAGCTCCGCCGGGTCAGGGACCGGCCGGACGAGTCCGACCGGTCCGAGCCGGACCGGCTGGTTCCGCTCACGATCGCCTCCGTCCGCGCCCACCGGGCGCGACCGCGGCCTCCACCGCGCCGACGCCGACCGGCACCGGCTCCTCCGAGCCGCCGCGGCGCTCACGGCCGGGGGCCGAGCCGGGGGCACGGTGCTTGAGCGCGGCGCGCAGGTGCGAACGGCCGCGGTGGATGCGGCTGCGGACGGTGCCGAGCTTGACGCCCAGCGTGGCGGCGATCTCCTCGTACGACAGGCCCTCGATGTCGCAGAGCACCACGGCGGCCCGGAACTCCGGGGCGAGGGTGTCCAGGGCCTGCTGGACGTCGGCGTCGAAGTGGGTGTCGCTGAAGTGCTGCGCCGGGCTGGGCTCGCGGGAGGCGAGCCGCTCGGCCGCGTCCTCGCCGAGCGCGTCGAAGCGGATGCGCTGGCGGCGGCGGACCATGTCCAGGAACAGGTTGGTGGTGATCCGGTGCAGCCAGCCCTCGAACGTGCCGGGGGTGTAGGTGGACAGCGATCGGAAGACCCGGACGAAGACCTCCTGGGTGAGATCCTCGGCGTCGTGCTGGTTGCCCGTCAGACGGTAGGCGAGCCGGTAGACGCGGGCGCTGTGCGCCTCGACGATCTCCTCCCAGGTGGGCGGAGTCCAGGTCTGCGCGTCGGGGCCCTCGGCGAAGGTCGCGAGGGCGGGGGCCTCGGCGAAGGTCGCGAGGGCAGGGGCCTCGGTGGTACCGGCGGCCGTCGTCTCGGCGGCGGGCTGGTCCAGGTCGGAGTGCGCAGACTGGTTCATCACGGGCTTCGGCGTACGGGCCGACGCGGTGCCGCGGGAGTGCCGCCGCACGGGGACGTCGCCCTCGGCCACACCTCCTCGGTCGGCTCTTCTGCCCAGCAGGGCCACCACCATATCCACCTCACCCGTCAAGCCCGGATAAAAGTGCCCGGGAGCTCTCCCGTACCCGGTCCGTGATGACAACGGCCCGCCGCCGTACGCGGTTCCCGGTCGGCCAGTAACCTGTGGCAGGAAATATCGACATCCCCCGGCACCGGGCCGCCACCCGGGGCTCCGAAAGAGGCAGCCATCAGCGAGTTCGGGCCCGCGCGCGCGGCCCTCGCCGACACCTACGTGGGCGAGGACGCCGTGCTCACCTACGCCCGGGCGCAGTCCGCGCGGACCGGCATACGGGCGATCGGGCCGAGCGGCGGGGCCTGCCTGCGGCTGATGGCCGCCGCCCTGGACGCCAAGGCGGTGGCCGAGATCGGCACCGGCACCGGGGTTTCCGGGGTCTACCTGCTGCGCGGGATGCGGCCGGACGGCGTCCTCACCACGGTCGACTCCGAGCCGGTGCGCCAGCAGCTGGCCCGCGAGGCGTACCAGGCGGCCGGGTTCGCGGCCAACCGCTCCCGGTTCATACCGGGCCGGGCACTGGAGGTGCTGCCCCGGCTCGCCGACGGGCAGTACGACCTGGTGTTCTGCGACGGCGACCCGGCCGAGTCCCGCGAGTACCTGCTGGAGGCGCTGCGGCTGCTGCGGCCGGGCGGGATGGTCTGCTTCGAGGGGGTCTTCCAGGAGGGCCGGCTGGCCGAGCCCGAGCTGCAGGACCCGCAGACCGGCGCGGTACGGGACCTCGTCCGGGACGTCCGGGAGAGCGAGGCCCTGCTGCCGGCACTGCTGCCGGTCTCGGACGGGCTGCTCTGCGCGATCAAGCGCTAGCGGTCAATCGTCGGGGGCCCGTCGGGCGGCCGCGCCGGGCCCGCCCGGGGCCGCGGAAAACGCGCGGACCCGGGCCGACATGACGTCGTACCCGGGCCCGGCAGCGCATCTCCAGGAGATGGCGAGCACCCGCTGCGGTCAGCCGCAGGCCTTCTTCAGGGCCTCGCCGAGGGCGTCGGCCTCGTCAGGCGTGAGCTCCACCACGAGGCGTCCGCCGCCTTCGAGCGGAACGCGCATGATGATGCCCCGCCCCTCTTTGGTGACTTCGAGCGGGCCGTCACCCGTCCGCGGCTTCATGGCCGCCATGCTCGTTCCCCTTCCTGCAACCGCTCAGCTACGCACCGGCAGTCCGTCCACCGCCGGTATCGAACGCATTGATCGGAAGCCATTATCCCGCATGCCACGGGCTGATGACCAACATCACTCTCGGTGCAACCTCGGCCGGACCGCCCCCAACCGTCGCAATTCGCGTCATAAGCCCCGGCGTGGCGGCGGTGCGGACACCACGGGAAGGTGCGATACCTCACACTCCCCAGTCCACCGCGTGCTCCGGCATCCTGGCACACGACACCGACAACGCGACGATCACCCGGGGAGCCCTCGCCCATGTCCGATTCCGTGCTGTACGAGCTGGACGGCGGCCTGGCCGTCATCACCATCAACCGGCCCGAGGCGATGAACGCCCTCGACGTGGCCACCAAGGTCGCGCTGCGCGACACCGTGACCGCCGCGGCCGAGGACCCGCAGGTGCGGGCCGTCCTGCTGACCGGGGCGGGCGAGCGCGCGTTCTGCGTCGGGCAGGACCTGAACGAGCACCTGGCGATGCTGAAGCGGTTCGAGGAGACCGGCGAGGGCGCGCTGCGCACCGTCGCCGAGCACTACAACCCGCTGACCAGTGCGCTGGCCGGGATGCGCAAGCCGACCGTCGCCGCGGTCGGCGGGGTGGCGGCCGGCGCGGGCGCCTCGCTCGCCTTCGCCTGCGACTTCCGGATCCTGTCCGACCGGGCCGGCTTCAACACCGCCTTCGCCGGGATCGGCCTGACCGCCGACTCCGGCGCCTCCTGGACGCTCCCCCGGCTGGTCGGGCACGCCAAGGCCACCGAGCTGCTGATGCTGCCGCGGACGGTCAAGGCCGCCGAGGCGATGGAGCTGGGCCTGGCCACCAAGGTGGTTCCGGCCGAGGAACTCGCCGCCACCGCACGGGTCTTCGCCCGCGAGCTGGCCGAGGGCCCGACGGTCGCGTACGGCGCCATCAAGGCCTCGCTGGCGTACGGCGCCTCGCACTCGCTGGACGAACTCCTCGACAAGGAGGACGAGTTGCAGACCCTGGCCGGGGAGAGCGAGGACCACCGGATCGCGGTGCGCGCCTTCATCGCCAAGGAGAAGCCGAAGTACGTGGGCCGCTAAGGCCCCTGGGACGCCGGAGAGGCCCTAGCCCTTCGCGCCGGCGCGGACGTGGCAGTCCGCGAGGTGGTCGTCCACCAGGCCGCAGGCCTGCATCAGGGCGTAGGCGGTGGTCGGGCCGACGAAGCGGAAGCCCGCCTTCTTCAGCGCCTTCGCCAGCGCCGTCGACTCGGGCGTGACGGCCGGCACCTCGCTCAGCGTGCGGGGGGCCGGCCGGTCCGGCTCCGGGGCGAACCCCCAGATCAGCGCGTCCAGTCCGCCCTCCAGATCGCGGGCGACCCTCGCGTTGGCGATCGCCGCCTCGATCTTGGCCCGGTTGCGGATGATGCCGGCGTCGGCGAGCAGCCGCTCCTTGTCGGCCTCGCCGAACTCGGCGACCTCGGCGATCGCGAAGCCGGCGAACGCGGCCCGGAAGCCCTGGCGGCGGCGCAGGATGGTCAGCCAGGACAGCCCGGACTGGAAGGCCTCCAGGCAGACCCGCTCGAACAGCGCGTCGTCGCCGTGCACCGGGCGGCCCCACTCGGTGTCGTGGTAGACCCGGTAGTCGTCGGTGGAGTCGCCCCAGGCGCAGCGGAGCAGGCCGTCCGCGCCGAGCACCGCACCGTCGACCGGCGTTGTCACTGCTCCGTCACCGGCTTCGCGTCCTCGGGCGCCGGGGCCTCGGCCGACGGCTTGCCGAGCGCGACGGCCGGTTCGACCACCTTGGCGAACTGCTCCAGGCCGGGCAGCGGTTCGGCGTCCGGATCGGGGCCGCTGGTCGCCTCGACCGCGCCGCGCAGGTGGGCGGCGGCCTCCAGTTCGGCGATCCGGGCGTCGCGGTAGGCGAGTTCGGCGCCGAGGCGATCGAGGACGTCGTCCACCTCGTCCATCCGGTAGCCGCGCAGGGCCATCGGCAGGCGCAGCTCGTCCACGTCCGCCTTGCCCAGCGGGCGGTCCTGCGGCAGCCGCGCGGCGATGCGGTCGGGTAGCGCCTCCGGCATCGAGCCGCCCCCGCCGAGCGCCACCAGGGCGGCGCCGCCGACCACCACGGCCATGGCGACCACGATCACCCAGAACACGAGCTGTCCTCCCGAACTCCCGGCCGGTCCTCGTCGAAGTGCCGGGGAACCAGACTGATCATGACAGCATGGTCCCCTAGTGAGGCCGGGGGCCATCATCGCACCCGCAGGAGCTCTGGAGGAGACATCGGTGGCACTGCGCCTGGGACCGCGGGAATTCGGTGACGACGAGCTGGTGATCATGGCGATCGTCAACCGGACCCCGGACTCGTTCTTCGACAAGGGCGCGACCTTCGCCGACGAGGCCGCCTTCGCCGCCGCCGACCGCGCGATGGCCGAGGGCGCGGCGATCCTGGACATCGGCGGGGTGAAGGCCGGGCCGGGCGACGAGGTCACGGTCGAGGAGGAGCTGCGGCGCACCGTCCCCTTCGTGGCCGAGCTGCGCAAGCGCCACCCCGACGCGGTGATCAGCGTGGACACCTGGCGGCACGTGGTCGGCGAGGCGGTCTGCGAGGCGGGCGCGGACCTGCTGAACGACGCCTGGGGCGGGGTGGACCCGAAGCTCGCCGAGGTGGCCGCCCGGCACGACGTCGGGCTGGTCTGCACCCACGCGGGCGGCGCCGAGCCGCGGACCCGCCCGCACCGGGTCGGGTACGAGGACGTGATGGCGGACATCCTGCGGGTGACCGTGGGCCTGGCCGAGCGCGCGGTGCAGCTGGGCGTGCGGCGGGACGCGGTGATCATCGACCCGGGGCACGACTTCGGCAAGAACACCCGGCACTCGCTGGAGGCCACCCGGCGGCTGCCGGAGATGACCGCGACCGGCTTCCCGGTGCTGGTCTCGCTCTCCAACAAGGACTTCGTCGGCGAGACGCTGGACAAGCCGGTGGACGAGCGGCTGCTCGGCACCCTGGCGACCACGGCGGTCTCGGCCTGGCTGGGCGCCCGGGTCTACCGGGTGCACCAGGTCGCGGAGACCCGCCAGGTGCTGGACATGGTCGCCTCGATCCGGGGCACCCGCCCCCCGGCGGTCGCCCGCCGGGGGCTGGCGTGAGCTGCCTGGTCGGCGCTCGGCTCGCCTCCGGGGCGCTCTGACCCGGTGCCGACGGTCGGCGCTCCCTCGCTCCTGCGGCGCTCGCTCGCGCTAGATCTCGTTGGCCGGCCGGCGGGCGTCGGCGAGGATCTTCATGACCTCGTCGACCTCGTCGGTGATGTGGAACAGCTCCAGGTCGTGCGGGGCCGCCTTGCCCTGCGCGACCAGGGTGTTCTTCAGCCACTCGAAGAGGCCGCCCCAGTACGCGGTGCCGTAGAGGATCACCGGGAAGCGGGTGACCTTCTTCGTCTGCACCAGGGTGAGCGCCTCGAACAGCTCGTCCAGGGTGCCGAGGCCGCCGGGCAGAACCACGAAGCCCTGCGCGTACTTCACGAACATCGTCTTGCGGACGAAGAAGTAACGGAAGTTCAGCCCGAGGTCGACGAACTCGTTGAGGCCCTGCTCGAAGGGCAGCTCGATGCCGAGCCCGACGCTGAGGCCGCCGGCCTCGGAGGCGCCGCGGTTGGCAGCCTCCATGGCACCCGGGCCGCCGCCGGTGATCACCGCGTAGCCGGCCTCGGCGAGGGCCCGGCCGATGGCCATGCCGGCCTCGTACTCGGGTGAGCCGGCCGAGGTCCGGGCGGAGCCGAAGACGCTGATCGCGGGCGGGAGTTCGGCGAGGGCGCCGAAGCCCTCGACGAACTCGGAGGTGATCCGCAGCACCCGCCACGGATCGGTGTGCAGCCAGTCGGTGGGGCCGGTGGTGTCCAGCAGGCGCTGGTCCGTGGTGCTCGTGCCGACCTGGTCCCGGCGCACCAGCACCGGGCCCTTCTGCTTCTCGGGCCAGGCCTTCTTCTTCCGCGGCACGCCGACCTGCTCGGGGCCGTGTCCGTACTGCTTTTCGTCTCCTGTGCCTGTCATGACGAAACCCTACGCCCGGCTTCCCCCGTTTTCAGGCAACGGGGGAAGGTCGGTTGGGCAACCGGAAGGTGGCGTTCGGCCGTTGATCGGATCAGCCGCCCGGGGCCGGGGACTCAGCTGGTCAGCCAGGCGCGCAGCCGCTCCTCGGCGTCCGCGATGGCGCTCAGCGAGCAGTGCTCCTCCCGCTTGTGCGCCAGGTTCGGGTCACCGGGGCCGTAGTTGACCGCCGGGACGCCCAGCGCGCTGAACCGGGCGACGTCCGTCCAGCCGAACTTGGCCCGGGCCTGGCCGCCGGTGGCCGCCAGGAAGGCCTGCGCGGCCGGCTGGGAGAGGCCGGGCAGGGCGCCCGCGGCGAAGTCCGTCACGGTCAGCTCGAAACCGTCGAAGACCTCGCGCACGTGCTTCTCCGCCTCCGCCTCGCTGCGGTCCGGCGCGTAGCGGAAGTTGACCGTGACGACGCACTCGTCCGGGATCACGTTGCCGGCCACGCCGCCGTCGATCCGGACCGCGTTCAGGCCCTCGCGGTACTCCAGGCCGTCGATCTCCACCCGGCGCGGCTGGTAGTTCGCCAGCCGGGTGAGCACCTCGGCGGCGTGGTGGATGGCGTTGTCGCCGAGCCAGCTGCGGGCCGCGTGGGCGCGCACGCCGGTGAGCCGGACCTGCGCCCGCAGGGTGCCCTGGCAGCCGCCCTCGACCATGCCGCCGCTGGGCTCCATGAGCACCGCGAAGTCGGCGGCCAGCCACTGCGGACGCTCCTTGGCGAGGTGGCCGAGGCCGTTGCGGTGGGCCTCCACCTCCTCGCAGTCGTAGAACACGAAGGTGAGGTCGCGGTTGGGCTCGGGCAGCGTGGCGGCGAGCCGCAACTGGACGGCCACACCGGACTTCATGTCCGAGGTGCCGCAGCCGTAGAGCAGGTCGCCGTCGACGTACGAGGGCAGGTTGTCGGCGATCGGCACGGTGTCCAGGTGGCCGGCGAGCAGGACCCGCTCGCCGCGGCCGAGGTTGGTGCGGGCGACCACGTTGTTGCCGTACCGGTCCACGGTGAGGTGCGGGTAGTCGCGCAGGGCGGCCTCCACGGCGTCGGCGAGCGCCTGCTCGTCGCCGCTCACCGAGGGGAAGTCGACGAGCCGGGCGGTCAGCGTGCCGCCGTCGAGAGTGAGGTCCAGGGGCGTCGGATTCGGGCTGCTCATGGCGCCAGCCTAGTCCGCACGCCGAGTGCCCTCTGTGGTCGCCGTGTGACACGGATCGGCTTCGGTTCGGCAACCGGGAGGCGCCGCACATCCGTCCGAGTGGGTACGGTGTCGGATCAAGAGCAGGCGCGAGAGGGGCGACGGTGGCCAGGAGAAGGAGCAGCGAGGAGCTGGGCGACGAGACGGAGCCCGCCCGTCGCCGCGGGCCGCTGCGCGCCCTGCTGTTGGTGATCGTCGGGCTGCTCGGCCTCGCGCTGGTCGCGGGCCTGGCCGTGGTGGGCATCTGGTGGTTCGGCTTCAAGCCGGGCGAGTCCGAGGGCTGCACGGTGAAGACCGCCGCCGGCAACGGCACCCTGGAGCTCCCGCAGGCCGCCAACGCGGCGACGATCGCCGCGGTGGCGCGCTCGCGCGGCCTGCCGGACCGGGCGACCGCGATCTCGCTGGCGACCGCCATGCAGGAGTCCAAGCTGCGCAACCTCGCCGGCGGCGACCGGGACTCGATCGGCCTGTTCCAGCAGCGGCCCTCGATGGGCTGGGGCACCCCGGCGCAGATCGCGGACCCGGTGTACTCGACCAACAAGTTCCTGGACGGTCTGGTCAAGGTCCCCGGTTACACCCGGCTGCCGCTGACCGACGCCGCCCAGGCGGTGCAGAAGAGCGGCTACCCGCAGGCCTACGCCAAGCACGAGACCAAGGCGACCCTGCTCACGTCGGCGCTGGCCGGCCGGGAGCCCGGCTCGTTCTCCTGCATCGTGCACGACTACGCCAAGCCGGACCCGGCGGACTCCGCCTCTCCCACGGCGGGCTCCCCCACCGCGGGTGCCTCCGCCACCCCGGCCGCGGCGCCGGACCGGGCGCAGGTGCTGGCCGACCGGGTGCGCCGGGAGTTCGGCCGTACCGTCACGCCGGCCACCGGCTACGCCTCGACGATCAAGGGCGCCGAGAACGCCGTCTCACTGACGCCGGACCCGGCCACCGCCGCGCTGACCTCCTCCTCGGACTCCGGCGCGGACGGCGGGGTGGGCGCCGAGCGGGCCAGCGGCTGGGAGGTCGCCCACTGGGCGGTGGCCCAGGCCCAGCAGTTGGGCATCGCGACGGTCGCCTACGACGGGAAGATCTGGCGCAAGACCAAGTCCGAGGACGGCTGGCAGTCGCAGACCTCGGGCACGTCGACCAAGCTCGTCCAGGTCACCCTGGCCCCGTCCGACAAGGGCTGACGCACAGACGTTCGGGTTGCCGCCGGACGGGTGATTCCGGTCAACTCCGGTGGACCCGACCCCCGTTCCGGCGACCCTCGGTGGAGAACCGTCACTTCCCTTGGCCGGGACCGGCTCGGCACTGCCCGGCGGGGCCCGGCGAGCATCACCGTCGCAGTCATACGATCCGATCGTCGGTCAGCCACTTTCCTTGCACCGGCCGAAACCTTCTGGCTTCTCAAGCGGTAACAACGTCGTCCGCCCGGTCGTCCACACCCGGTCGCCCCCGGGCGGACGGGACGGACCCAGACCCCCTTCGAGGAGCCCCATGTCTCACCCCCTCACGCGCCGGATCGCCCAGGCCGCGCTCGTCGTGGCCGCCGGAGCGACCCCGCTGGTCGCGGCCGGCTCCGCGTCCGCCCTGGGCGGGGACGCCCTGCTGCCCAAGAGCGACCTCGCGGCGCCGCTGGGCCAGCTGACCAACACCGACACCGGTTCCACCCTGCAGCACACCACGCACCAGCTCGGCCAGGCCGCGGGCACCACCGGCGCGGCCACCGTCGCCGCGGGCGTACCGGCCTCCGCCGACGCGGCCGGCAACATCGTCGCCCACCAGCTCCCCGAGGCGAACGAGAAGGCGAGCTCGCTGACTGCCCCGGTCGACCAGACCGCCGCCACCACCGGCCAGCTCTCCGCCGTCACCCCGAAGGTCGCCTCGGCCCTGGCCGGCAAGCTCGGCGAGGCCGTCACCGGCAAGGGCGCGGACACCCGCAGCGCCGACGCCGGCGCCGGCCCCGTCGGCGGACTCACCCAGGCGGGCTCCGTCACCCAGGCCCTGCCGGGTGCCGACAAGCTCTCCGGAGCCGTCCCCGGCACCAACGCCGTCACCGACGCGCTGCCGCTGGGCGCGGTGGAGCGCGCGCTGCCGCTCGGCTCGGTCGAGCACACGCTGGCCGGCGCGCCCGGCACCGACGTCCTCGGCCTGGCCGAGCACGGCTCGGCCAACCGCCTCGGCGGCGCCGACCTCGGCCCGAACAACCCGCTGTCCGGCCTCACCGGCGCGCTCGGCCCGGTCGGCGGGCTGCTCGGCGGCGTCAACGGCGGCAGCATCAGCGGCCTGCCGCTCTAGGCACGCCCAAGACATGCCCTAGGGCCGCGCCGGGGCGACCCGCGCGGTGGTCCTCATGCTGAAGGGGCTGGTGTTCCTCCTCGGAACACCAGCCCCTTCGGCGTACGACCGGGGCGCGCCGTTCAGCGCGCCCCGGTCAGCGCGCGCCGTTCAGCCGCTCCACGGCGGCCGCGACCCGCTCGTCGGTCGCGGTGAACGCGACCCGGACGAAGCGCTCGCCGGCCGGCCCGTAGAAGTCGCCGGGCGCCACCAGGATGCCCAGCCCAGCCAGCTCGGCCACGGTCTCCCAGCACGGGCGGTCCTGGGTCGCCCACAGGTAGAGGCTCGCCTCCGAGTGCTCGATCCGGAAGCCGTACGCCTCCAGCGCGGCCCGCAGCGCCGCGCGCCGGGCCGCGTACCGCTGGCGCTGCTCGGCCACGTGCGCGTCGTCCGCGAGCGCGGCGACGGTCGCCGCCTGCACCGGAGCGGGGACGATCATGCCGCCGTGCTTGCGCACCTCCAGCAGCTCCTTGACCACCACCGGGTCGCCCGCGACGAAGGAGGCGCGGTAGCCGGCCAGGTTGGAGCGCTTGGAGAGCGAGTGGACGGCCAGCAGGCCCTCATGGCTGCCCCCGCACACCTCCGGGTGGAGGACGGAGACCGGGTCGGCCTCCCAGCCCAGCTCCAGGTAGCACTCGTCGCTGACCAGCAGCGCGCCGTGCTCCCGGGCCCACTCGACGGCGCGGCGCAACTCCTCCGCGTCCAGTACCCGGCCGGTCGGGTTGGACGGCGAGTTCACCCAGAGCAGGCGCACCCGGGAGCCGTCCAGCTCGTCCACCGAGTCGTACTCGACCGGCTCGGCGCCGCACAGGCGCGCGCCCACCTCGTAGGTCGGGTAGGCCAGCCGCGGGTAGGCGACCTGGTCGCCGGGGCCGAGGCCGAGCTGGGTCGGCAGCCAGGCCACCAGCTCCTTGGAGCCGACGGTCGGCAGGACGGCCTGCGGGCCGATCCCGGCGCCGACGCGCCGGTGCAGCCAGCCGGCGATCGCCTCGCGCAGCTCCAGCGGGCCCCAGACGGTCGGGTAGCCCGGCGTGTCGGTGTGCGCGGCCAGCGCCTTCTGGATCACCTCGGGGACCGGGTCCACCGGGGTGCCGACGGAGAAGTCGCAGATGCCGCCCGGGTGGGCCAGGGCGGTCGTCTTGTACGGCTCCAGCTTGTCCCAGGGGAAGACGGGGAGCCGGTCGGAAACGCGGCGCGCCGCCCCCGGGTGGCCCGGGAACGGCGCGCGCGTGCTGTTGCTGCTCACAGCTTCGTACCCACCGATCGTCAGTGGTCGGCGTTCTGCGGAGGCAGAGCGGCGATGAACGGGTGGTCACGCTCGATCAGGCCCAGCTTCGAGGCGCCACCGGGCGAACCCAGGTCGTCGAAGAACTCGACGTTCGCCTTGTAGTAGTCCTTCCACTCCTCCGGAGTGTCGTCCTCGTAGAAGATCGCCTCGACCGGGCAAACCGGCTCGCATGCGCCACAGTCGACACACTCATCCGGGTGGATGTAGAGCGATCGCTCGCCCTCGTAGATGCAGTCAACCGGGCACTCTTCGATGCACGCCTTGTCCTTCACGTCGACACAAGGCTGCGCGATGACGTAGGTCACGCTGTCGTTCCTCCTCGGAAGGGCCTGGCGGCCCGTTCTGTTCTGCTCGCGTGCGCGGTGAGCGCGGCGTCGTCGATGCCCGCCCCTAGTATCGCGGGTCGGAGACCGCAAATGCACAGGAGGTGGTCAAGTGACGACCGGGAACCCCTCGGACGACCGTCCGGAGGTCCGGATAGATCGCTCTGACGTGGGACGACGCGTGTCCGTCCGGCGCCTGTCGGAGTTCGTGGACGACCGTCCGGTCTTCCGGGATGCGATCGGCGTGCTCACATCGTGGGACGATCACGGATTGACGGTCGTGCCCCGGTCCGGGGAGCCGGTCTGCTTCCCGGAGAAGCTGCTGGTCGCGGGCAAGGTCGTGCCGCCGTTCCCGGCCCGGCGCACCGCGCCGCCGGTCGCCACGCCGGTCGAGCTGCAGCGGATCGCGGGGCGCGGCTGGCCGGCCGTGGAGCAGGAGCCGCTCGGCGAGTGGACGCTGCGCGCCGCGGCCGGGTTCACCCGGCGGGCCAACTCCGTCCAGACCCTCGGGGACCCGGGGATGCCGCTGCCGCAGGCGCTGGCAGCCGTCCGCAGCTGGTACGCGCAGCGCGGGCTGCCCGCGTACGTCGAGGTGGTCACCCCTGGGTCGCCGGACGCGCTGCGGTCGGAACTCGACCGGCTCGGCGCCGGGTACGCGCCCACCCTGGTCCGCACCGCCCCGCTGGCCGGGCTCGCCCGGGCCGGGGCCGGGCACGACCGCGTCCGGCTGGCACGGACGGCGGACGCGGCGTGGCTGTCGGTGTACCGGCGGGTCGGCGGCGACCCGGCGGTGGAGGAGGCGGCCCGGCGGGTGCTGCACGGCGGGCCGTCGGTCTGGTTCGCCTCCGTACCGGGCGCACCCGGGCAGCCGCCGCTCGCGATCGGACGCTGCGTCGTCGAGGGACCCTGGGCCTGCTTCGGGGCGATCGAGGTCCAGCCGTACGCCCGACGGGCCGGGCTGGGGACGGCGGTCATGGCGGTGCTCGCCTCGCGCGCGGCCGAGGAGGGGGCGAGCGGCGGATACCTGCAGGTCGAGGCGGAGAACGCGGGGGCGATCGCGCTCTATGACGGGCTCGGCTTCACGACCAGTCACACTTACCACTACGCCCTGCTTCCCCAGGCGTAGCGGTCCGGTCGTTTCGTCCGTCCATCGCCCTGTCCGCTTGTCGCCTTGCCCGTCCGCCGCCTTGTCCGTCCGCCGTACGAAAGCCGTCGCCGTCACCGTGACCGAGCAGAGCAGAGACCGCTTCCGGAACGCCGCCCGCGCCGAGCAGCCCGACCCGGTGCTGCTCTGCCTGCTCGCCGCCGCCGAACACGGCCCGGCACTCGACCCGGGCGATCCCGGCGAACCGCCGGGCGTGGACGCCCTGCTCGCCGCCTGCGAGGCCGCGCTGGACCGGCACGCGGCGGCCGTCCGGCAGGCCGTCGCGGAGCGCGCGCCCGCCGGGCCGGAGGAGACCGCCGCCCTGCTCGCGGCCGTCCTCGGCGGGCGGGAGCGCTTCCACGGCCGGCAGTCGGACTACCGGCGGCTGGAGTCCTCGCTGCTGCCCGAGGTGCTGCGGCGGCGGCGCGGGCTGCCGATCATGCTCTCGCTGGTGTGGACGGCGGTCGGGCGGCGGGCCGGGCTCACCGTCCACGGCATCGCGCTGCCCGGCCACTTCATCGTCGCCGTCGGCGGCCCGGCCGGCGGCGACGAGTACGTCCTGGCCGACCCGTTCCACGGCGGCCGGCTGCTCGACCCGGAGGACGTCCAAGGCCTGGTCGCCGCCGCCGGGGTCGAGTTCACGCCCGACCTGCTCACCCCGGCCCAGCCGCTGGACATCGTGCTGCGGGTGCTCGGCAACATCCGCGCCTGGGCCGCCGACCGCCCGGAGCACGCCCGCACCCAGCTCTGGGCCACCGAACTCGCCCTGCTGCTCCCCCGGCACCCGGCCCAGCTCCGCCTGGAGCGGGCCGAACTCCTCGTCCGCACCGGGGACTTCCTCGGCGGCTCGGCGGAGATGGACGCGTACGCGCAGATCCTGGACGCCTTCGACCCGGACGGGGCCGCCAAGGTCCGTCAGGAGGCGCGGGCGGCCCGGCACCGGCTCAACTGACCTTCTGCGACGAGCCTCAGAGCCAGCCCTTCTCGCGGGCGATCCGCACCGCCTCGGTACGGTTGCGGGCCTCGGTCTTCTGGATCGCCATCGACAGGTAGTTGCGGACCGTCCCCTCGGACAGGTGCAGCCGCCTGGCGATGTCCGCGTTCACCGCGCCGTCGGCGGCCGCGCCCAGGACGTCCCGCTCGCGCGGGGTCAGCGGGTTGGCGCCCTCGGCCAGCGCGGCCGCCGCCAGCGCCGGGTCGATCACCCGCTCGCCGCGCAGCACCCGGCGGATCGCCTCGGCCAGCTCGGCGGCGGGCGCGTCCTTCACCAGGAAGGCGTCCGCTCCCGACTCCATCGCCCGGCGCAGGTAGCCCGGGCGGCCGAAGGTCGTCGCGATGACGACCTTGGTGCGCGGCGCCTGCCGGCGCAGCTCGGCGGCCGCCTCGATGCCCGTCATCCCCGGCATCTCGATGTCCAGCACGGCGACCTGCACGTCGTTCGCCAGCACCGCCGCCACCACCTCGTCCCCGCGCCCGACCTGCGCGACGACGTCGAGGTCCCCCTCCAGCCCGAGCAGCGCGGCCAGCGCCTCCCGGACCATCCCCTGGTCCTCGGCGAGCAGCACGCGGATGGAGGCGGCGTTCTGAATGTCACTCATGGCCACGACCTTAGACCGCGGTGTTCCAGGGGAATTCCGGTGGTCCGCGGCCGCTCTGCGCGCCAGACTGGCCGGATGCCGACGCTGGAACTCCTCCGCCCCGACCACGCCGAGGCCGTGCTGGCCTTCGAACGTGCCAACCGCGCGTACTTCGCACGCAGCATCCCGGACCGCGGCGACGCCTACTTCGCCGAGTTCCCCGCCCGCCACGCCGCCCTCCTCGCCGAACAGGCCGAGGGCACCTGCCGGTTCCACGTCATCCGCGGCGCGGACGGGGAGCTCGTCGGCCGGGTCAACCTGGTCGACCTCGCGGACGGCAGCGCCGAACTCGGCTACCGCGTCGCCGAATCCGCCACCGGCCGCGGCGTGGCGCGGACCGCCGTCGCCGAGGTCTGCCGGCTCGCCGCCACGGCGTACGGACTGACCGCCCTGACCGCCGTCACCACCGTCGACAACCTCGCCTCCCGGGCCGTCCTCGCCCACAACGGCTTCCGGTTCAGGTACGAGTTCCTCTTCGGCGACCGCCCCGCCCTCTCCTACCGCCGCAGCCTCGCCGACCTCCGCCCCTCGGCGTAGCCGGAACAGCCGACGCACCCGGAGCAGCCGGAACAGGAAGTCGGCCGGGCCGACTTCCTACTCCAGCCACCAGGGTCCGTCGGATTCCTCCCGGGCCGAGGGACAAGGTCGCCTCCCCGCTACCTGGCGATTCACGCGCAGCCGCGGTCTCCCGCGCAAGGCGTGTCACCCGAAGGGGCAAGGCCTATTCCAGCCAGCGCCGGGCGGCCTCGACGCTGTCCGCGCCGCTGGTGTTGAAGGCGATGGCGGCCTCGGGAGCGTGGCGTCGGACGAGGTTGACGACCGACTCGAAGAAGGGCAGCGCCGGTTCGGGCTTGCGGATGCCGCCGCCGATGACGACGACGTCCCAACCGCACTCCGAGAGCGCGGCGGTGATCGCGGGCTCGGCGGTTTCGTCGGGGGCGACCAGGGTCATGGCGGCGTCGATGCCGTACTCGGCGAAGCGGGCGAGTTCGGCGTCGAGCACGGCCCGCAGGCCGTCGCCGTCCATGCCGGGGACGGCGTGCGGGTCGAAGCCGAGGACGAGAACAGTGGACATGCCTGTCACGACGAGCGGTCCGGCCCGAAGGGTTCCCCGCGCAGGAAGCGGTCCGCGTCGGCCAGCGTGAGCTTGGGGTCGGTCCAGGAGCAGACCTCCAGCCAGGAGAGCCGGCCGTCCTCGGCGAAGAGGAGGACCTCGCCGTCGTCGCCGAGGGCCGCTTCGGCCACGATCTCCGAGCGGGCGGGGTTGCCGGGCCCGGTGAAGTGGGCGGTGCAGCCGCAGGCGCAGCGGGACTCGATGCGCAGGAGCGGGACTTGGGCGCGCAGCGGGTGGCCTTCGGGGAGGAGGGCGTCGAGGGTGTGGGCGACGTCGGCGGGGAGGCGGTTCATCGGCGGCGCAATCGCGTGGTGAGGGCGGACAGTTCTTCGATGTGGAGGAGGTGGGCGAGCAGGAGGTAGCCGGCGGCGAGGACGGCGCCGGCGGGTAGCAGGCCGTAGCGGGCCGCGTACCAGGCGGCGACCGCGGCCGGGAGGGCGGCCGCCAGCGGCCTGGCGTGGGCGCCGAGGACGCCCAGCGGCCCGAGGCGCCGGCGCAGCAGCAGGTGGGCGGCCACGCAGGTGAGCAGGAAGGAGCCCCCGTAGCAGCCGGCCATCCCGGTGACGGCCCAGCGCAGCGGCAGCAGCCGGTGGCAGAGCAGGGCGCCGAGCGCGGTGGCGGCGACGGGCAGCAGGTTGAGCAGGAACGGGGTCCGGCTGTCGCCGAGCGCGTAGAAGGTGCGGGTCAGCGCGTACCCGGCGGAGTACAGGACGAGGCCGGGCGCGAAGGCACAGAGCATGCCGGCGATGGCCCGGACGTCGGCGGCGTCGGTACGGCCGTGCCCGAAGGCGAGCTCGCACAGCTGCGGCGCCAGGACGGCGAGCGCGCAGGCGGCCGGGACGGTGACGACGGCGATCGTGCGGACCGTACGGGAGAGGATCCCGCGCACGGCGGCCCGGTCGTCGGCGGCGGCGCTCAACGAGGGCAGGACGGCGGTGACCACGGACACCGTGACCACGCCGTGCGGCACGATCCACAGCAGGTAGGCGCTGCCGTACGCCGTGTATCCGACGCCCGGCAGCCCCGCCGCCGCGGCCTGCTCGCCGGCGAGCGTGGACAGCCGGGTCACCACCCAGTAGCTCACCTGGTCGCTCAGCACGAGCAGCAGCGTCCACCCGGCGGCCCGCAGGGGCTCGCCCAGCCCGGCCCGCCGCCAGTCCCAGCGCGGCCGCAGCCGCACCCCGGCGGCCCGCAGGCAGGGCAGCAGCACCAGGCTCTGGGCGACGACACCGGCCGTCGTCCCGGCCCCGAGCACGGTCAGGTCGGCGGCGGAGAGGGCCGGTCGGCCGAGGTAGGCGCCGAACACCCCGATCACGACCAGGTTGTTGAGCACCGGCGCCCACGCCATCGGCGCGAACCTCCGCCGGGCGTTGAGGAGTTGGCCCAGCACCGTGAACAGCCCGTAGCAGAACACCTGCGGCAGGCACAGGTACGCCAGCAGTACGGTGTGCTCCAACTGCGCACCGCCGTACGAGGTGTACGCCCGTACGACGAGCGGCGCGGCCGGCACCACCAGCGCCGTCAGCACCAGCAGGGCGGCCACCAGCACCGTCACCAGCCGGTCGAGGTGCGCCGCACCGCCGTCCGCCGACTCCTTGGCGGCGCGCACCAGGTGGGGCACCAGCGCGGTGTTCAGCGCGCCGCCGATCAGCAGCACGAACAGGATGTTGGGCACGGTGTTGGCCACGTTGTAGCCGTCCGCGAGCACCCCCGAGCCGAGGACGGCCACCAGGACCGCCGAGCGGACGAAGCCGGTGGCCCGGGAGACCACCGTCCCCACCGCCATCACCAGACCGGGCGGTAGCGCCCGCCGCGGCTTCCGGTGCCGGGCGGCCGCGACGGGCGAGGCCGACGGAACGGGAGGAACGGGCCGTACCGGCCGAACCTCCTGGAGAACGGTCATCCGCCAGCCCCTCTCGCTGCGGGCACCGGCCCGAACAGGCCGGCGAGATCGGCGAGAGCATGCGTCAGGGCCCCTGAAGCGAGGCTGAGAAAGCTGAAGCCCGTTTAAGGAACGGATCCGGCCCCGGTGGCATCCTGATCCGCATGGAGATTCTGGTGGTGGAGGACGACGCCCAAGTCGCCGCGGCCGTACAGCGCGGCCTGGACGCCGAGGGCTACACCGTCGACCTCGCCCCGGACGGCCTGACCGGCCTGCGGCTGGCCCGGCGGCACGCCTACCGGGCGATCGTGCTCGACATCATGCTGCCCGGCCTGAACGGCTACAAGGTGTGCGAGGCGCTGCGCGCCGACGGCGTGACCACCCCGATCCTGATGCTGACCGCCAAGGACGGCGAGTACGACGAGGCCGAGGGCCTGGACACCGGCGCCGACGACTACCTCACCAAGCCGTTCTCCTACCTGGTCTTCCTGGCCCGCCTGCGCGCCCTGATCCGCCGCAGCCAGACCCCCGGCCCGCTGCTGCGGGTGGGCGACCTGTGGCTGGACCCGGCGGGCCGCCGCTGCGGCCGGGGCAGCGCCGAGATCACCCTCACCGAGCGCGAGTTCGCCGTCCTGCGCTGCCTGGCCGAGCACCCCGGCGAGGTGCTGTCCAAGCGCCGGATCGTCGACGAGGTGTGGGACATCGCCTTCGACGGCGAGGAGTCCATCGTCGAGGTGTACGTCAGCATGCTGCGCCGCAAGGTGGACACCCCGTTCGGCGTCCGCTCGATCACCACCGTGCGCGGCGCCGGCTACCGGCTGGAGGCCGGGCCGTGCTGAGCCGCCTCTCCACCCGCCTGCGCACCTCGCTGGCGGCCGGTCTGGCCGCGCTGCTGCTGCTCGGGGTCGGCGCCTGGTGGCTGCGCGGCCACATGTACGACGCGCAGTTGGCGGCCGCCGATGCCGAGGCGAAGGCGCAGGCCCGGGAGATCAGCAGCGGCTACAAGTTCGGCCAGCAGCTGGCGGACCACGGGCAGTTGCCGTACCTGGTGCTGGGCAGCGACGGCCAGGTGGTGATCATGGGCGGCCCGCTGACCACCCAGCACCTGACCGGGCCCCTGCCGACCGCCGTACCCCGTCTGGCGCCGGACGACTGGCAGTCGGTGCAGCGGATCACCATCGGCCCCGCGGGAGACGCCGCTGCCAACCGCTACTCGGGGCGCGCCTTCACCGCGATGGGCAGCTGGAGCCCGCTGCTGCGCAAGGACGGCTTCCAGGTGAAGCCGGAGGTCGGCCCGTTCACGGTGTACGTGCTGGCCACCCCGTTCGCCGCCGAGGCCTCGCTGCGCACCATCGACCCGGTGCTGCAGGCGGGCGTGCCGGCCGCCGCGCTGCTGGTCGCGCTGATGGCCTGGACGGCGACCAGCCGGGCGCTGCGCCCGGTGGAGGCGATCCGCGCCGAGCTGGCCGAGATCGGCGAGCACCGGCTGGACCGCCGCGTCCCGGTGCCGCGCTCCGGCGACGAGATCGCCCGGATGGCGCGGACCACCAACGCCACGCTGGACCGGCTGGAGCGCTCGGCCGCCCAGCAGCAGCGCTTCGTCGCGGACGCCTCGCACGAGCTGCGCAGCCCGATCGCGGCGCTGCGCACCAACCTGGAGGTCTCGCTGGCCCATCCGGAGCGCACCGACTGGCCGGCCGCCACCCGGGAGGCGCTCACCTCGGTCGAGCGGCTGCAACAGCTCACCGAGGACCTGCTGTTCCTGGCCAGGGGCACCCACCCGGCGACGGCCGGCCGCCCCACCACCGTCGACCTGTCCGCCGTGCTGCGCGAACTCGCCGACCAGTACCGCCCGGCCTTCGGCGCCCGGCTCGCCCTGCGGGTGGACGCGCCCGAGCCGGTGCTGGTGCGCGGCAGCCGGATCCGGCTGCACCGGCTGGTGCGCAACCTGCTGGACAACGCCCGGCGGCACGCGGCCACCGAGGTGGCACTGTCCGTACGGCAGACCGGGGCCGGCTGCGTCCTGGAGGTCAGGGACGACGGCCCGGGCGTGCCGCCGGAGGACCGCGAGCGGATCTTCGAGCCGTTCACCCGGCTCGACGAGGCCCGCAGCCGGGACGCCGGCGGCAGCGGCCTGGGCCTGGCCATCGCGGCCGACGTCGCCACCCGGCACGGCGGCACCCTGCGCGTCGCCCACGCCCCGCGCGGCGCCCGCTTCGTGCTGGAACTGCCGTCCGTCTGACACCGCCGCAGCGGTCGCCGCAGCCGTGCCACAGCCCTAGCCCTAGCCCCAACGCCGTGTAGATAGAGCTGTGGGTGGCCGCGTCAAGTCGCCTGAAATGGGACGGAGCTCCTGCTAGAACCGTGTCGACCAAGATCACTGTTCGGT
>NZ_JNWQ01000031.1 GCF_000716875.1 Streptomyces novaecaesareae | reverse complement strand
TGATACGGCGACCACCGAGATCTACACTAGATCGCTCGTCGGCAGCGTCAGATGTGTATAAGAGACAGTGTCTGTGGTGGGCGGGTGTCGTTGTTCCGGGCGTCGGTCGTGAACAGTGGGAGGCCCCGGGATGCGGCGCCGAGGACGGGTGTGGGCACGGGGGGTGGCGGCGGTGGCCTGCTGTCTGGCCGTCCTTACGGGGTGCGGTGGCGGTGGCGGTGACGGCCCGGCGGGGGACGGGGCTGCGTCGGGGGCGGCGGCTGTGCCTTTCGTGCCGTCTCGGGCGGTGCTTGCTGTTGTGCCGGCCGATGGTGCGGTGGACGTGCAGCCGGAGGGTGCGGTTCGGGTGACGGCTTCGCAGGGGCGGTTGGTCTCGGTTCGGTTGGCTGATGCCAAGGGGGCCGAGGTGGCGGGGACGATCGGGCCGGACGGTGCCGGGTGGGTGCCGGACGGGGCGTTGCCGCTGGGGACCGCGTTCACGCTGGACGCCGTCGCGGAGGACGGCCAGGGGCAGCGGGCGGCCCAGCACTCGGCGTTCTCGACGGCGGCCCGGGCGCACACCTTCGTCGCCTTCTTCACGCCGGAGGACGGGTCCACGGTCGGGGTGGGCATGCCGGTCTCGTTGCGCTTCAGCAGGCCGATCGCCGATCGGGCGGCGGTGGAGCGGGCCGTCCGGGTCGGGGCCGATCCGCCGGTGGTGGTGGCTGCGCACTGGTTCGGCAACCAGCGGTTGGACTTCCGTCCGCAGCAGTACTGGGCGGCCGGGACGAAGGTCACGGTGGCGCTGCGGTTGAAGGACGTCCAGGGTGCGCCCGGTGAGTTCGGTACCCAGAGCCGGGATGTGCGGTTCACCGTCGGTCGGGCGCAGGTCTCGACCGTGGACCTGGATGCGCACACCCTGACCGTCCGGGCCGGCCGGGGCGGCAAGGTGGTGCGGGTGCTGAAGGTCTCCGGCGGCAGCCCCGAGCACTCCACCTACCGGGGGGTGATGGTGGTGTCGGAGCGGTACAAGGTGACCCGGATGAACTCGCAGACCGTGGGCATGGGCGACGAGTACGACATCAAGGACGTGCCGCACGCGATGCGGCTGACCGGCTCCGGCACGTTCATCCACGGCAACTACTGGGCGGATCCCGGGGTGTTCGGCCGGGCCAACACCAGCCACGGCTGCATCGGCCTGGCCGACGACAAGGGCGGGGCGAGCAAGGACACCCCGGCGGGCTGGCTGTTCGAGCACACCGTGCCGGGGGACGTGCTGGAGGTGACGGCCTCGGCCGGGGACTTCGTGCCGCCGCAGAACGGGCTCAACGGCTGGAACCTGCCGTGGGAGCAGTGGGTGGCGGGGAGCGCCCTGCGGTAGGCCGCCCGGTTCACCCCGGCTTCGCCCGGTTCCGTCCCGGACACCCCTGAGGATCCGCTCAGACGGCCCGGTTATCCTGCTCCGACGCGTCCGCAGACCGGCGCGAAAGATCGGCGCCCGGTGCAACTCATGGGGGCACTCAACGCGTCAACAGAGTGGATACCGGGAGGGGAGAAACCGTGAAGACGGGTAAGACGGCCGGCGCCGCGATACGCACCACCAGCCGCTACGGGCGGAGGGGCGCGGTGGCGGTGGTCATGGGCGGGGTGCTGCTGCTCACCGCGGCGTGCAACGACGACAAGGGCAGTGGTTCCGACGGTTCGGGCTCGGCCGGTGCGGCGGGTTCGGCGGGCGCGTCGGCCCCGGCGGACGCGGGCGGTTCGGCGGCGCCGAAGACCTCGGCCGCGGTGATCGCCGTCGAGCCGAAGGACGGCGCCCAGAACGTCCAGCCGACCGGGCTGGTGGTGTCCGTCTCCAACGGCAAGCTGAGCGCGGTCGAGGTGACCGACAAGGACGGGAAGCCGGTCCAGGGGGCGATCACCCCGGACGGCACCGGCTGGAAGCCCGCGGCGGCGCTCACCGTCGGCATGGCGTACAAGGTGAACGCGCAGGCCAAGGACGCCGAGGGCCTGGTGGCCGCGTCCACCACCTCGTTCACCACCCTGACGCCGGACAAGAAGATCTCCACCAACGACAACATCAGCGACGGCGCCACCTACGGCGTCGGCATGATCGTCTCGGTGGAGTTCAACAAGGCGGTCAAGAACAAGGACGCCGTCGTCAACGGCATCACCTTCGAGAGCAGCAACGGCACCGTCGTGAAGGGCCACTGGTTCAGCGACACCCGGGTGGACTTCCGCCCGGAGCAGTACTGGGCGCCGGACACCAAGGTGACGATCAAGTACCGGCTGAAGAACGTCGAGGTCGCCCCGGGCGTCTACGGTGACGTGGACAAGGACGAGCCGTTCACCATCGGCCGCTCGCAGATCTCCACCGCGGACGCCAAGTCGCACCAGATGACCATCGAGCGGGGCGGTCAGAGCACCACCGTGCCGGTCACCCTGGGCGCGGACGCCACGCCGTCCTGGGGCGGGACCATGGTGGTCATGTCCAAGGAGAAGGTCACCCGGATGAACTCGCAGACCGTCGGTCTCGGCGGCGAGTACGACATCCAGGACGTGCCGCACGCGATGCGGCTGACCACCTCCGGCACCTTCGTGCACGGCAACTACTGGGCCAGCCCGTTCGGCAAGAGCAACGCCAGCCACGGCTGCGTGTCGATGCAGGACGTGAAGGGCGGCAGCGACACCTCGGTCGCCGGCAAGTTCTTCAACGACTCGATGGTCGGCGACGTCATCAAGGTCGTGAACACCAAGGAGAAGACCGTCTCGCCCTCCAACGGGCTCGGCGGCTGGAACGTGGGCTGGGCCAACTGGTAGGCCCTACCCGGAGGTTGGCCCGGGTACTCCGGGCACTCCGGTGAGTTCTCGCCGAGCGGTCCGATCCTCACCCGTTGGGGTCGGGCCGCTCCGGTTTCCGGGGCGTGCAGCCCCGTGCATGGCGCAACCTTTCCGATGGCCGGGTCCACGGGGAGTTCGGGGAGTTCAGAGGAAGGGGATCGACGTTGAGGTCGATACGCAGAGTGGTGGCCGTCGGTCTGGTCGGCGGGGCAATGACGCTGACGGCCGCCTGTGGCGGTGGCGGGGGCGGGGGCGGTAGCGCGGCCAAGGCCGACCTGGGGGCCGGCGCGGCCGCCTCCCAGCCCGCGGCCGGCTCGCAGCCCGCGGCGGCCCCCACCAGCGCGGCGCCGAAGGTCTCGAAGGCTGCGGTGAGCATCGAGCCCAAGACCGGCTCGGTGGACGTGGCACCGAACGCGATCAAGGTCGGTGCGACCGGCGGCAAGCTCACCACGGTGAAGGTGAGCGACAAGACCGGCAAGGAGGTCCCCGGCACGATCTCCGCCGACGGCTCCTCCTGGACGCCGTCGGCCGCCCTGGCGGTGGGCACCGCCTACCAGGTCAGCGCGATGGCCGCGGACGCGGACGGCGCGGTCGCCCAGGCGGACAGCAACTTCACCACGCTGACCCCGACGGCGCTCGCCAAGGCCTCCGACAACGTGGACAACGACGCCACGTACGGCGTCGGCATGATCGTCTCGGTGGAGTTCAGCAAGGACGTCAAGAACAAGGACCAGGTCGCGAAGGGCATCACCTTCGAGACCAGCAACGGCACCGCGGTGAAGGGCCACTGGTTCGGCGACCGCCGGCTGGACTTCCGCCCGGAGCAGTACTGGGCGCCCGACACCAAGGTGGTTGTGCACTACCGCCTCAAGAGCGTGGAGATCGCCCCCGGGGTGTACGGCGGGGACCGGGACGAGCCCTTCACGATCGGGCGATCCCAGATCTCGACGGTTGACGCCGCCGCGCACACGATGACCGTCGCGCGCGGGGACGGCCAGAACTCCGAGATCGACATCACCTCCGGCTCGGACGACCACCCCACCTGGAACGGCACCATGGTCATCATGTCCAAGGAGGGCACGGTGCGGATGCAGTCCAGCACCCTGCCCGGCATGACCGGCGCGCCCTACGACCTCCAGGTGCCGCACTCGATGCGCCTCACCACCTCCGGCACGTACGTGCACGGCAACTGGTGGGCCAAGAACAGCATCTTCGGCGGCGACAACGTCAGCCACGGCTGCGTCGGCCTCAAGGACGTCGAGGGCGGCGGCGACTCCACCACGATGGGCAAGTTCTACGGCGGCTCGATCGTCGGGGACGTGGTGATCGTCAAGAACTCGATCAAGAAGGAGACCCTGGCGCCGGACAACGGCCTCAGCGGCTGGAACGTGCCGTGGGGCTCCTGGTAAGCACCTGGTAGCAACGCGTTCTGGTCAACCCGGGTTTGACGGTCACGTCGCCCGGGTTGACTGTCCTTGCATCCGGCATATGCCGACTCGGGCGAGATCGTTTGTTCATTGTCCGTACGCGGCTGCTTGCGTTCCGCAATGATGGTCCGCATGGCGGGTTGGGGCGAAACAGATCAGTCATCAGTTCCCGGGGCCGGCACGGTCGCCGCGACGTCCTGGGTCGACGTCCGGGAAGCGCTCTCGGCGCTGGAGCGGCTCAGTTCCGAGGAGCTTGAGGAGATGTATTCCGGCAGGCTGTGCGATCAGTCCTCGCCGAGCGAGGTGCGGCTGCCCTCCCGGCCGGAGTCGGGCCCGGTGGCCCGGCGGCTGGTGCTGTCCGTCCTGGAGTCCTGGGACCTCCACCAGCACCTGGAGGCCGGGGAGTTACTCACCAGCGAGCTGGTGTCCAACGCGGTGCGGCACGCCGCCGGGCGCACCATCGGTCTGCAGGTGAGCCGCAAGCCGGGCTGGCTGCGGGTCGAGGTGCGGGACTCGTCGCGGGCGCTGCCCTGCATGATCCTCGCGGAGACGAAGCCGGTGAACGAGCGGGGGCGGGGGCTGAAGGTCGTCGACGACCTCGCCGACCGCTGGGGTGCGGATCTGCTGCCGCGCGGCAAGGGGGTCTGGTTCGAGCTCAAGGTGCGCGAGCGGCACTGACGTCTCTACTGACGTCTCTGTGGGGAAAACACGCAGGGCCCCCGAGGTCGCCGTGGTCCGGCGGATGGGGGCCCCTGCAAGTCATCGCGTCGGCCAAGGGGGTGCGTGCCGCGCGATGGGCGTCGGCAGTGCCAGGTCGGGCCCGCCGAAGTTCGATGCCTTGACTATTGCACGAATCTCAGCATGTGGGCAAACCGGGCGACTGGGAATCCAAGGTTTGTAACTTAGTTCACCTTTGGATTTTGCATAGGTTAACGCTGCTGCCTGTGAATATTCATGATCGCGGCGCTGTGCTCAGGGCCTGGCGGATGCGGGCCGCGTGGCGGTGGACGGCGGCGGGGGAGAGGCGGGGCGAGGGCGGTGCGCTGCGGTTGATGCCGCCGGGGGAGCGGCAGGCCCGGCAGAGGCCGCCGAGGAGGGCCTCGGGGCGGCAGGGGGTGCGGCAGTCGGTGCACTCGACGATGCGGGCGGGCTGGGGGTGGGGGCGTTCCGGCGGCAGCTTGTCGATCAGGCGGCGCCGGGTGAAGCCCGCCGGGCTGTGAACGTCGGGCGGAAGGTTCGCGGTGAGCGCGGCGGTGAAGAGGGCGAGGGTGGTGCCCCGATCCAGCCACTCGGCGGCGAGCGGTTCGAGGGCGGCGCAGTCGGCGGCGGATAGAGCGAGCCGGGCGTCCGCGACGCCGAGGCCGGCGAGGGCGGTGTAGGCGGGGGAGGCGCGTCGCTCTTCCGGGGGGTCGGGTGCGGCGTCCGTTGACTCCTTCGGGCTGTCGCCGGTGGCGATGAAGTGATTCCACCAGGCGTCGCTGCGAGGCGTCCGGGAGAAGTAGGTGCGGAACACCCACTGGGGCCGGTCGGCGTTCACGCGCTCGCGGACGCGGCGCAGGTGACCAGCGGTGGAGAGCCTGTTGAGGGCCGTACGGACGGCCATCTGCCCGAAGAGGGGCTGGTAGGCGGCGAGGGTCTTGACGTCCATCGCGGCGCCGTCGGGGAGGTTGTTGATCAGGCTGGCGAGGTACGCCTCGCGGACCGGGAGGTGCGTGAAGTCGTCGGCAGCCGGAGGAAGTTGCCCCGGGGCGCTCTGCTTGCCGTAGCCGGGCGAGGCCATGGGGACGGTAGAGTCGTGGGTAGCCACAGGATCGAGTCCTTCGTCGATCGTGATGGTCAGACCCCCGTTCGGTGTTGGAGCACCGGCGGGGGTTGTTCGTTGATGCGCACGCTACACGGCGCGACCGGCCGTGGTGAAGTCGTGACGATTAGTCATATCTGCTGCGTGCGAGGGTGGTTGGAAGGTGGTTACCCACCCATTCCACTAAGGGATCACTCGGACTCGGCGACTTGAGCTTCGGCAGCGAGGGCGACGAAGGCGGACCAGGCGGAGGGGGAGAAGGTGAGGGTCGGGCCGGTCTTGTCCTTGGAGTCCCGGACGTGGATGGCGGAGGGGGAGGGGGCAACTTCGATGCAGTTCCCGCCCTCTGTGCCGCTGTGGCTGGACTTCACCCAGGCCAGGTTGGTGCTCATAGCTCCTCCGCCAACTTGTTGATGAAACTAGCCGACTCCTCGGGGCTGAGGGCCTGCCGGAGGATCATCGCATGGCGCTGCCATAGCAGATTCACCTTCTCCGGGTCGGCGGACAGCAAGCCCATGGACTGGCCTTCCTCGTAGGCAAGGCGCTCATGATCGGCAGTCTCTAGCAGGACGAATGCGCCATTGACGCCCGGATGTAGACACCTGGCAGGTACTACCTGAATGTCGATGTGTCTGGGCTTGCCTGCTTCAAGGAGGCGGTTCAACTGCTCCTTGTGTTCTGAAGCGGTGCCAACCCGACGGAGGAGAGCGAACTCATCGATGAGGAAGCTGAACGACTTTGTCTGCTTGCTCAGGATCGCCTGCCGATCCAATCGGCCCGCAACTCGTTCTTCCAGGGTGTCGTCGTCGAGTGGCGGCCAGTGTGCGTTCAGCAGGGAGCGGACAGTGGCCTCGGTCTGAAGCAAGCCAGGGACGAGCTGGTTCTCGTATGAGCTCAAGACGGTTGCCTCGGGCTCATATTTCATGAAGTCCTGCGAGAAGGAGGGGAACTTCTCCGGCTTCAGGAAGTCCACGGCCCCCAGCAGCATCCCCTTCGCGTCGCACAACTCATCCGCCACCTGAAGCAACTTGAGCGACGGCCTCCTCCTCCCCGCCTCCATCGACCGCACGCTCTCGATGTCGTAGCAGGCCGCCTGGGCCAGCTTCTCCCGGGTTACGCCCGCGCGAGTGCGCCACCGCTTGAGCTGATCGCCGCAGTACTTCCACGACATCGGGTTCTCCTTCGGCGTGCTCATCGCCCGGTGCCCCTCCCTGCCCTGGTCACAGGGCGGTTCAAGCTCTCGCTGTACCTGTCGTGTTACTGCTGAGGCTATGCCCGTCTGCCGACTCTTGAAGGGTGAAATGGCCGAACTCAGCTCTTGTGAGTGACGCCGTCCGTACACCCCCCAAGGACTCTGATGCTCACTCAGCCCGTCGATGTCGTCGAGTGGATGTTCCCCTGCCTCCCCCGCAGCGCCGGCCGCGCCCGTGTCCGCTTCATCCGGCAGGCCTTCCAGTGGGAGATGCCGATCGACTCCGCCGAGACTGGCCTGATCCTCCTCAGCGAGCTCGTCACCAACGCCTGCCGCCACGCCTGCTCCCCGCGGGGCCGGATGATCGGTGTCCGCGTTCTCCTCCCCACGAGCACCCTGCTCCGCATCGAGGTCTCGGACGCGAACGCCGAACTCCCGACCATGCGCCACGCCGCCGCCGAGGACGAGTCCGGCCGGGGCCTCGAACTCGTCGCCTCCCTCGCCACCTCCTGGGGCGCCCACCCGCGCGGCGAGGGCTACATCGGCAAGACCACCTGGTGCGAACTCGCCCTCCCCTCGCCGGCGGGGCCTGTCTCAGATCATCTGATTCCATGCGGCTGATGACTGCAACAGAGGCTTCGAGAAGCTTCGCCGCCGTGCTGGACTCGGCAGAGCACGGTGAGACGATCATCGTCACCCGAGGCGGTCGGCGCATTGCCGTGATCGGGCCGGCCCCCTCGGGTAACGGAGCCGCGCTGAATGACGTTCTCCGGCGATTCGGGCCGGATGAGGACTTCGCGGCGGATGTGGCGTCCGCTCGCGCCATGCTCAACGACAGGGTGGCTGAGTGGCCCGCCGACTGATTCTCGACACCACTGACGCTTCCGCCGGATTCTCGGACCTTCCCGGCGTCCAAGCGATCACGCTCGGCGTCTCAGGTTGAGGTGCTGCGTGGGAAGTCGGCCTGGCCGACTTCCCACGCAGCACCGTTTCCCGCCCGGGTAGCATCGGGGGCGTGAACCTGTACTGGCACGTCGTGCTGCCGCCGCTCAGCGCCTGATCGGGCGCGCGCGTCGGTGGCTTGATCCCCTTCGTCCCGGCTCGGCCTGGTGAGGTCGCCGTGGGCTGATGGCGTGCGCCCGTTCTCGAAACCTCCTCTGACGGTCTTCGACGACGGAAGTTCACCACTGTGCCGAATCGTTTGTCTTCGCCTGCCCACGCCATTCCCTCGGCTCCCCGCCGCGCCCGCTCGCGCGGCGGCGCGCTGCCGATCCTGATCGCCGCCGTGCTCTGGGGCACCACCGGGACGGCCAGTTCGCTGGCCCCCGGGGGCGCCCCGGCGGCGGGGATCGGTGCCGCCGGGCTGGTCCTCGGCGGGCTGCTGTTGTTCCTCACCGACCGCACCGCCTGGGCGCTGCCCCGGCGGTGCGGGGCGCGTGAACGCTTGCTGCTGGCGGCCGGTGCGGTCGCGGTGGCCGGGTATCCGGTGACCTTCTACCCGGCGGTGAGCCGTACGGGCGTTGCGGTGGCGACGGTGATCGCGCTGGGCAGTGCGCCGGTGTTCACCGGCCTGCTCGGGTGGCTCGCCCGGCAGGGGCGGCCGAGCGGGCGGTGGGCCGGGGCGACGGCGCTGGCCGTGCTCGGCTGTGCCGTGCTGGTGCTGGGGCCCGAACTCGCCGGTGGTGGCGCGGCGGTGGACCCGGCCGGGGTGCTGCTGGCGGCGCTCTCGGGGCTCTCGTACGCCGTGTACTCGCTGATCGGCGGGCGGCTGATCGCGGGCGGACACCCCTCGGGCGGGGTGATGGGGGCGATGTTCGGCGGCGGGGCGCTGATCGTCCTGCCGGTGCTGCTCGCCGGTGACCTGGAGTGGCTGGCCTCGGCGCGCGGCACGGGCGTGGTGCTGCACCTCGCGGTGATCACCACCTTCCTCGCGTACCGCCTGTTCGGCCACGGCCTGCGGCACACCACCGCTCAGACGGCCACCACGCTGACGCTCGCCGAACCGGCCGTCGCCGCCGTGCTGGGTGTCGCGGCGCTGGGGGAGCGGCTGCCCGCCGTCTCCTGGTGCGGGCTGGCGGTGCTGGCCTGCGGGCTGGCGTTCCTGGCGCTGCCCGCTCGGCGGTAGACGCATGACCGCGCGGGAAGTCGGCCCGGCCGACTTCCCGCGCGTGCTGGTCAGATGGAGAAGTGGGCGGCGATGCCGTCCAGGACGCAGTCGAGGCCGGTCTGGAACTGCCAGTCCGGGTCGTCCTTGCGGGTGGCCTCGCCCAGGTAGCGCTGGTAGCTGGGGTAGCGGCCGGTGCTCATCAGCCAGCTCATCCGGGGGGCGAGGCCGGCCCGGGTCTGGTCGCCGTCGGACCAGCCGTGCTCGCGGCGCATGGTTTCCAGGGCGACTTCGGCGGCGACCGAGCCGTGGACGTAGCCGGTGACGGTGCGGAACACCGCCATGGTGGTGTCGGCGTCCAGGCCGTGCTCGGACAGGACCGCGAACGCGTGCTCGGGGACGGCGAGTTGGTTGGGGCTGAGGGCGCCCGCGGTGGCCGCCCGGACGGTCCAGGGGTGGGCCAGGTTCATCGCCCGCAGGTGTACGGCCAGGGAGCGCATGGCTGCCCGCCAGCCGTCGGCGGGTTCGTCCAGGGGGAGCAGGCCGTACACGAAGTCGACCATCAGCTCGATGAGTTCGTCCTTGCCGGAGACGTACCGGTAGGCGGCCATCGGGGCGACGCCGAGCGCGCCGGCCAGGCGGCGCATGGTGACCGCGTCCAGGCCCTCGGTGTCGGCGATGGCGACCGCCGCCTCGGCGATCCGCTGCGGGGTGAGCGTGGTGCGGGGCGCGGGGGCGGGGCGGGCGAGGCGCTCCCAGAGTGAGAGCTGGGCCTTGTCGTCGCCGTCCGCGGGGGCGTCTCCGGCGCGGGCCTGCTGGGCGGGCATGGGGCGGGCTCCTTCCGACTGGGGTGGGCCCACCGTACCACTCCGCGTGTACGGCGTATCGGCAGTGGACGCCGTACACCTCGATGTGTACGTTGTATCTGGCAGATACGCCGTACACAGCGGCGGCGTCCCGCACGTCCCGGAGGGGGATCCCATGTCCACGGACACGTCCACGGAGCAGAACCTGAAGGTCGCGGTCATCCTCGGCAGCACCCGCACCGGCCGGTTCGGCCCGGTCGTCGCCGACTGGCTGCTCGGCCACCTCGACGGGCGCGGCGACATGACCGCCGACCTGGTCGACCTGGCGCAGACCCCGCTGCCGACCACCTTCCCCTCCTTCGGCGGCGAACTGCCCCCGGGGGACGTCGAGTTGCTGACCGCCGTGGCACCCCGGCTGGAGGCCGCCGATGCGTTCGTGTTCGTCACGCCCGAGTACAACCACAGCTTCCCGGCCCCGCTGAAGAACGCCATCGACTGGCACAACCAGCAGTGGCACGGCAAGCCGGTCGCCTTCGTCTCCTACGGCGGCCTCTCCGGCGGCCTGCGGGCCGTCGAACAACTGCGGGTGGTCATGGCCGAACTGAACGCGGTGACGATCCGCAACACGGTCAGCTTCCACGGCGCCGCCCAGTGCTTCGACGCCGACGGCAAGGCCCTCGACCCGGCCGCCGACGCCGCCAAGACCATGCTCGACCAACTCGCCTGGTGGGCGCTGGCCCTGCGCGACGCCCGGCAGACCCGCCCGTTCGCGGCCTGACCCCGGAAGAGGTGGAGGACATGACCACGGAACCGGCCGGGGAGCCGGCCAAGCCGCCGCTGCTCGGCGTGATCGGACTGATGCTCGGCATCTTCCTCTCGGCCCTCGACGGCCAGATCATCGGCACCGCGCTGCCGACCATCGTCGGCGACCTCGGCGGACTGGAACACCTGTCCTGGGCGGTCACCGCCTACCTGCTCACCTCCGCCGCCGCCACCCCGCTCTGGGGCAGGCTCGGCGACCTGTACGGGCGCAAGGGCGCCTACCAGTGGGCGGTGGTGCTGTTCCTGGCCGGCTCGATGGCGGCCGGACTGGCGCAGGACATGGGCCAGTTGATCGCCTTCCGGGCCCTGCAGGGGGTCGGCGCGGGCGGGCTGATGGTCGGCGCCCTCTCGGTGATCGGGGTGCTCGTCCCGGCCTCCGACCGGGGGCGGGTGCAGTCGGTGATCGGCGTACTGATGCCGATCGCCTTCGTCGGCGGGCCGCTGCTCGGCGGCTTCCTCACCGACCGGTTCAGCTGGCGCTGGGCCTTCTACGTCAACCTGCCGATCGGGCTGTTCGCGCTGCTCGCGGTGGGGGCCGGGGTGCGGCTGCGGACCGAGCGGGTGCGGGCGCCCTTCGACTGGGCCGGGGTCGCCCTGCTGACCACCGGCATCCTCGCGCTCACCCTGGTCGGCAGCTGGGGCGGCACCACGTACGCCTGGACGTCGCCCCGGATCCTCGGGACGGCGGCGGTGGCGGTGGTCGCACTCGCCTGGTTCACCCGGGTCGAACGGCGCGCTCCCGGACCACTCGTCCCGCCCGCGCTGTTCCGCAGCCGCAATTTCACGGTGGCCCAGGTGCTCGGCTTCCTCACCGGCGCGGTGATGCTCGCCCTGATCGGCTACCTGCCGCAGTACCTGCAGTTCGTCCAGGGCACCTCGCCCACCGCCGGCGGCCTGCTCCTGCTGCCGCTGATGCTCGGCATGATGGGCACCCAGCTGGCGACCGGCCGGCTGATGAGCCGACCGGGCGGCGAGCGGCGCTACCCGCTGCTGGGCGGCGCGCTGGCCCTGCTCGGAGCCGCTCTGCTGCTGCTCCTCGGCACCGACACCCCGGTCGCGCTGGCCTCCGGGCTCACCGCCGTCGCCGGGATCGGCATCGGCCTGCTGATGCAGAGCACCCTGCTGACCTCGATGGGCGCCGTCCCCCGCCGGGACATGGGCGCCGGGATGGGCGTGGTCACCCTGCTCCGCAGCATCGGCGGCTCCCTCGGCATGGCCGGCCTCGGCGCGGTCTACACGGCCCGCCTCGCCGGCTCGCTCGCCGACCGCCTCGGCCCGGCGCAAGCCGCCTCCCTCACCGGCGGCGGCCATCTCACCCCGGCCACCCTCGCGGGCCTGCCCGCCCCCGTGCGCGACGCCTTCGGCACGGCGGTGACCTCGGGACTGCACGGCGCGGTGGCGGGCGGCGTGGTGCTGGCGGCGGTGGCCACCGCGGTGGCCTGCCTGGCCCGCCCCCAGCCGGAAGCCGCACCGGAGCCGGCCGGCGGCGAGGCCGCTGTGCGTACGGGCGCGGGCGCGGCGTAGCCCCGGCGGGCGGTGCGTGGGTCAGGCGCGGCGGGCCGGGGTCAGCCGGCGGCGGCCGGGCACTGGGCGGCGAAGCAGAAGCCGGTGAGCTCCGCCTCCCGGAGGGCCTGGAGCCCGGTGGGCCAGTCGCCCTCGGGGCCGGCCACGATGACGGCGTAGGCGGTGCCGTTCGGGCCGTTGACGATGTGGTCGACCGCTCGTCGGACGGTGCCGGAGGAGTGGTTGTAGGCGTACTCCAGCTCCGCGCCGCCGCCGGCCGTCCGCTCCAGGCGGATGCGGTGGTAGCCCGGGAACCTCGTCGCGTCGCCGGCCAGGGCGGAGTCGGTGGCGACGGCCTGGTCGTACGGGGCGTTGGCGTCCATCGCGTACACCTGGACCAGGCTGAGCTTGTCCGGGGGCTCGTAGAAGGTGGAGTGGCCGTCGTTCCGTCGCTGCCAGCCGTCCGGGACGACGAGGGTGAAGCCGCTCGGGTCCTGGACCGGGGCGAGGTGCGGCCCGGTCGGCGTCGGGGTCGGGGTGGGCGTCGGGGGCGGAGTGATGGGGGTGGAGGTGGCGGACGGCGTGCGGGAGGGGGAGCCGGAGGCCGTGACCGGGGGTGCGCCGGTGAGGGTCGTCGTGCCCGTCGGCTCGGCTCCGTCCCGGTGTCGGGTCAGCAGGTACCCGCCGCCGCCCGCGAGCACCCCGATGAGGGCGCCGGCCAGGGCGGCCACCAGCAGCCGCCGGGGCGGCCGCTTCCCGGTGGGCGGCGGGCTCTGCGGCCCGGGGTCGCGCGGCGGGGTGATCAGCGGTGGCTCGGCCGGCGGTGCCGGTGGGCCGACCGGCGGTGGCGGGGGCGAGGTCGGGCGCGCGGGTGTGACGGGGGGATCCACCGGAGGCGGTGGCGGGGCTGCCTCGCCCGCCGGTGGCCGGGCCACCCACTGCTGGCTGTCCTTGTCCCAGTACGTGCCTGCCACTGCCGTTCCCGCTCCCCCGTCGTCCCCGATGCCCGTTTCCGCGATGCCTGTTTCCGCGATGCCCGTTCCGCGACGCCCGCTCAGCCCAGGAACTGCTCGATCGCCTGCACGACCGCCAGCGCCGAGGCGAGCCCGGAGACCACCGTGGTCGAGCGCCGGAGGAGGTCGCGAAGCGCTTCCAGGCGGGTGCGCGGGGCGGTGCCGGTCTGTTCGAGGGCCGTGCCGACGGCGTCCAGCTCCTGCTCCACCTCGGCCACGCCGTTGCCCTCGGCCCGGGTGAACATCGGCAGCTGACCCCTCAACTGCCCCATGGCCTCCAGCAGTTCGCGGGCCGAGGGGGTGAGGCGGGTCGAGGCGTCGACGGCCGTCGCGTCCTCCCCGGAGGCGACGGCCCCGCCGGTCATCGTGCCGATCGAGACCCCGCCGGGCGCCGGGGCGGGCACCCTCAGCCCGCTCACGTCCGGCAGAGGTCCGGGCTCCCCGGCCCGCTGCGAGCGGTCCTCCGCGCGGGCGCCGCGGCCCGAGGCGACGGCCCCGCCCGTCATCGCGCCGATCGACACCCCGCCGCTCGCGGGGGCCGGCGGAGTGCTCTCCTCGTCGTGCCGCACGTTCTGCTCCTCGCTCATCCCTGATCCCAACTCCCGAGACACGCTTGTGAATCCGCGACGCTACGACGGCTGCCCGCCGGCCGGTGGCGTGACCCCCGCAGACGCGGTGCCGCCGTTGGTGGCGACGGCCCCGCCGCTCATCGAGCCGATGTGGATCCCGCCCTCCATCACCTGCACCACGGTCTGCTCGAAGCGGCCGGTCTCGTACCCCATCTGCTCCAGCGCCACGCGCACGCCGTCGATGATCCGTTCCTCGATCGTCTTCAGGTACCGGCTGGCGTCCAGCTCCTGGAAGAGCGAGACGGTCGAGGAGGCGACGAGTTCGCGCAGCGAGACGACCGGGCGCGCGGCCTCCACCAGCGTGCTCTCCGCCGCACCGCCGGCCGGGCCGCCCGGGTGCAGCAGCGAGCGCAGCGCGGCCGGCCCGGCGGTGAACGCGGACACCGCCGGGCGCCCGAGCTGCAGCCGGGTGCCCCACTGGGCGATCGCGTCGGCGCGCAGCTCGTAGTCGCGCCGGACCGGCCCGAGCACGTGCGGGACGACCTCCAGCACCAGCAGGTTCCCCTGGGTGTGCACGCGCAGCTGGACGGTCAGGACCACCTGCTCGTCCCAGGCGCCGACCCGCACGCGCAGGAAGTACCGGCGCTGCTCGCCGCCCTCGTCCACCGCCTCGGCGACGTGCCGGGCGACCTCCTCCGGCTCGCGCGGGACGTCGCCGCGGGCGGGCCCGTACGGCAGGTAGACGAGGTGGTCGATCTCGATGTCCTTCAGCCGGTCGAGGCTGGTGTCGGCGGAGGCCTGCCGCAGGTCCGCCAGCAGCGGGAGGACCCGTTCGAGGACGGCCCGGGCGGTGAGGCTCCCCTCGGGCGCCACCGGCCCGGTCTTGCGGCGCTTCAGCTCCAGGGCGAACGACCAGGGGCGGTGCGGGATCCCGGAGCCGAGGAAGGGGTCGGCCGGGTCGTAGACGACGAGCTGCGAGTACTGCTCGGTGGCGATGGCCGCGTGCAGCGCCCGGTAGCGCGGCCGGTCGGGCAGCGGGCGGGGCGGCTGGCGCCGGAAGGCGTCGCGGGTCAGCTCCCTGCGGACGGTCTGGGCGATCAGCAGGCGGTGCCCGCCCACCGTCGCCGCGAGCAGCAGCGGGAACAGCACGCCGTACGGGGCCGAGTCGCCGAGGGTGAGCAGCGCCAGGGTCCAGTAGAGGATCTGGGTGATCACGGGGACGGCCGAGCGGAGGCCGCCGACGGCCTTCCGGGCGGCGGACTGCGAGCCGGCCGGGCCGGCCAGCGCGCGCGCCCGGTCCTCGGCGGGCTTGGCGAACCAGGACACCAGGGTGACCAGGGCGTACAGGACGGCGAAGTTCGCGAGGTACGGCGTCAGGAAGTGGGAGAGCGTGCCGAGCACGCTGTCGGACGCCGACTCCTGGCCGTACGAGTCGCCGTAGTACCCGCTGCTCAGCCCCTGCCCGTAGGACTTCCAGTAGCTGCTGCTCGGCGGGTGCTGGAACAGCGGCCAGCAGACGGCGCAGAAGAAGGCCGCCCAGATCGCGGCGAGCACCGCGCCGGTGCGGATCTCCAGCGCCCGGGCCCGGAGGGCGTGCGCCAGGACGGTGACCAGGTCGAAGCCCAGGGACGGCGGGACGGAGCGCTCGTCGTGCTCGACCAGTTCGGCGATGACCCGCCGGCGGAAGTCCGGGTCGAGGTGCACCCCGGCGCAGAGCAGCCGGGTGGCCTCGGACTTCGCGTACGGCGACACCGGCGGCGGCTCGCCGGGCGGCCCGTCGGGCGGTAAGGACGGTGCGGGTGGAACGGGTTGCTCGGCGGGCCGTACGGGCCCGGGCCGGACGGTCATCCGCCTCCCCCTCTGGGATGAACCAACTCGCCGAGATTATGGCCCGGTTGACTGGCCGTCGGCCAGTGGAAATGCGAAAGCCCCCGGACGGAGCAGAACTCCGCCCGGGGGCCAGGGGCCGCTGATCAGCACTCGATGACGTTCACGGCGAGGCCGCCGCGCGAGGTCTCCTTGTACTTGATCTTCATGTCGGCGCCGGTCTCCTTCATCGTCTTGATCGCCTTGTCCAGCGAGACGTGGTGCCGTCCGTCGCCGCGCAGCGCCATCCGGGCCGCGGTGACGGCCTTGACCGACGCCATGCCGTTGCGCTCGATGCAGGGGATCTGGACCAGGCCGCCGACCGGGTCGCAGGTGAGGCCGAGGTTGTGCTCGATGCCGATCTCGGCGGCGTTCTCGACCTGCTCGGGGGTGCCGCCGAGGACCTCGGCGAGGCCGCCCGCGGCCATCGAGCAGGCGGAGCCGACCTCGCCCTGGCAGCCGACCTCGGCGCCGGAGATGGAGGCGTTCTCCTTGAACAGCATGCCGATGGCGCCGGCCGCGAGCAGGAAGCGGACGATGCCCTCGTCGTCGGCGCCCGGGATGAAGTTCAGGTAGTAGTGCAGCACGGCCGGGATGATCCCCGCGGCGCCGTTGGTCGGCGCGGTGACCACCCGGCGGCCGGAGGCGTTCTCCTCGTTGACCGCCATCGCGTAGAGGGTCACCCACTCCATCGCGTTGGCCGGGCCGATCCCCTCGGCGCGCAGCGTCCGCGCGGCCGCGGCGGCCCGGCGGCGGACCTTGAGGCCGCCCGGCAGGATGCCCTCGCGGGTCATCCCGGCCCGCACGCACTCCTGCATCACGGACCAGATCTCCAGCAGCCCGGTGCGGATCTCCTCCTCGCTGCGCCAGGCCTTCTCGTTCTCCAGCATCAGGCCGGAGATGGACAGCCCGGTCTCCCGGCTGAGCCGGAGCAGCTCGTCGCCGGTGCGGAAGGGGTACTTCAGCACGGTGTCGTCGGGCTTGACCCGGTCCGCGCCGATCGCGTCCTCGTCCACGACGAAGCCGCCGCCGACCGAGTAGTAGGTCTTCTCCAGCAGGGTCGAGCCGTCCGCCGCGTACGCCCAGAGGGTCATGCCGTTGGCGTGGTACGGCAGCGAGCGGCGCCGGTGCAGGACGAGCTGGGTGTCGGGGTCGAAGTCGATGGGGTGCTCGCCGAGCAGGTTGAGCCGCTTCTCGGCGGTGATCCGATCGACGTCCTTGTCGGCCCGGTCGACGTCGACGGTGCGGGGCGAGTTGTTCTCCAGGCCGAGCAGGACGGCCTTAGGGGTGCCGTGGCCGTGGCCGGTGGCGCCCAGTGAGCCGTACAGCTCGGCGCGCACACCGGTGACCTGGGCCAGCAGGCCTTCGGACCGCAGTCGGCGGGCGAACATCCGGGCGGCGCGCATCGGGCCCACGGTGTGGGAGCTCGACGGGCCGATGCCGATGGAGAAGAGGTCGAAGACACTGATGGCCACGGAGGACGTCCTTGTCTGGTCTCGTGGAAGGACAGGGCGGTGCACGGAACGGGGCACCGCGCGCACTGTCCAGTGTGCGCGGTGCCCCGGAGTGACAGGCGCCCGGCCGGAGTGAGGCCGGTCACCCGTGGCCGAACTAGAGGTTCGGGTAGAGCGGGTACTTCTCGGCGAGCGCGGTGACGCGGGCCTTCAGCGAGGCGGCGACGGTCTCGTCGAAGGCGGGCTTGAGCGCCTCGGCGATGATGTCGGCGACCTCGCGGAAGTCCTCGGCCTGGAAGCCGCGGGTGGCCAGGGCCGGGGTGCCGATGCGCAGGCCCGAGGTGACCATCGGCGGGCGCGGGTCGTTCGGGATGGCGTTGCGGTTGACGGTGATGCCGACCTCGTGCAGGCGGTCCTCGGCCTGCTGGCCGTCGAGCTCGCTGTTGCGCAGGTCGACCAGGACGAGGTGGACGTCGGTGCCGCCGGAGAGCACGGACGCGCCGGCCTCGGCGACGTCGGCCTGCAGCAGGCGCTCGGCGAGGATCCGGGCGCCGTCCAGGGTGCGCTGCTGGCGCTCCTTGAACTCCTCCGAGGCCGCGACCTTGAAGGCGACGGCCTTGCCGGCGATCACGTGCTCCAGCGGGCCGCCCTGCTGGCCGGGGAAGACCGCGGAGTTGATCTTCTTGGCGAACTCGGCCTTGGACAGGATGACGCCGCCGCGCGGGCCGCCCAGGGTCTTGTGGGTGGTGGTGGTGACCACGTCCGCGTAGGGCACCGGGTTCGGGTGCAGCCCGGCGGCCACCAGGCCGGCGAAGTGCGCCATGTCCACCATGAGCAGCGCGCCGACCTCGTCGGCGATCCGGCGGAACTCGGCGAAGTCCAGCTGGCGCGGGTAGGCCGACCACCCGGCGATGATCAGCTTCGGCTGGTGCTCCTTGGCGAGGCGCTCGACCTCGGCCATGTCGACCAGGCCGGTCTTCTCGTCGACGTGGTACGCGGCCACGTTGTAGAGCTTGCCGGAGAAGTTGATCTTCATGCCGTGGGTCAGGTGACCGCCGTGGGCCAGGCTCAGGCCCAGGATGGTGTCACCCGGCTGGATCAGCGCGAACATCGCGGCGGCGTTGGCCTGCGCGCCGGAGTGCGGCTGGACGTTGGCGTGCTCGGCGCCGAACAGGGCCTTGATGCGGTCGATCGCGATCTGCTCGACCACGTCGACGTGCTCGCAGCCGCCGTAGTAGCGGCGGCCGGGGTAGCCCTCCGCGTACTTGTTGGTGAGCACCGAGCCCTGGGCCTCCATGACCGCCACCGGGGCGAAGTTCTCGGAGGCGATCATCTCCAGGGTGGTCTGCTGGCGGTGCAGCTCGGCGTCGACCGCGGCGGCGATCTCCGGGTCGAGGGCGTGCAGGGACTGGTTGAGAACCGTCATGGTGTGTTCTTCCCGGTGGAGGAGGAAAGGGGGCCGCGGGGCTGGGGGGCGACCGCCGCGCGACGGCCGCCCCGGTCAGGGTCTCAGCCGCCGATGAGGGCGGTGTACTCGTCCGCGCTGAGCAGCTCGTCGGTGGACTCCACGCGCACCTTGAACAGCCAGCCGCCCTCGAACGGGGCGCTGTTGACCAGGCCGTTGTCGTCCAGGACGTCCTGGTTGATCTCGGTGACCTCGCCGGTCACCGGGGAGTACAGGTCGCTGACCGACTTGGTGGACTCCAGCTCGCCACAGGTCTCGCCGGCAGTCACGGTGTCGCCGACCTCGGGCAGCTGCACGTAGACGATGTCACCGAGCGCGTCGGCGGCGTGCTTGGTGATGCCGACCGTGGAGACACCGTCCTCGGCGGCCGTCAGCCACTCGTGCTCCTTGGTGTACTGCAGGTGCTGGGGGTTGCTCATGGCGTCATTCTCCAGGATGGGAAGCGGGTACGGCGAAGCGGGCCGCCGCGAGGACGGCTTCGACGTGCGGGTATGGGGAAAACCGGGTGCCGGAGGGCGGTCAGCGGGCGCGCTTGTAGAACGGCAGCGCCACGACCTCGACCGGCTCGTGCTTGCCGCGCACGTCCACCGCGACGGTGGTGCCGGGGGTGGCGTGCGCCGCGTCCACGTACGCCATCGCGATCGGCCGGCCCAGCGTCGGGGAGGGCGCGCCCGAGGTGATCCGGCCGATCGGGGCGCCGTCGGTGGAGACCACGGTGTACTCGGCGCGCGGGACGCGCTTGCCCTCGGAGACCAGGCCGACCAGCACCTTGGGCGGGTTGGTCTCGGCCGCGGCGGCGGCCTGCTCCAGCGCCTTGCGGCCGACGAAGGCGCCGTCGTTGGTGGTCTTGTCGAAGCGGACGACCCGGCCCAGGCCCGCGTCGAACGGGGTGAGGTCGGTGGACAGCTCGTGCCCGTACAGCGGCATGCCCGCCTCCAGGCGCAGCGTGTCGCGGCAGGACAGACCGCACGGGATCAGGCCGCGGCCCTCGCCCTCGGCGGTCAGCGCCTGCCAGATCGCCTCGGCGTCGACCGGGTGGCAGAAGATCTCGAAGCCGTCCTCGCCGGTGTAGCCGGTGCGGGCGAGCAGCACCTCGCGGCCGGCCACCCGGGCCGGGAGGATCGCGTAGTACTTCAGGCCGGGCAGGTCGGCGTCGGTGGTCCCGGCCAGGATCGCGGTGGACTCCGGGCCCTGGACGGCGATCAGCGCGTAGGTGTCGCGGTCGTCGGTGACGACGGCGTCGTAGCCCTTGGCGCGGGCGATCAGCTCGTCGAGGACCAGCTGGGCGTTGGAGGCGTTGGCGACGACCAGGAAGGCGTCCTCGCGCAGGCGGTAGACGATCAGGTCGTCCAGGATGCCGCCGTCCTCGGCGCAGATCATGGTGTAGCGGGCGCGCAGTACGCCCAGCGCGGAGACGAAGCCGACCAGCGCGTGGTCCAGCATCTCGCCGGCCTGCGGGCCGGTGACGGTGATCTCGCCCATGTGCGAGAGGTCGAACAGACCGGCCTTGGTGCGGACGGCGAGGTGCTCCTCGCGCTCGCTCCCGTAGCGCAGCGGCATGTCCCAGCCCGCGAAGTCGGTCATGGTCGCGCCGAGGGCGCGGTGCAGCGCGTCGAGCGCGGTCAGGCGGAGGGACGACATGGCCAGGAACTCCTCGGTCGGGGCACTCAGGGGTGCACGCGCCGGACCGGACCCGCTCGGGGCCGACCCCGCGCGCGGGCATGCGGCGGCGTGGGTCTCCCCATCTGTCGTCGAACCTGAGAGCTTCACCGCCCAGCGGCCCGCAGCTGTTTCCAGCATCGGGGACGGCAGGGCGGCTTGCACCGTGGGTGGGCGCGCGACACGGTCGTGCGCCGCTTTCCAGATGTGCCTAACCCGTGCGGTAGGGGGGCCTGAGAGATTCCGGGGAGGACTTGCTCCTTCGGCGCCGGCTGTGCCGTCGGGCGGCACTCCGGGCTCTCCCGCGCGGGTTCGAGCGGCCGGTGTGGAGTTGTGGGGCCCGCGGCGCATGCCGTCGGACGCGCACATCATGGCACGTCCGTGGCGAGGAGGGGAGAGGGGACCCGGTCACACGGGGCGGTACCGAACAGCAGCCCTGGGGAGGGCCCCCGAAACCCCTAGACTGCTGCGCGTCGGCGCAGAGGGCGGCCGACCGGCAGAGGGCGGAATCGGCGGCGCATGGGATACCCGGTGGAGCAGCAGCAGGGATGGGGCGGTCCGGAGGGGGCGCCGGCGGGCGGCACGTGGCCGGCCAACGAGCTGGAGCAGGTGCTGACCGCGGCCCTGGGCGACCCGGGCGCGACGCCGAGGGTGATCGAGGTGCTGGCCCGCAGCCAGGTGTGGGTGCCGCTGCCGGCCGGGGCCGACCCGCAGGGGCAGTCGCTGGACCTGCCGACCATCGAGCTGGCCGGCGACCCGTACGTGCCGGTGTTCTCCTCGCAGGAGGTGTTCCTGCAGCAGGCCCCGGGGATGGCCTTCGCGATCGCGCCGGCCTGGGAGTTCGCCCGCGGGCTGCCGCTGGGCGTGGGCATCGCGGTGAACCCGGAGGCGGCGGTGGGCATCCCGGTGCCCCCGCAGGGCGTGGCCGAGCTGCGCCGCGGGCCGCGCGAGGACCGCTGGGAGGGCGCCGAGGACCCGGCGGCGCCGAGCGGCGGCCGGGTGGCGCTGCGCGAGCCGGTGCCGGGCGAGGACCCGGAGCACTTCCTGGCCGCCTGCCGGGCCGAACTCAGTGCCCTGCCCGGGGTGTTGACCGCCCGCAGGGCGCTGGCCAGCATCGAGGGCGAGCCGACGGTGATGTTCGTGGGCGTCCAGTTGGATCCGGCGGCCCCGGCCGACCCGGGCGCGGTGAACGAGGCGCTCGGCCGGGCGCTGGGAACCGCGCCGCTGCCGGGCGGCGTCCACCTCGTACTGCTCGACCTCGCCGAGGACCCGGTGGTCGAGTGGCTGCTCACCCAGGTCATGCCGTTCTACACGCGGGTGTGAGCGGGGTTCGTTCGTAGGCACGTCGCCGTGGCGGTGGCCGGTGCCGCGCCATAGGGTGCGTGCAGACGGCCGACGGGCCGGCGGGTTCGAGGAAAGAGGCGCGGCGAGGTGGGCGCATGAGTGCGGGAACGGGAGCGGGCGGGGTGCCGGGGCCCTGGGGCCAGGCACCGGCCGGGCGCCCGGGAGCGGATCCGGGCGCGTTGGAGCAGGCCCTGCGCGAGGTCGCGCCGGAGCGCTACGACGCGTACGAGCGGCTGCTGCACGCGCTGGCGGACGGCCGGGTCTGGATGCTGCTCTGGCACGGCACCCCGGGCAGTCCGGACGCGCAGTACGGGAACATGGAGATCAGCGGCCACGGCTACGCGCCGGCCGTCACCTCGCCCGAGCAGCTGGCCGCCTCCGGCTGGGCGCGGGCCCACGAGGTCATCTCCGGCCGGGAGATCGCCGCGTCGCTGTACCGCACCCGCTGGGGCCTGTGGCTCAACCCGCACGCGCCCGGCGGCGGCGTCGGCGTGCCCTGGGCGGACCTGCGGCGGATCGCCGCGGGCCTGGACCGGCTGCCGGCCGGTCCGTTGAAGCTGAGCGAGCCGCAGATCGACGCCCAGCAGTTCTTCGCGCTGCTGGAGCGGCAGGCCGGGGAGGTGCGGGCGGTCCGGGCGCTGCGCCGGGCCTGGGTGCAGCCGGCGGTGGGGGAGCCGTACCTGGCGATCGGCCTGGACCTGTACGAGAGTTCGCCGCCGGCGGTGGAGGCGGTGCGCGCGCTGATGCAGCGGGCGATCGCGGTGGCCCCGGAGGGGCTCGCGGTGTCCACGGTGGCGATGTCGGACGAGTACGACCCGGTGGCGCTGTGGATGCGCGCCAACTCGCGCCCGTTCTTCGACCGGGAGGCGGGCCGCCCGGCGACCGGCCCGTACCCGCCGGTGCCGCCGCCCCCGTACCCGTCGGTGCCGGGGCAGCCCGCACCGGGGCAGCCCGCACCGGGGTGGTCGTACGGGACGCAGCCGCCCGCGCAGGGCTGGCAGCAGCAGCCGCAGGCGCCGTGGCCCGGCTACCCCGGGCGCTGACCGCCCAATACCATTTTTTGCCGAAATCTTTACCGAGAAGCCGACTTGACCACCCGTCAAGTCGGCTTCGTTGCTTTCCGGACGAATTGTTCGGTTCGCGTACCCGATCATCTTGACATGGCTGTTACAGCCGTGTGAAGAGGGATATGCCGGAGGTCGGGGAGGTGCATGCCTGCAGATCACAGTTGGGCATCTCTCGGTTGTCAGGGCTGGCGCAAGCCAGTTCGGATGGCAGAGAGTTCTGCGCAACGCATCGCGCGTTCTTGCACCCCACAAGGGTGAACGCGCACGCCGACAGCCCGTCCACGCGAAGCCCATCCCGCGTGGTGGCAGTGTCCGTGCACGACGCACTGCCGTGAACACCCGCTCCTCCTAAGAACCTTTCGCACGTCCGCAGCCGCACCGCCGAAGCCGGCGACCGGCACCCGTGGGCCGGCCACCGTCGGCGAGGGGACCAACTGACCATGACCGCATCCGTCACTACCGCCGGGAACGAACCGGAGGCACCCGCCACCGCGAGCCCGGCCAAGAAGATCGAGGGCCGCTCCCTCGGCCAGATCGCCTGGACCCGCTTCAAGCGCGACAAGGCCGCCGTCGCCGGCGGTGTCGTGGTGATCCTGCTGATCCTGCTGGCCGTGCTGGCCAAGCCGATCGAGTCGATGTTCGGGCTCGACCCGGACGCCCTCCACCAGGACCTGCTGGACGCCGACCTCGGCGGGCTGCCGTTCGGCGACTGGGGCGGCATGAGCTGGGACCACCCGCTCGGCGTCGACCCGCTGCAGGGCCGAGACCTGCTCACCCGCGTCATCGAGGGCTCCTGGGTCTCCCTGCTGGTCGCCTTCGGCGCGACCGTGCTGTCCAACACCATCGGCACCGTGCTCGGCATCATGGCCGGCTACTACGGCGGCTGGGTGGACACCCTGATCAGCCGCGTCATGGACGTGTTCCTGGCCTTCCCGCTGCTGCTGTTCGCGATCGCGATCTCGACCTCCCTGCAGGGCGGTGCGTTCGGCCTGCACGGCCTCCCGCTGCACATCCTGGTGCTGATCTTCGTGATCGGCTTCTTCAACTGGCCCTACATGGGCCGGATCGTGCGCGGTCAGACGCTCTCGCTGCGCGAGCGGGAGTTCGTCCACGCGGCCCGCAGCCTCGGCGCCCGCGGCCCGTTCATCCTGTTCAAGGAACTGCTGCCCAACCTGGTCGGTCCGATCCTGGTCTACTCGACCCTGCTGATCCCGACCAACATCCTCTTCGAGGCCGGGCTGAGCTTCCTCGGCGTCGGCATCCAGCCTCCGCAGGCCTCCTGGGGCGGGATGCTCCAGGACGCGATCCGGTACTACCAGGTGGACCCCCAGTACATGGTGGTCCCCGGTCTGGCGATCTTCATCACCGTTCTCGCCTTCAACCTGCTCGGCGACGGGCTGCGCGACGCCCTCGATCCCAAGAGCAACTGACGCCGCGTCAGGCCACCTCCTCCTCCACATCCCCAAGGGGTTGATCTCACCCATGCGTAGGTCCCGTACCGTCGCCCTGACCGCGATGGCAGCCGCTGCCGTCCTGGTCGTCACCGGTTGCAACAGCTCGCCGAAGAGCGCCGATTCGTCCTCCTCGTCCGCCGCCTCGGGCGGCGGAGCCGACGCGGCCACCAAGAACATCGTCAACGCCTCGGACAAGAAGGGCGGGACGGTCACCTTCGAGATGAAGGGCACCCCGGACTCGCTCGACCCGGGCAACACGTACTACGCGTACATCTACAACTTCTCGCGCCTGTACGCGCGGCCGCTGACCACCTTCAACCCGGCCGCCGGCGAGGAGGGCAACAAGCTCGTCCCGGACCTCGCCGAGTCGATGGGCCAGCCCAGCGCGGACGGCCTGACCTGGACGTACAAGCTGCGCAAGGGCCTGAAGTACGACGACGGCACGCCGATCACCTCGAAGGACGTCAAGTACGCCGTCGAGCGCTCCAACTTCGCGCCGGACGTGAACTCCAACGGCCCGACCTACTTCCACGACCTGCTGGTGGACAACCCGACGCCGTACGCGGGCCCGTACAAGGACAAGGAAGGTGACCTGAAGTCGATCGAGACCCCCGACGACACCACGATCATCTTCCACCTGCAGCACCCGTTCGCGGACTTCGACTACCTGGTCAGCGCCCCGCAGACCGCGCCGGTCCCGCAGGCCAAGGACACCGGTGCGGACTACGTCAAGCACATCGTGTCCTCGGGCTCCTTCAAGTTCGAGTCCTACGAGGACGGCAAGCAGGCCGTCCTGGTGCCGAACACCAACTGGGACCAGAGCACCGACCCGATCCGGAAGCAGCTGCCGGAGAAGATCGTGCTCAAGATGAACATCGACCAGGCCACCATCGACAAGGACCTGCTGGCCGGCAACGCCCAGGTCGACCTGGTGGGCCAGGGCGTCGACCCGCAGACCCAGGCGCAGATCCTGCAGAACCCGAAGCTGAAGGCCAAGACCGACAACTCCTACGGCGGCCGCCTGGTCTACCTGGCGATCAACAGCAAGGTCGCGCCGTTCGACAACGTCGACTGCCGCAAGGCCGTCCAGTTCGCGATCGACAAGGTCTCGGTGCAGACCGCCGTGGGCGGCCCGATCCGCGGCCAGATCGCCAGCACGGTGCTCCCGCCGGACATCCCGGGCCACCAGGACTTCAACCTGTTCGAGACCAAGGACAACAAGGGTGACGAGGCCAAGGCCAAGGACGCCCTGAAGGCCTGCGGCAAGGACAGCATCAACACCGTCATCTCGGCCCGCACCGAGCGCGCCACCGAGGTCGCCGCCGCCACCTCGATCCAGGCCGCGCTGAAGAAGGTCGGCATCAACGCCGAGATCCAGCAGTACCCGCAGGGCAAGTACCTGACCGACAGCGCCGGCGCGCCGCAGTTCACCCAGGACCACAACATCGGTCTGATGATGATGCAGTGGGGCGCGGACTGGCCGACCGGCTACGGCTTCCTGCAGCAGATCGTCGACGGCCGCGCGATCAAGGCCTCCGGCAACAGCAACCTGTCCCAGCTGAACGACCCGGCGGTCAACAAGCTGATCGACGACGCCGCCGTCAACTCGGACAAGGCCGCCCGCGAGAAGATCTACGGCGACATCGACAAGAAGGTCATGGAGCAGGCGGTCATCGTCCCGCTGACCTACTTCAAGGTCTTCCTGTACCGCCCGGACAGCGCCACCAACCTGGCCTCCAACCCGGCCTGGTCGGGCGAGTACGACTACCTGAACATCGGCACCACCAAGTAAGAGCCTGGCTCCGCAATCCCTGAAGGCAGGTGAAGGCAGCGGCGCCCGCCGCCGTCCGGAAGATCCCGGACGGCGGCGGGCCGCCGGAGCCGCCCAACTGTGTTTGCCTACATCATCCGCAGGATCTTCGCGGCGGTGATTCTGCTGCTGGTCGTCAGTGCGGTCACCTTCGCGATCTTCTTCCTGCTCCCGCGCGTCGCCGGTGAGACGGCCGACCAGCTGGCCGCCCAGTACATCGGGAAGAACCCCTCGCCCGAGGCGATCGCCGCGGTCAAGCAGAACCTCGGCCTCGACCAGCCGCTGTACGCCCAGTACTGGAACTTCCTCAAGGGGCTGGTCAGCGGCGCCGAGTACAAGTTCGGGCCGGAACCGGCCACCTGCCACGTGCCCTGCTTCGGCTACTCCTTCAAGAACCACCTGGAGGTCTGGCCCGAGCTGTCCAAGCGGATCCCGATCACCATCTCGCTCGCCATCGGCGCGGCCGTGCTCTGGCTGGTCTCCGGCGTCGCCACCGGCGTCGTCTCCGCCCTCAAGCCGCGGTCGTTCTTCGACCGGCTCTCCATGGGCATCGCCCTCGCCGGCGTCTCGCTGCCGGTCTTCTTCACCGGTGCGCTGCTGCTCACGCTGTTCAGCTACGAGTGGCCGATCCTGGACAACCTCCAGTACGTCGACTTCACCGACAACCCGATCATGTGGGCCCGCAACCTGATCCTCCCGTGGATCTCGCTGGCCTTCCTCTACTCCGCGCTCTACGCCCGGCTCACCCGCGCCGGGATGCTGGAGACGATGAGCGAGGACTACATCCGCACCGCCCGGGCCAAGGGCCTGGCCGAGCGGAAGGTCGTCTCCCGGCACGGTCTGCGCGCCGCGCTCACCCCGATCGTCACCATCTTCGGCATGGACCTCGGGCTGCTGCTCGGAGGTGCGCTGATCACCGAGCAGGTCTTCTCGCTGCAGGGCGTCGGCCAGTTCGCCGTCCAGGCGATCTCCGACAACGACCTGCCGAAGATCCTCGGCGTCACCCTCCTCGCCGCCTTCTTCATCGTCGCCTGCAACCTCGTGGTCGACCTCCTGTACGCCCTCGTCGACCCCCGGGTGAGGCTCTCGTGACCGACCTCCAGAAGACCCCGGCGGACGCCGCTTCCGCTCCGGCTCCCGCCGGCGACCCGTTCCTGTCCGTGCGCGACCTGCGGATCCACTTCGACACCGACGACGGCCTGGTCCGCTCGGTGGACGGGGTCAGCTTCGACCTGCACAAGGGACGCACCCTCGGCATCGTCGGCGAGTCCGGCTCCGGCAAGTCCGTCACCTCGCTGGGCATCATGGGCCTGCACCGCTCCAAGCGGGCCCGGATCAGCGGCGAGATCCGGCTGAACGGCGAGGACCTGATCTCGGCCGGCCCCGACCGGGTGCGCCAACTCCGCGGCCGCGAACTGGCGATGATCTTCCAGGACCCGCTGACCGCGATGCACCCCTACTACACGGTGGGGCAGCAGATCGTCGAGGCCTACCGGGTGCACCACCCGCAGGCCACCAAGAAGCAGGCCCGCACCCGCGCGGTCGAGATGCTCGACCGGGTCGGCATCCCGCAGCCCGACCGCCGGGTGGACGACTACCCGCACCAGTTCTCCGGCGGCATGCGTCAGCGCGCGATGATCGCCATGGCCCTGGTCAACGACCCCTCCCTGCTGATCGCCGACGAGCCCACCACCGCCCTGGACGTCACCGTCCAGGCGCAGATCCTGGACCTCATCCGCGACCTCCAGGAGGAGTTCGGCTCCGCCGTCATCATCATCACCCACGACCTCGGGGTCGTCGCCGAGCTGGCCGACGACATCCTGGTCATGTACGGCGGCAAGTGCATCGAGCGCGGCCCGGCCGAAACCCTCTTCGACGCCCCCGAACACCCCTACACCTGGGGCCTGTTGGGCTCGATGCCGCGACTGGACCGGGAACTGCAGGACCGGCTCGTTCCGGTCAAGGGCACCCCGCCCAGCCTGATCAACGTGCCGACGGGCTGCGCCTTCCACCCGCGCTGCCCGTACGCCGCCCTGACCGGCGGACGCTCCGACAGCGAGGTCCCGGTGCTGGCCGAAGCCGCGCCCGGCCACCACGCGGCCTGCCACCTGCCGGCGGCCGAGCGGCACCGCATCTTCGCCGAAGAGATCGCGCCCCGGCTGTGAGCCCGGCCTCGTACCACCTTTCTGGAGAGAACCGATGACGGACACTCAGACGACGTCGATCCCGTCGCCGGCGCCCGCCTCCGACCGCGAGCCGCTGCTGAAGGTGACCGGCCTGACCCGGCACTTCCCGATCCGCAGCGGACTGATGCGTCGTCAGACCGGCGCGGTGCGGGCCGTCGACGGCATCGACTTCACGGTCAACGCCGGCGAGACGCTGGGCGTCGTGGGCGAGTCCGGCTGCGGCAAGTCGACGATGGGCCGACTGGTCACCCGGCTCGACGAACCGACCGCCGGGAAGATCGAGTTCGAGGGCACCGACATCACCCACCTGGGCGTCGGGGCGATGCGGCCGATGCGCCGCGACATCCAGATGATCTTCCAGGACCCGTACTCCTCGCTGAACCCGCGGCACACCGTCGGCACCATCGTCAGCGCGCCGTTCAAGCTGCAGGGCGTGCAGCCCGAAGGCGGCGTCAAGAAGGCCGTCCAGGAGCTGCTGGAACTGTGCGGGCTCAGCCCCGAGCACTACAACCGGTACCCGCACGAGTTCTCCGGCGGCCAGCGCCAGCGCATCGGCATCGCCCGCGCGCTCGCGCTGAAGCCGAAGATGATCGTCGCCGACGAGCCGGTCTCGGCCCTGGACGTCTCGATCCAGGCCCAGGTGGTCAACCTGCTGGACGACCTCCAGCAGGAACTCGGACTGACCTACCTGATCATCGCGCACGACCTCTCGGTGGTCCGCCACGTCTCGGACCGGGTCGCGGTGATGTACCTCGGCAAGGTCGTGGAGATCGCCGACCGGGACTCGCTGTACCGCAGCCCGATGCACCCGTACACCAACGCGCTGATGTCCGCCGTGCCCGTCCCCGACCCGCGCCGCCGCCAGCGCGCCGGCCGCGAGCGGATCCTGCTCACCGGCGACGTCCCCTCCCCGATCAACCCGCCCAGCGGCTGCCGCTTCCGCACCCGCTGCTGGAAGGCGCAGGACATCTGCTCCAGCCAGGAGCCGCCGCTGGTCGCGCTGAAGACGGGGCACCAGGTGGCCTGCCACTTCCCCGAGAACGCTCCTTCGGGGAACGCGCCTGCCGAGACGGCTTCCTGAGGGTTTCCGGCTCAACGCGGAAGGCCGCCCACCCCCTGGCCGGGGGAGGGCGGCCTTCCGCCGTTCACGCCGCGGGTGTCAGGTGCGGCCGGTCGGGACGGCCTCCGCCGGATGCCGACCCTGGTGGGCCGGGGCGGGCGGCGGGAAGCGGCGGTCCAGGGCCCTGGCCACCTTGCGGCCGAGGCGCTGGAACGGGACCTCCACCAGCCGGTAGCTCAGGTAGCCGAGGACGACCAGCGCCGCCAGGTAGCCGACCGTGAGGGCGGTCTGCCCCTGCCAGCCGGCGAGCGGATGGCCGCGCAGCTTCCAGCCGATGAAGAACATCAGCGGGCCGTGCAGCAGGTAGACCGAGAAGCTGATCGTGCCGAGCCCGCTGAGCCAGCGCGGGAACCGCCGTCGGCGCAGCAGCAGGCCGGCGGCGAAGACGGCCCACGCGGCCAGGTAGGCGAAGGAGAAGGCCATCCAGGATTCGGTCCAGGTGTGCCACAGCGCCGTGCCCTGGTCGTACAGGTAGCCGACCGTGACGCCGCAGACGATGACGAAGGCGCAGCAGAGCAGGGCCGGGAGCCGGTCGATCCCGCCGTGCTCCAGCCGGTGCAGCACCGTCCCGGCGAACATGGTCGCGAAGATCAGCATGGTCTCGAACCCGGTGGCCCGGCTGTTCAGCGTGACCAGGGCCAGGCCCAGGCCGCCGAGCAGCAGGGCGCCCCAGCGGGTCAGGTCCGGGCGGGCGGTGGCGAGGCAGGCCATCGCCGTCACCACGAGGACCGCGCAGGCGGCCACCAGGTGCCTGGTCGAGGCGAGGTCCACGGTGACGGCGCCGATCGGGAGCCAGGCGCCGAGCAGCAGGGCGACGGCCGCGAAGCCGAGCGCGATCGGCGCGCTGCGCCGGTGCCACCCCAGGACGAACAGGGCGGTCACGAAGTAGTAGAAGACCATCTCGTAGGTGAGCGACCACAGCACCCCGATGGTGCTGGGCACCCCCGTCAGGTCCTGGAGCATCAGCGCGTTGGCCGTGGACGACAGCAGCGGGTGGTCGAAGGAGAAGCCCTGGATGCTGGTGGCGTCGCGGGGCAGCACCAGCAGGCAGCCGGCCACCGCCGCGGCCACCGCGGGGTGGATGCGGAAGAAGCGCCCGGTCCAGAACGCCCGCACATTGCCGTGCCGCTCCAGCGAGGCCGGGATGATGTAGCCGCTGACCAGGAAGAACAGCATCACGCCGAAGAAACCGAGGTCCAGGTACCGCGGCACCAGCGCGCCGTGCGGGATCTTGTCGAGGAGCCCGAAGTGGTGCATCGCGACGGCCAGGGCGGCCAGTCCGCGCAACGCGTCCAGCCAGCCGAGCCTGGACGGGGCGGGTGAGTTCAGCGTCACAGCCGGAGGCTAGCGGAATCCTCCGGGCCGTACGGGCGTCGCGAGTTCGCCGTCGGCCGCGCCGGGCCTGCCGGTCCGGAGGGTGGGCCGGGGGCCGGAACATTCGGACACATCGGGTACACATGGACGGTGACCTCGCAGATCTTCCCGTCCGACGTGCAGCAGTCGCTGGACCTCGTCGGCATCTTCGTCTTCGCCCTCTCCGGGGGGCTGCTCGCCGTCCGCAAGAACATGGACATCTTCGGGATCTGCGTGCTGGCGGAGGTCACCGCGCTGGGCGGCGGGGTGATGCGCGACCTGGTCATCGGGGCGACGCCGGTCGCCGCCTTCACCAACCTCGGCTACTTCCTGACGCCGCTGGCCGCCGCCCTGGTGGTGTTCTTCCTGCACCCGGAGGTCGAGCGGATCAACCGGGCGGTGCAGACCCTGGACGCCCTGGGGCTCGGCCTGTTCTGCGTCACCGGCACCGCCAAGGCGCACGACTACGGGCTCGGCGCGGTCGCGGCCATCGCGCTCGGCATGGTGACCGCGGCCGGCGGCGGCGTGATCCGCGACGTGCTGGCCGGGGAGATCCCCTCGCTGCTGCGCTGGGACCGGGAGATCTACGCCGTCCCGGCCCTGGTCGGTGCCGCGCTGGTCGCGGCGCTGATCGGCGCGGACCGGCTCACCGGCCTGACCGGCACCGCCGCCGCGCTCACCGCCTTCGGCCTGCGGATGCTCGCCCTGAAGTACGGCTGGCGTGCCCCGCGGGCCTGGCGCCGCAACGGTTCTCGCACCAGCGAGGAGTAGGCGAGCCGCCGTACGCGAGCGAGATCGCCTCGGCCGTGCAGAGCAGCTCCGGCACCATCCGGACCAGTTCGGTCGACGGCACCTCGCCGGCCGGGGCGCTCAGCGCGCAGGCCGCGACCGTCCGCCCGCCGCTGCCCGCGACCGGCGCGGCCACGCAGGCGACCGGCTCCCGGTGTTCGGACGGCTCGGCCGCCCAGCCCCGGCGGCGCACCGCCGCCAGCTCGGCCTCCTCGCACGGCCCGTCGGCGGGCAGCCCGGCGAGCAGCACCCGCCCCACCGCCGTGTCCGTCACCGGGGCGCGGCGCCCGATCCGGGACGGCCCGGCCGCCGGGTGCCCGGCCACCTCGTCCAGGTAGAGCACCTCGCCGTCGTGCAGCACCGCGAGTCGGACGGTGTAGCCGCAGCGGGCGTTGAGCGCGGCCAGGTAGGGCGCGGCGACCTGCCGGATGTCGAAGTCCTCCAGCGCGCGGTGGGCCAGCGAGAGCACCCGGCCGCCGATCCGGTAGCGCAGGTCGGGCTGGCGGCGGGCGAAGCCGTGCTCCTCCAGGGTGCGCAGCAGCCGCAGCGCGGTGGACTTGTGCACCCCGAGGCTGCTCGCGGCCTGCTCCAGCGAGAGCGGCGCGTCACCCAGCGCGTCGAGCAGGGTCAGCGCGCGGTCGACCGACTGCGACATGGCGCTCCCGTGGATCCGACTGGAGAAGTGCTGGAGAAGTGTGCGTCAGGCTAACCGCTGGGTGGCGTAGTGGTACAAACCGGTACCGGACGCTACCGTCCGGCATTGGTACAGACCAATGCCGTGGGTGGGCACGGCGCCGGTCGTCCGCGGGGGCATGGGTGATCATGGTGTCGGCCGTGTGCCGGGTGGCCGGATCGATGCCCCCCGGGCCGGGGCCCCGTACCGTCCCGCCCTCTACAATCGGATGGTTATGCCATACCTGGACCATGCGGCGACCACGCCGATGCTGCCCGAGGCGATCGCCGCGATGACGGCGCACCTGGGGGTGGTCGGCAACGCCTCGTCCCTGCACGCGGCCGGCCGCCGCGCCCGCCGAGTGGTCGAGGAGGCCCGCGAGGCGCTGGCCGAATCGCTGGGCGCCCGCCCGAGCGAGATCGTGCTCACCGGCGGCGGCACCGAGTCCGACAACCTGGCGGTCAAGGGCCTGTACTGGGCCCGCCGGGACGCCGACCCGGCCCGAACTCGGGTGCTGAGCAGCCCCGTCGAGCACCACGCCGTACTGGACGCCGTGCACTGGCTCTCCGAGCACGAGGGCGCCACCGTCGAGTACCTGCCGGTCGATCCGCTGGGCCGGGTCCACCCCGAGGCGCTGCGCTCGGCCATCGAGCGCGACCCCTCCTCCGTCGCGCTGGTCACCGTGATGTGGGCCAACAACGAGGTCGGCACCGTCCAGCCCGTGCGCGAACTCGCCGCCGTCGCGGCCGAGTACGGCATCCCGATGCACGCCGACGCGGTGCAGGCGCTCGGTCAGGTCCCGGTCTCCTTCGCCGAGTCGGGGCTCACCGCGCTCACCGTCACCGGACACAAGATCGGCGGCCCCTTCGGCATCGGCGCGCTGCTGCTCTCCCGGGGCGCCGCGCCCGTCCCGCTGCTCCACGGCGGCGGACAGGAACGCGACGTACGCTCCGGCACCCTGGACGCCCCCGGCGCCGCCGGCTTCGCGGCCGCCGCCGCGTGGGCCGTCGAGCACCGGGCCGAGCAGGCGGTGACGCTCGGCGCACTGCGCGACGAACTGGTCTCCGCCGTATTCGCCGAGGTGCCGGACGCGGTCCTCAACGGCGACCCGTCGGCCGCGGGCCGGCTGCCGGCCAACGCGCACTTCTCCTTCCCCGGCTGCGAGGGCGACGCGCTGCTGATGCTGCTCGACGCCGCCGGCATCGAGTGCTCCACCGGCTCGGCCTGCACCGCCGGGGTGCCGCAGCCCAGCCACGTGCTGCTCGCGATGGGCGTCGACCCGCTGCTGGCGCGCGCCTCGCTGCGGTTCTCGCTCGGGCACACCACGGCGGCGGAGGACGTCACGGCGCTCGCGGCCGCCATCGGGCCGGTCGTCCAGCGGGCCCGCAACGCCGGCCTGGCGTCGGTGCGGCGGTAGGTTTCCCCCGGTCGGGCATGTCCGGCGGCCACGTACTCTTGTAGTCACCATGACTGACTTCCCGGGTGCCCCGACCACTCCGTCCACCGGCCGTCTGCGCGTGCTCGCGGCGATGTCCGGCGGAGTCGACTCCGCCGTCGCCGCCGCCCGCGCCGTCGAAGCGGGCCACGAGGTGACCGGCGTCCACCTGGCGCTCTCCGCCAACCCGCAGTCCTTCCGCACCGGCGCGCGCGGCTGCTGCACCATCGAGGACTCCCGGGACGCCTGGCGGGCGGCCGACGTGATCGGCATCCCGTTCTACGTCTGGGACCTCGCCGAGCGCTTCCGCGAGGACGTGATCGACGACTTCGTCGCCGAGTACGCCGCCGGCCGCACGCCGAACCCGTGCCTGCGCTGCAACGAGAAGATCAAGTTCGCCGCGCTGCTGGACAAGGCGATCGCGCTCGGCTTCGACGCCGTCTGCACCGGCCACTACGCCCGGATCGTCGACCACCCGGACGGCTCGCGCGAACTGCACCGCGCCGTCGACGCGGCCAAGGACCAGTCGTACGTCCTCGGCGTGCTCGACGCCGACCAGCTCGCCCACTCCCTCTTCCCGCTCGGCGACACCACCAAGGAAGCCATCCGCGAGGAGGCCGAGCGGCGGGGCCTCGCCGTCGCCAAGAAGCCCGACAGCCACGACATCTGCTTCATCGCCGACGGCGACACCCAGGGCTTCCTGGCCAAGCACCTCGGCACCGCGACCGGCGACATCCTCGACGTCGACGGCAGCAAGCTCGGCGAGCACGACGGCGCGTACGGCTTCACCATCGGCCAGCGCAAGGGCCTGCGCATCGGCCGCCCGGCGGCGGACGGCAAGCCCCGGTACGTGCTGGACATCTCCCCGGTCGACAACACCGTGACGGTCGGCCCGGTCGAGGGCCTCGACGTCACCGGGCTGACCGCCATCCGCCCCCGCTGGTGCGGTACCGAGCCGCTGGCCGACGGCCGCTACACCGCCCAGCTGCGCGCCCACGGCGAGGAGGTGCCGGTCTCCGCGTCGGTGGCCGACGGCGAGCTGCGGGTGCAGCTCGACACCCCGGTGCGGGGCATCGCCCCCGGCCAGGCGGTCGTGCTCTACGACGGCACCCGCGTCGTCGGCTCCGCGACCATCGCCACCACCGAGCGCCCGGCGGTCACCGCCGCCCGGCCCTGACCGCACCGGTGGCAGCGGCGTCATCCGAACGGATGACGCCGCTGAATCCCCGGGATGACCACGGCCCGGGAAGGCATCAATCCGGCTGATCCGACGGCCCGGGGCGCGAACCTAACCTCAGGGCCATGAACCGAACCCGCCGTATCGCGGCCGTCGCAGCCCTCGTCCTCGCCCTGCCCCTCCCGATGGCCGGGGCCGCGACGGCGTCGCCGTTGCCCTCGCCGTCCGCCACCGCGTCCGCCGCCTTCCACGGCGAACTGCCCCGCCCGACCGGTCCGTACGGGGTCGGCGAGGACGTGCTGCACCTGACCGACGCGGACCGCACCGACCCCTGGGTGCCCGAGGCCGGGCCGCGGCAGCTCGCGGTGTCGATGTTCTACCCGGCCCGGCAGGCCACCGGCGAGCCCGCCCCGTACATGACCCTCGGCGAAGCCCAGGGCTTCGTGGCGACGCGGGTCCCGCCCGGGACCGGAGTCCAGCCGCAGGACCTCGCGGCCACCACGACCCACGCCTACACCGGCGCGAAGGCCGCCGGCGGGAAGTTCCCGCTGGTCGTCCTCTCCCCGGGCTTCGAGAACCCCCGCGCCACCCTGACCGGCCTGGCGACCGACCTGGCCAGCCACGGCTACGTCGTCGCCCTGGTCGGCCACACCCACGAGGACTCCGGCGAGACGCTCGCCGACGGCAGCACCCCGGGATGCACACTGTGCGCCGACGGCGCACCGGACACGCTCCCCGACAGCCGGGCGAAGGACGTGTCGTTCGTCCTGGACCGGCTGACCGGGCACCAGCCGGCGTGGCGCCTGGCCCACCTGATCGACCGCCACCGCATCGGCATGGCCGGGCACTCCGTCGGCGGCGCCTCCACCCTGACGGCGATGGCCGGGGACCAGCGGATCCTGGCCGGGGTCGACCTGGACGGATCGTTCTTCGGATCGATCCCGACCGACAACCTGGCGGGCCGCTCGTTCCTCCTGCTCGGCAAGCAGAGCGACCACTCCGCCGGCAGCGGGGACACGTCCTGGGGCCAGACCTGGGCGGGCTGGGCGGGCTACAAGCCCTGGCTGGCCGTCGCGGGCACCACGCACGCCAGTTTCACGGACGTCCCGATCCTGGCCGAGGAGATCGGCCTGCGACTCCCCCCGGGGATGACCACCTCGCCGACGCGCGGGGCGCAGCTCACCCGGGAGTTCGTCGGAGCCTTCTTCGACCAGACCCTGAGGGGCATCCACCAGCCCCTGCTCGACGGCCCGTCGGCGGCGAACCCGGAAGTACTCTTCCAGCACCCGTGACCGGCAGCTCGTGCCGTACAAGGACTGAGCTACTGCACCTCGCGGTACCAGCGGCGGTACACGATGGGTTCGACGCACAGGACCGCCGCGCCCGCGATCGCGCCCACCAGGAGAGCGGGTGCGCCGCCGTGGTTGAGGGCCGCGGCGAGGCAGGCGGTGGCGACGGCGACCGGTCGTAGCAGGGTGAGGGGGCCGAGGCCGATGACCATCGCCAGGGTGCCGGCGCGGAACGGCAGGGTGAAGTAGACGGCGAGGGAGAGCAGGACGGCCGCGGCGTAGAGGGCGAGGGGGAGCAGGAAGCCCCAGCCGCCGGAGGTCAGGGCGGCGTACGTCCGCGCCCGGTCGGGGGTGGCCAGCAGGAGGGCGGCGGCCAGCGTGGGGGCGAGCAGCAGGGCGGCTCCGACGGCCAGTCCGCGGCCGGCGGCCCGCAGGTTGCCCCGGGCCTTGCGGATGCGGGCATCGCGTCCGGCGTAGGCGCGGAAGCCGCTGAAGGCCGCGTCGACCAGGCCCAGCAGCATCAGCGGTACGGCGGGGGTCATCGGGTGGCCTCGCCCCGGACAGGACCCAGATGCTCCGGGCCGACCAGTCGGCGCGACGCCCGGCCGAGGGCCTGCCGCAGCGGCGGCTCCAGCTGCGGGCGTACCCCGAGGATCGGGCGCAGCGTGGTGCAGAACGGGTTGGACAGGCCGCGGGGCTCGTACAGCAGCGCGCGCATGCCGGGTACGGCGGCGGCCCGCAGGAGCGTTTCGTCGTCGTGCGCGCGCCGGGCGGAGACGACGCCGTCGTGGCGGCCGAGCGGGTGGCGCATCCGGGCGCGGTGGAAGACCCGGGCGCCGATGGGCGCGAGGCTGGTCGCGGCGATGTCGAAGTGGCAGAAGGCGAGTGCCGGTGAGGCGGCCTGGGTCCGGAAGAACCCGGCCAGGGCGGCGGCGCCGAAGTGGTGCAGGACGCCGGTGGAGACGTAGACGGTCGCGGCTTCCGGCAGTTCGAAGGCGTTGCCGTGGACGAAGCGGCAGTCGAGCCCTTCCGCGCGGGCGAGGCGGTCCGCTTCGCCGACGAGCGCGGCGTTGAGGTCGACCCCGATCAGTTCGACGTCGGGGCCGAGGGCGCCGGTGGCCGCGAGCCAGCGGACCAGGTAGCCCAGGCCGCAGCCGATGTCGACCAGGCGGTACGGCCCGGGGTGTCCGCCGTCGGCCCGGATCGCGGTGAAGAGCGGGCCGAGCAGGTGGACCAGCCGGTTGCCGATGCGCAGTTCCTCGCTCAGCCGCTGGAGTTCGGTGTGCACGCTGATGAGCAGGCGGTCCACGGCGTCGGGGTCGAGGGTGCCGTCCCGGTCGGCGGGCAGTCCGGCGACGATCCGGGCCGCGGGTTCGTCCCCGCTGTCGCGCAGCTGCCGGACGACCTCGTCGCGCCGAACCGGCAGCCGACGGCCGTCGGCCAGGTCCACCGCGGTGATCAGGTCGGATATCTCAAGATGGCGCACGCGCAGCACCCTAGGGCCTGTGGGCTCCCTGTGGCCGGGCGATATCCCAATGAGTGGGGGCAGTGGGGCGTGATAGACCAGTGGGCACTATGAACATCTGTGTATTCTGCTCCGCGTACTCGCTCGACGACCGCTACACCGGCCCGGCCGCCGAGTTCGCCCGGCTCCTGGGGGAGGGCGGGCACACCCTGATATGGGGCGGGTCGAACGCCGGGCTGATGGGGCTGCTCGCCGACGAGGTGAAGGCGGCCGGTGGGCGGCTGGTCGGCGTGCTGGTCGAGATGCTGAGGCACAAGGGGTACGTCGGCGCGGACGAGTTGGTGATGACCGCCGACCTGGCCGAGCGGAAGGCGGAGCTGGCCTCCCGGGCGGATGCGATCGTCGTCCTGGTGGGCGGGCTGGGGACGCTGGACGAGGTCACCGAGGTGCTGGAGCTCAAGAAGCACGGGATGTTCGAGAAGCCGGTGGTCGTGCTCGACACCGAGGGGTTCTACGCGGGCCTGCGCACCCAGCTGGAGCGGATGGACGCGGAGGGCTTCCTGCCCCGCCCCCTCACCGAGCTGATCAGCTTCGCCGACACCCCCGCCGAGGTGTTTGCGCAGCTCAAGGCCTGAGAGGATCGACGCCATGGCTGCACATCTGATCACCGGCGCGGGCTCCGGCATCGGCGCCGTCCTGGCCGAACGCCTCGCCGAGCGCGGGGACGAACTCTGGCTGCTGGCCCGCGACGCCCGTCGGGCCGCCGAACTGCGGCAGCGTTTCCCCGGGGCGAGGACCCTCGTGGGCGATCTCGGGGACCCGGCCAAGCTGTCCTGGGCCTTCGGCCACCAGGCGCTGCCCGTCACCCTGGACTCCCTCCTGCACGTCGCGGGCGTGGTGGAGCTGGGCCCGGTCGGCGATCTGCCGGTGAAGGCCTGGCAGGAGACGCTGAACGTCAACCTGGTCGGCCCCGCCGAGCTGACCCGCCTGCTGCTGCCGTCCCTGCGCCTGACCAAGGGCCACGTGCTCTTCGTCAACTCCGGCGCCGGCCTCAACGCCCACGCCGAGTGGTCGGCGTACGCGGCCAGCAAGCACGGCCTGAAGGCGCTCGCCGACTCGCTGCGCCACGAGGAGCACGCGCACGGTGTCCGCGTCACCTCCGTGTACCCGGGCCGTACCGCGACCGCGATGCAGGCGAAGGTGCACCAGCAGGAGGGCAAGGAGTACGACGCCGACCGCTGGATCGCCCCCGAGTCGGTCGCCAGGGCGATCCTGGCCGCCCTCGACGCCTCCCGGGACGCGGAGCTGACCGACATCACCGTCCGCCCGGGCCGGTAGGGCGCCCGCCCACCGGCCGACGGGCCCCCGAATCCGGCCCCGAAAACGGCCCCCGAAACCGAGCCCCGGGCCCGGTCCGGGGGCCGTTCGCGTGCGGCCCAAGAACCGGTGGAATTCGTCTTGGCGCGGCCCCCCCTGCTGTGCAATGATCCGCTCCGCCCTCCGACTGATCGTTTCCGGACATCGGGGGGCAGAAAAGCGTCATTTGCGCTTCAAAGTCCCAGGGGGGCTCCAATTTCCAGAATCCGTACAGCGCTGGCCGTCGGTGCGACGCTGCTCGGGACGGTCGCTCTGCCGGCCGTCGGCGCGGGCAGCGCGGCCGCGGCGGGCGGCACTCTCTCCGTCAACAACGCCGCGGGTGCGAACTGCACCGACAGCGGCACCGGCACCGAGGCCGCCCCGTTCTGCACCATCGCGGCGGCCGCCGCGGTCGTCCAGCCGGGGCAGACGGTCGAGATCGCCGACGGCACCTACAACGAGAACCTGACCATCACGCGGTCGGGCACCGCCGAGGCGCCGATCACCTTCCGCGCCAAGGGAGGCAACAGCTCCTTCGGCGGCGGCACCCGCATCGGCGGGTTCGAGACGCCCGTCGACGGGTTCGTCGTCAAGGGCGCCGATCACCTCCGGTTCGAGAAGCTGGCCGTGTTCTCGGCCTTCCAGAAGACCACCGTGCTGGTGGACGGCGCCCACGACGTCTCCTTCGACGGGATGATGATCGGTGCCGGCGCCGGCCTGCACATCACCAACGGCTCCGCGAACGTGCGCTACGGGCGCAGCTCGTTCGGCTACGCGCAGGGCCCGGCGATCACCGTGGACGGCGGCGCCACCGGCACCGTCGTGACCACCAACATGGTCCAGGCGAACTACAACGACAACATGACCGGGATCCTGGTCAAGGACGCCCCGAACACCGTCGTCGTGGCCAACACCGTCTACTCGTCCTGCTTCCAGGGCATCGTGCTGGACGGCACGTCGACCGGCGCGGTCGTCGAGAACAACGCGGTGAACACCGCGCGGAACATGAACAGCGCGTGCGGCGGCGACCCGGCCAAGTCCGCCGGGATCACCGTCGCGCAGACTGCGACCGCGGGCACCAAGGTCGACTACAACCTCATCGACCCGAGCAGCGGCGGCGCGGCCTACACCTGGGCCGGTACCTCGTACACCGACCAGCCGTCGTTCACCGTGGCCAGCGGCGGCCAGGGCGTGCACGACTTCGTGGCCCCGACCTGGGTCCCCAAGGGCCCCGACTCGCCGGTCAACCACGCGGTCGACTCGGCGGACGAGAACGCCCCCGGCATGCTCCCGACCGACCTCAACGGCGCGGCACCCGGCGACGACCCGACGGTGCCCAACACCGGTACGGGCAGCGGCATCCGCGACCGGGGCGCCAACGAGATGCTCGACATCGGCAGCGCGTTCACCCCGGCGGGCCCGACCCGTCTGCTGGACACCCGTCTGCCGATCGGCGTCCCGGCGGCGCAGGCCGTCGCGCCGTACGGCACCGTGGACCTTCAGGTCGCCGGTGTGGCCGGCGTGCCGGCGACCGGTGTGACGGCCGTGACGATGAACGTGACGGTGACCCAGCCGCAGCAGGACGGCCACCTGACCGTCTTCCCGCACGGCGACACCGCGCCCAACTCGTCGAACCTCAACTGGGTGGCCGGGCGGACGATCCCCAACCTGGTCACCGTCCCGGTGAAGGACGGCAAGGTGTCGTTCTTCAACGCCTCCGGCGGCACGGTGCACCTGATCGCCGACCTGGAGGGCTACTACAGCCCGAAGGGCTCGCTGTTCCACGCCCAGGGCCCGACGCGGCTGCTGGACACCCGTCAGCCGATCGGCGTCCCGGCGGCGCAGGCCGTCGCGCCGTACGGCACCGTGGACCTTCAGGTCGCCGGTGTGGCCGGCGTCCCCGCCTCCGGTGTGACGGCCGTGACGATGAACGTGACGGTGACCGACCCTCAGCAGGACGGCCACCTGACCGTCTTCCCGCACGGTGACGCCGCGCCCAACGCCTCCAACCTCAACTGGACGGCCGGGCGCACGATCCCCAACCTGGTGACGGTGCCGGTGAAGGACGGCAAGGTGTCGTTCTTCAACGCCTCCGGCGGCACCGTGCAGCTGATCGCCGACCTCGCGGGCTACTACAGCGCCGAGGGCAAGGTGGCCTACCGCCCGGCCGGCCCGTTCCGGCTCGTCGACACCCGGCAGGACACCTCCTGGGAGTCGGGCACCCGCCCGGCGGGCACCGTCCCGGCCTGGGGCACGCTCGACATCCCGGTCGGCGACATCCCGAACGTCGCGGCGGTGACCCTCAACGTGACCGTCACCGAGCCGGGCGCCGAGGGCCACCTCACCGTCTACCCGCACGGTGACGCGGCGCCGAACGCCTCGAACCTCAACTTCCTGCCCGGCGAGACCATCCCCAACCAGGTGGTCGTCCCGGTCAAGGACGGCATGGTCTCGCTCTACAACGCGAGCGGCGCCCCGCTGCACCTGATCGTCGACGAGTTCGGCTACCAGGCGTACTGATCCCGGCGGATCGACCCCGCGGCCCCGGTGCCGAGCCCCGCGCTCGGCACCGGGGCCGTCGTCGTGAGTAGGCTCGGACGGGTGAGCACCCCACACCCCTTCCCCGACCTGCGCGGCGCCGCCTCCGGCGTCGGCTCGCTGCCCGGCACCGACGCGCGGGAGGCCGCCAAGACCGCCACCGGGGCGTTGGAGCACCTGCCGTTCCTGCCCGAGCTGCCCGCGCGCGGCCCGGGCGCCGACATGATCGGCCGCGGCGCCGGCCTGCTGGTCGAGCTGTTCGCGCAGACCGAGCCGAGCGGCTGGCGGTTCACCGACCGCCCCGGCCGGGACACCCGGCGCGCCCACTCCTGGCTCGGCGAGGACCTGGACGCCCTGGAGGAGTTCACCCAGGGCTACCAGGGCGCGCTCAAGGTCCAGGCCGTCGGCCCGTGGACGCTGGCGGCGAGCATCGAGCTGAAGTACGGCGAGAAGGCGCTCTCCGACCACGGCGCCTGCCGGGACATCGCCGGCTCGCTCACCGAGGGCCTGCGCCGCCACCTCGCCGACGTCCGCAAGCGCATCCCCGGCGCGGAGGTGGTGCTGCAGCTCGACGAGCCCTCGCTGCCCGCCGTCCTGGCCGGCTCGGTGCGGACCGCGAGCGGCTTCCAGCGGCTGCGCGCCGTCGACCGGCAGGTCGCCGAGGAGGTGCTGCGGGAGACGATCCGCGGCCTGGACGCGCCCGTGGTCGTGCACAGCTGCGCGCCGGACGTCCCGATCCCGCTGCTGCGCCGCGCCGGCGTGGCGGGGATCTCGCTGGACTTCTCCCTCCTCACCGAGCGCTCGGACGACGACCTCGGCGAGGCCGTGGAGGCGGGCACGGCGATCCTCGCCGGTGTCGTCCCCTCCACCGACCAGGCGGTGTCCGACCCGGCCGGTAGTGTCCAGGGTGTCAGGACCTTGTGGCGCAGGCTCGGGTTCGCCCCGGAGCTGCTGGGCCGTCGCGTGCTGGTGACGCCGACCTGCGGGCTGGCCGGGGCCTCCCCGGCGTACGCGCGCAAGGCGCTGTCCCTGAGTGTCCGGGCGGCGCAGAGCCTGGTGGACAACCCGGAATGAGAACGTAGGAGGGCTTGCGGTGGTGGCTGTCGAGGGCTGGGAGGACATCCCGGCGGAGGTGCGCCGGCGGCACGCCGAGCTGGCGCAGGAGATCACCGACCACCGCGCCCGGTACTACGAGCAGGACGCGCCGGTCGTCAGCGACTCCGAGTTCGACGCCCTGATGCGCGAACTGGAGTCGCTGGAGGCCGAGCACCCGGCCCTGGTCACCCCGGACTCGCCGAGCCAGAAGGTCGGCGGCGCCCCGACCGAGCTGTTCGCCGAGGTCGAGCACCGCGAGCGCCTGCTCAGCCTCGACAACGCGATGGACGACGAGGAGCTCGCCGCCTGGGCCGAGCGCGTCGCCACCGAGCTGCACGGCATCGACTACCACTACCTGTGCGAGCTCAAGGTGGACGGCCTGGCCGTCAACCTCACCTACGAGAACGGCCAGTTGGTGCAGGCGGCGACGCGCGGCGACGGCCGGGTGGGCGAGGACATCACCGCCAACGTCCGCACCATCAAGGAGATCCCGCACCGGCTCAAGGGCGAGGACGTCCCCGAGCTGGTGGAGATCCGCGGCGAGGTCTACTTCCCGACCGAGGCCTTCGAGGCGCTCAACGCCTCGTTCGTGGAGGAGAACGAGCGCCGCCGCCAGGAGAACGAGGAGCGCGCCAAGGAGGGCAAGCGGCCCCGGGCGATGATCCGGCTGTTCATGAACCCCCGCAACGCCGCGGCCGGTTCGCTGCGCCAGAAGGACCCGCACGTCACCGCCTCCCGCCCGCTGCACATGGTGGTGCACGGCATCGGCGCCCGGGTCGGCTTCGACATCGACGACCAGTCGCACGCCTACGAGCTGCTGCGCGGCTGGGGCCTGCCCACCGCCCGGCACAACCAGGTGGTGGGGACGCTCGACGAGGTGCGGGCGTTCATCAGGCACTTCGGCGAGCAGCGGCACTCGGTCGAGCACGAGATCGACGGCGTGGTCGTCAAGGTGGACGAGATCGCCCTGCAGGGCCGGCTCGGCGCCACCTCCAAGTCCCCGCGCTGGGCGATCGCCTGGAAGTACCCGCCGGAGGAGGTCACCGGCAAGCTCGCCGAGATCCGCGTCGGCATCGGCCGCACCGGCCGGGCCACCCCGTTCGCGGTGCTGGCGGAGCCGGTGAAGGTGGCCGGTTCGATGGTGCAGTACGCGACGCTGCACAACCAGCAGGTCGTCAAGGCCAAGGGCGTGCTGCTGGGCGACACCATCGTGCTGCGCAAGGCCGGTGACGTCATCCCGGAGATCCTCGGCCCGGTGGAGAGCCTGCGGGACGGCACCGAGCGGGAGTTCGTGATGCCCTCGCACTGCCACGAGTGCGGGGCCGAGCTGCGTCCGATGTCGGAGGGGGACATCGATCTGCGCTGCCCCAACGCCCAGTTCTGCCCGGCCCAGATCCGGGAGCGGATCGCCTTCCTGGGCGGCCGCTCCTCGCTGGACGTGGAGGGCCTCGGCTACGTCGCGGCCACCGCGCTGACCCAGCCGCTGGAGCCGGTCGAGGCGCCGGTGAAGGACGAGGGGGACGTCTTCGGGCTGACGATGGAGCAGCTGCTGCCGATCAAGGTGCTGGTGCGCGACCAGAAGACGGGCATGCCCAAGCTGGACGACCGCACCGGCAAGGAGAAGAAGGCCACCTTCTTCGCCAACCAGAAGGGCGAGCCCAAGAAGACCGCCGGCGTTCTGCTGGAGAACCTGGAGAAGGTGAAGGAGCGCCCGCTCTGGCGCTTCCTCAACGGCCTGTCGATCCGGCACGTGGGGCCGGTCGCGGCCCAGGAGCTGGCCCGGGAGTTCCGCGACCTGGACCGGATCTTCTCGGCCACCGAGGAGGAGCTGGCCGCCGTCGAGGGGGTCGGGCCGATCATCGCCCGGTCCGTGGTCGAGTGGTACCAGGAGGAGTGGCACCGGGGGATCCTGGAGAAGTGGCGTGCCGCCGGTGTCCGCTTCACCGAGGAGTTCGCGGACGAGGAGGAGGCGGAGCGCCCGCTGGAGGGCCTGACCGTGGTCGTCACGGGTACGCTCGCCGGCCACACCCGGGACGGCGCCAAGGAGGCGCTGACCTCGCGCGGAGCGAAGGTGACCGGTTCGGTTTCGAAGAAGACCGATTTTGTGGTCGCCGGTGACAACCCAGGGTCCAAGTACGACAAGGCAGTTCAGCTCGGCCTGCCGGTCCTGGACGACGCGGGCTTCGCCGTCCTGCTCGCCGACGGGCCGGCCGCCGCCCGCGCCCACCTGGGGCTTCCGGAGCCCGCGGAGCCCGAGGAGGCCGTCGAGCCGCCGGAGGCACCCGCCGGGGACTGACCCGGGGCCGCCCCGAGCGGCGGACGGCCGGATCCGGGTTGTTATCGTCCTGATGCAGCGTCACCGGGTGCCGTGCAGTGAAAGCGGGCATTGTGTCACTGTGCGACACCCGGGCGCGGTGGCGCGTTTCCGGTTGTCCGAAAGTCTGCCCACCGGGTCGACCCCGGCATACCCTGGAGCGCAACAGAGTGTCAGCAGGGGTGGGGGCACCGGCTGAGCCGGTGCTCTTCGGGGTCGCTCCATGCCCGGCAGCTGTCGGTACCGGCACGGTGCCTCACCGTAAGGCGGCCTGACGGGGCGGGCCCGACGGAGGACAGGGCTTATGGATCGTACGACCGGCGGTGCGCCCACACGCCCGCCGCAGGGGGTGGCGGGTGCGGTCCTGCTGCTCGGCGTGCTGCTGGCCGGAGCCGCGCCGCTCATCCCGCTGGCCGTCCTGGTCTACCGGTACGAACCCGAGCTGCTGCCGCTGTTCGCGGTGCCCCTGGCCGTGCTGGTGGCGGCCTGGCGGATCGCCCGGGACCGCGCCCGCGACCAACTGACCGACCCGCTGACGGACCTGCCCAACCGTCAGGCCCTGCTGCTGGCCGCCCAGGAGGCGATCGCCGAATGTGATCACGGCTACAGCGTCGGTCTCATACTGCTTGACCTCGACCGCTTCCGATCACTCAACGACACACTCGGTCATACGGCCGGTGACCGGCTGCTGGTTCACATCGCCCGCCGGCTGCACCGGGCACTGCGCTCCGGCGGCCCGGCCGGCAGCGCCACCCGGGAGTCCATCGACGACGTCTTCGCCGGCCTGCCCCGGCACTACCGGCGCGGCCGGCCCATGGTGGCCCGGATGGGCGGCGACGAGTTCGCCGTCCTGCTGCCCGGCATCAACTGCCCGGACAGCCTGGAACGGGTCGCCAAGGCACTGATCGCCGAGCTGGCCGCCCCGATCCGGCTGGACGGGCTGCTGCTCGTCCTGGAGGCCAGCGGCGGCGTCTGCGTCTACCCGCAGCACGCCCAGGACGCCGAGTCGCTGCTGCGCCGGGCCGACGTCGCGATGGGCCACGCCCAGAGCGGCCGCAGCGGCGTCTCCCAGTACGACGAATCCCAGGACGCCGACACGCCGTACCGGATCGGGCTGCTCGGGGACCTGCGGCGGGCCCTGGAGACCGGCGAGGTGCAGCTGCACTACCAGCCGAAGGTGGCCTTCGACGGCCGGGTGGTCGGCCTGGAGGCGCTGCTGCGCTGGGAGCGGCCCGGGCAGGGGAAGGTCTCCCCGGACGAGTTCGTCGGGCTGGCCGAGTCCAGCGGCCTGATGCCCCGGCTCACCGACTACGTGCTGGAGGCCGCCGTCGGCCAGCTCGCCTACTGGCGCGAGCAGGGGCTGCAGGTGCAGGTCGCGGTCAACGTCTCGCCGCGCGACGTCCTCAACCCGGGCTTCGCCCAGCGCGTCGCCGGCCACCTCGTGCGCCACCAGGTGCCGGCCCACGCGCTCCAGCTGGAGATCACCGAACGGCTGCTGCTGGACGACTCCCGGCGGGCCGCCGACACCCTCGCCGAACTGCGCGGCTACGGCGTCGGGATGTCCCTGGACGACTTCGGCACCGGGCACTCCTCGCTGGTGCGGCTGCGCAGCCTGCCGGTCGGCGAGCTGAAGATCGACCGCTCCTTCGTCTCCCGGATGGTCGCCGACGACCACGACGCGGCGGTGGTCCGCTGCTCGGTGGAGCTGGCCCACTCGCTGGGCCTGACCGTGGTCGCCGAGGGCGTCGAGGACGACGAGACCTGGGAGCGGCTGCACTGCATGGGCGTGGACGCCGTCCAGGGCTGGCTGGTGTCGGCCGCGCTGCCGGCCGAGCAGGCCACCGCCTGGCTGCGGGTGCACCGCACCGGCGCCCCGCCGGTCGAGCGGCTGGGCGCGCCGCCGCAGATCCGCGCCGCCCTCAGGTCGCTGCAGAGCGGCCAGCCGCTGCAGGGCGGCAAGCCGATCGTCCAGCCCGCCATCCCGCCGGTGCTGCCGCCGACGCTCCCGCCCGTCCTGCCGCCGGTGCTGCCGCCCGTGATCCAGGCGGTCCAAGCGGCACAGATGGAGATCAAGGCGCCGGGGACGCAGAGTTGGGCCCGCTTCCGGCCGCAGTGACGGGCGCGCAGGTGCGACGGTGACCCGGCAGTGACGGGCGCCGCCGGTTACTCGTTGGCCGGTGGCCGGGCCGGGCCCCATAGGATGGGGTCCAAAGACCACGAGGACGGAGCGCCGGAACCCGGCTGCTCCTGCCCGGGCCCGGCACCGCCCGCAAGGCGGGGCCGGGTCTCACCAGAACTCACCCTGAGGATCGCTGCATGCCTGGCATCACGCGCGAGGAGGTCGCCCACCTCGCCCGGCTGTCGCGTCTTGAGCTGAAGCCCGAAGAGCTGGACCACTTCGCCGAGCAGCTCGACGTGATCATCGGCGCGGTCGCCCGCGTTTCCGAGGTCGCCGGACAGGACGTACCGCCGACCTCGCACCCGCTGCCGCTGACCAACGTCATGCGCGCGGACGAGGTGCGGCCCTCGCTCACCCCGGAGCAGGCGCTGTCCGGCGCCCCCGCCGCCGAGGAGCAGCGTTTCCGTGTGCCGCAGATCCTCGGGGAGGACTGACCGAGATGACCGAGCTGATTCGCTACACCGCCGCCGAGACCGCGAGCGCCATCGCCAAGGGTGAGGTCTCCGCCGTCGAGGTCGCCCAGGCGCACCTGGACCGCATCGGGGCCGTCGACAAGAAGGTCAACGCCTTCCTGCACGTCGACACCGAGGGCGCGCTGAACGCCGCCAAGGCCGTCGACGAGAAGCGCGCCAGGGGCGAGGAGCTGGGCCCGCTGGCCGGCGTCCCGCTCGCGCTGAAGGACGTCTTCACCACCAAGGGCATCCCGACCACCTGCGGGTCCAAGATGCTCCAGGGCTGGATCCCGCCCTACGACGCCACCCTGACCACCCGTCTCAAGGACGCCGGTGTGGTCATCCTCGGCAAGACCAACATGGACGAGTTCGCGATGGGCTCCTCCACCGAGAACTCCGCCTACGGCCCGACCGGCAACCCGTGGGACCTCACCCGCATCCCCGGCGGTTCCGGCGGCGGTTCGGCCGCCGCGCTGGCCGCCTTCGAGGCCCCGCTGGCGATCGGCACCGACACCGGCGGCTCGATCCGCCAGCCCGGTGCCGTCACCGGCACCGTCGGCGTCAAGCCGACCTACGGCTCGGTGTCCCGCTACGGCCTGGTGGCGTTCTCCAGCAGCCTGGACCAGGGCGGCCCGTGCGCCCGCACCGTGCTGGACGCGGCGCTGCTGCACGAGGCCATCGCCGGGCACGACCCGCTGGACTCCACCTCGATCGACGCGCCGGTCCCGGCCGTGGTCGAGGCCGCGCGGATGCGCGACGTCCGCGGCATGCGGATCGGCGTGGTCAAGGAGTTCGCCGGCGAGGGCTACCAGGCCGGCGTGATGCAGCGCTTCCAGGAGTCGGTGGAGCTGCTGCGCGAGCTGGGCGCCGAGGTCGTCGAGGTCTCCTGCCCGTCGTTCAACCTGGCGCTGCCGGCGTACTACCTGATCGCGCCCAGCGAGTGCTCCTCCAACCTGGCCCGCTTCGACGCGATGCGCTACGGCCTGCGGGTCGGCGACGACGGCTCGCGCTCGGCCGAGGAGGTCACCGCGCTGACCCGCGAGGCCGGCTTCGGCGACGAGGTCAAGCGCCGCATCATCCTGGGTACCTACGCCCTGTCCTCGGGCTACTACGACGCCTACTACGGCTCGGCCCAGAAGGTCCGCACGCTCATCTCGCGGGACTTCGACGCCGCCTTCGCCGGTGTGGACGTGCTGGTCTCGCCGACCACCCCGACCACCGCCTTCCCGATCGGCGAGCGCGCCGACGACCCGATGGCGATGTACCTGGCCGACCTGTGCACGATCCCGTCGAACCTGGCGGGCAACGCGGCCATGTCGCTGCCGGTCGGCCTGGCCCCGGAGGACAATCTCCCGGTCGGCCTGCAGATCATCGCACCCGCGATGGCGGACGACCGCCTGTACCGCGTGGGCGGCGCCGTCGAGGCCGCGCTCAACGACAAGTGGGGGCACACCCTGCTGGAGGAGGCACCGGCACTGTGAGCAAGATCGAGAAGGCCAAAGGCTTCAAGCACTCGAAGCCCGGTCTCTGGCTGTCCATCGGCACCAGCGCGTTCGGTGCGATCTCCGTGGTCAAGGACGTCCGCAAGGCCCGCGAGGAGAGCGACACCCTCAAGCTGGTCAACGCCCTGGTCGGCGCGGCCGCGCTGATCACCGGCACGGCCCTGCTGGTGCGCGAGCTGCGCCAGCTGGCCTCCGACGACGTGCTGCTGGGCTGAGCTGAGCTGAGCGCCCCGGCCCGGCCCCGCGCGATGCGGCGGCCGGGCCCGTACCTCCCAAGCTTCAAGTGAGAAGGGACGCTGTGAGCGTCATGAACCTGGTCTCCTACGAGGACGCTCTCGCGTCGTACGACCCGGTGATGGGCCTTGAGGTCCACGTCGAGCTGGGCACCAAGACCAAGATGTTCTGCGGTTGCTCGACCGAGCTGGGCGCCGAGCCGAACAGCCAGACCTGCCCGACCTGTCTGGGCCTGCCGGGCTCGCTGCCGGTGGTCAACGCGGTCGGCGTGGAGTCGGCCGTCAAGATCGGCCTGGCGCTGAACTGCGAGATCGCCGAGTGGTGCCGGTTCGCGCGGAAGAACTACTTCTACCCGGACATGCCCAAGAACTTCCAGACCTCGCAGTACGACGAGCCGATCGCCTTCAACGGCTACCTCGACGTGCAGCTGGAGGACGGTTCGACCTTCCGCGTGGAGATCGAGCGCGCCCACATGGAGGAGGACACCGGCAAGTCCAGCCACGTCGGCGGCGCCACCGGCCGCATCCACGGCGCCACCCACTCGCTGCTCGACTACAACCGGGCCGGCATCCCGCTGATCGAGATCGTCACCAAGCCGATCGTCGGCGCCGGAGAGCGCGCCCCCGAGGTCGCCAAGGCGTACGTGGCCGAGCTGCGCGAGCTGATCCGTTCGCTGGGCGTCTCCGAGGCCCGGATGGACAAGGGCCAGATGCGCTGCGACGTCAACCTGTCGCTGCGTCCGAACGGCACCGAGACCTTCGGCACCCGCTCGGAGACCAAGAACGTCAACTCGCTGCGCAGCGTGGAGCGGGCCGCCCGGTTCGAGATCCAGCGGCACGCCACCGTGCTGACCGACGGCGGCACCATCGTCCAGGAGACGCGTCACTTCCACGAGGACGACGGCAGCACCACCTCGGGCCGGATCAAGGACAACGCCGAGGACTACCGCTACTTCCCCGAGCCGGACCTGGTGCCGGTGGCCCCCGCCCGCGAGTGGGTGGAGGAGCTGCGCGCCGCGCTGCCCGAGCTGCCGCGGGTGCGCCGTGCCCGGCTGCAGTCCGAGTGGGGCCTGTCCGACAAGGACATGCAGTCCGTCCTCAACGCCGGTGCGGTGGAGCCGATCCAGGAGACCATCGCGGCCGGCGCCCCGGCCGACCAGGCCCGCAAGTGGTGGATGGGCGAGCTGGCGCGCCGCGCCAACGAGACCGGCACCGAGCTGAGCGAGCAGCCGATCACCCCGGCGCAGGTCGCCCGGGTCACCGCGCTCGTCGCCGAGGGCAAGCTGAACGACAAGCTGGCCCGTCAGGTCATCGAGGGCGTGCTGTCCGGTGAGGGCGAGCCGGACGAGGTCGTCGCGAAGCGCGGCCTGGCCGTGGTCTCGGACGACTCCGCGCTCGGCGCCGCCGTGGACCAGGCCATCGCCGAGAACGAGGCGATCGCCGCCAAGATCCGTGACGGCAAGGTCGCCGCGGTGGGCGCGCTGGTCGGCGCGGTCATGAAGGCCACCCGCGGCCAGGCCGATGCGGCCCGGGTCAAGGACCTGATCCTGGAGCGGCTTGCCCCGGAAGGACAGTAGGCACAGCTTCGAGAAGCTGGGCGTCTCCGCCTGAGGACTCGCCGACGCTGAGGGCGCCTAGGCCGTCGACCCTGTCTTCCTAAGGCATCTAAGGCGTCTAAGGCCCTCTAAGTAAGGCCTAAGGCCCGGTCTCACCTCCGTATGGGGGTGAGACCGGGCCTTAAACCTTTTCCGGGGCCCGATCTAAGGCGTCCGGGCCCCGGAAGATCGGGCACGCTGCCGATGTGGCACCCCCCACTGGGAGAGGAAGCTCTTACCTGTCAGCGAAACGCAGTGAATCCCACAAAGGGGAACCGAAGTGATCGAGTACGAGACCTTCCAGCAGCAGGCCCACGAGCTGGTAGCCCGCGCCGAGCACGAGCGCCTGGTGCGCGAGGCCAAGGAAGCGCGCCGCCTGCGGCGCCGTCCGGTGGCCGCCCGCTTCCAGCGGCGCCCCGTGCGTCAGACCGAATGCTGACGGCACGGCACCAGGACGGTGCCGACGGAGCAATGGAGGGGGAGACGCTGCGAGTGAGCGTCTCCCCCTCCGGGCGTTCGCCTGGGGAGATAACCTCTCGGCCGGGCCCCACCGGCTATGGCATGCTCGCCTCCATGCAGCAGATATCGGTCAGCCCCGTCTTCGTCGGCCGTGGCAGCGAGATCACCGAACTGACCGACGCGCTGCGCCGGGCGGGCGCCGGCAGTCCGCAGGCCGTCCTGATCGGCGGCGAGGCCGGCGTCGGCAAGACCCGGCTGCTGGAGGAGTTCCTGCAGCGCGCCGTCGACGGGGGAGCGGTCATCTCGCTCGGCAGCTGTCTGGAGGTCGGCGCCGAGGGCCTGCCGTACGCGCCGCTGGCCGCCGCGCTGCGCCGGCTGCACCGCTCGCTGGGCGCCGAGCTGGAGGCCGCCGCGGCCGGCAGCGAGGGCCATCTCTCCCGGCTGCTCTCCGAGTTGGGCGAGGCGGACGGCGAACCGAACGACGAGTACAGCCGGGCCCGGCTGTTCGAGCACACCGCGAGGTTGTTCGAACGGCTCGGCGCGGAGCGTACCCTCGTCCTCGCCGTCGAGGACCTGCACTGGTCCGACCGCTCCACCCGCGAGCTGCTCGCCTTCCTGGTGCGCACCCTGCACCGCTCCCGGGTGCTGCTGGTCGCCACCTACCGCAGCGACGACCTGCACCGCCGCCACCCGCTGCGCCCCTTCCTCGCCGAGCTCGAACGGCTGCGCACCGTCCAGCGGTTGGAGCTGGAGCGGTTCGACCGCCGGGAGGTGGCCGCCCAGCTGGCCGGCATCCTGGGCACCGCCGCCCCCGACCGCCAGCTGGTGGACCGGATCCACCGCCGCTCGGAGGGGAACCCCTTCTTCGTCGAGGAGCTGGCCACCGCCTTCCACGACGGCCGCGGCGCCGGGCTGACCGACTCGCTGCGGGACATCCTGCTGGTGCGGGTCGAGGGCCTGGACGAGGAGGCCCAGCGGGTGGTGCGGATCGCCGCCGAGGGCGGCTCGCACGTCGAACACGCCCTGCTGGCCGCCGTCCTGGACGACGACGAGGAGGCGCTGATCGAGGCGCTGCGGTCGGCCGTCGGCGCCAACATCCTGCGCCCGGACAGCGAGGGCGAGGGCTACCGGTTCCGGCACGCGCTGGTCCGCGAGGCGGTCTCGGACGACCTGCTGCCCGGCGAACGGCACCGGATCAACCGCAAGTTCGCGCTCGCCGTGGAGGCCCAGCCGCAGCTGGTCCCCGGCGACGCGCTGCCCGCCCGGCTCGCCAACTACTGGTACCACGCGCACGATCCGGCCCGCGCCCTGCCGACCGCCTTGGACGCCGCCCGCGCGGCCCGCCGGCGCAACGCCTTCGCCGAGCAGCTGGGCATGCTGGAACGGGCCCTGGAACTGTGGGACATGGTCACCGAGGAGGTGCTGGCGCACACCCTGCGCCCGTACGACTGGGCCGAGACCTACCCGCCCGGCTCCTGCGACCACAGCGCCGCCGACGAGGACTGCGACCGGATCCAGCTGGAGGACGTGCTGGCCGAGGCGGTGGTCGCGGCCCGGCGCTGCGGGGACCGCGAGCGCGGCCTGAGCCTGGCCAAGCGCGGGGTGCGGCTGGTCGACGAGACGGTGCACCCGGTGCGCGCGGCCTGGTTCCGGATCAACCGGGCCCGGATGCTGGGCAGTCTGCGCCGCTCCGGGGACGAGGAGGAGATCGGCCACGCGCTGCGGCTGGTAGAGCACCTGCCGCCGTCCGCCGTCCAGGCCGAGGTGTTCGCGCTCGGCGCCGGCTCGGCGATGCTCAAGAAGCCCGGGCCCGAGCACCTCGAACTCGCCGAGCGGGCGATCCGGATCGCCGAGGCGGTCGGCGCGCACTCGGTCGAGGTGCACGCCCGGATGACGCTCGGCGGCCTGCGCTACGACGTCCACGGGGACGCCGAGGGCGGGCTGGCCGAACTCGCCGGCGCGGTCGAGCGGGCCCGCCGGCTGGGCGTGCCCGACCTGCTGCTGCGCGGCATCAACAACCTGGCCAGCATGCAGCGCGGGCTGGGCCGTTCCGAGGACGCCGTCCGGCTGGCCCGCGAGGGCCTGGAGTTCGCCGACGGCAACGGCCTGCTGCGCAACATCGGCACCATCCTGACCGGCAACCTGGTCGAGGCGCTGATCGACCTCGGGCGGGTCCGGGAGGCCGCCGAGGTGCTCGCCGCCTCCGAGCTGACCAGCCTGAGCGGCACCCACGCCGAGTTCCTGGACCGGATGCGCGGCGAACTCGCCCTGCTGAAGGGGGACCTGCCCACCGCGGCGACCATGCTGGCGCAGGCTCGCGCGGCCAACCGGGTCGGCCAGGTCCAGCACAGCGTGCCGATCAGCCGGCTCGCGGTGCGGCTCGCCGCGCTCGGCGCCCGCCCGCTGGAGGCCCGGGCCGAACTGCTCGCCGCACTGGAGGAGGACGGACGGCTCGGCTACGAGTCCGACGTCTACCCGCTGCTGGCCGAGGCCGTCGGCGTGGAGGCGGACAGCCGCGGCCTGCCGGAGGCCGAGGCGGGCCGGGCCGACGCCCTGGCCGCGGTCGCCGCGGCGGCCGCCGAACTGCGGCCCCGGGCGCCGCTGCACCACGGCTGGGCCCGGCTGCTGGAGGCCGAACTGGCCCGCGCCGAGGGCGCCGACACCCCCGGCCAGTGGGCCGCCGCCGTCGAGGCGCTGCGGCCGACCGGCCTGCCGTACCCGCTGGCGCTCGCCCTGCTGCGGGCCGGCGAGGCCGAGGTGCAGGCCGGGCGGCGCGAGGCCGGTGCCGAACTGCTGCGCGAGGCGGCCGAACTGGCGGCCGTACGGGGTGACCGGATGCTGGCGGCGCAGATCACGGGCCTGGCCGAGCGGGCCGGGCTGACCCTCGCTCCCCGTGAGCGGGCGGCCGTCAAGGAGGCGCCGGCGCCGCTCGCCGGGGACTCCTTCAACCTCACCCCCCGTGAGCGGGACGTGCTCCGGCTGCTCGCGCGCGGCTGGACGAACCGGCAGATCGCCGAGGAACTGTACATCTCGCCGAAGACCGCGAGCGTGCACGTCTCCAACATCCTGGGCAAGCTCGCGGTCGGCGGCCGGGGCGAGGCGGCCGCGCTGGCCCACCGGCTGCGGCTGTTCCCCGACGACCTGGCCCCGTCAGAGCGTTGAAGCCGGCCCCGTCAGGCCGTTGAACCCCGCCCCGTCAAGGCGTTGAAGCCGGCCCCGTCAGGCCGTTGAACCCCGCCCCGCCACCGGGCCCGGACCGCCCTCGCCGCGGCCGGGCCCGGTAGGGGGCGGGCGCCGCCGCGTGCTCCCGTGCGCGCCGCGTGAGCCCCCGCCCGCGCGCCGCCGCCAACCGGGCCGATCCATCGGAATCAGGGGCATTTCCCCACCCCTGCGCCATTACTCTAAGTTGAGTGGGCGTGTCATTGAGTGACGGAATTGGTGTAGGGTCCGTTTTGGGAGCATCGGTTCGGTGCGGCGACCAAAAGGTTGCCCACCCCCTGGGCCACCGTCCTGACGGGGCGCCAGGCCACCGCGTACGGCCGAGAGGTACGCGGCCGGTGGCCCGTGTCCGGGGCGCGAGGCCCCGGGCCGGAGGGGGAGAGGCCGAGTGAGCTCCACCGAAACGGTGTTGCCCGACGCCGGGCGCCCGGGCGCACCGCCCGCCGACACGTCCGCCGTCGACACGACCGCGCCCGCCCGGCGCGGCCCGCTGGGCCGGATCCGGGACAGTCGCACGCTGCCCGGCCTCGCCCTGGGCGCACTCTGCCTGGCCTACGCCACTGGCGCCGCGGTCGGCTGGGGATCCCGCCAACTCGCCGTCTTCATGGGCGACTTCGGCCTGGCCGCGGCAGCCGTCGCGGCCGCGCTGTCCTGCCTGGTGTACGGCTGCGCCGTCGGCGGCCACGCCCGCCCGGCCTGGCTGCTGTTCGGCCTCTCCTCGCTCATGGTCGCCATGGGCAACGGCACCTGGGGCTGGTACGAGCTGGTCGTGCGCACCGAGCTGCCGCAGGACTCGCTCGCCGAGTACACCTTCCTGCTGTTCGCCCCGCTCGCCATCACCGGCGTCCTGGTGCTCGCCCAGCGCCCGCGCTCGGCGGCCGGCTGGCTCTGCCTGCTGCTCGACGGCTGGCTGATCGCGGGCTCGCTGTTCACCCTCAGCTGGAGCCTGGCACTCGGCCGGATCGCGGCCGGCGAGGACGGCTCCCCGCTGCGCCTGGCCCTCAACCTGGCCTACCCGGTGCTGGACATCCTGCTGGTCAGCCTGGTCGTCGGGCTGCGCTTCAGCGGCCGGGACGGCAACCGGGCGGCGGTGCACACCGCGATGCTGGCGCTCGCCGTCACCGTGCTGTGCGACGCCCTGTTCACCTCCGCGGAGCTGCGCAGCAGCTACCACTCGGGCGAACTGCTGGACGCCGGCTGGTTCTCCGGCAGCCTGCTGCTGGCCTGGGCGCCCTGGTCGTCGCGCTGGCGCCGCCCGCTGCGCGAGCACCCCTCGGCCGGCGGCCTGCCGCGCCGCCGGGTGGCCACCACCTTCAGCGCGCTCACCCCGTACGCGGCCGCCGCGGTCTGCACCGCCGGCATCCTCTACAACGCCCTCGGCGGGCGCGAGTTGGACCGCGTGGTGGCCGCGGCCGCCTGCACCGTCGGGCTGGCACTGATCCTCAGGCAAGGCGTGATGCTGCTCGACAACCTGTCGCTGGCCCAGGAACTCGCCCACAAGGAGGCGCACTTCCGCTCCCTGGTGCAGGGCTCCAGTGACGTCATCATGATCGCCGGCGCCAACGGCGTGCTCTCCTACGTCTCCCCGGCCGCGCTCGGCGTCTACGGGCGCGACCCGGAGGAACTCGTCGGCGGCAACCTGTTGGACCTCGTCCACCCCGAGGACGTGGACCGGGTGCTCTCCGAGGTCCGCCGCTACCTCGCCAGGGTGCGGCTCACCGCCCACCGCAACCCGCGCACCGCCGTGCCCTCGGCCCGGGTGGAGTGCCGGATCAGCTCCGGCTGCGGCGAGTGGCTGCACGTCGAGTCCACCGTCAGCCGGCACCGCGACGGCCTGCTGCTCAACAGCCGGGACGTCACCGAACGCGTCATGCTCCAGGCCCAGTTGCAGCACAACGCCTTCCACGACCCGCTCACCGACCTGCCCAACCGGGCGCTGTTCACCCAGCGGCTGCGGGCCGCCCTCGGCGCCCGCGGCCAGCAGGGCGGGACCGGCGCCGGGATCGCGGTGCTCTTCCTCGACCTGGACGGCTTCAAGGCGGTCAACGACACCGCCGGGCACCAGGTCGGCGACGAGCTCCTGGTGCAGGCCGCCCGCCGGCTGCAGGGCGCCGTCCGCTGCGGGGACACCGTCGCCCGGTTCGGCGGCGACGAGTTCGCCGCACTGGTCTGCGGCCCGCTCGGCCGCCTCCAGGTCCAGGAACTGGCCGATCGGCTGCGCGTCGCGCTCTCCGAGCCGTACTGGATCGGCGGCACCGAGCTCGGCGTCGCGGCCAGCATCGGCATCTCCTTCGGCACCCCCGAGCGCGGCCCCGCCGCCGACCCCAGAGCCGCGGCCGACGAACTGATGCGCAACGCCGACCTCGCGATGTACCGGGCCAAGTCCGAGGGCAAGGGCCGGGTGGTGCTCTACACCCCGGCGATGCGGGCCGACCTGGAACGCCGCACCGAGCTGGAGGAGCGGCTGAGACTGGCCGTCCGGGAGGGCGGCTTCACCCTGCTCCACCAGCCCGTGGTGGACCTCGCCGACGGCGCGGTGTCCGGCGTCGAGGCACAGGCCCGCTGGCGCTCGGCGGGCGGCCTGCTGCTCACCCCGGCCGAGTTCCTGCGCTCCGCCGAGCACGGCGACGCGGCCACCCGGTTCTCCCGCTGGCTGGTCCACGAGGCGATCGCCGCGGCCGCCGCCCGGCGCGGCCTCGGCCGGGCGGGCCGCGGCCCGGCGGAGCCCGTCCCGGTGGCCGTCCGGCTCTCCACCGAGCGGCTCTGCTCACCAGGCCTGTACGAGACGGTGGCCGCCGCGCTGCGCGACAGCGGGCTGCCGGCCGGCGAGCTGGTGATCGAGGTCGCCCGGATGGGCACGGACGCGCTCGCCGACGAACTCGGCCGGCGGCTGGCCGCGCTGCGCCGACTCGGCGTCTCCACCTGGCTGGCCGGCTACGGCGCCGGCGGCGGCTCGCTCGGCGCCCTCGCCCGGCTGCCCCTGGACGGCCTCAAGCTGGACCACACGCTGGTCCAGGACCTCGGCGAGTCCCCGCTCGCCCGGACCCTCGCCGGGCACGCCCTGCGGCTCGGCCGCGACCTCGGGATGGCCACCGCCGCCGAGGGCGTGGACCTGCCCCGGCAGGTCTCCGCACTGCGCGAACTCGGCTGCGGCCAGGCCCAGGGCTCCGTCTTCGCCCCGCCGCTGGACGAGCCCAGGCTGCGCCGTGCGCTGGCCCGCCGCGGCTACCCGCTGCCGAACCCGCTCGGCTCGCTCGCCGCCCGCCGCACGTACCCGGCCGCCGACACCCGGACGAGTGGCCGCGGGGACGCCGCGCCGGGACGTGGCGTACATCACCACGGTGTCGCTGACCTGCCCGAACACCCTGCCGTCGGCGGTCCGGCAGGGGGTCCGCATGGCGAGACGGTCATCCCACCTGCTTGACACGCCACCCCGGACGGGAGGATGGTCGTTGCCATGCGCACCCGAATTCTCGTACTTGGCGGGCGCGTCGGCTGACAGGGCTCGCACGCCCTGCTCGTGACAGACCGACGCGCCACCCCTCGCATGCCCTTGGGCACGAGGGGTTTTTTGTTGCACTGACGCTGTTCCACCCCGCAAGACCCCTGGCCTCGACCACCCGAGAAATCCCGACTTGTCGGATTGAGCGGGACGATTGAGGCAGAGCCGGCGATCGACCCGGACCGGGACCCCACCCTCGCAGCACGGGGCCCGCAGCACCGGGTCGGCAAAACCCGAGAAGAGACAGGCAGATGACTGAGCACGCCGCATCCCCCCGCCGCGGGGACAACCCGGCCGCCAACGCTCCCGCTCCCCAGCACGTCGTCGAGACCATGACCGGCGCCCAGTCGCTCATCCGCTCGCTGGAGGCCGTAGGCGCGGACACCGTCTTCGGCATCCCGGGCGGGGCCATCCTTCCCGCGTACGACCCGCTGATGGACTCCGCCAAGGTGCGCCACATCCTGGTCCGGCACGAGCAGGGCGCCGGCCACGCCGCCACCGGCTACGCCCAGGCCACCGGCCGGGTCGGGGTCTGCATGGCCACCTCCGGCCCGGGCGCGACCAACCTGGTCACCCCGATCGCCGACGCCTACATGGACTCCGTGCCGATCGTCGCGATCACCGGCCAGGTCTCCTCCAAGGCGATCGGCACCGACGCCTTCCAGGAGGCGGACATCTGCGGCATCACCATGCCGATCACCAAGCACAACTACCTGGTCACCGACGCGGCCGAGATCCCCCGGGTGATCGCCGAGGCCTTCCACATCGCCGCCACCGGCCGCCCCGGCCCGGTCCTGGTCGACATCGCCAAGGACGCGCTGCAGGCGACCACCACCTTCCGCTGGCCGGTCGAGGCCTCGCTGCCCGGCTACCGCCCGGTCACCAAGCCGCACGCCAAGCAGATCCGCGAGGCCGCGAAGATGCTGGTCGGCGCCAAGCGCCCGGTGCTGTACGTCGGCGGCGGCGTCATCAAGGCACAGGCCACCGCCGAGCTGCGGATCCTCGCCGAGCTGACCGGCGCCCCGGTGGTCACCACCCTGATGGCGCTCGGCGCCTTCCCGGACAGCCACCCGCAGCACCTGGGCATGCCCGGCATGCACGGCTCCGTCCCCGCCGTCACCGCCCTGCAGAAGTCCGACCTGCTGTTCACCCTCGGCGCCCGCTTCGACGACCGCGTCACCGGCAAGCTGGACGGCTTCGCCCCGAACGCCAAGGTCGTCCACGCCGACATCGACCCGGCCGAGATCGGCAAGAACCGCCCGGCGGACGTGCCGATCGTCGGCGACGCCCGCGAGGTGCTCGCCGACCTGATCGTCGCCGTCCAGGCCGAGTTCGACGCCGGCCACAAGGGCGACTACGCCGAGTGGTGGGAGAAGCTCGACGAGTGGAAGACGACCTACCCGCTCGGCTACGAGCCGGCGCCCGAGGGCCGTCTCTCGCCGCAGCAGGTCATCGAGCGGATCGGGAAGCTGGTCGGCCCCGAGGCGATCTACGCCGCGGGCGTGGGCCAGCACCAGATGTGGAGCTCGCAGTTCATCCGGTTCGAGAAGCCCGGCACCTGGCTCAACTCCGGCGGCGCCGGGACGATGGGCTACGCCGTCCCCGCGGCGATGGGCGCCAAGGCCGGCCGCCCGGAGAGCGCGGTCTGGGCCATCGACGGCGACGGCTGCTTCCAGATGACCAACCAGGAGCTGGTCACCTGCGCCCTGAACGACATCCCGATCAAGGTCGCGGTCATCAACAACGGCTCGCTGGGCATGGTCCGGCAGTGGCAGACCCTGTTCTACAACCAGCGCTACTCCAACACCGTGCTGCACGCCGGCCCGGGCCACGACGGCATCGAGCCGCCGGCCCAGGGCGGCACCCGGATCCCCGACTTCGTCCTGCTGGCCGAGGCGATGGGCTGCGTCGGCCTGCGCTGCGAGCGCCCCGAGGACCTCGACGCGGTCATCAAGCAGGCGATGGAGATCAACGACCGCCCGGTCGTCATCGACTTCATCGTCCACCAGGACGCCATGGTCTGGCCGATGGTCGCCGCCGGGACCAGCAACGACGAGATCCAGTTCGCGAAGGGCGTGCGCCCCGACTTCGGCGACGACCTCGACTGACAGCCCTCCTTCCAGAACGACTGAGGAATCACATGTCCAAGCACACCCTCTCCGTCCTGGTCGAGAACAAGCCCGGCGTGCTCGCCCGCATCGCCTCGCTGTTCTCCCGTCGGGGCTTCAACATCGACTCCCTCGCCGTCGGCCCGACCGAGCACCCGGACGTGTCCCGGATGACGATCGTGGTCAACGTCGAGGACCTCCCGCTGGAACAGGTCACCAAGCAGCTCAACAAGCTCGTGAACGTGATAAAGATCGTCGAACTCGACCAGGCCGCTGCGATCCAGCGGGAACTGGTCCTGGTGAAGGTCCGCGCCGACAACGAGACCCGGTCGCAGATCGTCGAGATCGTCCAGCTGTTCCGTGCCAAGACCGTCGACGTGTCGCCCGAAGCGGTGACCATCGAGGCCACCGGCAGCTCGGACAAGCTGGAGGCCATGCTCCGGATGCTGGAGCCATACGGCATCAAGGAGTTGGTCCAGTCCGGCCTGGTCGCCATCGGCCGCGGCGCCCGTTCGATCACGGACCGGTCGCTGCGCGCCCTCGACCGCAGCGCGTAAGCACGCTGTCTCAAACCCTGAAGCAAAAGACCCCACACCGCCGGGACCGAATACGGTGAACGAACCCGGCACCCATGATGCAAGGAGATGTGCCCCCGTGGCCGAGCTGTTCTACGAAGACGACGCCGACCTGTCCATCATCCAGGGCCGCAAGGTCGCGGTCATCGGCTACGGAAGCCAGGGCCACGCCCACGCGCTGTCCCTGCGCGACTCCGGCGCCGACGTCCGGGTCGGCCTGAAGCCCGAGTCCAAGTCCCGTGCCAAGGCGGAGGAGGCCGGCCTGCGCGTCGTCACCCCGGCCGAGGCCGCGGCCGAGGCCGACGTCATCATGATCCTGGTCCCGGACCCGATCCAGGCCGACGTCTACGAGGCCGACATCGCCCCGCACCTGAACGCCGGCGACGCCCTGTTCTTCGGCCACGGCCTGAACATCCGCTTCGGCTTCATCAAGCCGCCGGCGGACGTCGACGTCTGCATGGTCGCCCCGAAGGGCCCGGGCCACCTGGTCCGCCGCCAGTACGAGGAGGGCCGCGGCGTCCCGGCGATCGTCGCCGTCGAGCAGGACGCGACCGGCAACGCCTTCGCCCTGGCGCTGTCGTACGCCAAGGGCCTGGGCGCCACCAAGGCCGGCGTCATCAAGACCACCTTCACCGAGGAGACCGAGACCGACCTGTTCGGCGAGCAGGCCGTCCTCTGCGGTGGCACCGCCGCCCTGGTGAAGGCCGGGTTCGAGACCCTGGTCGAGGCCGGCTACCAGCCGGAGATCGCCTACTTCGAGTGCCTGCACGAGCTGAAGCTCATCGTCGACCTGATGTACGAGGGCGGCCTGGAGAAGATGCGCTGGTCGGTCTCCGAGACCGCCGAGTGGGGCGACTACGTCACCGGCCCGCGGATCATCACCGACGCCACCAAGGCCGAGATGAAGAAGGTCCTCGCCGAGATCCAGGACGGCACCTTCGCCAACACCTGGATCGCCGAGTACAAGGCCGGTCTGCCCAAGTACAACGAGTACAAGAAGGCCGACGAGGACCACCTGCTGGAGACCACCGGCAAGAAGCTGCGCTCGCTGATGAGCTGGGTGAACGAGAAGGCCTGAGCCTTCTCCGACTGTCCGTCTTTGCCGGACCCTTGTTTCGTAGGGCCCTTGTACAAGTAGGCTGCTCTCGTCCGGGTGATTTCGCCGGACGGGAGCAGCCTGGCACCCAGCTCGTCGATACACTCCGAGTGCGCGTCAGGCCCACAGCGTCGTGCGTCTACCTACGCGGCATGCCACCCTCCCCCGCCCTTCCACGCCACCTACGTGCCGGGGGAACCGCAGAGTTAAGGACACACTGTCGTGAGCACTGTGACATCCAAGACCGCCGTCGTTCTGATCGCCGAAGAGCTGTCGCCCGCCACCGTCGACGCCCTCGGCCCGGACTTCGAGATCCGCCACTGCAACGGCGCGGACCGCACCGAGCTGCTCACCGCGATCGCCGACGTCGACGCGATCCTGATCCGCTCGGCCACCAAGGTCGACGCGGAGGCGCTGGCCGTCGCCCGCAAGCTCAAGGTGGTCGCCCGAGCCGGCGTCGGCCTGGACAACGTGGACGTCGCCGCCGCCACCAAGGCCGGCGTGATGGTCGTCAACGCGCCGACCTCCAACATCGTCACCGCCGCCGAACTCGCCTGCGGCCTGCTGATCTCCGTCGCCCGCAACATCGCGCCGGCCAACGCCGCGCTCAAGCAGGGCGAGTGGAAGCGCAACAAGTACACCGGCGTCGAGCTGAGCGAGAAGACCCTCGGTGTCGTCGGCCTCGGCCGGATCGGCGTGCTGGTCGCCCAGCGGATGTCCGCGTTCGGCATGAAGATCGTCGCGTACGACCCCTACATCCAGGCCGCCCGCGCCGCCCAGATGGGCGTCAAGCTGGTCACCCTGGAGGAGTTGCTGGAGGTCTCGGACTTCATCACCGTCCACCTCCCCAAGACTCCCGAGACCATCGGCCTGATCGGCGACGAGGCGCTGCACAAGGTCAAGCCGACCGTGCGCATCGTCAACGCCGCCCGCGGCGGCATCGTGGACGAGGAGGCGCTCGCGAGCGCCCTGCGCGAGGGCCGGGTGGCCGGTGCGGGCCTGGACGTGTACGCCAAGGAGCCGTGCACCGACTCCCCGCTGTTCGGCTTCGACAACGTGGTCGCCACCCCGCACCTGGGCGCCTCCACCGACGAGGCGCAGGAGAAGGCCGGCATCGCGGTCGCCAGGTCGGTGCGCCTCGCGCTGGCCGGCGAGCTGGTACCGGACGCCGTCAACGTCCAGGGCGGCGTCATCGCCGAGGACGTCCGCCCGGGCCTGCCGCTCGCCGAGAAGCTCGGCCGGATCTTCACCGCGCTGGCCGGCGAGGTCGCCGTCCGGCTCGACGTCGAGGTCCGCGGCGAGATCACCCAGCACGATGTCAAGGTGCTCGAACTGTCCGCCCTGAAGGGCGTCTTCGAGGACGTGGTGGCGGAGACGGTGTCCTACGTCAACGCCCCGCTGTTCGCCCAGGAGCGCGGCGTCGAGGTCCGCCTGACCACCTCCAGCGAGAGCCCCGAGCACCGCAACGTGATCACCGTGCGCGGCACGCTGGCGGACGGCGAGGAGATCGCCATCTCCGGCACGCTGGCCGGCCCCAAGCAGACCCAGAAGATCGTCGGCGTGGACGCCTTCGACGTGGACGTGGCGCTCACCGACCACATGGCCTTCTTCAAGTACGAGGACCGCCCCGGCGTGGTCGGCGTGCTCGGCCGCCACCTCGGCGACGCGGGCATCAACATCGCCGGCATGCAGGTCGCCCGTGACGGCGGCGGCGCGCTGGCCTCCCTCACCGTGGACAGCGAGATCCCGCAGGAGGTCCTGTCGGCGATCGCCGCCGAGATCGGCGCCCGTTTCGCGCGCTCCGTCGACCTGGGCTGAACCTGACGCCCCACGGGGCCCGGACCGCCGTTCGAACGGCGGTCCGGGCCCCGCTGCGTTCCCACCGGTCACTCCCGTCTCAGATACTAGGAAATCCAAGTATTCGTGCAGACACCGCCGGGGCGTGGCCTTACCGTGGAAGAGCCATACGGTGTGCCGCCCCTGTAGCCAGGGCGTGCGGCCCGTGTGCGCGTGCGCCTTCACGGGCAGGCGACCCCTGCCTCCGCGCTCCTTCCCGTCGCCCGCCGCCGCCCCGCCCGGGGCAGGCCGCGCGTGGCACCCCCTTCGCCCACCGCTGACCTCCGCAGCGCCGCTTCCAAGGAGCCCGGTATGCCCTCCACCGCCGACCGCCACGCCACGTCCGCCCCCGCCGCCACCCCCGTCCGCGCCCCGCGCCGCCGCCGGGCCGCCGAGCGGAACCCCTTCGCGGCCGCCGCCCTGCAGCGCTCGCTGGACCGCCGGGACAACGGGGGCGCGACCGGCCACCACTGAGCGGCACCGCGGGTGGCGTTCATCGGGCTACTGCTCCGACCGGGCTGACCATCCGTCACTCCGTCGAGTGCAACCCGGGGCCATCCGAGGGAAGTTGCTCGCCCCCACCGGCGCGATCATCCTAATTTGGGGCCCCCGGAAGGGTGATCGGCGTCCGCGCGGGCGGGCGTCAGCGACACGGAGTGCGGATCAGTCCCCCCGGCCGGGGGAGAGGGCCCAGTGCGCCTGCCACCACTTCGCCGACCCGTCGCCCGGATCGGCCTCACCCTGGCCCTGCTGGCCGGGAGCGTCGCCCTCGCCGCCGCCCCGGCGGCCGGCGGCCCACCGTCCGCGGGACCGCCGACCGGCACCCCGCCGGGAGGCGGCCGAACGGCCTCCGTCCTGCTCGAACTCACCACCGAGGCGGCCGGCCCCGCCTGGCGGCGCGCCGCCGACGGAGCCCGGCGGGAGCGGCGCTCCCCCGAGGCCGTCCGCCGCGAGGCCGCGCGGGCCGGCGCCGACCAGCGGGCCCGGGCCGGGGACGCGCTCGACCGGCTCGCCGGGGCCGTCCACCAGGCGGCGCCCGCCGCCCGCGAGCTCTACCGCACCCACACCCTGCTCACCGGCCTCGCCGTCAGCGCGCCCGCCGACCGGCTGCCCGCCCTGCGGGCGCTGCCCGGCGTCCGGGCCGCCCACCCGATCGTCAACAAACGGCGCGACAACGCCCACTCCGTCCCGCTGACCGGCGCCCCGCAGGTCTGGGCCGGCGGCTCCGCGCCGGACGGCGACACCGGCAAGGGCGTGCGGATCGGGATCATCGACAGCGGCATCGACTACACCCACGCCGACTTCGGCGGCCCCGGCACCGAGCAGGCCTTCCGCTCGGTCGAACGCGGCAAGCCCGCGCCGCCCGCGCTGTTCCCCAACGCCAAGGTGGTCGGCGGCAAGGACCTGGTCGGCGACGACTACGACCCCGACCCGAGCTCCCCGAACCACCAGCCGGTGCCGCACCCCAGCGACAACCCGATCGACTGCGCGCGCAACGGCCACGGCACCCACGTCGCCGGCACCGCGGCCGGGTACGGCGTCACCGCCGACGGCCGCCCGTACACCGGGCCGTACGGGCCCGGGCTGGACCCGGCCTCGTTCAAGGTCGGCCCCGGCGCGGCCCCCGGCGCCCAGCTGTACGCGATCCGGGTGTTCGGCTGCGACGGCTCCACCGACCGGCTCGCCCAGGCCCTCGACCTGGCCGCCGACCCGAACGGCGACGGCGACCTCGGCGACCGGCTGGACGTCGTCAACCTCTCGCTCGGCAGCCGCTTCGGCAGCACCGACGACACCGACGCACTGGCCGTCGACCGGCTCGCCGCGCTGGGCACCGTCGTGGTCGCGGCCGCGGGCAACGACGGCGACGCGTACGGCATCGGCGGCAGCCCCGGCACCGCCGCCCGGGCGATCACCGTCGCCGCCTCCGTGCACGGACACGCCGACGTGGACGGCCTCACCGTGCTCGCCCCCGCCGCCCTGGCCGGGGTCGTCCCGGCGCACTGGAGCGCGCGCTACCCGGGCTGGTCCGGCGCCGACGTCACCGGCGAACTCGCCCTGCCCGCCGACCAGTCGGACGGCTGCACCGCCTTCGACGAGGCCGACCGGAAGCGGCTGGCCGGCCGGATCGCCGTCCTCGCCTGGAAGACCGCCGAGGCCGACCGGGCCTGCAACTCCGGCCCGCGCGCCGACCACGCCGCGGACGCGGGCGCGATCGGCGCGCTGTACGCCGCCGACACCGACCACCTCGCCGAGATCGCGGGCAACGACCGCATCCCCGCCGCCCTGCTCGCCCACGCCGACGGCGAACGCCTGCGGCAGGCGGCGGCCGCCGGGCCGGTACGGGTCCGGCTCGCCGCCTCCGGCAACCCGCTGCACGGCTCGGTGGCCCAGGACCAGCCGGCCCGGGCCGACACCCTCACCGACTTCACCTCGCGCGGCACCGGCGTGCCCGGAGTGGTCAAGCCCGACCTGGCGGCCCCCGGCGAGAGCATCTGGTCCGCCCGGGCCGGCAGCGGCGCCGGCGGCCAGCGCGAGAGCGGCACCTCCATGGCAACCCCGCACGTCGCCGGGCTCGCCGCGCTGGTGCGCGCCGCACACCCCGACTGGACGGTCGAACAGCTCAAGGCCGCGCTGATGAACACCGGCGCGGACACCTACCTCGGCGACGGCCACACCGGGCCGGTCTACGGGCCCGAGCGCACCGGGGCCGGGCGGGCCCGGGTCGACCTGGCGGTACGGACGCCCGCCGTCGCCTACGCGGCGGGCAAGGGCGCCGAGGAAGGCGGCGTCGGAGTCTCCTTCGGGCCGGTCGGGATCGGCGGGCCGACGGCGCTCGGGCGGGACATCGAGGTCCGCAACCTCTCCTCCTCGCCGCTGAGTTACCGCACCGGCTACGCGGCGGCCACCGAACTGCCGGGCGCCGCCTTCGAGGTGGCCCCGGCGCGGGTCGACGTCCCGGCGGGCGGCACCGCGCGGGTACGGGTGACGCTGTCCGTACCGGGGAAGTTGGGGCGCGCACCCGACCCGACCATCGACACCGTGCAGGGCGGAAAGGCCCGCAGCTACCGGGGCGAACTCTCCGGCCGGGTGCTGCTGACCCCGGTCGCCGGCGGCGCCCTGCCGCAGTTGCGCGTTCCCGTGTTCGCCGCGCCGCGGCCGACGAGCGACCTCAGGGCGACCGCCTCCGCCCGCACCGCGCACGACGGCGCCCTCGTCACGCTCGGCGGCAGCGCCGCCCCCGGTGCGACGCCCGGGCTGGTCACCGCCCTCGCCCTCGGCGGCCAGGGCGCCCGCTGGGCCGACTGCCCGGCTGGCAGCGGCGCCGCCGTCGGCCCGGGCGCGGGCATCCGGCCGGAGGACGCCGCGGCCGCGCCGGACCCGGCCCAGGAGGTCTGCGCCGAGCACCCCGGTGAGCGGGCCGCCGACCTACGGGCGGTGGGCGCGGCCGTCGACCCCGACCTGCTGTACGTGGGCGCGCAGCTGTGGGCTCCCGCGGCGACCCCGGTCGGCCAGTACGGCGTACGCGTCTCGCTGGACACCGACGGGGACGGCACCACCGACGTCATCCTCAAGGCCGACCGACTGCACGGCAGCGACGTCCTGGTCTCCCGCGCCCTCGACGCCAGGACGGGGGCCGAGCTGGACGTCCAGCCGCTCAACGCCCGCTGGGGCGACACCGACACCGCCCTGCTGGACAGCGACGTGCTCGTCCTGCCCGTCCGGCTGAGCGTCCTGCCCGGTGTCCGGCCGGGGCACGGCACCGTCCACTACGGCGTCTGGACGGGCGTCGCCGTCTCCGGCCTCCCGGACCCGGCCGAGGCCTTCTCCGCCATCGGCCTGCGCGGCACCCGCCCGGCCGTCCCGCTGGACGTCCTGCACCCGGCCCTCACCGCCCGGGCCGGCCTCACCGGCCCCCCGGCGGTGCTGGCTCCCGTCGGCCCGGGCACCGTCCTCGACGTGCACCGCACGGTGGGCGCCGGTCCGGCGCTCCTGCTGCTGCACCACCTCAACCCGGGCGACCGGCGGGCCCAGGTACTGAAGCTGCCCTGACCGCCGCAGCCACGCCCAGGGGCGGCCCGCCGATCGGTACCGGCGGGCCGCCCCTGGGCGTGCGGTCAGGCCCCGTCCGCGGACGCGGCGATCCGGCGGCGCACGCGGCGCGGGGTGTGGGCGGGCCGGCGGCGGGCGAGCCGGGCGAAGCTGGCGACCAGGGCGAGGACGGCGGCGCCGGCGGAGGTGACGACGAGGCCCTCCGAGAGGCCGGGCGGGCGGAAAGAGCAGGCGAGCCGGGAGGCGCCCGGGCCGAGGGGGACGCCGATCATGCCCAGCACCGGGGTGGGGGCGGTGGCCCGGCCGCCGTCGACGGCGCAGCTCCAGCCCTCGGTGGCGGGCACGGAGAGCAGCGCGGTGCCGGTGGAGCCCGCCGGGAGGGTGGCCGCGACGGTGTGCCCGCCGGCCTCGACGCGGGTCGCGCCGGTGGCGGTGAGGCGGGCGACGGCGGCGTCCAGGGCGTCCGTCCGCAGGCAGCCGATCGGGCGGGCCGGGACCTGGCTCACGGTGTCGGAGCGCAGCGTCACCCGGACCACGCCGTCCGCCGGGACGGTCCCCAGCCGGTGGATCGCCACCGCCGTGGTGGGCTGCTCACCGTCACTGCGGTAGTCGGTGCCCAGGCCGCTGACCGTGCCGCGGTACCAGACGCCGTGGAAGTACGCCGTCGAACCGGGCGTGCAGGCGGCGGTGAGCACGGTGCCCTCCCCGCCGGCCGGCACCGACCAGCCGCTGGTGCCGTGCAGGGTGGGCGCGGGCCCGCCGGCCGGGACGGGCAGCGGGGCGTCGTACACCTGGCTGCCCAGCAGCGACTCCTGCCGGGACCAGACCGAGGAGGTCTCCGGGCGGGCGCCCGGCGGCAGCACCGTCACCAGCGGCGGTGCGGCCGCGCGGCCGGGGGTGAAGCCGTACGGCGGCGGCCCGTCGTCCAGGTGCGCGCGGACGCCGAACAGCGCCCGCCCGACCGGGTCGGTGACGCTCGTGGTCTGCCGCCCGCCGGCCGTCCAGCCCGCGCCGAGGTCGTGCAGCAGCAGGGCGGCGACGGTCGGCAGGTAGCTGCTGAAGTAGCCGCCGCCCTGGCCGTTCAGCAGCAGCGGGTCGTTGGTGGTGAAGGCGTGCGGGCCCGGGTCGCTGCGGCCCTGCGGCCAGTCGTCGGCCTCGTGGACGGCGGTGTGCCCGGCCCGGACGGCCGGCGCGGAGACGTCGTCGGAGGGCGCCGCGCCGAGCGCCGCGTACCCCGACCAGACGGCGTTGCCGACCACCGCGGCGCCGATCACCCAGGTCGCGGCGGTGTTCGCCCGGCGGTCGGGGTGCCGGCGGTCGAGGACCCACAGCGCGGTGAGCAGGACGGCGCCGCCGACGGTCAGCAGCACCCAGGTGGCGGGGCGCACGGAGTGCCGGCTCGCCGCCAGCCCGGCGATCACCGCGACCACGGCGGCGCCGCCGAGCAGGGTGAGCGGGTCCGGCCGGTGCGCCAGCGACACCCAGCCGGCCAGCACCAGCAGCCCGCTGAGCACGAAGGCGGCCCGGTACGGCCCGCCGGCCGGGATCGCCAGGCCGTGCCAGACCAGGACGGTCGGGGTCCACACGAAGCTGAGCACCACCAGCACCAGCACCGCGCACCAGACCGCCCGCTCCCGGATCCGCACCCGCCGGTTGAACGGCAGTCCGCACACCAGCAGCAGCCCGAACAGGCCGATCGCCACGTCCGGCAGCGGGCGCCCGCCGTGCGTGGCGGGCAGCAGCTGGGCGAGGTGGCCGCCGATCCCGGACGGGCCGAGCGGCTGCACCGGGGACTCGGGCTGCGCGCGCCGCGCGGCCCGGACCGCGACGAACAGCACCGGGGAGGCGAGCAGCACCCCGACGGTGGCCATGGTGACGGCCCGGCCGGTGGTCCGGACCCGGTGCCGGAACGGCCGCGGGGTGGCGAACAGCCGGATGGCGAAGAGTAGCCCGGCGATCAGGGTGGCCAGGGCGGCGGTGTACAGGTTGCCGACCCAGGCGAGGGCGACGCACAGCGAGCCGGCCACCCAGCGGCGCTCGTGCAGGCACCAGTCGGCGGCCATACCGAGCAGCGGCAGCGAGACCAGGCCCCAGAGCCACATCGGCGCGGCCCCGCCGACGTCCAGCACCCAGGCGCACAGCCCGTACCCGACGGCGGCGAGCACTCGCAGCCGGCGCGGGCCCGGGTGGACGCGGCCGAGCAGGTGGGCCATCAGGGCGGTGCCGAGGCCGATGGTGGCCAGGGTGACCAGGAAGACGGCGAGCGGGCCCTGGTCGCGGGGGAGGAGCGCGGCCGGCCAGGAGAACGGGTTCATCAGGTAGGCGAAGAAGTCCGCCAGGAACGGGACGCCGTACCCGCTGTTCCAGTTGAACAGCAGGTCCCCGGCGGCCTCCCCGTGCAGCAGGTCCCACAGGTGGGCGTGGTACGGCACGGCGACCGCCTCCACCCCGGCCGGCCACCGCCCCTGCAGCCCCGCCGCCAGCGCGTACCCGCCCGCCGCCAGCCCGGCCGCGCCCCCGCAGACCAGCACCTCCCGCCGCTGCTCGGCCCTCACCCACGCGCCCCGTTCTGCCAGTGACCCCGGATCCCGCCACCCTAAGCGCGCCCCCGGCGCGGATCCGATCACCCGCGCCCCCTCAAAGGGGTGGCGCCCGAGGAGGCTTTGCCGAGTAGCGGCCGTGGAGGTGGTGTCCGAGGAGTCGCAGGAGCGTGACCGCGACACCAAGCCGCGGAAGTACGCTGCGGCCGGCATCCTGCACTTCTGGCGGGTGGAGAGCGATGACGAGGGCCGCCCCGTCGTCTACGTGTACGAGCTGGACCCGGCCACCAGGGCCTATGGCCTGACCGGGATCCACCACAAGCAGCTGAAGGTCGATCAGCCGTTCCCGGTCGAGATCGACCTGACCTGACCTGATCCGTCCGAATGATGGACGCGAGGTGTCAGTCCCTGGACGGCGGAGTAGGGTCCGAGCATGTCTCGCACCATTCGTCTCGCAGTTGTCCCGGGTGACGGCATCGGCCAGGAAGTGGTGGCCGAAGGCCTCAAGGTCCTGGGCGCCGTGCTTCCCGCCGATGTGAAGCTGGAGACCACCGAGTTCGACCTCGGGGCCCGGCGCTACCACCGGACGGGGGAGACGCTGCCGGACGACGTGCTGGCGGAGCTGAAGTCGTACGACGCGATCCTGCTGGGCGCCATCGGCGACCCGAGCGTCCCGTCGGGGGTGCTGGAGCGGGGGCTGCTGCTGAAGCTGCGGTTCGCCTTCGACCACCACATCAACCTACGTCCCGGGCGGCTGTTCCCCGGGGTGCAGTCCCCGCTGGCCGGTGAGCCGGAGATCGACTTCGTGGTCGTCCGCGAGGGCACCGAGGGCCCGTACGTCGGCAACGGCGGCACGCTGCGCACCGGGACGCCGCAGGAGGTGGCCACCGAGGTCAGCCTGAACACCGCGTACGGCATCGAGCGCGTGGTGCGCGACGCCTACCGCCGGGCCCAGGCGCGGCCGCGCAAGAAGCTCACCCTGGTGCACAAGAACAACGTGCTGGTGCACGCCGGGCACCTGTGGACGCGGATCTTCGCCGAGGTCGGCAAGGAGTTCCCCGAGGTCACCACCGACTACCTGCACGTCGACGCGGCGACCATCTTCTTCGTCACCCAGCCCGAGCGCTTCGACGTCATCGTCACCGACAACCTGTTCGGCGACATCCTGACCGACCTGGCCGCCGCCGTCACCGGCGGGATCGGCCTGGCCGCGAGCGGCAACATCAACCCGAGCGGCGAGTTCCCGTCCATGTTCGAGCCGGTGCACGGTTCGGCGCCGGACATCGCCGGCCAGGGCAAGGCCGACCCGACCGCCACCGTGCTGTCGGTCGCCATGCTGCTGGAGCACCTCGGCCTCGCCGCCGAGGCCGCCAAGGTCGAGACCGCCGTCGCGGCGGACCTGGCCGAGCGCTCCGGCACCCGCAGCACCGCCCAGGTCGGCGACGCGCTCGCCGGCCGAGTATCCGGGTAGCGGGCCGGATCCGAAAAGCGGGGTCCGGGTAGCGGGCCGGATCCGAAAAGCGGGGTCCGGGTAGCGGGCCGGATCCGACAGCGGAGTTCCGGCTAGCGGGCCGGACCGACAAGGTTTCCGGCCAGGTGGGCCGGACCGCATAACCACAGCTTGCAGCTCTCAAAGGAGCGGGCAGCTGTTCGGCACGGCCCTCTGGATGCGAGTATCGACAGTGGGCCGTGCCGTCGTGCGTTCATTCCGGCGTTCGATCGCCGAAACGTTCATTCGATGGTGGTGGCCCGGACCAACCCCACGGTGAAGGAAACAGCCATGAGCACGCCCACCCAGGCGCCCATCACGTTCGACCTCAAGCCCTCCGCCCACCCGCTGCCCGCAGCGGAGCGACAGGCCCGGCTGACCAACCCCGGCTTCGGCCGGGTCTTCACCGACCACATGGTCACCATCCGCTGGACCGAGGGCGTGGGCTGGCACGACGCCCAGCTGGCGCCGTACGCGCCGCTGGAGATCGACCCGGCGAACATGACCCTGCACTACGGCCAGGCGATCTTCGAGGGCCTCAAGGCCTACCGCCAGGCCGACGGCTCCATCGCCACCTTCCGTCCGGAGGCCAACGCCGCCCGCTTCCAGGCCTCGGCCCGCCGCCTGGCCATGCCGGAGCTGCCGGTCGAGACCTTCGTCGAGGCCGTCGAGCTGCTGGTGCAGCAGGAGCAGGAGTGGGTCCCGAACGAGCCGGAGCAGAGCCTCTACCTGCGTCCGTTCATGTTCGCGACCGAGGTCGGCCTGGGTGTCCGCCCGGCCAACTCCTACCTCTTCATGATCATCGCCTCGCCGGCCGGCGCCTACTTCCAGGGCGGCATCAAGCCGGTCTCGGTCTGGCTGTCCAAGGAGTACGTCCGGGCCGCGCCCGGCGGCACCGGCGCCGCCAAGTGCGCGGGCAACTACGCCGCCTCGCTGGTCGCCCAGGCCCAGGCCGCCGAGAAGGGCTGCGACCAGGTCGTCTGGCTCGACGCCGCCGAGCACCGGTGGGTCGAGGAGATGGGCGGCATGAACCTGTACTTCGTCTTCGGCGAGGGCAAGGACGCCAAGATCGTCACCCCGGAGCTGTCCGGCGCCCTGCTGCCCGGCATCACCCGCGACTCGCTGCTCCGGCTCGCCGCGGACCTCGGCTACGCCGTCGAGGAGCGGAAGATCTCCACCGACGAGTGGCAGCAGGCCAACGCCGACGGCACCCTCACCGAGGTCTTCGCGTGCGGCACCGCCGCCGTCATCACCCCGGTCGGCTCGGTCAAGTCCGCCGCCGCCGACTGGACCGTCGGCACCGGCGAGCCCGGCCCGATCACCATGGAGCTGCGCAAGGCGCTGCTGTCGATCCAGGGCGGCCAGGCCCCCGACACCCACGGCTGGCTGCACAAGATCGTCTGATTCCGCGGACTGCCCGCACCGCCCCCGGCCTGCCCCGTTTCGCATCGCGAGACAGGCGGGCCGGACCCGGTCGGGCTGTGCCAGACTGCCAGCGTGTCCTCGCTTTCGCTGATTATCGGCAGCAGGCGCGCCGGTCCGCAGTGACCGCTCCCGCAGGACCCGATGCGGGGCGACCACGAGCGTCCAGACCCGCGCGCAGACCTCTCGCACCCGCGAGGGGTCTTTTGCTTTTCGGGCACGGCCCCACGAACACCGTGGGAGCGGCCCGTAAAGCACAGCCACCCGGACCGGCCGAGAGCCCCCACGAAGGGCTCGGGGACACCGGGGCCGCGCGCGAGATCCTGGACAGTGGAGCCGGGACCAGAAATCCGGCCAGAGCAGTACGAACCTCCACGAACGGAGCACCAGGGGTCATGACCGAGGTCAGCCGTACCGACGACAGTTTCCACGTGTTCGACACCACGCTGCGCGACGGCGCCCAGCGCGAGGGCATCAACCTGACGGTGGCGGACAAGCTGGCCATCGCCCGGCACCTGGACGAGTTCGGGGTCGGCTTCATCGAGGGCGGCTGGCCCGGGGCCAACCCGCGTGACACCGAGTTCTTCGCCCGCGCCGCCGCCGAGCTGGAGCTGGCCCACGCCCAGCTGGTCGCCTTCGGCGCCACCCGCCGGGCCGGCGGCCGGGCCGCGGACGACCCGCAGCTGGCCGCGCTGGTCAACTCCGGCGCCCCGGTGGTCACCCTGGTCGCCAAGTCGCACGACCGGCACGTGGAGCTGGCGCTGCGCACCACGCTGGACGAGAACCTGGAGATGATCCGGGACAGCGTCGAGTTCCTGCGCTCCCGGGACCGCCGGGTGTTCATCGACTGCGAGCACTTCTTCGACGGCTACCGGGCGAACCGCGAGTACGCCCTGTCGGTGGTCCGCACCGCGCACGAGGCCGGGGCCGACGTGGTGGTGCTCTGCGACACCAACGGCGGGATGCTGCCGGCCGGCGTCCGCGAGATCGTCGCCGACGTCCTGGCGCAGACGGGCGCCCGGCTCGGCATCCACGCCCAGGACGACACCGGCTGCGCGGTGGCCAACACCCTGGCCGCGGTGGACGCCGGCGCGACCCACGTGCAGTGCACCGCCAACGGCTACGGCGAGCGGGTCGGCAACGCCAACCTGTTCCCGGTGGTCGGCGCGCTGGAGATCAAGTACGACCGCCGGGTGCTGCCCGAGGGCCGGCTGGCCGAGATGACCAGGATCTCGCACGCGATCGCCGAGCTGGTCAACCTGGCCCCCTCCACCCACCAGCCGTACGTCGGCTACTCGGCCTTCGCCCACAAGGCGGGCCTGCACGCCTCCGCGATCAAGGTCGACCCGGACCTGTACCAGCACATCGACCCCGAGCGGGTCGGCAACACCATGCGGATGCTGGTCTCCGACATGGCCGGCCGGGCCTCCGTCGAGCTCAAGGGCAAGGAGCTCGGCTACGACCTCTCCACCGACCGCGACCTGGCCGGCCGGGTGGTGGCCAAGGTGAAGGAGCAGGAGAACCTCGGCTACACCTACGAGTCCGCCGACGCCTCCTTCGAACTGCTGCTGCGCGACGAGGTGCGCGGCAGCCGGGACCGCTTCTACACGCCGGAGTCCTGGCGGACCATCAGCGAGCAGGGCCCGAACGGCATCTCCGGCAACGAGGCGACCGTCAAGCTGTGGGCCAAGGGCGAGCGCCGGATCGCGGTGGGCGAGGGCAACGGCCCGGTGAACGCGCTGGACCAGGCGCTGCGCACCGCGCTGGAGGGGATCTACCCGCCGCTGGCCACCTTCGAGCTGGTGGACTACAAGGTCCGCATCCTGGAGGGCCAGCACGGCACCGGCTCCAAGACCCGGGTGCTGATCGAGTCCACCGACGGCACCGCCACCTGGTCCACCGTCGGCGTGGCCGACAACGTGGTCGCCGCCTCCTGGCTGGCGCTGGAGGACGCGTACACCTACGGCCTGATCCGGGCCGGGCTGGAGCCCACCGAGTAGCCGGCGCCCGGCACGACGTGCACGACGTGAGGCCTATGGACCCGAAAGTCCATAGGCCTCAAGCGCGTTCGTCACCGGTGCGTCACCGCAGCCGGGCGAGGAGGGCGTGTTCGACGAGGGTGATGAGGGCGCTCTTGGCGCTGTCGCGGCGGCGGGCGTCGAGGGTGATGACGGGGGTGTCGGCGCCG
>NZ_JNWQ01000030.1 GCF_000716875.1 Streptomyces novaecaesareae | reverse complement strand
CGACGCCGGGGCACGCACCTCGCTGCGTTGTCGTCGGTCGCCAATGCTCCGCAGTGGCTCCCTCCTCCGCCTTGCGATGCACGCACCCCAACGCCGCCCGGCCCGCCCTGCGGGCGGACGACGGGAGTCCGGCGACAGGCCCGGGTCTCCACGCCGCCTCGGGCTCGGGCCAGCGTCTGGAGAGCGCGAGCACGAAGCCCTTGCCCCAGCCGCCGAGGTCGTTGCAGACGTGCGCGATCACCTTCACGCCCTTGCCCTGGGGCGTGGTGGCATCGCCTCGGACGTAGGTGATTTCCGCCATGCCTCGAAGTTAGACGGAGGCACTGACAATGCGCTCGGGATTTTCGGCCGCCGCCTCCGGCGCGGATCGCTTCGGCGTCCGCAGGTGCCGCCGCCCGCCCAGCGCGATCAGCAGCGCGAGCGCGGCGGCCGAGGCCGGCAGGACGTACCCGGTGCCGGGGGCGGCGTGCTCGGCGACCGTCCCGGCGAGCGCCGCGCCGGTCGAGATGCCGACCACGATGCCGGACACCGCCATCGCCATGCCCTCGTTGAACTGCCGCTGCGGCAGGAGGTCCTGGATCAGCGTCATCCCGGTCACCATGGTCGGCGCGGTGGCGGTGCCGGCCGCGAACAGCGCGACCCCGAGCAGCCCGAGCCCGGCCCCGCCCAGCCCGGCGGCGAGCGGCAGCAGCAGCACCCCGGCCATCGCCGAGACCCCGGCCAGGAAGCGCACCCCCGGTGCCCGACGCGGCGTCAGCAGCCCGAACAGCAGCCCCGCCACGCAGGATCCGGCCGCGACCAGGGCCAGCAGCGCGCCGGCCGCCGCCTTGTGCCCGAGGGCGTCGGCGTACGCCACGGTGGTGATCTCGGTCGCGCCGAAGACCATGCCGGTCGCGAGGAAGGTCAGCACCAGCACCCGCAGCCCGGGCACCCGCAGCGGGGAGCCGTGCCGCTGCCCGGGTACGGCCCGTCCCCGCGCCGGGGCGGGCGGCGGCAGCTCCGGGGCGGGCGGCAGCGGCGGTTCGGTGCGCCGCTGGGCGGCGAACAGCAGGGCGCCGGTGGTGCCGAGCGTGCCGGCGGTGATCAGCCCGGCCTCCGGGGCGAGCGTGGTGCAGAGCAGCATCGCGAGCACCGGCCCGGCCATGAAGCAGAGTTCGTCCAGTGCCTGCTCGAAGGAGTTGGCAAGGTGCCGGGCGGCCGGGTCGTCCCGGTACAGGTGCGCCCAGCGGGAGCGGGCCATGCCGCCGAGGTTGGGCGCTGCGGCGCAGGCCGCGGAGCAGAGGTACAGCGTCCAGTCCGGTGCGCCGAAGCGGACGCAGAGCAGCAGCCCGGCGAGCGGAACGGCGTTGTACAGCGCGGCCGGCACCGTCACCCGCGCCTGCCCGTACCGGTCCACCAGCCGGCCGATCAGCGGCATCCCGATCGCCCCGGTGACCAGCCCGGCCGCCGAGACCGTCCCGGCCAGCCCGTACGAGCCGCGCCGCTCGGAGAGCAGCACCACCAGGGAGACGCCCGTCATCGGCATCGCGAGCCGGCCGAGCAGCCCGGCCAGGGTGAAGGCGACGGCGCCGGGGGCGGTGAACAGCCGACGGTAGGAGTCGAGGAAGGCGCGCGGGGGCATCGGGCTCCTGAGCAGGAAGAAGGAGGACGCAGGAAGGAAGAAGGGGGATGCCCGACAGCCTCGCCGCCGCGGTGGGCGGCCGTCCAACACCTGTTCCGCCACATTCACAACACACTGTTGTCAATCTGCGTTGTTAATCTGCCGCCCATGCCCCGTGACCTGCACCCCCGCCTGCTCCGCGGCTTCGTCGCGACCGCCGAGACCCTGCACTTCGGCCGGGCCGCCGAACGGCTGCACATCGCCCAGCAGGCGCTCAGCCGGGACATCCGGGCCCTGGAGGGGCTGCTCGGCGAGGCGCTGTTCACCCGTACCACCCGCAGCGTCGGCCTCACCCCGGCCGGGCAGCGGCTGCTGCCCAGGGTCCGCCGACTGCTCGCCCTGCACGACGAGATCCTCGCCGAGGCCGGCGCCGGCGCCGCCGCCCGGCCGCTGCTGCTCGACCTCAACAGCGACGTCACCGGCCCCGACCTCACCGCCGACCGGGTGCTCGAACGGGCCCGCGCGGCCTGGCCCGAGGGCGAGCTGCTGGCCCGCTTCCACGGCGGCCTGGCCGCGGCCGCCGTCGAACTGCTGGCCCACCGGCTGGACGCCTCCTTCGGCCGCTTCGCCGGGCTGGCCGCCCCGGTGCGCGGCCAACTCGCCCAGCTGCCGGTGCGGTTGGAGCGGATCTCGGTGATGATGGCGGACACCCACCCGCTGGCCGGCCGCCCGGCGCTGCGCCCGGCCGAACTGGTCGGGCACCCCGTCGACATCTGCGCGGGCAACCCGGCCACCACCGAGTGGGCCGACCTCGGCGCCCGGCTGCTGCGCGAGCACGGTCTGACGGCGGCGGACCCGTACGTCCCGCCGGTGGGCGTGGACGAGACCGCCCGCTACCTCGCCCGGCACGGCGATCCGATGCTGACCACGGTCGGCGGGCCGAGGATCCCGGGCACGGTGAACGTGCCGCTGGTGGAGCCGGTGCCGCTGAGCCTGGTCAGCCTGGTGCACCGGCCCGGCGAACGGCACCCGGGGCTGCGCGCGCTGGCCGATGCGGCGCGCGTGCTGGGCGCGGCCGAGGGCTGGCTGCGCCGCCCGCCGGGCAGTTGGCTGCCCGCGGAGGACGCGGCGCTGCTCCCGGCAGTATGAGGCGACCGGCCGGGAGGCCCTTCCTGCCGGGAGGCCCTTCCGGCAGGGATGCGGAGCGCGCGAGGGGATGCGAAACCGCCCCTGCCCCGGGGGGAAGGGCAGGGACGGTGCTCGTGGGGGGCGGGGCACGGCCCGCCCGGTGGGCTGCCCGGTCAGGCGGCCTTGACGGCGGAGATGTCGAAGCTGAGCTTGACCTTCTCGCCGATCAGCACGCCGCCGGTCTCCAGCGCCGCGTTGTAGGTCAGGCCGAACTCGGTGCGGTCGAGGACGGTCTTGCCCTCGAAGCCGACCCGGTGGGCGCCGTACGCGTCGGTGGCGCTGCCGGTGTACTCCAGGTCCAGGACGACCGGGCGGGTGACGCCCTTGATGGTGAGGTCGCCGGCCATCCGGTACGAGTCGTCGCCGAGCGGCTCGGTGGAGGTGCTGCGGAAGTGGATCTCCGGGTGGGTCTCGGCGGAGAAGAAGTCGCCGGTGCGCAGGTGTTCGTCGCGCTGGGCCTGGTTGGTGTCGACGCTGGCGACCTTGATCACCAGCTCGGCCGAGGAGTTGCTCGGGGTGTCGCCGTCCAGGTGCAGCTTGCCCTCGTACTCGGTGAAGCGGCCCTTCACGTTCGTCACCATGGCGTGACGCACCGAGAACCCGACCTCACTGTGCGTGTTGTCGATCGCCCAGTCGCCGGTCAGGTGGGCGAGGTCCGGGCCGGCCTGGGGCTGGACGGCGACGGCGGTCGCGGCGGCGGTGCTGGCGGTGGTCTTGGTGCGGCTGAACAGGCCCATGGCTCCTCCTCGGGTCCGAAGCCATTTGTTTAGGCTTCAACTTCTTGGCTCCAGCGTACGACGCTGTCATTCAAAATTCAACTACGAGTTTTGGGCGCTTCTTCCCGATTCACCCGATTGCCTCGGCGAACCGGCCCGACAGCCGCTGTCAGCCCTCCCGGCTAGGCTGCGAAGGACCGGTTCCCACCCGCCCGGAAGGCCTCCGATGTTCGTCCTGCACGCGCTCTGGCGGGCGGACGGCCGGCTGGCGCTCTGGGCCGAGGATGCCCGCGCCCACCTCGGCGCCGCCGGGCCGCAGCCCGACCGCCCCGCCCCGCGCGCCCACCCCTACGCCTGCCCGGCCGGAGAGCTGGCCGCGGTGCTCGGCGGCATCGGCCCCGGCCTCGGCTGGCTCGCCGGACAGGCTCCCGAGCGCTGGGCGACCCTACTGCTGCCCACCGTCGGCGCCCTCCCCGCGCCCTCGCCCGACCTGCCGGTCGCCCCGCCGCGCGGCGGCGCCGTCCTCGCCCCCTGGCGGGTGCCGGCGCTGCTCTTCGACGCCGGGGCCGCCGCCCAACTGCTCGGCGAGGTCTTCGACCCGCAGTGGGCCGTCACCAGCACCGACCTGCCCGGCACCGGGCGCGTCGAGGTCGTCCACGGCCCCTCGCTGCGCTGGCTGACCGGGGTACACGACCTCGCCTGGCGGACGGTCGGCCGGGGCCGGGTGCTGCCGGTGCCGGTCCTGGCCGACGCCCGCCCGCAGGCCCGCTGGCGGCCCGACCCGACCTCCGCCGGCCGCCGGGAGGCCGCCGCCCTGGCCGCGGTCTGTCCGCCCGTCCTGCTCGGGGAGTGGCCGCACGGCGCCGGCACCGGGGAGGCGTTGCTGGACGCCGCGCTGGAGGCGCTGGTGGACGCCGAGGCCCGCGCCGCCCTGGCCGACCGGAGCTCCCCCTTCCCCGGGCCCGGCGAGGCCGCCGCCGAGCAGTGGCTGCACGCGCTGGCCACCCCCGACGGTGGCCTCGACGGCGTCCCGCCCGAGGACTTCGCCGAGCTGCGCCGCCGGGTCGCCGCCTGGTACGCCGCCGCCGAGCCCGCCGACCCCGCGCTGCGGCTCTGCTTCCGCCTGGTCGAGCCGCTCGGCCCCGACCCCGACGACCCCGAGGGCCGCCCCTCCGACGACGCCTGGCAGCTGGAGTTCCTGCTCCAGGCCGTGGACGAGCCGTCCCTGCTGATCCGCGCCGCCGACCTGCACGAGGGCGGTGCCGGGCACGCCGCCCTCGCCCGCAAGGCCGCCGCCTGGGCCGCCGACCCGTCCGCCCATCCGTCCGGTGAACCGGCCGCCCGCCCGTCCGGTGAACCGGCCGCCCGCCCGTCCGGTGAACCGTCCGGAGACCCGGCCGCCGTCCTGGTCACCGAACTCGCCCGGGCCGCCCACCGCTGGCCCGCGCTGGACGGGCTGCGCCACCGCTCCCGCCCGTCCGCCCTGCCGCTCGACCGGGCGGGCGCGCTGGACTTCCTGCGCACCGCCGCGCCCGCCCTCGCCGAGGACGGCTTCGGCGTGCTGCTGCCCGCCTGGTGGCGCCGCCGCCCCCGGCTCGGGCTCGCCCTGCGCGCCACCACCCCGCCCGCGCCCGGCTCGCTCGCGACCACCAGCCAGGTGGACCGGGACGCCGTGGTCGCCTTCCGCTGGCAGGCTGCGCTCGGCCCGGACGGCGCACCGCTCACCGAGCAGGAGCTGGCCGAACTGGCCGCCGCCAAACAGGGGTTGGTCCGGGTCCGGGGCGCCTGGCTGGAGGCCGACCCGGCGCAGATCGCCGCCGCGCTCGCCTTCCTCGCCGACCGGCGCGACGGCGTCCTGGCCACCGCCGACCTGCTGCGGCTCGCCCTCGACCCGCAGGCCACGGTCGCCGGGCTGCCCGTCACCTCCGTCCGCGCGGACGGCCCCCTCGGCGACCTGCTCGCCGGGCGCGCCGACGCCGCCCCCGCCCCGGTGCTGCCCCCGGACTTCCGGGCCGTACTGCGCCCGTACCAGGAGCGCGGGCTGGCCTGGCTGCGGACGATGTCCGGGCTCGGCCTCGGCGCCGTGCTGGCCGACGACATGGGCCTCGGCAAGACCGTCCAGACCCTCGCCCTGCTGGCCGCCGAGAAAGCCGAGCAGGCCGAGCAGGCCGATCGGGGGGAGACGCAGGGCACCGCCGCCCCCACCCTCCTGGTCTGCCCGATGTCCCTGGTCGGCAACTGGCAGCGCGAGGCCGAGCGCTTCGCCCCCGCCCTGCGGCAGTACGTCCACCACGGCTCCGGCCGCCTGGGCGCCGAGCAACTCGCCGAAGCCGTACGGGAGGCGGACCTCGTCATCACCACCTACGGGCTGGTCCAGCGCGACCTCGCCGCCCTGCGCGCGATCCGCTGGCGCCGGGTCGTCGCCGACGAGGCCCAGCACATCAAGAACACCGGCACCGCGCAGTCCCGGGCGATCCGCGCCCTGCCCGTGACCCGCCACCGGATCGCGCTGACCGGCACCCCGGTGGAGAACCGGCTCTCCGAACTGCACGCCGTCCTGGACTTCGCCAACCCGGGCCTGCTCGGCCCGGCCGAACGCTTCAAGGAGCGCTACGCCATCCCCGTCGAGCTGCACCGCAGCCCCGAGCGCACCGCCGAACTCCGGCGCCGCACCGCCCCGTTCGTGCTGCGCCGGCTCAAGTCCGATCCGGCGGTGGCGGCCGAGCTGCCCGCCAAGCAGGAGATGACCGTCTGGTGCAACCTCACCGCCGAACAGGCCGGGCTCTACCAGGCGGTGGTGGCCGACCTGCTGCGGCGGGTCGAGGGGATCAAGGGGGTGGAGCGGCGCGGCACGGTGCTGGCCGCGATCGGCAAGCTCAAGCAGGTCTGCAACCACCCGGCCCAACTGCTGCACGACGGCTCGGCGTTGGGGGAGCGCTCGGGCAAGGTCGCCCGGCTGGCCGAGCTGCTGGAGGAGGCGCTGGCCGAGGGGGACCGCACGCTCGTCTTCACCCAGTACGCCGAGTTCGGCACGATGCTCCGCCCGTACCTGGAGCGCCGGCTCGGCGAGGAGGTGCTCTACCTGCACGGCGGCCTGCCCCGGGCACGCCGCGAGGAACTGGTCGAACGCTTCCAGGGCCCGGACGGCCCACGGGTCTTCCTGCTCTCGCTGCGGGCCGGCGGCACCGGCCTCAACCTGACCGCCGCCAACCAGGTGATCCACCTGGACCGCTGGTGGAACCCGGCGGTCGAGGAGCAGGCCACCGACCGCGCCTTCCGGATCGGCCAGCGCCGGGACGTCCAGGTCCGCCGGCTGGTCTGCGTCGGCACCGTCGAGGAGCGGATCGACGAACTCCTCGCTGCCAAACGCTCATTGGCCGAGACGGTGGTGGGGGAGGGGGAGCACTGGCTCACTGACCTCCCGCTCGGGGCGCTGCGCGAACTGGTCGCCCTCACCCGGGAGGACGCCGTCGCCGAGGAGGACACGTGACCGAGCAGCCGGCCCCCATGGTCAACGTCGCCGCCTACTGGCGCGGCGACTTCACCCTGCGCCCCGCCCCACCGGAAGGGGAGCCGCCCGAGCCCGACGAACCCTCGCTGCGCCGCCTCGGCCGCTCCGGCATCACCGTCCACGGCCGCGACCTCGCCGCCCTGCTCGCCCCCGCGTACGAGGCCTTCCGCAGCTGAGCCGTTCCGTGGCCGGAGGGCCGCGACCGCCGTGCGGTAGCGTCCCGAGGGTGACCGACACCCACGAGACCGGGCCGACCGACACCTGGGAGACCGAAACCCGGGAGACCGAAGCCCCGGAGGCCGACACCCGGCTGGCCGACTTCGAGCGGCACCGGCGGATGGTCTTCGGCATCGCCTACCGGATGCTCGGCAGCGTCGCCGACGCCGAGGACCTGGTCCAGGACACCTGGCTGCGCTGGAGCGGGGTCACCGGCCCGGTCGCCAGCCCCGCCGGCTTCCTGGCCCGTACGGTCACCAACCTGGCCCTCAACCGGCTGGACTCGGCTGCCGTCCGCCGCGAGTCCTACGTCGGCCCGTGGCTGCCCGAGCCGCTGGTCGCCGAGCCGGACGCGACCGACGGCGTCGAGCGCGCCGAGACCGTCTCGCTCGCCCTGCTGGTGGTGCTGGAGAGCCTGTCCCCGCTGGAGCGGGCCGTGTTCGTCCTCAAGGAGGCCTTCGGCTTCTCCTACCAGGAGATCGCCGAGGCCCTGGACCGCACCGAGGCCGCCTGCCGCCAGGTCGGCAGCCGGGCCCGGGCGCACGTCCGTGCCCGCCGCCCCCGCTACGACGCCCCGCCCGAGCTGCGCCGCCGGGCGACCGACGAGTTCCTGGCGGCCTGCGTCGGCGGCGACCTCAACCGGATGCTCGAACTGCTCGCCCCGTCCGTCACCACCTGGAGCGACGGCGGCGGCGTGATCCGCGCCGCGCTGCGGCCGGTCACCGGCGCCGAGAACGTGGCCCGCTTCACCCTCGGCGTGCTCCGCCAGCTGGGCGAGGGCGCCGCCGTCCACCCGGTCCTGGTCAACGGCGAGCCCGGCGTGCTGGTCACCCTGGACGGCGCGGTCGACTCCGTCTCGGTGTTCGACTTCGTCGAGGGGCCGGACGGCACGCTCCTGATCTCCGCGATCCGCGCCGTCCGCAACCCGGGCAAGCTCACCCACGTCGCCACCCCCGCCACCCCCGCCACCCCCGGCGGCGGTGCCGACCGGGCTTGACCCTCGACCAGGTCGAGCCCGCAGAGTCACCGGCATGGAGAGCGAGCTGCACAGCATCGGCGAGCTGGCCCGCGCCAGCGGCCTCGGCGTCGGCACCCTGCGGTACTACGACGGCGCCGAGGTGCTCGCCCCCGCCTGGGTCGACCCGCAGACCGGCTACCGCTGGTACCGCCCCGGCCAGCTCGCCGACGCCCGGCTGCTGGCCCGGCTGCGCCGGGTCGGCCTGCCGCTGGCCGGCATCCGCGCCGTGCTCGGCGCCGCGCCCGGCAGCGGCGAGGCCCGGCAGGTGCTCGACGCGCACCTGCGCCGACTGGAGGACGGCCTCGCCGACGCCCGCCGCGAGCTCTCCCTGATCCACGCGATGATCGACCAGAGGGAGCAACCGATGCCGACCACCCCCGCCGACCTGCGCCTCACCGTCCCGGCCGAGGAACTGGCCGCCGCCCTGGACGCGGTCCGCTTCGCGGTCTGCGGAGACCCGGAGCTGCCCTCCCTCGCCGGAGTGCTGTTCGAGCCGGACGGCGCGGTGCTGCGCCTGGTCGCCACCGACCGCTACCGGATGGCCTTCGCCGAGGTACCCGCCGCCGAGGTACCCGCCGCCGACGCGGACGTGCACGCCGGCGTCATCGTCCCCACCCCCCTGGTGGACGCCCTGCGCGCCCTGCTCGGCGCGGGCCCGGCCGAGGCCGCGCTCACCCTGGGCGGCGGCCTGCTGCGCTTCGAGATCGGCGACCACCGGATCGAAGGCGCCGCGCTGGACTTCGACTACCCCGACCACCGGGCCCTCACCAGGCTCGAACCGCAGCACCGGATCACCCTCGCCGCCGCCGACCTGCGCGCCGCCGTCGAGACCGGCGCCACCCGCACCCTGCCCTCCGGCCCGCACGGCGCCGACTGCGAGGTCACCGTCCTCACCCTGACCGAGGACGGCCGCCTGACCGTCGCCGCCGACCCGGCCCCCGAGGACTTCCGACTGGCCGTCAACCGGGACTTCCTGCTCGACGCCCTCGCCGCCGGACAGCCCGGACAGCCCGGAAAGCCAGGCGAGCCCGGGCAGCCCGGCCAGCTCCTGCTCGAACTCGGCGGCCCCATCGCCCCGCTGGCCATCCGCACCCCCGGCCGAGCCGGCACCTTCTCCGTCCTGATGCCCATCCGCCTTCCGTAGGGCCCGTCGTCCGACTCCTCCCGGCGCCCTGGGAGGATCGCCGCATGAGCCCCAGCACCGGTCACCCCGTGTCCCAGGTCCAGGTCCCCGCCCCCGGTGGGGGCCGGCTGTGGGCGGAGCGCACCGGGGCCGGCCGCCCGGTGGTGCTGCTGCACGGCTCCGGCATGGACTCCCGGCTGTGGGACGCCGTCGTCCCGGCGCTCTCCCGCCACCACGACGTGATCCGCTACGACGCCCGGGGCCTGGGCCGGTCCGCCGAACCGGAGCACCCCTTCGACGACGTCGAGGACCTGCGCGCGGTGCTGGATCATTTCGGCCTGCGCAGCGCCGCCCTGGTCGGCCTGAGCATGGGCGGGGAGACCGCCCTGGACTTCGCCCTCGCCCACCCGGGCCGGGTCGCCTCCCTCGCCCTGGTCGGCGCCTCGGTCAGCGGCCACGACTGGCCGCCGTCCCCGGAGACCACCGCCTACGCGCAGGCCCGCCGACGGGGCGACGCGGCGGCCCTGGCCGAGCTGGAACTGTCCGTCTGGGCGGCCATGGGCCGTACCGCGCCGGGCGGCGAGCTGATCGCGGCGATGGTCGAGGAGAACGCGGCCCGCCGCCTCGTCAGCGAGCACTTCCTCGCGGGCGCCCCGGAGCGGGCGGCGGAGCCGCGCCTGGGCCTGATCACCGCCCCCACCCTGGTCGTCCACGGCGACCGGGACCACCCGGAGATCGCGGCGATCGCGCACCGGCTCGCCGCCGACATCCCCGGCGCCCGCGGTCACCTCGTCCCGGACGCCGACCTCTACCTCCCGCTGCGCACCCCCGCCCGGCTCACCGAGCTGCTGCTCGCCCATCTGGCCTGACCGGCCGCTCCCCCTCCCCCGGCGCTCCCACCGGCCGTTCCCCCGCCGTCGCCCGGCCCGCGCCGCATTTGCATTCCGCTAGCGCCCTGCTTGCATTTGCAAGCGCGGTGTTGCAGGCTGTCCGCATGGCCTCACTCAACGTCGGCTCGCTCGGCGAGTACATCCGGGAGCAACGCCGCAACGCCCAGTACTCGCTGCGGCAGCTGGCGGAGGCCGCCGGCGTGTCCAACCCGTACCTCAGCCAGATCGAGCGCGGGCTGCGCAAGCCGAGCGCGGAGATCCTGCAGCAGATCGCCAAGGCGCTGCGGATCTCGGCGGAGACGCTGTACGTCCAGGCCGGGATCCTGGAGGAGCGGCGGGGCGAAGGCCTGGAACTGCGGGCCGCGATCCTGGCCGATCCGCTGATCAACGAGCGGCAGAAGCAGGCGCTGCTCGCGGTCTACGACGCCTTCCTCAAGGAGAACGCCGCCCCGGCCCCGGGTGCGACGACCGACGGCTCAGTCACCCAGAACACCCACCGGGAGGACCGGTAACCATGCCGATCACCGACGAGATCAAGAAGACCCTCAGCGACCCCACCCCGCTGTACGCCCTCGCCGGCGCCGGGGACCTCGCGTACGAGAAGCTGCGCGAGGTGCCGGGCAAGGTCGAGGCGCTGGCCGCGGACCGCAAGGGCGCGCAGGAGAAGGCCGCCGCGCGGCTCCAGGAGGCGCAGTCGCTGCTGGTCGGGGCGCCGGCCAAGGTCAGCGATGCGGTCACCGCCCTGCCCACCGACCTCAAGGCCCTGCAGGAGCGGGCCCAGGGCTTCGCCCTGCAGCAGGTGGGCCGGGCGGTCGAGCTGGCGGTGAAGGCCAAGGAGACGTACGACGAGCTGGCCGAGCGCGGCAAGGTCGTGGTGGACAAGGCCCGCCCGGGCGCGGCGGCCGAGGCCGCCGGACCGGCCGAGCTGGCCGAGGAGCCTGCCGGGGAGCCCGCCGGGGCGGAGCCGGTCGAGGCCGAGCTGCTGGAGGACGGCGGCGCCGAGCCGACGCCGAAGAAGCCCGCCCGGGCCCGGAAGGCCAAGGCCGCCCCCGCCGACTCGGAGTGAGCGGGCCCCGGCCGGGGCACATTCGGTGACCGCGGGACGTTGACCCCGGCGCGGACGGTCGTCGTGCCAGGATGGACGGCGATCGAAGCGCCGGAGTTTGAGAGACAGAGGAGATCGCGATGGGCGGAACGCTCCAGATTCTGGCCTTCCAGTACCTGAACCCGATCTGGTGGGCGACGATCGCCATCCTGGCCTACAAGTTCTTCGCCCTGGTCGACGCGGCCACCCGCCGCGAGGACGCCTACCGGGCGGCGGACAAGAAGACCAAGGGGTTCTGGGTCGCGATCCTGGCGATCTCCTTCGGCTGGGACTTCCTGTTCGGGGTGAACTTCTTCACCGGCATCGGCACCCTGGCCGGCCTGGTCGCGTCGATCGTCTACGTGGTGGACGTCCGTCCCGCGATCCGGGCGCTGACCGGGGGTGGCGGCCGCGGCGGCCGGAGCAACACCGGTCCGTACGGGCCCTGGTAGCCGAAGCGACGGGCAACGCGGCGGCCCGGGCGGGGAGTTCACCCGCCCGGGCCGCCGCATGTCCGCAGGCTCCGCGTACGCCGGTGCGCCGGCCCGTCCGCCCGTCCGTCCGCCCGTCCGTCTGTCGGCCGGTCAGCCGAGGATCAGCTGCACCGGGTTGCGCTCCAGCAGCAGCACCGCGACGTCGTCGGCCAGCGCCCCGCCGTTCAGCTCCTCGACCTCGGCGATGGCGCTGTCGACCAGCCGCCCCCGAGTCAGCCCGGCGGACTGGTGGTCGCCGATCAGGTCGGCGAGCCCGTCCTGCCCCAGGCGCCGGGAGCCGGCCCCGACCCGTCCCTCGATCAGCCCGTCGGTGTAGAGCAACAGCCGCCAGCCGGGCCGGAGTTCGACGTCGTGGGCGGGCCAGGCGGCCTGTCCGTCGTGGCACGGGAGCAGGCCGAGCGCGGGCCCGGCGAGGTCGGCGGGCAGGGAGACCGGCTGGTGGTCGCGGCCGAGCAGCAGCGGCGCCGGGTGCCCGGCGAGGTAGAGCCGGGCCCGTTCGCCGGAGCCGAGCGAGTCGAGGTCGCTGTCCGTGCCGCCGGGCTCGATGACGAGCATGCAGAGCGTCGCGAAGATCTCGTCGCTGCGCCGCTCGTGCTCCAGCACGTGCTGGAGGGTGGTGAGCAGGGCCTCGCCGGTGAGGCCGGCGAACACCAGGGTGCGCCACGCTATCCGGAGGGCGACGCCGAGCGCGGCCTCGTCCGGGCCGTGGCCGCAGACGTCGCCGATCACGACGTGGACGGTGCCGTCGTCGGTGCGCACGGCGTCGTAGAAGTCGCCGCCGAGCAGGGCGCGGCGGCGGCCGGGGCGGTAGCGCCGGGTGAAGGAGAGCCCGGCGCCGTCCAGCAGCGGGGTGGGCAGCAGGTGGCGCTGGAGGCGGGCGTTCTCCTGGCCGCGCAACTCGGCCTCGACGAGGCGGCGCTGGGACTCGTCGGCGCGTTTGCGTTCGACGGCGTAGCGCAGGGCGCGGGCCAGCAGCGGGCCGTCCGTTTCGTGCTTGATCAGGAAGTCCTGGGCGCCGGCGGCGACGGCGGCCGCGCCGAGTTCGGCCCCGGCGGCGTCGGTGAGCACCACGACGGGGATGTGCGGGGCACGGCGGAGCAGTTCGTGCAGGCCCTCCAGCCCGTCGGAGGAGTCGGAGGGGTGCGGCAGGTCGGCGAGCGCGGTGAGGTCGAGCAGTACGCAGCCGAACTCGTGGCCGCGGGAGCGTCCGCGCCGGGCCGAGTGCGCGGGCGTGGCCAGCAGCGCGGTGGCCTGGTCGAGGCCGCGGGCCCAGTGGATCTCGATCGAGGTGCCGCTGTCGGCGACCGCCGCCTTGATCAGCTGGGCGTCCGAGACGTCGTCCTCGATGACCAGCAGCCGCAGTGGCGCGCCGCTGTCGGCGGGGCCGTCCGGGCCGGGCCCCGCCGGGACCTCGGAGACGTGGGACGGGTGGGCGGCGTGGGCCGCCCGGACGGGCTGCGAGCGGGGGTGGGGTATCGGGGGAGTCGCCGTCGCGGGGCCGGTGCTGGCCGGGCGGGTGCGGGCATGACCGACGGGGGCGCCGCCATGGGCGCCCGACAGGTCCGCGGCACCAGGTGCCCGCCCGTCTCCCGTTGCGGGCATCGGTGGTTCCTCCCTTTCCCCGACTGCGTAACGGTCGACGTCCGTCCGCAGTGCCCTCCTGGCACCGTGCGTCGGGGAACTTCTCGCGACCATAACGTGATCTCCGGGGATTTCTTTGGCCGACCGGCGCCGTTGTGGTTATTGCCACGCCGGTGGCGGTGTGGTGATAGGACTCGGACGACGGCTCGGATGCCCGCCCCGGCGGCTGCCGCGCGGGGCGGAGAAGGGGGACGGTGGTGGTGACACGGATCACCCTGGTCGAGGGTGACATCACGGAACAGCAGGTGGACGCGGTGGTGAACGCCGCCAACTCGTCCCTCCTGGGCGGTGGAGGGGTGGACGGTGCGATCCACCGCAGGGGCGGGCCGCAGATCCTGGCGGAGTGCCGCCGGTTGCGCGCCTCGCACTGGGGCGGGGGGCTGCCCACCGGGCGCGCGGTGGCGACGACGGCCGGACTGCTGCCGGCCCGGTGGGTGGTGCACACCGTCGGGCCGGTGTACCGGGCGGAGGAGTACGAGGAGCGGGCGGAGCTGCTGGCCTCCTGCTATCGCGAGTCGCTGCGCACCGCCGCTGAGCTGGGCGCGCGCACGGTGGCCTTCCCGGCCGTGTCGGCCGGGATCTACGGCTGGCCGCCGGCGGACGCGGCCCGGATCGCGCTGGCCACCGTCGCGCAGGTGCTGGACGGCGGTGACGCGGAGGCGGGCGCGGAGCTGGCGGAGGTGCGGTTCGTGCTGTTCGGGTCGGAGATGTACCTCGTGTTCGAACAGGCTCGGCGGGAGCTGCTCGGTCGGGACGACTGACGGCGGGACGAATGGCGGCGGGACGGCGGACGGCTGGGCGGGGCACGGTGCCTGCCGGGCGGCGTGTGGTGCCGCCGCTCGGCCGGGTCCATCGTGACGCGGCGAGGCGTCAACACGCCAGAGATATTCGATAACTCGTTCGAGTGAATGCGTCGGATCGCTCACCAGCTCCCGCGCGCACCCCCCCGGTACGGCGGCTCGCGCACCCCGGTACGGCGGCTCGCCCACTCCCGTAAGGCGGCTACGGGGCGAGCGCCGACCAGGGCAGCGTCACCTCGCCCTGCCGCCACCGCCCGCGGGCGTCCACCAGCGGCCAGCTGCCCGCCAGCGCCGTGCAGGAGGCCACCCAGCGCTGCCGCGCCCCGAACGCCCCGTACGGCGCGGCCGCCGCCCAGGCCCGGTCGAAGTCGGTCAGGAAGGCGTGCACCGGCCGGCCCGGCACGTTGTGGTGGATCAGCGCCTTCGGCAGCCGTTCGGCCAGGTCGGAGGGCTGGCCGAGGCCGCCCAGCCGGGCCGCGAAGGTCACCGTCCGGGGCCCCTCCGGGCCGAGCGCGACCCACACGTGCCGCCGCCCGACCTCGTCGCAGGTGCCCTCGACCAGCAGCCCGTCCGGGGCGAGCCGGGCGCACAGCCGCTCCCAGACCCCGGCCACCGCCGACTCGTCGTACTGCCGCAGCACGTTGGCCGCCCGGATCAGCTGGGCCGGCGCACCGCCGTCCAGCGGCACCTCGAAGCCGCCGCGCCGGAAGGTGAGCAGCGGCGGCTCGGCGTACGGCAGCGCGGCCGCGACCCGCTCCGGCTCGATCTCGATCCCGACCACCCGCACGTCCGGCCGCACCGCGCGCAGCCGCCCGGCCAGTTCGACGGCCGTCCAGGGGGCGGCGCCGTAGCCGAGGTCCACCGCGACCGGCGGGCGCGCGGCGGCGCGCAGCGCGCGGCCCAGCGTGTGGGCGATCCAGCGGTCCATCCGGCGCAGCCGGTTGGTGTTGGTGGTGCCCCGGGTGACGGTCCCCACCGGGCGTCCGGTCCGCCCGCGGGCGGGCGCGGCGGTGGTGGGGTCGAAGGAGGCAGCCATGCCCAGAAGGGTAGTCGGGCCTCCGGTGGCACCGCGCTGACCAGGGGTGATGCCGGCGCGCCCGGCTCGTGGGGCGGACCGGGAATGCGGGGCGGCGCCCGCGTGGTTGGCATTCTGATGGTGATGTGTGCCCGGACGGGGCAGCGCACACCGGACATCGGGCGGCCCGGCGCGGCCGCCCGGACGGGCCGCACAGAGGAGGCTTCAGCCAGGTGATCCAGCATCCCGTCCGTTCGGTACGCCGTGCCCAGTCGGCCGTGCCCGCGCGCGGCCGGCTCCAGTCGCTCGTCCCGGGCCGCCGCCGTCCGCGCCGGATAGCCATGCTGAGCGTGCACACCTCGCCGCTGCACCAGCCCGGCACCGGGGATGCCGGCGGGATGAACGTCTACATCGTCGAGCTGGCCAAGCGCCTGGCCGACCTCAACATCGAGGTCGAGGTGTTCACCCGGGCGATCTGCTCGGACGACGCGCCGACCGTCGAGCTGGCCCCGGGCGTGCTGGTCCGCCACGTCACCGCCGGGCCGTACGAGGGCCTGGTCAAGGAGGACCTGCCGGCCCAGCTGTGCGCCTTCACCCACGGGGTGCTGCGCACGGAGGCGGGCCACCGCCCCGGCCACTACGACCTGGTGCACTCGCACTACTGGCTCTCCGGGCAGGTCGGCTGGCTGGCCGCGCAGCGCTGGGGGGTGCCGCTGGTGCACACCATGCACACCATGGCGAAGGTCAAGAACGCCGCGCTGGCCGAGGGCGACACGCCCGAGCCCGCGGCCCGGGTGATCGGTGAGACGCAGGTGGTGGAGGCGGCCGACCGGCTGATCGCCAACACCACCGAGGAGGCCGCCGAGCTGGCGCTGCACTACGCGGCCCGGCCGGACCAGCTGGCCGTCGTCCACCCCGGGGTCAACCTGGACGTCTTCCGCCCCGGCGGCCCGCAGGCGCCGTCCGCCGCCCGGGCCCGGCTGGGCCTGCCGCAGGATGCGGCCGTGCTGCTCTTCGCGGGCCGGATCCAGCCGCTCAAGGCCCCGGACGTACTGCTGCGGGCGGTCGCCGCGCTGCTGGCCCGCCGCCCCGAGCTGCGCGAGCGCCTGGTGGTGCCGGTGGTCGGCGGGCCGTCCGGCACCGGGCTGGCCCGGCCGGAGAGCCTGCACAAGCTCGCCGCCCAGCTCGGCATCTGCGACGTGGTGCGCTTCCATCCGCCGGTCGGCCAGGAGCGGCTCGCGGAGTGGTACCGCGCGGCGACGGCCCTGGTGATGCCCTCGTACAGCGAGTCCTTCGGCCTGGTCGCGCTGGAGGCGCAGGCCTGTGGCACCCCGGTGGTGGCGGCCTCGGTCGGCGGCCTGCCAGTCGCGGTGCGGGACGGCGAGACCGGCACCCTGGTGCGCGGCCACGACCCGCTGGAGTGGTCGCACGCGCTGGAGCCGTACGTGACCGACCCGGAGCTGGTGGCCCGGCGCGGTGCGGCGGCGTCCCGGCACGCGGCCGGTTTCGGCTGGGACAGCGCCGCCGCGACCACCGCCGAGGTGTACGCCGGCAGCCTGGCCCGCCCGTCCGGCCGGCTGGCCGTCGCCCGGCGGCGTTGACGCCGGGGCCGTTGACGCCGGGGCCATTGAAGTCGGCGCCGTTGAAACCGGGGCCGGGGCGGCTGCGCCCACCGGTACCGCCGAGTAACGTCACCCCCATGGCAATCCGCACCAAGGACGAGGCCCTGACCCTCCTGCGCACCGCCCTGGACGACGCCGGCGTGGGCTGGGAGCCGGCCGCCACCGACCCGTACACGCTGGTGGCGACCCTCCCGGGCACCCGGAAGCTGAGCACCACCTGCGCCCTGCGGGCCGGCGACCACACCCTGTCGGTGAACGCCTTCGTGATCCGCCGCCCGGACGAGAACCACGAGGCCGTCTACCGCTGGCTGCTGGAGCGCAACACCCGGCTGTACGGCGTCGCGTACGCGATCGACGCGCTCGGCGACGTCTACCTGGCCGGCCGGCTGCCGCTGGAGGCGCTCACCCCGGAGGTCGTGGACCGGCTGCTCGGGACGGTGCTGGAGAACGCCGACGAGCCGTTCAACACCCTGCTGGAGCTGGGCTTCGCCTCGGCGATCCGGCGCGAGTGGGAGTGGCGCACCAAGCGCGGGGAGTCCACCCGCAACCTGGCCGCCTTCGCCCACCTGGCCGCTCCGACCACCGGGGGCTCCCCGGCCGCCGAGGGCTCCCCGGCCGCCGACGGTTCCCCGGCCGCCGGCTGACCGGCCCGGCTCAGGCGCCCGCCGGAGCCTTCTCGGCCTCCGCCGCGGGCGCGGCCACCCCGGCGGCCACCACGGGCGCGGTGTCCGCCGCGGCACCGGTCCGCTTCCCGAGCAGGGTGTACCCGGCCGCGGCGACCGTCCCGCAGACGGCGCACGCGCCCCACAGCACCCCGCCGCCCGCCCGCTCCAGCAGCACGCCGCCCGCGGCCGGGCCGAGGAACGAGGCGAGCGCCCAGGAGAGCCCGTAGACGCCCTGGTATCGCCCGCGCGCATGCGTCGGCGACAGTTCGGCGATCAGGCCCATGAGGGTCGGCGTGTAGAAGATCTCCCCGACCGTCCAGACCGCCACGGTGAGGGCGTAGAGCCACGCGGACGACCCGGCGAGGGCCGTCATCCCGAAACCCCAGCCGATGAACAGCGAGGCCGCCGCCAGCATGGCCGACCGGCTGCGGGTCTCGACCCACCGGGTGAGCGGGATCTGCAGCAGTACGATCAGCAGCCCGTTCAGGCCGATGACCAGGCCGTACTCGGAGGATGTGACCCCCTGGCGGCCCATGTCCACGGCGAGGGTGGTGGCTCCCTGCTGGAGCACCAGGGCGAGCAGCAGGGTGAGCCCGACCACGGCCATGAAGCGGCTGTCGCGGAACACCGTGCCGAGGCCGATGGTCGGTTCGTCGGCCTTCTCCGCCGGGGCGTCGGGCTTCGTCTCCGGGATCCTGACGAAGATCACCACGGCGCAGAGCACCGTGGAGAGCGCGTCCAGCAGGAAGAGCGTGAGGTACCCGTGGGTGGCGATCAGGCCGGCGACCGCCGAGGAGAGGCCGAAGCCCAGGTTGATCGCCCAGAAGTTCAGCGAGTAGGCGCGGACCCGGTCGGCGGCCGGGACGATGTCCGCGATGATCGCCGAGATGGCCGGCCGGGTGGCGTTGTTGCAGAAGCCCACCAGGAAGGCCACCACCGCGATCGCCACCCGGCCGTCCGTGAAGCCGAGCACGGCGGTGAACAGCGCGGTGCCGAGCTGCGCGGCGAGTAGGGTCGGGCGCCGCCCGATCCGGTCGGTCAGCACCCCGGCGACGATCGAGGACACCGCCGAACCGAGGCCGAACAGGGAGGCGACCAGGCCCGCGTAGGAAGCCGAGTACCCCCGGCTGCTGGTGAGGTAGAGCGCCAGGAAGGTGACCACGAAGGCGCCGAGCCGGTTGACCAGCGTCGAGACCCAGAGCCACCAGAACTGACGTGGCAGCCCGCCCGCCGTCTCCTGGAGCATTCTTCGGAACCGGGGGGTGACGAGCATGTGGGGGCTCCCGAGGGCAGGCGTCCGCTGAGCGGCGCGGGCAGGCCCGGTCAGCCGACGCGCGTAAGTGGCAGGTGCGCGGCGCACACATTACCCATGGGTCGATGGTCCCCACCAGGGGTTTTCGGGCCCTCCACTAAGCTGGGGGCCATGGCTGACACGACGTACCGACTCATCCTGCTCCGCCACGGCGAGAGCGAGTGGAACCAGAAGAACCTGTTCACCGGTTGGGTCGACGTCGACCTCAACGAGAAGGGCGAGAAGGAGGCCGCCCGCGGTGGCGAGCTCCTGGCCGCCGAGGGCCTGCTCCCCGACGTCCTGCACACCTCGCTGCTGCGTCGCGCCATCCGCACCTCGCAGATCGCCCTGGACAAGGCCGATCGCCACTGGATCCCGGTCAGCCGCAGCTGGCGCCTGAACGAGCGGCACTACGGCGCGCTGCAGGGCAAGGACAAGGCCCAGACCCTGGCCGAGTTCGGCGAGGAGCAGTTCCAGCTGTGGCGCCGCTCGTACGACACCCCGCCGCCGGTGCTGGCCGACGACGCCGAGTACTCGCAGGCCGCGGACCCGCGCTACGCCGACATCCCGAGCGAGCTGCGTCCGCGCACCGAGTGCCTGAAGGACGTCGTCGACCGGATGCTCCCGTACTGGTACGACGCCATCGTCCCGGACCTCGCCGCCGGCAGGACCGTCCTGGTCACCGCCCACGGCAACAGCCTGCGCGCGCTGGTCAAGCACCTCGACGGCATCTCCGACGAGGCCATCGCCGGCCTGAACATCCCGACCGGCATCCCGCTGGTGTACGAGCTCGACGCCGACTTCAAGCCCGTCACCAAGGGCGGCCGCTACCTCGACCCGGACGCCGCCGCCGCGGCCATCGAGGCGGTCAAGAACCAGGGCAAGAAGTAAGCCCGAAGCTCAGTGGGCCCCGCCTCCCGGTTCGCCGGGGGCGGGGCCTTCTTCGTTCGGCTTCGCTCAACAGGCCTTTGCCGTGGGCGAGTTGGGCGGAGGCGGAAGTGGTTCAGACCATTGACGGGCGGTGGGGCGGCTCCTACCGTGAGGGCACCGGACTGGCGCAGGCATGCCAGGAATCCCCCGTTCGGGCCGCCGCACCCCCACGCGCGCGCGTCTGCGCCCCGGCGCACTCTCCATCCACCCCCACGGAGGAGCACCATGCGCACACGTCACATCGTCGGGGCGGCCGTCGCCGCGCTGGCGGTCCCGCTCACACTCGCCTTCCCGGCGTCGTCGCACGGGTACATCTCGACCCCGCCCAGCCGGGCCGCGCTCTGCGCCGCGGACGCGGTCGCCTGGGACTGCGGCGAGATCCAGTGGGAGCCGCAGAGCGTCGAGGGCCCGAAGGGCTTCCCGGCCGCCGGCCCGTCCGACGGCACCATCTGCGCCGGCGGCAACGACCGCTTCGCCGAACTGGACGACCCGCACGGCGGCGCCTGGCCGACCACACCGGTGACGGCGGGCCGACCGTTCACCTTCACCTGGACGTTCACCGCCCGGCACGCGACCACGAACTTCACGTACTACCTGACCAAGCCCGGCTACGACGCGAGCCGGCCGGTCACCCGCGCCGACCTGGAACTGACACCCTTCCTGACCGTGCCGTACGGCGGGAAGCAGGTGCCGAGCACGCTCAGCCACACCGCGACCATCCCGACCGGGCGCACCGGCCATCAGGTGATCGTCGCGGTCTGGGTGATCGCCGACACCGGGAACGCCTTCTACTCCTGCACCGACGTCAGGTTCTGACGCCGGGAACGGGCCCCCGGGGGCTCCGGGTGGACGGCCGTCCGCTACGGCGGTCGTGCACCCGGGGGCCTCGGATCCGGTACGGCTCAGTGGCCGCCGCAGCAGCCGCCGTCCGCGCCGCCGCACTGGCAGGGCGCGCCGGACTGGCAGCCGCAGCCGCAGCCCGGGCCGCAGCCGCAGCCGGCGGCGAGGACGGGAAGCAGCTTCGGGGCGATCGGCTCGACGGTCTCGCGGGCCGGGGCCGGGCGGGTCGGGTTGGCCTTCATCGAGCGGTTCCCTCCGTGAAGCGGGCACACTCCGGCGCCCGATACTTCGAGTGAATCCCCGAACGGAGGGAGCGTCAACGGGCGCGCAGTGGTGGGACGTACGGAGAACCGTGCGTCCGCACCACCCTCGCCACAGGTTTACTCACCCCTCGGGGTGAGCGGTCGTTGGAGCGGAGCTCACTCCGCCGCGCCGGCCTCCACGGCCGCGGCGGCCTCGGTGGCGGCCACGAACTCGGCCACGTGCTCGCCCGTCACCAGGTACACCACGCGCTTGGCGACCGACACCGCGTGGTCCGCGAAGCGCTCGTAGTAGCGGCCGACCAGGGTGATGTCGACGGCGGTCTCGATGCCGTGGTGCCAGCGCTCGTCGATCAGGTGCGACAGCAGCTCGCGGTGCAGGGAGTCGATGGCGTCGTCGTCCTGCTCCATCTCCAGGGCCTTGTCGACGTCCTTGGTGGCGATCACCAGTCCGGCCTTGGCCACCAGGCGCTGGGCGAGCTGGCCCATCTCCAGGACGGTGGAGTGCAGGTCGCGCGGCACCGCCGTCTCGGGGTAGCGCATCCGCGCGACCTTGGCGACATGCCGGGCGAGGTCGCCGCAGCGCTCCAGGTCGGCGCTCATCCGCAGCGAGGTGACCACGATGCGCAGGTCGGTGGCGACCGGCTGCTGGCGGGCCAGCAGGTCGATCGCCCGGTTCTCCAGCTCGTGGTGCAGGTCGTTGATCCGCTCGTCGGCGGAGATCACGCTTTCCGCCAGCGCCAGGTCCGCGTCGAGGAGGGCGGTGGTGGCGCGGCCGAGGGCAGAGCCGACCAGCCGGGCCATCTCGACCAGGCTGTCGCCGATCGCATCGAGTTCCTCGTGGTACGCGTCGCGCATGTTCTCTCCTCAGAAGCTGTGTCGGTGGCGGTGCCGACCGGTCATCCCGTCCGACCGTCTTTCCGGCGTTCGAGTGGCCGCTGCTGGTGGCGCGCATCGTACGCGCACACCCGAGCCGGTGGCCGCTCTTCGGCACACCGATCTCTCCCACACGGGCTGCCCGGCCAACTTTCCGCCGCTCGGGCGACGACGTTCGGCCGGTGCGGTGAATCGACAGCTACGTGGAGGTGAATTCTCGGCAACGCGCGGTGGATGCCTTGATCCAGCCCTTGGGGAGTGGCCTGGCCGTGCGCTTACGCTGGCCACATGGACGTGAACGTGGCCGCCGCCGCTGCCTGCGCCATTGCCGGGCTCGGCGTCGGCCTCACCGCCTCCATCGCCTTCCGCTGGAGCGAGCGCGAGCAGGCCCGGGGCAGGCACAGCGGAACCGGCGGCAAGAACCAGGGCCGGCACCAGACACTGGGCACCGGCACCCCCGAACCCCCGCTGCCGCCGGGGGTCGACACCGTGCTCTCCGTGCTCCGCTCCTGCGCGATCGTGCTGGGCGAGGGCGACGAGGTGGTCAAGGCCAGCTCGGCGGCGTACGCGATGGGCCTGGTGCGCGGCGGCGCGGTCGCCGTGGATCCGATGCTCGCGCTGGCCCGTGCCACCCGCCGGGACGGCGAGATCCGCCAGGTCGAGCTGGAGGTGCCCCGGCCGGGCGCCGCCCGCGCGGTCGAGCCGCTCGCGGTCTCCGTCCGGGTCGCCCCGCTGGGCTCCCGGCTGGTGCTGGTGCTGGTCGAGGACCAGACCGAGCGGCGCCGGGTGGAGGCCGTCCGCCGGGACTTCGTGGCCAACGTCAGCCATGAGCTCAAGACCCCGGTCGGCGCCCTGTCGCTGCTCTCGGAGGCGGTCGCCGACGCCTCCGACGACCCGGAGGCGGTGCAGCGCTTCGCCGGCCGGATGCAGGTCGAGGCGACCAGGCTGGCCAGCCTGGTCCAGGAGATCATCGACCTCTCCCGGGTCCAGGACGACCGGCTGATGGTCGACCCGGAGCCGGTCGCGGTGGACGAGCTGATCGCCGAGGCGATCGACCGCTGCCGCCAGCAGGCGGCCGCCAAGCAGATCCTGATCGCGGCCGGCGGCATCGCCGGCCTCTACCTGCACGGCAACCGCGGCCAGCTCGCCGCCGCGCTCGGCAACCTGGTCGAGAACGCCGTCAACTACAGCCCGCCCCGCACCCGGGTGGCGATCGCCACCCGGCGGATCTCCAGTGCCGCGGCGCTCGGGGAGGCGGACGGCGAGCTCATCGAGATCTCCGTCACCGACCAGGGCATCGGTATCTCCGAGAAGGACCGCGAGCGGGTCTTCGAACGCTTCTACCGCGTCGACCCGGCCCGCTCCCGGGCCACCGGCGGCACCGGCCTCGGCCTCTCCATCGTCAAGCACGTCGCCGCCTCGCACGGCGGCACGGTCTCGGTGTGGAGCGTCGAGGGCCAGGGGTCGACCTTCACCATCCGCCTGCCCGCCGGTCAGGCGCCCGCGGCCGACGAACACGACGACGACCTCGCAGACGACTTCGCCGACGACTTCCACGACGACCTCGCCGAGACCGCCGGCGGCCCGGACCACGGCCCGGACGCCGCCGGGCCCGCCGCGGCACCCCGAACCCTCACCACGGACCGCACGGATCCCACGGACCGTACCGACCGTTCGCTCCCCGCCGGGGAGCGGGAACAACACCTGTCAGCCACAACCCCCCAGCTTGCCCCGGAGGCCTGATCGTGACCCGAGTACTGGTGGTCGAGGATGAGGAGTCGTTCAGCGACGCCCTCTCGTACATGCTCCGCAAGGAGGGCTTCGAGGTGGCCGTCGCCGCCACCGGCCCCGACGCCCTGGAGCAGTTCGAACGCAACGGCGCCGACCTCGTCCTGCTCGACCTGATGCTGCCGGGCCTGCCCGGCACCGAGGTCTGCCGCCAGCTCCGGGTGCGCTCCAACGTCCCGGTGATCATGGTGACCGCCAAGGACAGCGAGATCGACAAGGTCGTCGGTCTGGAGATAGGCGCTGACGACTACGTCACCAAGCCGTACTCCACCCGCGAGCTGGTCGCCCGGATCCGCGCGGTGCTGCGCCGCCGCGGCGAGGACGGCGGCGCGGGCGAGAACGGCGGCGGCCCGGGCGCTCTGGAGGCGGGCCCGGTCCGGATGGACGTGGACCGGCACGTGGTGACCGTGGACGGCGCCAAGGTCGACCTGCCGCTCAAGGAGTTCGACCTGCTGGAGATGCTGCTGCGCAACGCGGGCCGGGTGCTCACCCGCATGCAGCTGATCGACCGGGTCTGGGGCGCGGACTACGTCGGCGACACGAAGACCCTGGACGTCCACGTGAAGCGCCTGCGGGCCAAGATCGAGCCGGACCCGGGCGCGCCGCGCTACCTGGTCACCGTCCGCGGCCTGGGCTACAAGTTCGAGCCGTAAACCGTCACGCAGCAGGGGCGGGGCCGCACTGGCGCCCGCCCCACGCGGAAGGGCCCCCGCCGGCAGTCGCCGGCGGGGGCCTTCGCATTGCTCCCGGCGGGCCTTGGCGGGCCCGCCGGGAGCGGTGTGGCGGGTCAGTGCGCGGCCGGGACGGCCGGGGTGGTGGCGCCGGCCGGGACGGCGGCACCGGTGGGCGTGGTGCCCGGGGTGGCCGGAGCGCCCGGGGTGGTGGCGCCGGGCGTCGGGGCACCCGCGGTGGGGGAGGCGGTCTTGGCGGGCGTGGCGCTCGCCGAGGGGGTCGGCCCGAAGCCCTTGTACAGGCCGCGGCCGTTCTCGCCCGAGTCCGGGCTGACGCCGGCCTGGGCGTCGACCTTCTGGCCGTCCTTGAAGGCGAAGGTCGTGGGGGCGAAGCCACCGACGTGGACGGAGGCGGACGCGACGGTGGCGGACGGGTTGCCCTGGCCGCCGATCGCCACGGCGCCGCCGGCCGGGATGACGATGCCGGACAGCGGGGCGCCCGCGGCGTCGGCGAACGTCGCGGTGCTGGTGCCGATGGTGATGGACTGCAGCTCGGCCGGGGTGGTCGCGGTGTTCGCGATGTTGACGACCACGGTGGCAGCGCCGGTGTAGTCGCCCGAGGTGTTCTCCCCGGTGACGACCACGATGTTGTTCAGCCGGAGGTTCGTCCCGAGCGTCGCCGCAGCGTTGTCGGGCTTGATCTGCAGGGTGTCCGGAGTGTTGCCGGCCGCGCAGGACGACAGCGAGGCGATGGCGATGGCGGCGATGGCGGCGATGCTGCCGCGTCGAAGGCTGCGGCTCACGGCGGCGGCTTCTCCCTAGGTCACGTGTCGGTAGGTCAGGTCTCAGATTATCGACCTCACTTATGCGCTCCTCACGGGGTGGTCCCCGTGTCGCACTCCTGAGGGCCGCCGGGGGCCGTCCGGCCGTACGTCCGGCATGTCCCGGTCACGGCGGGGACAAGCTTCGACCAAGATCGAATAACGATTCGGCCGCGACCCGGAAAAGGGTGAAAGCTCAAGATCCAATCATGGTTGCGGGGGTGTCGCGCAAGGGTTTCGCCGAACCCCGGAACCGCCTCCGACCTGCGGGAAGCCCCCCTCGAACACCGGTCGCAGCACGTCATGGGGGTCCTTGTCAAGCCCCGAGACCTGCCCTGACCTGCGAAAACGCCCTTCGGGTGCGCCGAGAAGCGTGTTATTCTGGAAAGCCACGGAAGGGGTCCTGTCACATGACGTTCAAGGTTGGCGACACGGTGGTCTACCCCCATCACGGGGCCGCGCTGATCGAGGCCATCGAAACTCGCCAGATCAAAGGTGTGGACAAGACCTACCTGGTGCTCAAGGTGCAGCAGGGAGACCTGACGCTCCGCGTGCCCGCCGAGAACGCGGAGTTCGTCGGCGTGCGCGATGTAGTCGGCCAGGAGGGTCTGGACCGGGTCTTCGAGGTGCTGCGCGCACCGTACACGGAAGAGCCGACCAACTGGTCCCGTCGCTACAAGGCAAACCTGGAGAAGCTCGCCTCGGGCGACGTTATCAAGGTCGCCGAGGTCGTGCGCGACCTCTGGCGTCGCGAGCGCGAGCGCGGCCTCTCGGCCGGCGAGAAGCGGATGCTCGCGAAGGCGCGCCAGATCCTCGTCAGCGAGCTCGCGCTGGCGGAGAACACCAACGAGGACAAGGCGGAGACGCTGCTCGACGAGGTCCTCGCCTCGTAGCGCACGCGCCACCACAGTGCAGTCGGGCTGTCGCCCTACGCTCACAGCGCCCGGTGCCGGCGCGCCGCTTCTTGGACGAACCGTCCAGGAGTGGTGCAGTGGCACTCCGGGCGCTGAGGCGTGTCCGGACGACGCCCCCGCCCTGAGCCGGTCCAGGCCTGCAAGACCGTTTCTGCACCGCGTTGTGCACCGCGCCTTCTGCGAATTCTGTGGAGCGCGGATCCTGCGGAGCTGTGCGGCGGGCAGCGGACCGTGGTTCTTCGGAAGGGGCCCGGTGCGCCCGCCGGGCACGCCATGGCCATACCCACTTCGCCGAAGGAGTGAAACCTGAACGCGTCAGCAGCAATCACAGCAGCAGTGGTGCCCGCCGCCGGACGCGGTGAGCGGCTGGGGCCCGGAGCCCCGAAGGCCCTGCGGGAGCTGGGCGGTGTACCGCTCCTGGTGCACGCCGTCCGGGCACTGGCCCGCAGCCGGGCGGTCGGCCTGGTCGTGGTCGCCGCGCCCGCCGACGGGGTGGCCGAGGTGGTCGCCCTGCTGGACAGCCACGGGCTGGACGACAAGGACATCCGGGTGGTGGCCGGCGGCGCGACCCGCCAGGAGTCGGTCCGGCTCGGCCTGGCCGCGATCCCGGAGGACGTCGAGATCGTCCTGGTGCACGACGCGGCCCGTCCGCTGGTCCCGGTCGAGGTGGTGGACGCCGTCGCGGCCGCCGTCCGGGCCGGGGCACGGGCGGTGGTGCCGGCGGTGCCGCTGGCCGACACCGTGAAGCGGGTCGAGCCCAACCCGGGCGGGCCCGAGCCGGTGCTGGACACGCCCGAGCGCTCCACCCTGCGCGCGGTGCAGACCCCGCAGGGCTTCGACCGCGCCACCCTGGTCGAGGTGCACGCCAAGGCGCTGGCCGACGAGAGTGCCGGCACTGCCGACGCCCCGCCGGTCACCGACGACGCCGGCCTGGTCGAGCGCTACGGCGGCCGGGTCGTCGTGGTGCCCGGCCACGAGGAGGCGTTCAAGGTCACCCGCCCGCTGGACCTCGTGCTCGCCGAGGCCGTACTCGCCCGCCGGAGGGCCGCCGATGCCTACTGACCCGCTGATCCCCCGCGCTGAGCCGCTGATCCCCCGCGCTGAGCCGTTGATCCCCCGCGTCGGGATCGGCACCGACGTGCACGCCTTCGAGGCCGGCCGCCCGCTCTGGGTGGCCGGACTGGAGTGGCCGGACGCCGAGGCCGGGCTCTCCGGGCACTCGGACGCCGACGTCGCCGCGCACGCCGCCTGCGACGCACTGTTCTCGGCCGCCGGGATCGGCGACCTGGGCGCCCACTTCGGCACCGACCGCCCGGAGTGGGCCGGTGCCTCCGGGGTGAAGCTGCTCGGCGAGGCGGCCCGGCTGGTCCGCGAGGCGGGCTTCGAGATCGGCAACATCGCGGTCCAGGTGATCGGCGTCCGGCCGAAGATCGGCAAGCGCCGGGCCGAGGCCCAGGCCGCGCTGTCGGAGGCGGCCGGCGCCCCGGTCTCCGTCTCCGGCACCACCACCGACGGGCTGGGCCTGACCGGCCGGGCCGAGGGACTGGCCGCGATCGCCACCGCCCTGGTGTACGAGCGGCGTTGAGCGGGGTGTCGGTCGGAGGGACGGAAACTCCCGGCCACTGACGGGTGTTCACCCGGTGCTGCGGGGCCCGAATCGGTAGTGTGCGGTCCGGGCCCGCGCGGGTCGTTCTGCCGGGTTCGTGCCGCAGCCGACGAGAAGAGGTTTCCGATGGGTGTCGAACTCTCCGACAAGGCCAAGGAATTGCTCGACAGCAAGAGCTTCGCCGTGGTGTCCACGATCCAGCCGGACGGCAGCCCCCAGTCCTCGGTGGTATGGGTCAAGCGGGACGGCGACGACATCCTGTTCTCCACGGTCCAGGGGCGTCGCAAGCAGCTCAACCTGGTGAAGGACCCGCGCGTCTCGATCGTGATCAACCCGCCGGAGAGCCCGTACGAGTACTTCGAGGCGCGCGGTGAGGTCACGCTGACCACCGAGGGCGGCCGGGAGCTGATCGACGAGCTGTCCCTCAAGTACCGCGGCGAGGAATACGGCTTCGACGGCCCGGACGACGTCCGGGTGGTCGTCCGGCTCAGCCCGCGCAAGGTGGTCGGCAGCATCTGACCCCCCTGCCCGTAACCCGTCGTTCCCCGGGATCACACCGGCGTTGTCCCGGGGAATGTGGCGGGGCACCCCCCGCCGCCCACTACGCTTGACGCTGTGAGCATTCGTCTGTACGACACCAGCACCCGCCAGGTACGCGACTTCGTCCCGCTTGTACCGGGTTGTGTCTCGATCTACCTGTGCGGCGCTACCGTCCAGTCGGCGCCACACATCGGGCACATCCGGTCCGGCCTCAACTTCGACATCATGCAGCGGTGGTTCGCCCACCGCGGCTACCAGGTGACCTTCGCCCGGAACGTCACCGACATCGACGACAAGGTGATCGCCAAGGAGCGCGAGCTCGGCACCCCGTGGTGGCAGATCGCCTACGAGAACGAGCGCGCCTTCAACGACGGTTACGCCGCGCTCGGCTGCCTGCCGCCGACCGTCGAGCCGCGGGCCACCGGGCACATCCCCGAGATGATCGAGATGATGCGGGGGCTCATCGAGAGGGGCCACGCCTACGCGGTCGACGGCAACGTCTACTTCGACGTGAAGTCGTACCCCGACTACCTGGCCCTCTCCAACCAGAAGCTGGACGACCTGCGCCAGCCCGAGGGCGACGGCGAGACCGGCAAGCGCGACCAGCGAGACTTCGCGATGTGGAAGGCCGCCAAGCCGGGCGAGCCGAGCTGGGACACCCCGTGGGGCCGCGGCCGCCCGGGCTGGCACCTGGAGTGCTCGGCGATGGCCCACAAGTACCTGGGCAAGGCCTTCGACATCCACGGCGGCGGGCTCGACCTGATCTTCCCGCACCACGAGAACGAGATCGCCCAGTCCAAGGCCTACGGCGACGACTTCGCCAACTTCTGGGCGCACAACGCCTGGGTCACCATGGCCGGCGAGAAGATGAGCAAGTCGCTCGGCAACTCGGTGCTGGTCTCCGAGATGGTCCAGCGCTGGCGGCCGATCGTGCTCCGCTACTACCTGGGCTCCCCGCACTACCGCTCGATGATCGAGTACAGCGAGGAGTCGCTGCGCGAGGCCGAGACCGGCTTCGGCCGGATCGAGGGCTTCGTCCAGCGCGCCGTCGAGCGCTGCGGCACGGTCGACGCGGCGCCCGAGGTGCCGCCGGCCTTCGCCGAGGCGATGGACGACGACTTCGGCGTTCCGCAGGCGCTGGCCGTCGTGCACGCCGCCGTCCGCCAGGGCAACAGCGCCCTGAACGCGGACGACAAGGAGAGCGTGGTGGCGCGACTGGCCGAGGTCCGTGCGATGCTCGGAGTGCTGGGCCTCGACCCGCTCGACCCGCACTGGGCCGGGACGGAGCGCGGCGAGGACCTCCACGGTGTGGTCGACTCGCTGGTCCGCCTGGTCCTGGACCAGCGGCAGGCGGCGCGCCAGCGCAAGGACTTCGCCACTGCGGATGCCATCCGCGACCAGCTCGGCCTCGCCGGGCTGGCGATCGAGGACACCCCGTCCGGCCCGCGCTGGACGATCAACAGCCAGTAACCCCATCCGACGATCGGGGTGATGGGTGGGCCGTACCGGACCGGTGCGGCCCTCCCGCATGACGTAGCGCATGCCGTCGGCCGCCGCCGGACAGAGCGGGGCGGCCCGGGCATGCCGGACAGACAGGAAGTACAGCCATGGCCGGCAACAGTGCACGCAGGAACCGTCGCAACCCCGGATCGAAGAAGGGTGCGTCTGTCGGTACCGGCGGCCACAGCCGGAAGGCGCTCCAGGGCAAGGGCCCGACCCCGCCCGGCGAGGAGCGCAAGGGCCACCCCAAGCAGCGGGCCGCCAACGCCGCGATCAAGCGCGAGCGGGACGCCAAGGCCCGGGCCGGCATGCGCCGGGCCGGTGCCGGCGGTCGCGGCGGCCGCGGCGGCGCGGGCAGCGCCGAGCTGGTCTTCGGCCGCAACTCGGTGGTCGAGGCCCTGCAGGGCGGCGTCCCGGCCACCGCGCTGTACGTCCAGCAGTTCATCGACACCGACGACCGCGTGCGCGACGCCTTCCAGGCCGCCAACGACCGCGGCATCCCGCTGATGGAGGCCCCGCGCCCGCAGCTGGACCAGATGACCGGCGGGCTCAACCACCAGGGCCTGGTGCTCCAGGTGCCGCCGTACGAGTACGCGCACCCCGAGGACCTGCTGGCGGACGCCGCCGACGCCGGTCAGGATGCGCTGATCATCGCCCTGGACGGGGTCACCGACTCGCGCAACCTGGGCGCCGTGGTCCGCTCCGCCGCCGCCTTCGGCGCGCACGGCGTGGTCATCCCCGAGCGCCGCGCGGCCGGCATGACCGCCGGTGCCTGGAAGACCTCCTCCGGCGCCGCGGCCCGGCTGCCCGTCGCCCGGGCCACCAACCTGACCCGCACCCTGGAGGCCTACCAGAAGGCCGGCCTGATGGTGGTCGGCCTGGCCGCCGACGGCGAGGCCGAGCTGGGCGACCTGGAGCTGCTGACCGGCCCGGTCGTGATCGTCGCGGGCAGCGAGGGCAAGGGCCTGTCCCGGCTGGTCTCGGAGACCTGCGACATGCGGGTGAAGATCCCGATGTCCGGTCTGACCGAGTCGCTGAACGCCGGTGTCGCGGCGGGCATCGTGCTGTACGAGGCCGCCCGGCTGCGCGCCAAGCGCTGAGCACATCCGGGGTGCGGAGCGCAGGCGTTCTTCCGAATTCTCCGCAATCCGGGTGAAAGGCGATCGGGCCCGACCGGGCCCGATCGCTTTTTTCATGATCACTTCAAGTGTGCGCCGGACATCCACTCGGGAGAGTGTCCAAAGCGGCCGTCACCCGGTTAGACGGGCGTGGACACCAGAACACCTCGGCGCCCCCTGTTCGGCGGCGGCAGCACCGGGATAGACGCGGGCCCCGGCCTCGACACCGTCAAGGTGGAGTCGGACCCCGCGCGGCTCAGCAGCACCCAGGCGAGCTTCCGGCTCCGGCTCGGCTCCCCGGTGGCGCCGCTGATCGACGCACCGGCCGGACTGCTGTCCACCGGCGCAGCCTTCGGCGACCCGTACACCAACCAGGGCCTGATCCGCCGTCCGCTGGTCACCCCGCAGGTCGTCGTGCCTGCCTCCGCCGTCCCGGCCCTGGCCGGCGCCGGAGCCGGCGGCTCGCCGCGCCGCAAGGGCCGGGTCACCGCCGTCACCTGGACCGGGCAGGCGGCCCCCGGGGACCTCGCGGCCACCCAGCTGCTGGAGGCCGTCCAGCGGGGCGGTACCCCGGCGGGCGGCATCGGCCTGGTCGAGGCGGACACCCAGGTGATCCCGTCCCTCGCGGGCGCCCGCACCGTCCCGCGCCAGCCCCGCGAAGGCGCCGGCACCGCCACCGACGCGGGCGTCGGCCCGGTCGGCGAGCCGCACGGCTGGACCCCGAGCGGCGAACTGCCCGAGGTCTCCGCCGCCGACGCCGACGGCAAGCAGCCCTGGTACCCCGGCCGCCGGGTCGACCTCGGCCTGGTACTGCTGCCGCTGCGCGCCGTCCTGGGCTCGCTCTCCGTCTACGCCGGGTTCAGCAAGCTCTGCGACCCGGTGTACTTCGACGGCGGCGAACGCGGCTCGATGATGCGCTGGCTCTCCTCGCTGCACCCGTGGAAGGTCGCCGAGCCGCTGCTGGCCTTCGCCATGGCCCACCCGGTCGGCGCCGGCCTGGCGGTCTCCTTCACCGAGATCGTCGTCGGCGTGCTGACCATCCTCGGCCTCTGGCAGCGGCTCGCCGCCGGGGCGGCGATGCTGCTCTCCGCCGCGCTGCTGTTCACCGTCAGCTGGCGGGCCGTCCCGGTCTACGACACCCCCGACCTGATCTTCCTCGCGGCCTGGAGCCCGCTGCTGATCGCCGGGGCACCGTTCGCCTCACTCGACGGCCGGCTCAACCTGGAGGCCTGGCGGCGGTTCGGCGCGGACGCCCCCCGGGCGCTGCGCCGCAGGGTGCTGCGCCGTGGCACGGTGGTCACCACGGTCGTCGTCGGCCTGACCCTGGTGCTCGGCTCGATGCTCGGCGCCGCCGTCCGCACCGGCGCCCGCGCCCACCAGGCACCGACCCGACCGGCCACCGACTACGGCACCCCGGTCTGGCCGGCCGGCGGACCGGCCGGCTCCCCGGGCGGAAAGGGCTCGTCCACCTCGCCCTCGCCCGCCACCCCGCGCCCGGCCACCCCGACGCCGAGCACCACCGCACCGTCCACCGCCCCGGCCACCAAACCGGCCACCCCGACCCCCAGCGGCAAGGGGCACTCCGGCAAGCCGGACACCGGGGCGGGCACCTCCCCGGCCCCGCCCGCCCCGGCCGCCGGATCGGGCGGCTCCGCGCCCGCGTCGCGCAGCACCCCGGGCCCCGGCGGCTCGGCATCCAAGCCCAGCCCGAGCAGCGGCTCGGGGCTGCTCGGCGGGGTGCTGGGCAGCGCTCCGCTGGCCGACCTGTCCGGCGGCGGCCGGGCCTCCCGTCCGGGGGCGCCGACGGCGACCTGAGGCCTCCGGGCGCGTCGATCGGCCGGGTGCTCCGTGGGGGAGCACCCGGCCGATCCGTGTGTCGGGGGGCTCGGCGGGGGCTCGGCGGGGGCTTGGGGGCTCGGAGGGCTTGGGGCTCGGGGCTACTGCGGGGCGCGGCCGGCGCCGGCCGCGAGCTCCTTGGCCGCCTCGGTGAGGTCCTTGGCGGTGTCGATGGCCCGCCAGTACACGCCCTGCGGCAGCTGGTAGCCCGCCAGCCGCTTGCCGCGCGCGAGTTGGGGGAAGGTGGTGCGCTCGTGGTCGCCCACGTCCGGCAGCAGCTCGGCGAACTCCGGGCTGAACACGTACAGGCCGGCGTTGATCAGGAAGGGCGAGGGCGGCGCCTCGATGAAGTCCAGCACGTTGCCGAACTGGTCGGTCTCCACGGCGCCCCACGGGATCCGCGGCCGGGCCAGCGCGAGCGTCGCGACGGCGTCCCGCTCGTGGTGGAAGGCGGCCATGTCGCGCAGGCTGAAGCGGGTCCAGATGTCGCCGTTGGTGGCGTACCAGGGCTCGTCCGGGCGGGGCAGCGCCTTGGCCGCGTACTTGAGCCCGCCGCCGCGCCCCAGCGGCTCCGCCTCGACCACCGTACGCACCCGCAGCGGCAGGTCCGCCTTGTCCAGCCACTCCTCCAGCACGTCGGCGAGGTGCCCGCAGGAGATCACGACATCGGTGACGCCCTCGGAGGCGAGCCAGGCCAGCTGGTGGCCGAGGATCGGCGTGCCCGTCCCCGGGATCTCCACCAGCGGCTTCGGGCGGTCGTCCGTGTAGGGGCGCAGCCGGGAGCCCTGGCCGCCGGCCAGGATGACGGCCTGGGTGACGGGCGTCGTGGTCGGCCGGGGCGGGTGGGGTGCCTGCGGTGCCTGGGAGTGCGGGGAGTTGGGGGACGCAGGGTCGGCCGTGGGGCCGGAGTCAGCGGTCATGCCTGAACAATAGGACGCCGACTGCGGCTACGGCTTCGGCTGCGGACTTCGCGGCCGCTCTCCCGGGCGGGCCCGCGTGGCTGCGGCTCGGGGGGCGTCAGCCCACCACGCCCGCGGCGAACGACCCGTCGCAGACCGGGCGGGCGAAGGAGCGGGCCCGCTGGACGTCGCCCTGGTACTTTCGCACCGCCGCCTTGCCCAACTCGCTCGCCAGCGAGGTGCAGTACGGCGTCAGCGAGGGCTGCTCGCGCATCGAGCGCTCCAGCAGGTCCAGCGCGGCGGACGGGTTCTTCGCGCGCAGCTCGTCCAGCAGCGCCACCCGCAGCGACTCCTGCGGGGCGAGGCCGTCCGGGGCCTTGGTCGCGGTGCTGGAGCGTCCGATCCCGGCGCCGTCGCCGCTGGACGCCGCCACGACCTGCTGATCGAGACCGGTCGGTGGAGCCCACGGGACCCGGGTCACGGCGAGGGTGCCGGTGGTCACCAGGACGACCGGCAGGGTCAGGGCGAAGGTCTGGCCGATACGGCGCACAAGCTGCTTCACCCTCAGGAGAGTAGCGGTGGGTGCGGGCCGGATCGCCCTCCGTTACACCATCGAGTGACGCGGTGTCCGGGTTCGTCCCTGCACCGTGTTGACGCGGGGGTGTACGGACGGAGCCCGCCGGACCTGGAGGAGGTCCGACGGGCTCCGTCGTGGCTCGTTCGCCGGGGTGCCGGCGGTCGCGTCAGCTGCTCAGGCGGGCGCCGGTGCTGGTGGAGAACACGTGGGTCTCGTTGGCGATCGGCACGACGTGGATCGTCTCGCCGCGGGCCGGGATCTGACGGCCGGGCACGCGGACGACCAGGTCCCGGTCCTCGCCGCCGATCTGGGTGGTGCCGTACACGAAGCCGTCCGAGCCGAGCTCCTCGACCACGTTCACGGTCACCGCGACGCCCTCGATGCCGCCGGAGGCGACGATCTCGAAGTGCTCGGGGCGGACGCCGACGGTCACCGACTTGTCGGTGCCGGCGCCGGCCAGGTCCTCGCGGGAGATGTTGACGACCGAGCCGCCGAACTTCACGCCGCCGTCCACCAACGGCACCTCGACCAGGTTCATCGCGGGCGAGCCGATGAAGCCGGCCACGAAGAGGTTGGCGGGCTTGTCGTACATGTTGCGCGGGGTGTCGACCTGCTGCAGCAGACCGTCCTTGAGCACCGCGACCCGGTCGCCCATGGTGAGCGCCTCGGTCTGGTCGTGGGTGACGTACACCGTGGTGATGCCCAGGCGGCGCTGCAGGCCGGCGATCTGGGTACGGGTCGAGACGCGGAGCTTGGCGTCCAGGTTCGACAGCGGCTCGTCCATCAGGAAGACCTGCGGCTGCCGGACGATCGCGCGGCCCATCGCGACGCGCTGGCGCTGACCGCCGGAGAGCGCCTTCGGCTTGCGGTCCAGGTAGTCGGTGAGGTCGAGGATCTTCGCCGCCTCCTCGACCTTGGTGCGGATCTCCGCCTTGTTCACGCCGGCGATCTTGAGCGCGAAGCCCATGTTCTCGGCGACGGTCATGTGCGGGTAGAGCGCGTAGTTCTGGAACACCATGGCGATGTCCCGGTCCTTCGGCGGCAGGTGGGTGACGTCCCGGTCACCGATCCGGATCGCGCCGGTGTTGACGTCCTCCAGACCGGCCAGCATGCGCAGGCTGGTCGACTTGCCGCAGCCCGAGGGGCCGACCAGCACGAGGAACTCGCCGTCCGCGATCTCCAGGTCCAGGGCGTCCACCGAGGGCTTGTCCGCCCCCGGGTAGATGCGCGTCGCCTTGTCGTACGTGACAGAAGCCATGGTTGGTGCTCTCCTTCACCGGCAGGAACGTGCCGGACGATCCGAGTAAAGGGTGTCTGTTCTGCTCCGTCGGCCCGCCAGTGGTCTGAACCACTGCACAACCCGACTCCCGGCGACGCTACCCGCGCTTCCGCCGCTTGTCAGCCCCCCGGCGACCGATTTCGGCATCGGTTCCATCACGCCCACCCACCCCACCAACCCCCGGATATCCCACCACCCCGCCACCCCGGCCCGGTAGACTGCCCCCGGTGCCGCCGTGATCCGTCGCGGACGGCCACCGTGCCTCCTTAGCTCAGCTGGCCAGAGCACCGCTCTTGTAAAGCGGGGGTCGTCGGTTCGAACCCGACAGGGGGCTCCGCTTCCGGCGCAGGTCAGAGCGCCGAAGAACGCAGAACGCCCCGGGCCGTGATCGGCCCGGGGCGTTCTGACATCTCCAGATGACATCAGTCGGTCTTGCGGCGGCGCTTCAGCAGGCGGTCCATGTGCCTCATCGCCTCCCGCTGCTTCTCCTGCACCACGTGCGTGTAGACCTCCATCGTGACGGCGATCTGGCTGTGCCCGAGGATGGCCATCAGGTCCCGGGGCGCCACGCCGGCGGCGGACAGGAGCGTCGCGCAGCCGTGCCGGGTGTCGTGCAGCCGGATCGGCGGCAGGGCCTCGGCCTTGGACACTCGCGTGAACGAGCGAGTGAGGTTGCGCGGCTCGATCGGCAGACCGGTGGCCGTGGTGAAGACGGAGCCGGACTCCGGCCAGCCCTTCCCCGCCTCCAGCCGCTGGCGGCGCTGCTCGGCCTGACGGAGTCGCTGCCAGCGAAGGGGAGCGATGCACATCATCGGCAGCGGGATGACCCGCTGGCGACGCGACTTCGGGCTGTCCTCGTACAACTCGCCGTCCCTGCGCTGGAGTTGGCGCCGGACGGTCAGCGTGCGGTTCTCCAGGTCGATGTCGGACCAGTGCAGCCCGAGGATTTCCCCGCGCCGCAGGCCGAGCGCCACGGCGAGGACGAACGCGGCGTACAGCGGGTCGCGCCGGGCTCCCTCCAGGAAGACCAGGGTGTCATCGAGACTCCAGGGCTTGGTCACTCGGTACTCCACTCGGGGCGCTTGAACGAGCTTGGCGACGTTGCGGGTGATCAGTTCGTCCCGCACGGCGGCGGACAGGGCCGTGCGGAGCACGAGGTGCGACTCCTTGGCGGTGGCCGCCGACACCTTCTTGGTCACGGTGCTGATGAGCCGGCGGACATCGGCGGTGCCGAGCTTCTCCAGACTCTTCGAGCCGAGCGCCGGTACGAGGTGGAGCCGGATGTGCATCTCGTACTTGTCGTAGGTCGTCCGCTTGCGGTGCGGCGCGATGAAGTGCTCCAGCCAGTACGGCAGCCACTCGGCGAGCTTGGCCGACCGGGTGGGCGTCGGGACGCCCTGCCGGTCACGCCGGACGAGTTCCTGGCGCTTCTCGTCGCACTCCGTCCAGGTCTTGCCATAGACGAACTTGCGGGCCCGGGTGCCGTCGGGCTGGGGAACGTAGACGGCGGCCTGGTAGCGGCCGTCCTTGCGGAGGGTTACGGTGCCAGCGCCGTTGGGGTTCCGCTTCTTCGCCATCAGGCGTTCTCCTCTTTTTTGGCGCGCAGGTAGTCGTGCAGGGCGGTGACGGGGATGCGGCGGAGACTGCCTTCCGTGAAGCTGTCGAGCTTCTTGGTGCGGATGAGGTCGTAGACCTTGCTGCGGCTCATGCGCAGGGCCGCCATGACTTCGGGGACATCCAGGACGAGCGGCGGGATCGTGGTCACTGCGGCTACTCCTTGGCGGAGGGGGCGGGGTGACGAGGTGCAGGCGGTCCGCGTTGTGGCGGGCGGGCCGGGGTGCGGGGTGCCACAGAAACCACGGAATACACAAAAACCCTCTCTGTAGCGTCTGACCTGCGGTGATGGGCTCGGGCGCGGTTCTCCACAGAAGTCCGCACTTATTCCGCAGAAATGGCCGGACGCGCCTCGGGCCGTCGCCGACGCTGTGTCGGCGACGGCCCGAGGGATGGGGCGTCCTGGGTTTTTGTGGAATTCCGAGCGACTTGTGTGGCGCGTGAGCGTGCTGGGCGTCGGTGCTGGTCGGGGCGGGTGCCGGTGGGTTTCGTGGATTTTGTGGATTCTGCGGGCGGCCTTGTGCGGTGGATCAGTTGGGGTGGAGCTGCGGGTGGGTGGCGTACCGGGGTGCGGGCGGGCGGCCCCGGGTGCCGGGTTCGCGCGGTGGGGCGGGTTCGTGGCGGAGCCAGCCGTGTTCTTCGAGCAGGCCGAGGGCGGTCTCCAGGACGGTGACGGTGGGGAACTCGGCGCGGGAGAGCTTGGCCATGAGGTCGCGCCGGGAGAACGAGGGGGCGGGGTAGGCGGTGAGGTGCTTGAGGACGGTGCGGGCGCCGGCGAGGGCCTTGTCCGCGCCCATGGCCTCGAAGACGTTCAGCGCGTGGACGGTGAAGTACTCGCCGAGGCGGATCGCGCGCTCGACGGTGTCGGCGGTGATGGGGTGCTTGTAGGCGTCGCCCCCGTGCTCGGCGAGGTGGAGCAGGCCGGCGATGCGCACGGTGGCGCCGACGAGCTTGCCGGCCCACTCACTGATGTGGCCGAGGGCACCGCGCGGGTCGAGACGGGGTTCGATGCGGTCCTGGAAGGCGACGAGCGCGGCCCCGGCCTCGGGGGTGGTGGTGAGGACGGCCGGGTCGGTCCAGTCCGCCATCGCGAGGGTGAGCGCGGCCACGCGCTTCTCGTACTCGTCCGTGACCTCGTCGGGGATCAGATCGGGCAGGGTCTTGCGACGGCCGACCAGGGACTCGGGCATGGAGTACAGGAAGCGGGCGAGCAAGCCGCGGCCGTCGAACTGGCGGTTGCGGCCGATGTCCTCCAGCACGCAGGGCTGCACGGCGAGGGCCATGGTCAGGGCCGGGTTGTCGATGTACTGCTTGTCGCGGGACTGCCGGTTGACCTTGAGCAGGTCACCGGCGTGGCCCTTGAGGAACACCTCCATGTCGGCGGTGCCGCCGGAGTAGCGGCCGGCGATGGTGTCGAAGATGCCGCCCTCGGCGGACATGACGGCCAGGCGCCCGCCCTGCTCGGCGAGGAGGCTGGTGATGGCGGCGGGGGTGCCGTCGTCGGCGATGAGCTGCGGTTCGGCCGGGACGGTGATCTCCGACGCGGTGTGAGCCAGGTCGATCGCAAGGCGGTTCAGCTCCTCACGCTCGTCCTCGCTCGCGGTGGCGGCCTTGGCGGCGGCCTTATCGGCGGCGGCGCGGGCGAGGCTGGCAGTGGTGTTGGCCTCCACGATCGCGCTCGCGCTCTGCTCGACCAGGGCCCGTTCCACCTTCACGAGCGGGCGGGTCATGGCCGCGAAGACAGCGCTCTTGCGGTTGGCCGGGGGCAGGGCGACGACGACGTAGAGGTTCACCGGCTCGCGCCAGCGTCCGCGCACGACCACCACGGCCCGGCCTCCGCCGGCGGCGGCCAGCACCGCCAGCGCCAAGCTTCCGGCGAGGTCGGCCGGGGTCTGCGTCTCCTCGGCCACGGCGTCGACCATCGCGCCGAGCCACCTGGGCAGGGCGTCGGAGGGGAACGCAGGCAGGGTGCGGGCCTCGCCGAGGGGAATCGGCTCCTCCCACCCGGGCGGGCCGGGGTCAACCGAGGGCGGGGCGGTGTCCTCCCAGCCTTCGGTGAACAGCGACTCGGACGGCGTGGTGGGGGCGTTCACTCGGCCCACCGCCTCGGGCGATGCCCCGAGGAGAAGCGCTTCTCCTTGGCGCAGGACGGGTGACGGTTGCTCATGCGGCCCGCCCCACCGTGCCGGCGCCCCGGGCGAGGCCGTTGGCGATCGTGCGCCTGCACTCCGCCTCGCCGAGACCGGCCTCCAGGCCCGCGCTCAGGAGGGCGTCGGTGGCGTCCGCCTCGGGCAGCGCGCCGGAGCCGACGAGGCGGCCGAGGGCGGCGGCGGAGGCGAACAGCTGGTCGTTGCGCCCGCCCTCGCGCATCTCCCGGACCTTAGCCGTCTCCCTCGCCACGGCGGTGTCCACGTACGGGCCGAGGCGCCCGATCCGGGCCCGCACCGCCGCCGAGTCCACCACGACCGCCGGGGCGGGCTTGGGGGTGAGCAGGCCGAGCAGCCATTCGGGGAGCGGGACCGGGTCGGCGCCGTTGACGACGGTGTAGGGGCGGTGGTTGACGGTGCTGCCGGGGGCGACGACGTAGCCGCCGTGCGCCCGGGTGTCGACCTTCCAGCCGAGCCCGTTGCCCTTCTCCCCGCAGGTGTTGCGCAGGACCACGCCCGCCGGGGCGGCGAAGTACAGGTGGGCGCCGCCCCGGCCGGTACGGACCTCGTACGTCTGCGGCCACGCCTGATCGTGCTGCTCGCACAGCGCGGCGAACACGTCCCGGCCGTCCGTGATGCCCTGCTCGGCCCACCGGGCGGGCGGGGTGTCGCGGCGGTGCTTGGGCATGTCCAGGTCGACCACCACCAGGCCGGACGGCCCGCAGGCCAGGCCGACGTTGTACGGGGCCACCTGCCACGCGCGGCGGATCACCTCGGGGTCGGTGGTGGCCCGGTGCTCCCACCCGAGGTGCCCGCCCTCACACGGCCCGGTGCCGGGGCAGTCCTCCTTGCTGTGCAGCGCCGGGTACTTCGAGTCGGGGGCCAGCGGGAACACCCGCCGTCCCCGTTCGGCCGCCGCGAGCGCGGCCACCATCTGCAGGTTGCTGTTCATCGGGTCCTTCCAGTTCGGCGGCGTGCTGCTCGGCGCAGACCTTGTGCGAGGGCCTGCGCTGCTCGTCGCGAAGCGGGGTGGGGCGACGGCACCAGCGGCAGGGGCGCGGGCCGGTGCGGTCGAAGTGGGAGGCGTCGCGCCAGTCCAGAGCGGCGGACACGGCGGGCGTCCTAGGCGGCCCGAGCGGCGGACCCGCCGCCGAGCTGGGCGGCGGCCTGTCGGCCGATCAGCGCGGTGTAGGCCGGGGGGATGGCCTCGCGCAGGCCATCGCGGGTGGCCCAGGGCATGCCCATCACGGCCTCGCTGCGGGCGAGGGGGACGTTGGAGAAGTTGCCGACGACGTGCATGAACTCGCCTTCGGCGACGGGGCGGCCCATCTTCGCGTTCGGCGCGGTGTGCTCCGGGTGCGGCGGCGGGGCGACGGTGAGTCCGCCGCCGGGCTCGAAGAGGCGGTGCCGGTAGGTGCGCAGGCCGAACGCGGCGCCGCACAGCATCACGGGGTCGCGCAGGTCGTCCCGGGCCTCCATGACGTTCTCGATCACCCACGGCCGTCCGGTGGACTCCAGGGCGGCGCGGGTAGGGGCGATGAGCCGGGGGTGTGCCCGCTTGTTGATCTTCCAGGTCAGGGACTGCGCCTGGCACGGCGGGGAGGCGTGGACGAAGCCGAATCGGTGGCCGTGCTCGGCGATGAACTGCACGGCGTCGGCATGGACGAACGTGAAGGGGTAGCGCGGCTGGTTGTCGAGGTCGACGCCGAGCACGTCATATCCGGCGAGGTAGTAGCCCATGCCCGCGCCGCCCTGGCAGCAGTAGGCGTCCAGGACGGTCAGGCCGTTCCACGGTCGCGCGGGCAGCCACTCGGCCGCCGGGCGGGCGGCGAGGGCGAGGTTCGGGGTGGTCATCGGGCGCCGCCGAGCAGGTCGGCGACGAGCGGGGCGAGGTGCTGGTTGGCGTGCTCGGCGAGGGCGGCGACGACCGTCTTCGCCTCGTCGGTGAGGGTGCGGCCGGGTCGGGCCGTGGTGGGGGTGATGAGGATGCTGTCCGGGATCGGGAGGAGCACGGTCGCGGTGACCAGGACGGCGGGGCGGTCGGTGCGCTCCGGGCTGACCAGCACGGGCCACGGCTCGTTCGAGCGGGTCCACGGGGCGCGCTCCCAGTCGAGCGGCCGGCTGGCGGGGCGGTGGGTGAGCTGGCTGTGCCGCAGGCCGACCTTCGCGCAGAACTGGGCGCCGCCGTCGTGGTCGGCGTACACCTCGACCCGGTCGAGGTCCGGCCGGACGACCGCGTAGCCCGGGGCCATGACGGGGCTGGTGGCGGTGCGCCACGCGGCGGCGGCGAACTCCACCGGGCGGAGCGGCTGGCCGTCCTCGTGGAAGTCGGCGGCGTGCTGGGCGATGTAGGCGCCGTAGCGGGAGTGGCCGTCGCTGGCGTTCTCCCGGTCGGCGGTGTAGTCGATGATGACGAGCGTGGAGTGGTCGAACTGGGGCATGCTGGTCCCATCTCGTTGAGGGATGCACAGCCCCGCACCAGCCGGTTCTCTGCCAAGAAAAGGCGGCTGGTGTGGGGCTTCGTGCGCGCGGCAGCGGGTCTGCCGGGCCCCCGCACCGTCCGGGCCCCAGCCGCTGGCTGCGGCGGTGGTCCGGGCGGCACGGCCGGTCGGGCAGGCGCTCGGTGCGGCTAGAACGGCGGCTCGGCGGAGTAGACGGGTTCGGTCCAGCCGAGCCAGCGGCGGGCGAGCCAGCGCGGGACGGGCAGCAGGCGGCGGATGCGCCACGGGTCCCAGCAGGTGCAGTGGACGGTCTCGGTGCCGGCGTACTCGCCGGTGTCGTAGTCGCCGTAGTCCTCGGTCCAGCCGCCGATGCCCTCGCAGGCGGAGCACTTGGGGTTGGGGGTATCGGTCAGCTCAATCACGGGGCGCGGCGACTCGGCGTACTGCAGACGCAGACGGGCCATGCGGGTTCCTCCAGGTCAGCGGTTGCGGTTGGTGACGTTGACGCTCACGTTCACGGCGCCCTGCCCGCCCCGGCTCCCGCCGCCCCCGCTGTTCTTGAGCAGGTAGAGGACCCCGAGCGCGCCGACGAGCAGGCCGAGGCCGGTGGTGGCGGCGGCGAGGGTCTGCAGCAGGAAGCCCAGGCCGAGGCCCCCAGCGCCGATGCCGACGCCGCCGGCGAGCAGGCGGGCGGGCCACGGGTCCCTCGCCGGGGTCGTGATCGGGACCGGCACGGGGGCGGTGGTGTGCGGGGCGGGCAGGTAGGCGGGCCCGGGGTGGTGGATCGGGGCGGGGAGCGGTGCGGTCGGGTGGTAGAGGGCGAGGGGCGCCGGGGCGGGCTGGGTGGCGTAGTAGGGGGTGCCGTCCTGGGTGTAGAGCACCGGGGCGGCGAACGGCGGCTGCGGGTTGGCGGTGTGGTCCACGGTGCTTCTCCTGTCGGCGGGCTGGCGGTGGGTCAGTGGATGGTGGAGACGTAGTGGGCGAGGGCGCCGAGGGCGCTGTTGACGGGTCCGGCGAGGCCGGTGCCGGCGACGGTAAAGCCGGACAGCCAGATGAGGACAGCGCTGCCGGCGCTGACGCGCTGGGAGCGGACGAGGACGACGGTGATGATCGCGAACAGCAGGGCGGAGGAGACGGAGACGATCACGGGGGAGGGTCCTTCCGTGCGCCTCGGAAACGGTTCCGGGGCGCGGTCGAGCGGTGGGAGGCGGGGTGTCAGGCCGGGCGCGGGAGGGGCGTCAGAAGCGTCAGGACGGGGCGTCAGACGCGTCAGACACCCCTCGCGCGCACGCGTTACCCGGGGAAATCGGCCCGTTCGGCGTCAGGGCCGTCTGACGCGTCAGACGCGTCAGGACCGTCACGAGCGGGTCAGGCGGCGGCCGACTGGAACGGGATGATCTCGTAGCGGCCGACCTCGTCGGTCTCCCGCAGGCGGCCCGCGTCGACCATCTCGGAGACCTGTCCGGACACCCAGCTACGGCCCCGGTTGAAGCGGTCGCAGTACTCCATAAAGTCCGCAGGGCCGACCTCGGTGCGGCCCTCGGACTCGAACTCGGCCAGCAGCTCGAACATGATCTTCTTGGCCTCGGCCTTGCCGACCCGGGTGCGCGGCGGGATCTCCGGCGGGGCGATCTCCACCACGTGCTCGACGGGCGGGAGTTCGGCGTCCGGGTCGATCCCGTCGTCCTCGTCGCCGGTGTCGTCAGGGTCGAGGTCGTAGTCGTAGGGCATGGGGGTGTTCTCCTCCTGCTCGTAGATCCCGCCGTCCTCGCCGTCCTCGGCGCCCGGCAGGGCGGGGAGGGGGTAGCGGGTGCGCTGGGTGAAGGCGTTCCCGGCGGCCTTGGCGGCGGCTGCGGCGGTGACCGGGTCGCACTCGGCGCGCAGGTGGGCGAACTCGGCGACGTTGCGCGTGATGGAGTCGACCGGGGTCAGGTAGGCGCGGCCCGGGGTGGCCCAGAACGTCTCCGGGATGCCGTTGGCGGTCAGGTAGCAGTACCCGGGCTTCTTGTCCCTCCACGCCTGCGGCGAGGCGCCGGCGTCCAGGGCCTCGTCGGACAGCGCGAACTGCGCGTCCTTGTCGTCCCGCAGCCCGAACACCCAGGACGAGCCGAGGGAAGCACGGGTGTCGGTGCTCATCTGGGTGTGGGAGGCGCGCTGGAGAGAGATGACGATGCTGATACCGGCGGAGCGTGCTTCCTGGGCGGGGCCGGTGAAGGCGTCCTCGTCGATCTCCCGCAGGGACTTGGCCGCTTCCTCGAACCAGGCGAGCAGGTACGGCATGCCGGGCGAGCCGTCTGCCTGCGTCTCAGCGCAGGCGGGTTCCCACTGCTTGTAGCCGTACTTGGCCAGCCACGCGGTGCGGGCCGGGATCACGGCCTTGAGCGCGTTGACCATGGCCTTGGTCGACTTGATGTCGAGCGCGGCCCAGTCGATCGCGGGCAGCAGCGGGCCGAGGGTCTGCTCGGCCTTGGCCGGGTCGGACGCCCACACGATCACGTCGCGTCGGGTGATGACCTCGGTCAGCGCGGTGATGCCGCCCTCGGACTTTCCGGAGCCGGTCATCCCCATGATCAGCAGGTGCATGGCGTTGCGGCCGGCCTCGGGGTCGCCGGGGAAGAACATCGCCATGTGGGCGCCGTCCTCGTAGATCCCGGTGTGGACGGGGTCGGCGATGGAGCCGCCCGGGTACGACGGGCCCGGGTAGACGGCGCCGGCCTTGAGCAGGTCGTGCGGTACTACGGTCAGCGCGACGCGGGAGGAGTCGTCCGGGTTTGGGAGCGTGCGGACCGCGTTCTTGGCGACCCGCAGCGCGCCGGCGAGCTTGGGAAGGGCCTTGGACACGTCGTCCGGGGTCAACTCGCCGCCGGGAAGCTGGAGTTCGAACTCGGCCTTGTTGGGCTGGACCTTCGCGGAGGTAACCAGGGTCTTGGCGAGCCCGACCTTCTCCAACAGCCCCTTGTCGCCCTCGTTCGGCGCGCCCTCGGGGTTGACCCGCAGCAGTTGGCGGATGTTCCACGTCGCCGCGAGCGCCGATCCCCCTATCAGGTAGAGGCTGGGCAGCGGGCCGGAGATGGGTCCGGCGAGGGCGGCGGCCGTGAACCACGACGTACCGGCGGCGACGGTGATGGCGGAGTGCAGGCGGCGCTGCTGGCTGGTCGGGCGGCCCGCCCACCAGGTGGCGGCCGTGAGGCCGAGGGAGGCGAGGGTCAGCCCGACCGCGCCGGCCGCCGACTCGCCCCACATGGCGTTCGCGGGCAGCGACAGGATGCCGGTGCCGCCCGCGACGATCCACGGCGGCAGGTAGGGCTTCACGCGGTGGAGCAAGTACTCGCCGACACCGCCGGCGTGCTGGTTGGGGTCGAGATGCAGATACCCGACCTGCTGGCCGGTGTCGAGCTGGGCGATGGTCTGGGGCTGGCGGCGAGCCACGGGCGGCCTCCCTGGGCTGCGGGGCGTGGGGTGGAGGGCCCCGGCCCGGGGCAGCGCGCGGCACAGCTCACCCGACCGGCTGGGGGTGGGGGCGGTGCGCGCCCTGCCCCGGCCCGGGGATCAGAGCGGGATCAGCCGCCGAAGTCGAACTTGCGGCGGGGCGCGCGGGGCTGGGCCACGCGGGAGATCTCGGGGTCGTACTCGCGCTGGAACGCGGCGTAGGTGCGGGCGATCTCGGCGGCGCACTCCTTCGCGTCGTCGGCGGCCTTCTTCAGGTGCTTGGCCACACGCCGGGCGCGGGCCAGCGAGCCGAACGGGCGGCCCTCGGCGTCGGGGACCTCCTTGAGCACGGCGTTCAGCAACTCGTAGGCCATGGCCAGGTCGAACGAGACCCGGGACATCGCGGAGCGGCCCTGCTCGCAGTAGTTCCGCACGTCCTGGTTGGTGAAGAACTCCGGGTCGCCGAGCGGGGAGTAGGCGTTGCCGCCGCCCGCGCCCCGGCCGCCGCCGGACGGCTGGCCGATCCCGCCCGCCGCCGGGCCCGGGCCGCTGGGGCCCCGGCCGCCGGCGTACCCGCCACCGCCACTGGCGGTGTTGCGGGTGTAGTTGAAGTGGTAGCTCGGGCCGACGCGGGTGCGGGAGTTGCCGCCGTTCGGGGGCGGGGTCCTACCGGGACCGGCGGCGCCGGGGTGCGGGGTGCCGGAGCGGCGCGGGGGCGGGAACGGGCTGCCGGGGTTGGGAGGGGTGCTCATCTGTGCTGCCTCCAAGGGGAGTTCAGACCTGCGGGGTGTCGATCGGGGTGGTGGCGACCTTGCGACGGCGCTGCCACCAGAGCGTCTGCGCGGTGGCGGTCCCGGCCAGCCACGCGACGGCGAGCAGGCCGTTCACGGGGCCGAACCAGATCGCGAGCGCCGACCAACCGAGGCCGGCCGACATGGCGGCGACGGCCCGGGCGTGGGCGCGGGCCTTGCGCCGTACAGCCGAGCGCGAGTGACGGCGCAGGATCAGCGCCCACCCGGCGGGCAGCAGCACCGCCGGGACGGCGAGGGCCAGCGCGATGGCCGGGGCGGCGGACAGTACGCCCGCCGCCGCGAAGACGCCGATCCCGGCCCAGGTCGGCGCCCACGCGACCCGCCGACGCCACATGGCGCGGGCGATCGCGAGCGCCAACCGCCCGCTCAGGGAGCGCTGTTGCGGGACGACCAGCACGACCGGGGCGGTACCCCGGCCGAGGTCGACCACGTGCGCGGACGGTGCTCCCCGCCGCCCACGGCCGCGCTGTGCCGGTATCTGGATCTTGGTGGTGCGGATGCGACCCATGACGAACCTCCGGGGCAGGTCAGAGCCGGTAGGGCTCCAGCGAGAAGAACAGGACGTTGCCGCGCGCGAGCTCGGGCCTCTGCTGCGTCAGCCAGTCCCGGATGTCCAGGTAGGCGCGCTCGCGGGTGCCGCCGGACGCGACGGTCAGGGTGCCGTTGTGGGTCACGACGGCGTAGCCGTTGTGCACCGGGTACTGGAGGGTGATCAGCCACGCGTGGGTGGGCTCGGCGGCCCGGGCCACGGTGGCGGTGGTGTCCGACACGAGGTCTCCGTTCGGGTCAGTTGGCGCAGGTCAGGCAGGTGTCGAGGTGCGCGGGGAGCACGTAGCCGGCGTCCTGCCCGCAGGCGGGGCAGGTGCGGCGGGCGGCGTTGGCCTTGGCGAGGGCGGCGGTCCGCGCGGGGGTCATCGGCCTCACGGGCTTGGCCAACGCGAGGCGGTAGAGGTAGGCGGGGCGGGTGCCGCCGTAGCGGGAGCGCCACATGATCTGTGCGGCGACGTCCTGTCCGCCGGGGCGCAGGCCCTTGGCGCGGAGCTGCCGGCGGGTGAAGTAGCCCGCCGGGGCCATGCGCCACGGGTAGGTGGGGGTGCCGCCGTGGCGGGCGCCCTCGGGGTCCCAGTGGCGGGGGCGGCTCATGCGGCCACCGCCTCGGCGCCGCCGTCGTGCTGCTCGTTGAGCCGCTTGTAGACGACGTTGACGTAGGAGGCGGCGCGGGTGGAGCGCTGGGCGGCCTGGCGCTGCGAGACGCCGTCGCGCCAGCACTGTTCGATCACGCGGGCGGCCTCGGCCTCGTCCAGCCGGATGGGGGCCGGGGCGGTGTTCACCCCGTCGGCGGGGGTGTTCACCTCGTCCTCGGCGGTGAACGCCTCGGGCTCCGAGGTGTTCACCACGTCCGGTCCCTCCGGGTACACCGGGCCGTCGATCACGTCGTCGGCGCCCTCCGGAACCGGGTCGGTGATCGGTTCGGCGGTGTCGGTCGAGGCAGGGTGAACGGGGGTGAGCGCCGGGTGAACGGGCTCGGTGTTCACCGTCTGCGCCGGACCCGCCGGAAGTGCCTCCCGGGCCTCGATTCCGGGGACGGGCGGCAGGGTTGCGGTGGGCTGCGGGGCGGGGGTGAACGGTGCCTGCGGAAGGGTGAACAGCGGGGTGTTCACCACCTGCCGGGCGGCCTGCGGGATCGTCGCAGGGCGGGTGCGGAGCGGCGGTTGGGGCCGCTTCGCGAGGCGAGCCAGGGCCCTGCGGTAGGCGGGTCCGGCCTCGGCGACGAGCAGAAGCAGAAGCGGCGGGATCAGGTGGATCACGACCCCGACCAGGTCCTTTGCCAGCGCGGCGGCGCCGATGTTGAGCCACACGGTTGCCAGTCCGGTGACCCACCGGAAGAGGGCCGGCCAGCGTCCGGCGCTCACCCCGAAGCGGGCCAGCGTGCTGTCCGCCTGGAGGCTCAGGATGAAGCAGCCGTCACCGGCGACCGCCATCACGGGGCCGGTGCCGTAGCCCGGCGAGTGGGCGTCGATGAACGGGGCGGCGGTGGACATGCTCACCGCGACCACCGCCCCCGTCAGGACCCACGTGCCGGTGCTGATCACGAGCGACGTACGGCGGATCTGGGCCGGGGTGGGCACCTCGGTGAGCACAGGGTGAACACCCCCGCCGGGGCGGTGAACGTTCACCCGGCACCCCCAGCGTTCACCCGGGCCCGGTCGCGGGCCGCCCGCCGCAGCAGGCTGTTGCGCTCGCGCTCGTTCAGGCCGCCGAAGATGCCGTGCGGCTCCTTGCGCTCCAGCGCGTCGGCCAGGCACATCGACTTCACCGGGCAGCCGGCGCACATCATCTTGGCGCGGCGCTCGGCCCACTCGGCGGTCTCGGGCCCCATCTCCTCGGGGTCCGGGTAGAACAGGTTCGTGTCGCTGCCGGTGCAGGCGGCGCCGCGCAGGTCGCCGTCTCCGTCCGGGCGGTACTCGGCGAGCACGGTGGCCGCCGGGCGGGCGGTGCGGTGCGGGGTGCGGGTGGCGCCGCTGATGATCGTGTGGAGCTGAATCATCAGGCCGCCGCCTTCCAGGTCCGTGCCCGGCAGCGCTCGGCGGTGTGCATCAGCGCGGACCCGAAGCCGGCCGCCGGGCCGTCCAGGTCCCGCAGGATGTCCCGCGCGGCGTCGAGCCGGACCGCCCGGTCCTCGTCGGACTCGTCCTCGCTGCCGATGAACAGCTCGACGTCGATGCCGACGCCGAGCGCCAGCTCCATGAACTCCAGGGGCGTCAACGCCTCCTGGCCTCCGACGTACAGTTTCACTGGGTTCACCTCGTCAGATGGTGGGTGAGCCCGCAGGGCCGCCGCGCGTTCCTTGGCCGGGAGCGCGGCGGCCCGACTCATGCGGGCCCAGCTACTCGTCACATCACGAGCAGCCATGACCCCCGACCCGACCGACGAGCGGGCGGATCGGGGACCAAAGACACTCGAAACGTGCGGACGTCACCCGGTCCGCGCGGGGACGGGGACGAGCCCCGTCGTGAAGCACTCTGTTGAGTTCTCAAAGGTCGAGCGCTGCCTTCGGGGGGCTGTCACCCCACCCCTCCGGGCGCGTTTGTGCAGGTCAAGCAAGCCCCAAGAGTCATGTTGAGGACTTGTCCTCAACTCCTCTTGAGGAGCTGAGATGACTATGACGGACTCTCAGGGAGTCGTCAACTCCTCTTGAGGACTTATCCTGGGCGAGTCACGCAACCAGGGATGGTGGAGCCGCCATGGCGACGAAGTACGAGCGGATCGCAGACGCCCTGCGAGAAGAGATCCGCGCAGGTCAGCTCAAGCCGGGGACGAGGTTGCCCGCTGAGACGGCTCTGGCTGAGCAGTACGACACGAGTGTTCCGACCATCAGGCAGGCCACGGGGGTCTTGGTCGCTGAGGGGCTGATCGAGAAGCAGCACGGCCGGGGCACCTTCGTCCGGAAGGCGCCGACCAGGGTCGTTCGGGACAACGCACGGCACCAATGGGAGAAGGATCGGGCGCGCGCGTCCGAGGCTGAGCGACTGACGACCGGGGCCACCGAACGGGACACGGGCCTAACCATCAACGATCTGGTCTTCGAGGCGAGTTACGAGCAGGTGCCCGCTACGGCGGAGCTTGCAGGGATGTTCGGGGTCCCCGAGGGCGCGACGCTGCTTCAGCGGACGTACCGGACGAGGTACCGGGAGGAGCGCACCCCGCTCAACCGCTCGCAGTCGTACTTGGTGCTCGACATGATCGCCAGCAACCCCGACCTCCTGCGAGAAGATCAGGAGCCGTGGCCCGGGGGGACGCAGAATCAGCTCTGGACCGTAGGTATCGAGCTGGACCGGGTCGTGGAGACCTTCCAGGCCCGGCCCCCCACGCCGGAGGAGGTCGAAGAGCTCGGCCTGCCGGCGGGCGTGTCCGTAATCATCCTGCGCAAGGTCGGCATCGACACGACTGATCGAGTGGTAGAGGTGGCCGACGTCGTTCTGCCGGGCGACCGAACGGAACTGACCTTCACGACCAAGCTGACAAGGTGGTGAGCATGACCCACGTCATCTCCGTCATCACGGCCGTTCACGGGCCGTCCGCGTCCTACCTGCCGGACGCCTACAAGTCGCTGCTGGCCCAGGAGTTGCCGGAAGGCTGGGACTGGCAGTGGGTCATTCAGGAGGACGGGGAGACCGACACCGTCGCTCCCCACGTGCCGGATGACCCTCGCATCACCTTTGGGCAGGGGCGGCACGGCCGGGCTGGCGTGGCTCGCACGATGGCCCTTTCCCGGGCAACCGGGCAGTACGTCAAGGTGCTGGACGCCGACGACATGTTGGTGGAGGGCACGCTCGCGCGGGACCTTGCAGCACTTCAGCGGCCCGGAATCTGCTGGTCGACGTCGCGGGTGCTTGATCTGCTTCCAGATGGCTCGACTGTGGGATTCGACCAGGACCCCCCGGAGGGGCCGATTGAGCGCGGGGCCGTCCTTGAGCACTGGAAGGCGCACGACTTCCGTGCCCAGGTCCACCCGGCGACCCTATGTGCGCGGCGTGACCTCGTGCTCGCCCTTGGCGGATGGATGGCCCTGCCAGCGAGCGAGGACACCGGGATTCTCATGGCGCTGAACGCGGTCAGCCGGGGTTGGTTCTCGGCCGAGACTGGCCTTCTGTACCGCAAGTGGCCGGGGCAGAGCACTGCGTCCAGCGCTCACGTCCATGAGGGCGAGAGGACTGCGCGGATGGCGGTCATCGAGGCGCGGGCGCGGGTGCTCGCAGCGCTCGATGGCTGGCGTGTCGACGTGTGAGCCGAACCGCAAAAAGGCCCGGGCCCGACAGCGAATCGCTGTCGGGCCCGGGCCGTATGGGCGCTCCGCTGGGGCCGGTGAAGGTGTGATGCTGACATCGCTTCCTGACATCAACACGCCTGGACGCCGACACACCCGCGCGTCCCCGTGAACACTCGGCGCTGGCGGACGGGATGCGTTCGGGCCGGTCCCCGACGATCACGTTTGATCTTGTAAAGCGGGGGTCGTCGGTTCGAACCCGACAGGGGGCTCGTCGTACGGAGGGCCAGTTCGCCGGGGTGATCCCGGGCGGGCCGGCCCTTCGTCGTTGCGGGGGTGCGGACTTGGGGCGTGCCGCGGGCGGGCCGGGGTCAGCGGGTCTTCCGGCCGCGCTTGCCTATCTGGCTCCAGACGTAGCGGTGGCGGGCGATGGTGAAGACCCGGTCCACCCTGGTCGGGGACAGCACCGCGGAGCGGGCGGGCAGGACGTCGGCGATCTGTTCGCCGTCGATGACGGTCACCGCCGGGGTCGTGCCGAGGGTGATCCTCCGGGCGCCGACGACGGCGATGACGGGGTGGACGGGCACCTCGAAGCCGCACCACTCGGTGAGCAGCCGGGCGGTACGGCTCGCCTCGAACTCGGAGTTCTCCACGTACGGGTAGCCGTTGCGGTTGACCTTCACGACCTTGTCGCCGACCCACACGGTGGCGCCCGGGTGGTGCTTCGAGTTGACCGTGAAGACGCCCGGCGGGCCGATCACCACGTGGTCGATGTCGGAGCCGGACGGCAGCGGCACCCCGTGCAGGAGCTTCCAGCCGGAGGCCCTGAGCGATTCCAGCCGGGCCCCGACGATCTGCTCGCCCTCCAGTCCGCGCAGCGTGCTCGAATCACCGAGGCGCTGGCGGGAGAGCCTGGCGGCGAGGCGGACGAGCAGCCCGTACCGCTCCTCGCCCTCGCGGACCAGGCTCTCCAGCCCAGCGCCGGGCAGGTTCCGGGAAAGGTCGTCCTCCGCACGCATCGGAGGCAGGAACGGGACCTCCGTGCGAGGCTGCGGCACCCGTGCCGGGACCACCTTCGAAGGTGGGTTCTTCTCTCCGCGATGCCGGACGGTGCGCGGCGGCACGTGACCGCCGAAGGACCGGCACCACTCTTCGACCTTGACCAGCGCAGACTCCTCGAACTCCGGGAGCTCGACCGTGACGACGCCGGACTTGCAGTCCAGCCAGGCCACCGAATCGCCGCGGGCGCCAGCCTTGTTGACGTAGAGCCGCTCCTTTCCCGGCACCCGCCAAGGCTTGACCACCAGCGCTGTCATGCGTCCCCCTCCGGCATGCGCTTCCTGACCACGGTCAGCATGCCCACGTGCGGATCGGCAAGAACGCGGAGAAGCGGCCAGCCGGGCCAGTTCAGCCAGAGGCAAAAGGGCAGAGGTGGAGGGGTGCGAGAAGGAGGAAGCGGGGGAAGGTGGGTGAGTAAAAATCTTCTCTACGGGTTCAAGGGCGCGCACAGCGCGCCAGCGCGCGGCCCTGCCGCTCGCCGTCGCTCCCGTCTCCGCCCCGCTCCGTCGGCGGCCGGCCGTGCACGTCGAACGTGCGGCCGGGAGGGTAGCCGAGGTTAGAGCCCGTCGTGGCTGGGGGCGGACGGCTCCACGGTTTTACCCACCTACCCGGCTCGGGACCCGAGTCGAGCAAGAACGGGGGCCACTCGGCCAAATTGCGGTCAGGCCCAGAAGCCCTGACCGAGTCGCAACAGCTTACGGCCCCCCGATCATGCTCGACCCCAGACCAGGCAGGACACCGGCCAAAACCGCTCCACCGCCCTGGTATCGACGCACCTCGACGCAAACCCCAGCATCAACGGGCGATCGAGCGGCTGAGGCTGGACGACCTGGAAGAACTCCGGATTGGAGTTGGGAATGCCGGAAGGGGTGAATCGGGAGAACGTTGAAACGATTGGAGATGGGAATACCGGAAGGGGCGAGGTTGGGAATGCCGGAAGGAGTGAATCGGGAGAACGTTGAAACGATTGGAAGGATGGAAGTGAAGTGGCGCGAGGTGGCAGGGTCGCAAGTCGGCGCGCTGGCGTGCAAGTCAAGCGAGCACGCATGCAAGTCAAGCGCGCTGGCAAGCAAGCAAGCGTGCACGCACGCTAGCAAGTTAGAGGAGTAGACGAGTTAGGCGAGTAGACGAGTTAGGCGAGGAGGTGGGTCGGTCCGCTGTCGGCGACGCCGGGCAGACTTAAGACGTCGCGTTCCATATGCCAACTAAGTTGGCATATCTGGCGCCTCTTATGCCCTCTCAGCTGGGAATTTGCAAAGGAGTCTACTGCCGGTCAACATTGACTCACTGCAATACGCGAATCGACCGCTCTGAAATCAGCGGTGAGGCCACCCGTGCGCCTGGAAACGACAGGTGGCCTCTCGCGGCCCGTCCCCGTGTCAAGAGAGGACCGCATCCAGTATGGAAGACCATTACGCAGGCGTCCAGGTGGCTGGCGCTGGCCCCACGTCTACCCCCTGGTGGGTGAGCGGGGCGACCTACTCCCTGGCGCTCGTCGCGGGTGTCGTGCTCGTTTGTACGGATCACGCCACTGCAACTGAAGCATCTGGCTTCGTTGCCCAGTTTCTGGTGATCTACGAACGGATGCTCCGCCGGTAGGGCCCAACCCGGCGGGGTTGTGCCACAGGCGTGCCAGATCGGACGGTACGTGGCGTCAGTTGCGGGCGCCGGCGGTGCGGTGGGCAGGGAACCGGCAGGGTAGGCGCGCCCCAGGTCACGCCGGGTGGCGGACGGCTGCTCTTGTGAAGCGGGGGTCGTCGGTTCGAACCCGGCAGGGGGCTCAGAGCAGAACGGGAAGGGCCGGTCCGACGGATGTCGGGCCGGCCCTTCGGCATTGGGGGCGGTGCGAGGTCTTGGGGACGTCTTTGAAATCCCATGGGATTGTCGTGGCGGTCTGGCAAGATCCAAAGTCGTAACCAGATCACTTGGGAGGGAACCGTGCGTAGCGCACGCGTGGTAGCTGGTGTTGTCCTCGTCCTGTCCGTCGCCAGTGGGCTGCCGCTGGCCTCCTCGGCCTACGCCGAATCCACGATCACTCCGAACCTCGACGTCACCGTGCCCCAGCCGGGGTACGCCGAAGCGGACCGGTCGTTGCGGGTGAACGCCAGCACCGTCGGTGCCGCGGAGACGACGTCCCCGATCACCGGGAACACCGTCGACTTCGGTGACGGCACGGTGGTCGACGTGGCCGCGAACTCGTCTCGCAACCTGCACGAGTACGTCGCGCCCGGCACGTACACGGTGACCCACACGATCACCGACGAGCAGGGGCGAACCGGGGCGACGTCGCGGTCCGTCACGGTCGGCAGCACCTACGTGCCGCTCTATTACCCGACCCGCTTCCTGGACACCCGCAGCGGTGTGGGGGCGCCGGTCAAGCCGGTCGGCCCCGGAGAGGTGCTCACGCTGCAGGTCGTCGGCGTCTCCGGGGTGCCGACCGACCGGAAGGTCACCGGCGTCCTGCTCAACCTGACCGCGACCAACGCCACCCAGGCCACGCACATCACCGCCTTCCCCGGTGGGGAGCCGCCGACGGCGTCGAACGTCAACGCGACTCCTGGTCACGATGTCGCCAACGCCGTACTGCTGCCGGTCGCGGAGGACGGTACGGTCTCGTTCCGCAACAACGCGGGGAACGTCGACCTGGTCGTCGACATCGCCGGGTACTACACGCCCCAGCCCCGGAGCGCGTCGGTTCGGATGGGTGTGGCGGACAGCAACGTCCGGGCCCTCGACACCCGGAACGGCACCGGGGGCGTCAACCACGCGGTGGGGCCGAACCAGATCATCACCGTTCCGGTCCGCGGTCCCGGGAAGCTCCCCGACAAGGCCGAGATTGCGGTCGTCAACCTCACCGCGACGGAGGGCACCGAGAACAGCTACGTCACGGCCACCCCGAGCACCGTGCCCCCGCGTACCTCCAGCCTCAACTTCGAGGCCGGCCGGACCGTCACCAACCAGGTCACCGCCCCCATCAACGCGGACGGCACCATCACGCTCTACAACCACGTCGGGTCCGTTCACCTCATCGTCGACATCCAGGGCTACTACGCCTCGCCATACTTCCTCGGGGACACCAAGGGCGTGCTCACCTCCGCGCCGACCCGGCTGGCGGACACCCGGGAGTCACACCAGGCCCTGGGGGCCGACGGCAGGCTGACGGTCAAGGTGCGGGGTGCCGCCGGAGTGCCGGACGGAGTCTCGGCGGTCCTCGTGAACCTGACCGCGACCAACGCGACGGAGCCCAGCTGGCTGAAGGTCTACGGGCCCGGGACTCCGTGGACCGAGGCGTCGACCGTCAACGTCACCCCGGGGGCCACGGTGCCGAACCTCGCCCTGGTGCCGGTGGACGCCAACGGCAACATCGCGGTCTACAACCACGCCGGTTCGGCCGACGTGATCGTCGACCTGCAGGGTTACATCGCCTGACGTCCAGGCCCGTCCCACGGCGCCGTCGACCCCGCCGCTCGTGCGGCGGGGTCGACGGCGCCGGCCCTTTTCCCGGGGCTGGGGTCAGTCCGGGGGGAGGGTGAGGGTGGCGGTGGCGCCGCCGGTGGGGTGGTTGGTGAAGGTGAGGGCGGCGCCGATGACGCGGGCGTGGCCGGTGGCGATGGTGAGGCCGAGGCCGTGGCCGCGGCCGCGTTCGGGGGCGTTGGTGCGGAAGCGTTGGGGGCCGTGGCGGAGGAGGTCGTCGGGGTAGCCGGGGCCGTGGTCGCGGACGGTGATGCGGCGGCCGTCGACGTGGAGGTGGACCGGGGCGGCGCCGTGGCGGTGGGCGTTGATGAGCAGGTTGCCGAGGATGCGGTCGAGCCGGCGCAGGTCGGTGCGGACCCGGAGGTCGGCGGCGACCTCGACGGTGACGTCCAGTCCGGTGAGGGAGACGGTCCGGCGTACGGCGCGTTCCAGGGGGATGGCGGAGAGGTCGGGGGCCTCGGCGTCCGCGTCCAGGCGGGAGACCTCCAGGAGGTCCTCGACCAGGCCGCGCAGGGCCTGGACCCGGTTCCGGACGAGTTCGGTGGGGCGGCCGGGCGGCAGCAGCTCGGCGGCGGTGACCAGGCCGGTCAGCGGGGTGCGCAGTTCGTGGGCGACGTCCGCGGTGAAGCGCTGTTCGTCGGCCAGGCGGCGGTGCAGGGTGCGGGACATCAGGTCGACGGCGGCGGCGAGGTCGGCGACCTCGTCCTTGCCGTCGACGAGTTCGCCGATCCGGGTGTCCGTCCCGCCGGCGGCGATGCCCCGGGCGGCGACGGCCGCGGTGCGCAGGCGGCGGCTGATCCGGTCGGCGACGAGCACGCCGGCCAGCACGGTGGTGAAGACCGCGGCGACGACGGTGAGCAGGATGATCCGGTCCAGGTCGGCGATGGCCTGCCGGTCCTGGGCGAAGTCGACCCGGACGGAGAGCACCCCGTGCTCCACCGGGCCGGCCGCCCACATGGACTCGCCGTCGCCGTCGGTCGCGAGCAGTGAGCCCTGCCGGCCGCCGGAGGCGAGGGCGCGCAGCCGGTCGGGCAGGGCCGGGTCGTCCAGGGTGGCGCCCCGGCCGGCTGGTTCTTCACCGCGGCCGTAGCCGGCCAGCGACGCGTCGAGGGCGGAGAGGGCGGCGGCGCGGGCTTGGTCGACGTGCTGACGGATCATCGCCTGGTGGACCAGCAGGCCGACGGCCACCGCGACCAGCACGGAGATGGCGGCGACGGCGGTGGCGATCTGGCGGCGCAGGGTCATGCCGGGCGCCGCAGCTTGTAGCCGAAACCGCGGACGGTCTCGATCCGGCCGGAGCCGATCTTGGCGCGCAGCCGCTGCACGTGGACGTCCACGACCCGGGTGTCGGCGCCCCACTCGTAGTCCCAGACCCGTTCGAGCAGGGTGGAGCGTTCCAGCACGATGCCGGGCGCGGCGGTGAACTCCAGCAGCAGCCGCAGTTCGGTGGGCGTGAGCGGGACGAGGCGGCCGTCCACCCGTACCTCCATGCTGTCGGTGTCGACCTGCAGGCCGTCGAAGCTGCGGACGGTGGGGGAGGGCGGGGGCGGGGCGGGAGCGGACGGGGTCTGCGGGGCTGCGTCGGCCGGGTGGTGTGCCGGGGCGTCGGCCGCCGGGGCGACGGGGACGCGGCGCAGGACCGTACGGATCCGGGCGACCAGTACGGCGCTCTCGAAGGGCTTGACGACGTAGTCGTCCGCGCCGGCCTCCAGCCCGGAGACCACGTCCACCGGGTCGGTGCGCGCCGACATCATCAGGATCGGCAGCTGGCTCTCCTCGCGGATCCGGCGGCAGAGGCCGACCCCGTCGAGCAGCGGCAGCATGACGTCCAGCAGGAGCAGGTCGGGCCGCACGGCGTGGAAGGCCTCCAGCCCCTCCAGTCCGTCGGCGGCCGTGCTGACGGGGAAGCCGTAGCGTTCCAGGGCCATCCGGGTGGCCTCGCGGATCACCTCGTCGTCCTCGACCAGCAGGATGTGCGGGTGGGCGGGGGTGGCGGCGGGGGACGGCGCGGGGGTCATCGTTTCGGCTCCGGGGACACGGCGGGGGCGGAGGACGGGGCGGCCGGCCCGGGCGCGCGGGGGGACGGGACGGCCGCGCCGGGGGCCTGGCGCGGGCCGACGATCTTGGGGGTGGACGGCACGCCCATGGCCGTGGGGGTGGCGGTGGGCGGCTGGGCGGGGTCCGGGCCGGTGGGCGGCAGCACGCCGAGGCCCTCGTCCTTCCGCTCCAGCAGGACGAGCCGGACCCCGTCCCAGCGGTAGTGGCTGGTGGTCCGGACGTAGACGCCGGTCGACTCGTACAGCAGCAGGTCGGAGCCGATGGTCGCGGCGTTGAAGGTCCGCTGGACCTGCACCGACAGGATGGGTACGAGGCGGTCCTCGACGAGGGTGTAGACGTGCAGGACCACCGGCCCGGGGGTGGTGACGGTGGTGATCAGTTCGGGTTGACCGTCCCCGGTGAGGTCGCGGAACTCGGGGGTGCGGACCTCGGAGCCGGTGGACGTGGACCCGGTGGAGGTGCTGAGCGCCTTGCGCTCCTCCGGGGTCACCGCCGGGTCCTTGGCGAGGACGGCGCGGACGTCGACCGCGGTGATGTCCCGCCCGGGGACGGTCAGGTCCGGGACGGGCTCCGGCGGCGCCTGGGTGGCGCCGGCCCCGGAGGCGGGCGGGGTCGGCGACGGCGAGGAGGCCAGGTCCGGCCAGAGCGGCCGGGAGACGGGCGGTGGCGTGACGGGCTGGACCGGGCCGTGGTCCCGCAGGCCGCCGGGGGTGGCCCGGCCGAAGGCCAGGGCGGCGAGGGCGAGGAGGACGACCAGGCCGGCCAGGGCCGCCACGGGGACGGCGCCGGGCCGGCGGCGGGGTGCGGGTGGTGCTGCCACGGTCGGTGCTCGTCCTCCTGGTCTGCGGCGCGGTGCCGGTACTTCGCCCCGTGGCCGTTCTGTTGGTAGGTCGCCCGGACGGCGGGTGGTGGTTCCCCGGGCCCGGCGCCCGGTCAGGGGCAGGCCGGGGTCAGGCCAGGTCCGCCAGCACGATGATGTTGTCCGTCCAGTGGCCGTCCGAGCCGATCCGCCCGCCGCAGGTGATCAGCCGAAGCGCGGGCGCGGGCGTGTCGCCGTAGACCTGCTGGGTGGGGAAGTTGTCCTTGGCGGCCTGGAACAGGGCGCGGACCTTGAAGTCCACGGTGCTGCCGTCCGCGCGCCGTACCTGGATCAGCTCGCCGGGACGCAGCTTCGGCAGCTGCCGGAAGACCGCCGGGCCGTGCACGGTGTCGTAGTGCCCGATGAGGACGGCGGGTCCGGTCTCGCCCGGGGTGGGGCCGTTGCGGTACCAGCCGACCTCCTCGCCCCGGTCGGCCGGCGGCACCTGGACCGTCCCGTCGGTGTTCAGGCCGAGGTCGGCCACCGGGGCGTCCACCCCGGCGGCGGGGACGAGCAGGCGGGTCGGCGGCGAGGGGGCGTACGGCTTCGGGGCGGCGGCGCCGGTGGTTCCGGTGGTACCAGCGGTGCCGGTGGTTCCGGTGGTGGGCGCCGACGGCGGGGTGTCCGTGCCGGTGCCGTGCCCCGAGGACTCGATCCGCACCACCGGGGCCTCCCGGCCGGACAGCGCCAGCGAGGTGCCGAGCACCAGGCAGAGCAGGCCCGCCGTGCCGAAGGCCGTACGGCGCAGGACGCTCGGGCCGGGCTTGGCGGCGCGGCGCCGTCCGCGTCCGTTCCCGCGGCCGTTCCCGTGTCCGCCCCCGCGCCCGCGCCCGTTCCCGCGGGCCCGTTCGGCCCGGGTGCTGCTGCGGTTGCCGGTCCCCGCCGTCGGGGCGGCCCCGGCGCCGTTCCCCCGACCGGCCGGGTGCGGGGGAACGGCGCCGGGGTGCCCGGCGGACTCGGGACCGGTGTCAGCCGCGCGCACCGGAACGACGGCGCAGGACGGCGAAGCCCAGCGCACCGGCGCCGACGGCAGCGACGGCGCCGCCGCCCGCGAGCATCAGGCCGGAGCCGTCGGCGGCGCCGGAGCCGTCACCGGCCTGCGCGGCGCCCTTCGGCACCTCGCGGACCTGCGGCTGGACGCCGTTGGGCGCCTGCGGCGCCGGTGGGACGGCGTCCTTCGGCTTGGCGGACGGGGTGGCCGTCGGAATGGCCTTCGCGTCGGCCGTCGGAGTGGCCGTCGGGGTGGACGGCGCCGGGACGGCGACGTGCGCGGAGCCCGCGGCGGGGGAGGCGACGGCGTCCGGAGCGGTCGCGACGGGCTTCGGCACGCCGTCGGCCCAGGCCTGTCCGCCGGTGACGGCGGCCAGCAGCGCGGCCCCGGTCAGGGCGCAGGCCGCCAGGACTCGGCGGGCGGGGGAGCGGTCGGTACGGCTCCTGCTCATGGTGTTCTCCATCCGGATCGGTATCCAGGTCGGTCTTCTGTCATCGGGTCGCGTCACGCCGGGCGTCCCCGACCGCGTCGTCCAGGACGTCGCGGATCGCGGGACACGGCGTGGTCGCGGACGTCCGTCGTCGGCGCCGGACGCGGACGTCCTCGTCGCGGACGCCCTCCGGGCCGTACAGCCGGTTCGTACGGTCGGTTCGTACGGTCGGTGGGTGCGACCGGTACGTGCCCACCGGTACGTGCGACCGGTGCGGCCCGGGGCGTCGAGAGTGACGCTAGGAGAGCCGTGTCGCGGCCCTCGGCCGGTCGTGTCACGGCCGCCCATCGGCTCTGTAACGGCCGCCTGTCACGGCCGCCCGTGACAGCCGCCGCCCGTGACGTACCGGTGTCCCGACCGTCTGCCGTCCCGCCGTCACGGCGCGTACCGCTCTCCGCATCGCCCCGCCGAGCGGTGAGTGCCCCCGCCCCTCGCTGCGTACCCATGGGTGGGGGACCGAGCGGACCAACAGAGAGGTGGCAGTGATGAGCATGCTCGCCAACCTGGTGCCGGCGATGCGGCATCCGCACAAGCGGACCAGGACCAGCAAGGAGACCAGGGAATCGAAGACCAAGGACCGCCGTCGCCGTCGTGGAAGCAACTCGCGGCACTGACGGCGTCGCCGTCCTGTCAGGGCCGGGCCGTTAAGAGCCCGGCCACGTCCCAGGGCCTGGACTCGTACCGTGTGGTCGCTGCGGCGGCTGATGGCCGTCGACGGGAGTGACGGCGACGGCCGGGTGGATCCGGTCGTCGAGCCGGCCCCGGCCGTCCCGTTGCGGCGGGTGTTCGGGCGGTTCTGGCCCTACACCCGCGGGGGTCGGCGCTGGCTGGCCCTGCTGCTGGGGTTCGTCCTGCTCGGGCCGGTGGTCGACGCGGCCGCGATCTGGCTGTTCAAGGTCGTCGTCGACGAGGTGCTGGTGCCGCGCAGGCTCGGGCTGTTCCTGCCGGTCGCGCTCGGGTACGCCGGGCTGACGCTGGTGGCAGGGGGCCTGCGCTTCGCCGACGAGACGACCTCGGCCTGGGTCAGCGAGCGCTTCCTGCTCGCCCTGCGCACGGACGTGTTCCGGCACCTGCAGGGCCTTTCGCTGGGCTTCTTCGAGCGGCGGCGGCTCGGCGACGTCCTGTCGCGGCTGACTTCGGACGTCGAGGCGGTCGAGACCTTCCTCCTCTCGGGCGTGCTCGACGCGGTCGCGTACGTCGCCGAGTTGGCCGTCTTCCTGGGCGTGCTGTTCTACCTGCGCTGGGACCTCGCCGCGGTGGCCCTCGTGGTCGCGCCGGTGTTCTGGTTCACGGCGCGGCGCTTCTCGGCGCTGGTGAAGGCGGCGTCGCGGGAGCGGCGGCGGCGCAGCGGCTCGGTGAGCGCGATGGCCGAGGAGACGCTGGGCAACATCGCGCTGGTGCAGGCGTACAACCGGCAGGACTGGGAGCAGGAACGCTTCCGCCGGGAGAGCCTGGCGCGGTTCCGGGCGACGATGGCGGCGACCCGGCTGCGGGCGCTGTTCGCGCCGATCGTGGAGATGCTGGAGCTGGTCGGCGCGCTGATCGTGCTCGGGCTGGGCGCCTGGGAACTCGTCCACGGCCGGCTGAGCCTCGGCGAACTCCTCGTCTTCGTCGCTCTGTTGAGCCGGCTGTACGGCCCGATCCGGGGGATCTCGCGGCTCAGCAACGGCTTCTACTCCGCCTCGGCCGCCGCCGAGCGGATCATCGAACTGCTCGACCAGCAGCCGCAGGTGGCCGATCCGCCGATCCCGCTGCGCCCCGGCCGGACCCACGGAGCGGTGGCCTTCGACGGGGTGTGGTTCCGCTACCCCGGGACGACCCGGGTGGCGCTGTTCGACGTGTCCTTCCGCGCCGAGCCCGGCGAGACGGTCGCCCTGGTGGGGGAGAGCGGGGCGGGCAAGTCGACGACCGCCAAGCTGCTGCTGCGCTTCTACGACCCGGAGCGCGGGGCCGTCCGGCTGGACGGCATCGACCTGCGCGAACTGGCCCTGGCCGACCTGCGCGAACACATCGCGGTGCTGCTGCAGGACACCCTGGTGATCCACGGCACCGTCCGGGAGAACATCGCGTACGGGCGGCCGGGCGCGACCGACGCGCAGGTCGTCGCCGCCGCGAAGGCCGCCGACGCGCACGAGTTCGTCAGCCGGCTGCCGGAGGGCTACGACACGCTGGTCGGCCGGCACGGGGGCCTGCTGTCCGGCGGGCAGCGGCAGCGGATCGCGATCGCCCGGGCGATGATCCGGGACGCGCCCGTCCTGCTGCTGGACGAGCCGACCACGGGGCTGGACGTGGAGTCCGGGCGGCGGATCCTGGAGCCGCTGGGGCGGCTGATGCGCGGCCGTACGACGATCATCATCTCGCACAACCTGCTCACCGTACGGAACGCGGACCGGATCGTGCTGCTCCACGAAGGCCGCGTCGTCGCCCGCGGCACCCACCGGGAACTGCTGGCCCACGACGACGGCTACGCCCGGCTCGACCGGCTGCACCACCCGACCATCCAGGGGGTGGCCGAGCTCCAGGGAGCAGCCGGACTCCAGGGCGCGGACCGACTCCGAGGAGCGGCCCGATGAACCCCCGACAGCCGCTCCCCGCCGGGGAGTTCATCGCCCCCGGCTACCCCGTCCTGGCCCACCTGTGCCGAACCGGCTGGCTGGACGTCTACGACTGCTGGAGCGAGGAACGGGACTGCCGCTGCGTGGTCAAGGTGCTCCGGCCCGACCGCCGCCGCGAACGCCGACTGCGCGAACGCCTGCTCCGCGAGGGGCGCTGGCTGACCGAGTTCACCCACCCCCACCTGGTGCGCGGCTACGGCACCGGCGAACGCCCGCAGCCGTACGCGGTGCTGGAGACGCTCACCGGCGAGACCCTCGCCCACCTGCTCGACACCCGGCCGCGCCGCCCGGCCGCGACCGACCTGGCGCTGCTCGGACTGCACGTCTGCTCGGCGACGCACTACCTGCACGGGCAGGGCCTGCTGCACCTCGACCTCAAGCCCTCCAACATCGTGATCGACTGCCGCCGCGCCAAGGTGCTCGACCTGAGCATCGCCCGCCCCCCGGGCCCGGGCACCCCCGGCATCGGCACCGACGGCTACCTCGCCCCCGAACAGGCCTCCGGCGGCCTCCTCACGGCGGCCACCGACGTCTGGGGCATCGGGATCACCCTCTACGAGGCGGCCACGGGCGAACTTCCCTTCGGTGACGAGCCGTTGAGCCTGAACCCGCCGAACCCGCCGAACCTCCCGATCCCGCCGGTGGCCCGCAGCCGCCGCCTCCCCCGTGCCCTCGCCGCGGCCATCGACGGCTGCCTGCGCCTCGCGCCCGAGGACCGGCCGAGCCTGCCCGAACTGGCGGAAGCCCTCGACCGGTCGCTCCCGCAGGGCCGCCGCGCGGTGCCACCGTCGGATGAGTAGGCGAGGGCCGAACTCCCCGCGGCGGAGCGGGGCCCGTCTCTCCGGCCGCCCCGTCGGCCGACCGGGACACGGCATCCCTTCGCCGGGCCCTACCGCCCCGCCCGCAGCTGCCGGAGGGTCCGGCCGGGGCCGAGCGGGCCGGTGTGGGTGGTGAACAGCTCCGCCGCGCGGCGGTAGGAGAGGCGGGCGCGACCGGTGTACGGGCAGCGGTCGGGGGCGGGGGTGCCGGCGGGGGCGCGGCGGTCGGTGAGGAAGAGCGGGCCGGTGGCGCGGCCGGCGACGAGGAGGGGGAGGAGGCGGGCGGTGCCGGACTGCCAGTGAACGGGGGCGTGCCCGGGGCGGGTACGGCGGCGGGGGAGGTCGAGGTGGTCGGTGTCCAGGGCGAGGACGGTCTCGATCGCGGCGCCGGACTCGTGCAGCAGGTGCCAGAGCGTCTGCTCGCGCAGCGGCGCGCGGAGGGCGAACAGGGCGTGCAGCTCCTCGGGGGTCAACGGGCCTGCGGCCGGGGCGGGTTCGGGCAGCGGGCGGGGGCGTAGGTCGGCGGTCGGGTCGCCGTCGAGCCAGCCGCGGGCCCGCCACCAGGCCACGGCCGCGCGCAGGGTGGAGAGTTCGCGGTTGAGCGTGCGCGGATCGGTGTCGGCGCTGCGATGGGCGAGGGCGGCGCGGAGCCGGTCGGCGGCGTCCGGGTGGTCGAGCAGTGCCAGTGGCAGGACGGGCGGCCGGGCGCGCCGCCGTTCGGGGCCGGTGGGGGCGGGCCGGTCGGCGAGCGCCCAGGCCCAGGTCTGCAGTGCGATCCGGTAGATCCGCCGGGAGCCTTCGGCGAGCCCGGAGGCGGCCAGGTAGCGCTCGACGGCGACGGCGTACTCGACCGGGGGTAGCTCCGTCATTCCGGCCCTCTTCCGCAGTAAATGACCTCACTCAAGACATCCGCAGAGTATCCGTAAACCGCAGTAAATGGCAGGTGGGAGCTGATATTCGCGCCTGTTTACTGCGGCGGATCCGATCCTGAGCAACCTTGATGGCGCAAGGCTCAAGTTTTTCCCGGGAAACCCTTGAATCCCGCCTCCCCGGCGCCCCAGACTCTTTGCACATGGCAGTGGACATGGAACGGATCCCGGCCCGCCGAAGGCGCCTGGGAGACCGTCTCGCCGTGCTGGGCGAGCGCGAATTCAGGTGGTTCTTCACCGGGTACACGACCTCCCTCCTCGGCTCCTCGATGGCGCCGGTGGCGGTGGCCTTCGCGGTGCTCGACGGCGACGGCAACGGCGGCACCGGCGGCAGCGGCACCGACCTGGGCTGGGTGATGGCGGCCCGGATCCTCCCCGTGGTGCTGGTGCTGCTGGCCGGCGGGGTGGTCGCCGACCGGCTCGGCAGCCGCCGGGTGATGCTGGGCTCGGACGTCCTGCGGGGCCTCGTGCAGGCGCTGTTCGCCGGGCTGTTGGTGGCCGGGCACGCGCCGGTCTGGGCGGTGGTCGCCCTGGTCGCGGTGTGGGGGGTCGGCGAGGGGCTGTTCATGCCGGCCTTCGGCGCGATCGTGCCCGACCTGGTGCCCCGCAAGGAGCTGATGGCGGACGCCAACACCCTGCTGGGGCTGTCCCGTTCGGTGTCCACGGTGGTCGGACCGGCCGCGGCCGGCCTGGTGACCGCGGCGCTGGGCCCGGCCGCGGTGCTGCTGGTCGACGCGGTGACGTACGGTGTCGGCGCATTCGCGCTGGCCGGACTGCGGCTGCCCGAGCGCCGGCCGGCGGACGGCGGCGGGGAGTCGATGCTCGGCGACCTGCGGGCCGGCTGGTCGGAGTTCGTCTCCCGCCCGTGGCTGTGGATCACCACCGCGCAGATGGGCCTGTTCAACCTGCTGGTCTGGGCGCCGTTCCTGGTGCTCGGCCCGCTGACCGCTCAGCGGGACCTCGGCGGCGCCCGCGCCTGGGGCCTGGTGATGGGCGGGTACGGCGCGGGCGCGGTGCTGGGCGGCCTGCTGATGCTCGGCCGCAGGCCCGCACGCCCGTTGGCGGTGGCGACCGTGGCCGGTCTGGCGTGGGCGCTGCCTTCCGGGGCGCTCGCGGCCGGGGCGTCGCTGCCCTGGGTGGCCGGCGGCGCGCTGGTCGCGGGGGCCGGTTCGGCGGTCTGCGGGACGCTGTACGGCACGACGCTGCAGGAGTGGGTGCCGGTGGAACTGCTCGGGCGGCTGACCTCCTTCGGCGCGCTCGGCTCCTTCGCCCTCGGCCCGCTCGGCCTGGCGGCGGCCGGCCCGCTCGCCGACCGATTTGGCGTGGACACGCTACTTATGTTCGGATCAGCCTGGCAACTGGCGGCCGGAGTCGTAGTGTTGGCCGTACCGGCGGTGCGGCACCGCCGCTGGGAGGAGGGTCCGGACAGCTGAGCGACACCCCTCGGACGGCTTCGGGGCGCACCCCCGGCCCGCCGGTGCGATCCACCGTGCACCGTGCCCGGCCGGCCCCGGAGCGCAACCGGCTGCCCCACCCGCGCACACATGCCTCCGCGGCGGGCGGGGCGGCCGACCCGGCCGTACGGTGGAGGGTGCGGGGGTGACGGAGGAGGTTGACCAATGCCCGGTTCGCTCACCATCAGCCACCACGAGTCCGCGGTCACCCTGGACCACACGGACGCCGACCGACTCGCCACGGTCCTGGCCGAACTGGCGTACCTGCTGGAGATCCCGGGGCCGAACCGGATCAACGACGCGCAACTCGCGCTGCTCTGCGAGGGCCGCGCCCCGGACCGCGCCGAACTGGCCCACTGGGCCCAGGCGCTCGCCACCCAGCTGAAGGGGCGGCTCTGACCGAAGCCTCCCGCGCCGCGGACCACCCCGGAGCCGGCCCCGCTCCGGACCACCCCGGCGGCCACGTCGCCGCCGGGGCCTCGGGCCGCCCCGGAGCCGCCGGGGCCTCGGGCCGCCCCGGAGCCGCCGGGGCCTCGGGCCGCCCCGGAGTCGACCCCGACCGGCCCGTCGGCCGCCCGCCGTACGATGGCGCGCGGGGCGGGGACGCCCTCCGGGTGCCGGGGTGGCCGGCGGCCGGTCCGGCGGAGGGTGGGGGCCCGAGCGTGCCGCAGTCCTGGTCGATGTCCTGGCTGACCGTGCCGACGCCACTGCCCAGCGGCCCGATGCACATCGCGGTGACCCCGCTCGGCGTGGCGGCGGCCGGGTACGGCGGACGCGACGGCGAGGCGCCCCCGTGCACCGACGAGTCGAAGGTCGTCGCCGTCACCGAGCGGCTCGGCGCCTATCTGGCGGGCCGCACCCGTGAGTTGGGCCTGCCGATCGACTGGAGCCTGAGCTCCGGGCCGCACCGCACCGTGCTGCAGACGCTCTGGCGCGAGGTGCCGTACGGCCGGACCATCACGTACGGCGAACTGGCCGCCCGCAGCGGGGTGTTCGACGGCGTCGAGGAGCCCGGCCTGGCCGCCCGGACGGTCGGGCAGATGATGGCCGCCAACCCCGTCGCCCTGCTGGTGCCCTGCCACCGGGTGGTGGCGGCGGACGGGATCGGCGGCTTCGGCGGCGGCCGGGTCGGGATCGAGGTGAAGCGCTGGCTGCTCACCCTGGAGGGTGTGTTGGAGCCGACGCTGGACTGGAACGGGCCGCTGTAGGGCGGGGTGCCGTCAAGGGGTGTCGTCAACGGGCGCCGTCAACGGGCGCCGTCAAGGGTGGCGCGGGCGGTGGCGCGGGTGGTGGCGCGGGTGGTGGCGCAGGCGGTGGCGTCGATGGGGGAAGATGGGCAGCGGGATTCCGAGGCATTCGAATGAATAGTCGAATAAATTCGATCGGGTGATCCATTCGTACTATTTGTTCGGTTATTTAGAACCACTCGAACGAGTGATTGCGGATCTCCCCTGAATGGGCCCACCATGAAGCTGCAAGACGAATGTGCAACGCGACACTTCATCAGGCATGCGAAGGGCTCCCCATCATGTCGACCGAAACCAATGTCGGTATTCCCGCTCCGGGCGCGCCGGAGGAAATCCGGCAGCAGAGTCTGAGCACGGCGGGCGCGCGGAACCTCGCCACGACCACCAAGTCCGCGCCGCAGATGCAGGGCATCAGCCCGCGTTGGCTGCTCAGGAAGCTGCCCTGGGTGCAGGTGTCCGGCGGCACCTACCGGGTCAACCGCCGCCTGCGCTACTCGGTCGGCCGCGGCCGGGTGAGCTTCGTCAAGACGGGTGCCGAGGTGCGGGTCGTCCCGCCGTCGCTCGTCGAGGTGCCGGTGCTGCGCGGATTCCAGGACGAGGCCGTACTGGAGGAGCTGGCCTCCCGCTTCACCCAGCGGGAGTTCGCCGCCGGGGACGTCCTGGTCCAGGCCGGCACGCCGATCAGTGAGGTCTTCCTGATCGCGCACGGCAAGCTCGACCGCCTGGGCACCGGCAAGTACGGCGAGGAGACGGTGGTCGGCACCCTCGCCGACGGCGACCACCTCGGCGACGAGGCGCTCCAGCAGGACGACGGCACCTGGCCGTACACCGTCCGCGCCGCGACCTCCGGCACCGTGATGGCGCTGTCCTGGCCCTCCTTCCAGGAGCTGCACGACCGCTCCGAGGCGCTGCAGCTGCAGGTCATCGAGTACCTGAACGGCTTCCAGCAGGCGCAGAACAAGCACGGCGAGGCCGCGATCGACCTCTCGGCCGGCCACCAGGGCGAATACGAGCTGCCCGGCGCCTTCGTGGACTACGAGCTCAAGCCCCGCGAGTACGAGCTGAGCGTCGCGCAGACGATCCTCAAGGTGCACTCCCGCGTCGCCGACCTCTACAACCAGCCGATGAACCAGACCGAGCACCAGCTCCGGCTGACCATCGAGGCCCTGCGCGAGCGCCAGGAGCACGAGCTCATCAACAACCCCGAGTTCGGCCTGCTGGAGAACGCCGCGTACGACCAGCGGATCCAGACCCACTCCGGCCCGCCCACCCCGGACGACATGGACGAGCTGCTCAGCCGCCGCCGCAGCACCAGGATGTTCCTGGCCCACCCCAAGGCCATCGCCGCCTTCGGCCGGGAGCTCAACAAGCGCGGGATCTACCCGGGCACGGTCGAGGTCGACGGAAAGCAGGTCACGGCCTGGCGCGGGGTGCCGGTCTTCCCGTGCAACAAGATCCCGGTCGTCGGGAACACCAGCTCGATCATCGCGATGCGAATCGGCGAGGACAACCAGGGCGTCATCGGCCTGCACCAGACCGGAATTCCGGATGAATACCAGCCGAGCCTTTCGGTGCGGTTCATGGGAATCGATGACAAGGCCATCATTTCCTACCTGGTGAGCGCCTACTACTCCGCCGCGATCCTGGTGCCGGACGCGGTCGGCGTCCTGGAGAACGTGGACATCGCGCAGCGCTGACGGCCCACCGGGGCCGCCGCAGATCCGCGCCGTCCGGCCGGGGGTACCGCCCACACCCCGGCCGGACGGCGTGTCCCGGCACGTCCCGACGCATCCCGACACCTACGAGGCCACGCCCGGCCACCGTCCGGCACCGCGCCCGGCACCCACCGCGCAACCCCGGCCCGCCCACACCGGGCCATCCCACGACAGGCGCCAACAAGGGGGAGAGACCCATGACGAGTCCCACGCTGGAGCGGGACCACAAGGAGGGGCACGAGGCGGCGGACATCCTCGCCCGCGCCCGCGCGCTGGTCGACCCGGTCATGCGGACCGCCGTCGACTCGCTGCCCGGCACGATGCGCAAGGTCGCCGGCTACCACTTCGGCTGGTGGGAGGCGGACGGCACCCCGGCCGCGGCCCCCGCCGGCAAGGCGATCCGGCCGGCCCTGGTCCTCGCCGCCGCCCAGGCCCTGGGCGGGACGCCGAGCGAGGCCGCCGCCGCGGCCGCCGCCGTCGAGCTGGTGCACAACTTCACCCTGCTCCACGACGACGTCATCGACCGGGACGACACCCGCCGCCACCGGCCCACCGCCTGGCGGGTGTTCGGCACCACCGAGGCCATCCTGGCCGGGGACGCCATGCACTCCCTCGCGCTGCGCCTGCTCGCCGAGGACTCCCACCCGGCCGCCCACGGCTCGATCCGCCGGCTCGCCGACTGCGTGGTCGAGCTGTGCGAGGGCCAGCAGATCGACTGCGCCTTCGAGCAGCGCAACGACGTCTCGCTGCCCGAGTGCCTGGCGATGGCGGAGGCCAAGACCGGTGCCCTGCTCGGCGCCGCCTGCGCGATGGGTGCCCTGTACGGGGGGGCCTCCGAGGAGGCGGCGCAGGCGATGGACGGTTTCGGCCGGGAGATCGGCCTGGCGTTCCAGCTGATCGACGACCTGATCGGGATCTGGGGGGATCCTGCGGTCACCGGCAAGCCGGTCGGCGCGGACCTGGTCGCCCGGAAGAAGTCGCTGCCGGTGGTCGCGGCGCTCGGCTCGGGCACCGTCGACGGCACGCGGCTGGCCGAGCTGTACGTGCTGGAACGCCCGCTGAGCCCGGAGGAGTTGGCCCAGTGCGCGGCCGCTGTCGAAGCCGCCGGAGGGCGCGGCTGGGCGCAGGGCGAGTCCTGCGAGCGGATGGCCGCGGCCATGGCGCAGCTGGCCGCCGCCGTACCGGAGCCCGCCGCGGCGGACGAACTGCTGGCCCTCGCCGAGTTGGTCACCCGCCGCACGCACTGAACGCGCGGCTCCGGAGTGGGAAGTCGGCCCGTCCGACTTCCCACTCCGTCGTCGTGCCGGGCCGCCTCACTCCGCCGTTCTTGCGCGGCTGTCTTACGCCGCTGTCTCGCCGGGCCGTCTCACCGGGCCGCGCCGCTCACCCGAAGGCGGCCAACAGCCGCCGCTCCTTTCCGGGTTCGATGCCCTGCCGGACGGGCGCCCCCGGCCGTCCCTTCCGCCCCTCGGCGTCGGTGTCCTCGGCCGGTCCGCGCGTCCGCAGCCACTCCCAGGTGTCCCGCGCGGTCTCGGCGAACGGCCGGCAGCGCAGCCCGGCCGCCTCCGCCCGGCCGGTGTCGGCCAGCCAGGTGCCCGCCATGTCGGGCAGATCCGGTGCCCAGAGCGGGAGTTCGGTCCACGGATCGACCCGGTCCGGGCCCTCGGCGAGCAGCGGCCCGTCCGCGACCCAGACCAACTCGGTGTCCGGGGCGCCCGCGACCGCCCGACAGGTCTCCAGCCACTCGCCGAAACCGAGGCGTCCGGGCGGTGCCGTGGTGACGAACCGGCCCGCCGTCCCGGCCGTCAGCAGGTCCAGCCCGAAGGCGGCGAAATCCCGGACGTCGATCACCTGCATGGTCCGCTGCGGATCCCCCGGGGCGAGCACCCGCCCGCCGCGGGCCATCCGCTCCAGCCACCAGGGCAGTCGGCCGCCGTTCTCGTGCGGTCCGATGAGCAGTCCGCTGTTGAGGACGAGCGAGCGTTCGGCGCCGAAGCCCGCCAGGACGGCGCGCTCGCAGCCGGCCTTGAGGGCGGTGCCGGGCGGCTGCCCGGGCGGGGTGTCGGCGGGGCAGGGGTGCAGCGGGGAGTCCTCGTCGATCACCCGGGCGGGCCAGTCGGCGAAGGCGTGCACCGAGGACACGACGGTGTAGTGGTCGGCCCGCTCGCGCAGCAGCCGCGCGGCGAGCGCGGCCTGGGCGGGCTGCTGGGCGGAGGTGTCGACCACGGCGTCCCAGCTGCGGCCGTCGACCAGCCGGGCGAGGTCCTCGGCACTGTCGCGGTCGCCCCGGACGGCTTCGACGCCGGGCAGGTCGGCGGCGCTGCGGCCACGGTTGAAGGTGGTCAGGTGGTGGCCCCGGGCAAGGGCCTCGGCGGCGTAGGCCCGTCCGAGGAAGGACGAACCTCCGAGCAGAAGGATCTTCATACCGGACAGCTTCTCCCCGTCGCCCCGTCCGGACGCCCGGATTCGCGCTCAGCAGATGCCGACATGCCACCCCATCCCGACCCACTTAGCATCCGATCTGTATCGATCCGTACCGATCCGACCGAATTCGGCCATGGGAGGGCGACAGCATGGTCAACCCGGCACTCGTGGATCCGGCCACCGTCCGCGCGACCGCCGCCGAGGCCTGGATCCGCGCCCAGCCGATCCTGCGCAACTACCGGGCCTTCTACGCCCAGGCCCTGGACGACGCGGACCCGTCGTACGTCGGCGGCTTCGGCGTCTTCCGCCACCACCCGCAGCCGCCCACCCCCGCCGGGCCCCCGGCCGAGACCCCGGCCGGCACTCCCACCGGCACCGACGCCGTGGACACCCCCTACTCCCGCGCCTGGCTCGATCTGCGCGCCGAGCCCTGGGTGGTCTCGGTGCCCGCCGAGGACCGCTACCACGTCCTCCCGGTCCACGAACTCGACACCGTGTACGCCGGGTTCATCGGCTCCCGGACGACCGGCCCGGAGGCCGGCGACCACCTAGTGGCCGGCCCCGACTGGCAGGGCGAACCCCCGCCCGGCATCCGCAGCGTGATCCGCACCGCCACCCGGCTGGTCGGCATCCTCGGCCGCACCCGGCTCACCGGGAACACCCCCGCCGAGGTCGCCGAACTCGCCGCCGTCCAGGAGCGGTACCGGCTGCGCCCGCTCCACGCGTACACCGGTACACCCGCGCCCGAGCCCGCCCCCGAGCCGGTCTGGCCGGTCTGGCGCGAGGAGGTCCCGGACGGCGTCGAGTTCCTCTCCTTCCTCGACTTCCTGCTCGGCTTCTTCCCGCCGGACGGCCCCGTCCCGCTGCCGCCCGCCGAGCACGACCTGCGCGGCCGCCTCACCGACCTCGGCATCGACGGCCGCGGCGAGTTCGAGCCCGCCGCCCTCCCGCTGGAGGTGCGCACCGAGATCGCCCGCGGCATCGCCGACGGCCGTACCCTGCTGAACCGCGCCACCGCCGAACTCCGCGACCGGAACGCGCTGTTCGGCACCCGCGCGCAGATCGGCGCGGACTTCCTCCGCCAGGCCGTCGGCGCCGCCGTCGACCTGCACGGACTGCCCGCCGAGGAGGTCTGGTACGGCCGTTGGGAAGCGGACAGCGCCGGCCACCGCCCGCCGCACGCCGGCGACCGCGAACACGTCATCCGCTTCGCCCCGGACGGACTGCCGCCGGCCCGCTTCTCCTGGTCCGCCACCCTGTACGCGCTGCCCGGGCAGCAGCTGGTCGACAACACCCTGGACCGCTACTCGATCGGCGACCACACCCCCGGCCTGGTCCACGACCCGGACGGCGGGCTCACCCTCCACGTCCGGCACAAGCGGCCCGCGAACGCCGAGCACTCCGCGAACTGGCTGCCCGCCCCGGACGGCCCGTTCACCGTGGTGCTCCGGCTCTACGGCCCCGACCGGTCCGTCCTCGACGGCCGCTGGCGCCTCCCGCCGCTCGACCCGCGCTGACCCGACCGCCCTTTCCGACCCACCCGCCAGCCCCGACCGTACGAAGGACCCCCTGATGAACCAGCCCGAGCTGGAGGCCCTGGCCGCCGACGCGTACGTCTACGGCTACCCGATGGTCGCCGGCCTCACCATGGTCGAGCGCTTCACCCGGGGCGGCCTGGGCACCCTCCCGGCGGCGTCGTTCAACCACTTCAGCCACGCCGCCCGGCTGGCCGGCCCGGCCGACCACTTCGTCTCGGTCAACAACGACACGATCTACTCGATCGCCCAGCTCGACCTCTCCGAGGGCCCGCAGGTGCTGCACGTCCCGGACACCGCCGGCTCGTACTACGTGCTGCAGTTCATCGACGCCTGGACGGACAACGTCGCCTACCTCGGCCGCCGCGCCACCGGCACCGGTGCGCAGACCTGGCTGGTCGTCCCGCCCGGCTGGCACGGCACCCCGCCGGACCCGGACCGCGTGATCGAGCTGCCGACCACCGTCGGCACCGTGGTCGGCCGCTTCGCCTGCGTCGGCCCGGGCGACCTGTCCCGGGTCCGGGCCCTGCAGTCCGCCCTCGTCCTGGAACCGCTGGAACCGGGCGGCCTGGTCGCCGGACTGCCCGAGCCCGACCCGGACGTCCCCGAGCGGCTGGCCTTCTTCGAGCGCCTGCGGGTGTGGATGCAGGCCTTCCCGCCGGCCACGGCGGACATCGAGTACCAGCGCCGCTTCGCCCCGCTCGGCCTCCTGGACGACGGCGCCTCGCCGTACCGCGCGGCCGTCCCCGAGTGGACGCTCGCCCTGGCCAAGGGCCTGGCCGCCGGCCGCGAACGGGTCGAGGACGCCACCCGCCCGCCCGAGGACCACCCGCCCGGCGAGTGGCGCTCCGCGCTCCACCTCTTCGACTACAACACCGACCACCTGGGCCCCGGCACCCTGGACGACCCCGAGTGGCGCATCCCCGACCGCCGCGCCGCCTACCTCAGCCGGGCCGCCGCCGCCCGGGCCGGCCTCTGGGGCAACCACGCCTACGAGGCCTCGTACGCGACGACCTACGACGACGCCGACGGCCGCCCCCTCACCGGCGTCAACAGCTACACCCTGCGTTTCGACCAGCCGCCCCCGGCCGAGGCGTTCTGGTCCGTCACGATGTACTCCGTCCCGGACTACTACCTGGTGGAGAACCCGATCGACCGCTACTCGATCGGCGACCGCACCCCCGGCCTGGTCCACGGCGACGACGGCTCCCTCACCCTGACCCTCCAGCACGACCAGCCCGAGGACCCGACCGCCGCCGCCAACTGGCTCCCCACCCCGCCCGGCGAGTTCCGCCCGATCATCCGCCTCTACCAGCCGAAGCCCTCGGTCCTCGACGGCACCTACCAGGTCCCCCCGATCCACCGCACCTGACACCGTCCCCGGCCCGGATCCGCACCCAGTACGCGCCGAGCCGCCTGCCTAGTGCGCCGAGGGCGAGCCCGAGGCCGTCCCCGTCGGGTACGGCGAGGCACTGGTGGTCGGGCCCGCCGTCGGTGTGCCCGAGTGGGACGGCGAACCCGAGGGCGTGCCGGTCGGCGGAGCCGTCGTCGGAGCGCCGGTCGTCGGCGTGCCCGACGGGGAGGGCGTGCGCGTAGGGGAGGGCGCGCCGGTGGCCGTCGGTGAAGGGGAGGCCGTCGGCGAGGCGGATCCCGTCGGTGTGGGGTCCGCCGGGGAGGAGGGCGAGCCGCCGCGGTTGTGCGGGCCGCCCTCCAGGGTGACCACCGCCTGGGACGGGGGCAGGGCGATCCGGGCGGTCCAGTGCGTGGTGGGTGCCAGGTCCTCGTCCACGGTGACGATCACGGTGATCCGCTGGCCGGGGGCGAGGGTCCCGGAGTCGCGGCTGAGCCGGAGCCAGCCGGCGTCCGTCACCGCGTGCCAGCGGATGTCCGTGGTGCCGGAGTTGGTGAGGGTGAGGACCGTACGGCTGCCGTACTCGCCGGCCTCGACGGTGAGCAGTCCGGCCGGGGCCGTTCCTGCGGTGCCCGGGGCGGAGGCCTGCTGGACCACGGGGGCCGGGGCGGCGACCAGGGTGGGGCTGCCGAGCGGGGTTGCGCCGTGGGCCGGGACGGGGACCACCGCGCCCTGGAAGGTGAGCCCCGGAAAGCCGGGAAGCAACGTTTCTGCACCGCCGACACCGGCCCCACCCGCCCCCGCCAGCTCCAGCCCCGGGACCCCTGGTACGCCCTGCCCCGCCGGGCCCCCGACCGCCGTCCACGGCTGCGGCGGCCGCTGCCCGGCCTCCCGGCCGGTCTCGTCCACCCGCACCGCCGACACCGAGGCCGCCGAACCCGACCCGCCGCCCCGGTGCCCGGCCCAGAGCGCGACCACCGGCGCCGCCAGGACGGCCGCGAGCACGCCGGTGGTCACCACCCGCCGACGGACCGCCAGCGCACGCCCCGCGTCCGGCGCCCGGTGCCGGGGGAAACCGCCCTGGTCGAACCGCAACCCGGGGGCCGCCCCGACCGCACCACCCGCCGGAAACCCCGCCCGGGCGGCAGCCGGAGCCGGGTCCGGACCCGGGTCTGGAGCCAGGCTCAGAACCGGGCCCGGAGCCAGCACCGGAGCCGTCAGCAGCGACAGCCCCGACAGTCCCGCCGTCCCCTCCGCCGCTTCGCCGGCCACCCGCTCCGCCGTCCCCCGGCAGGTCGGGCAGTCCACCACGTGCTGCACCAGCTCCCGCCGCAGCGCCGGTCCGAGCACCCAATCCCGCCAGGACTCCGCCCCGGCGCCGCCGAGCCGGTCCAGCTCCGGGCAGCTGCCCACGCCGAGCACCAGCAGCGCCGCCCTGGTCCTGGCCACCTCCGCCTCGGCGCCGGCCAGCAGCTCCCGGGTCCGCTCGAACGGCAGGCCCAACACCGCCGCCACCTCCAGCGGGGTCAGCCGGTGCCGGACGGACAGCTCCAGCGCCTCGCGCTGCTCGGGGTCGGTGCCGGCGGCCTCCGGCCAGGCGAGCGAGGCCAGCTCGCGCCGCCGCCGGGCCGCCTCGGCCTCGCCCTCGGCCCCGGTCTGAGCCGCAGCCCCGGTCCTGTCCCCGTTCGCGAGCCGCCGCAGGCAGCAGTACCGGGCCGACGAGAACAGCCAGGCCCGTACCAGCCCGGGTTCGGCCAGCCGGGCGCCGTGCCGCTGCGCCAGTTCACGGACCTCGCGCAGCGCGTCGGCGGCGGTGTCGTGCTCGCACAGCACCGAGAGGCAGTAGGTGAACAGCCCGTCCACCTGCCGCTCGTACGCCGCGAGCACGGCCGCAGCCCGCGGCCCACCAGGCCCACCAGGCCCGCCAC
>NZ_JNWQ01000029.1 GCF_000716875.1 Streptomyces novaecaesareae | reverse complement strand
CCAGCCCGAGCCGGGAAGTGGTGTTTCAGAGGATTGGCTGCCCCGGGACCGTCCGCGCCGATGCGTGTCCGGTGCTCCCTGCCAGGCAGCTCGAAGAACTCTACACGCTTCGGCAGGTGGATGCAAACGGCGTGCAAAGCCGGCCGGCCGGGCCCCGGGGAGAGGGGTCCGGCCGGCTCGACGGCGAGATAGGGGGCTCAGCTGTTGGTGGGGAAGCCCAGGTTGATGCCGCCGTGCGACGGGTCCAGCCAGCGCTGGGTCACGGCCTTGCCGCGGGTGAAGAAGTGCACGCCGTCCGGGCCGTACGCGTGGGCGTCGCCGAACAGCGAGGCCTTCCAGCCGCCGAAGGAGTAGTAGGCGACCGGCACCGGGATCGGCACGTTGATGCCGACCATGCCGACCTCCACCTCGAACTGGAAGCGCCGGGCCGCGCCGCCGTCGTTGGTGAAGAGCGCGGTGCCGTTGCCGTACGGGTTGGCGTTGATCAGCGCCAGGCCCTCGTCGTAGGAGGAGACGCGCACGACGGAGAGGACCGGGCCGAAGATCTCGTCGTTGTAGACGGACATGCCGGGCTTCACGTGGTCGAACAGCGTGGGGCCGAGCCAGAAGCCGTCGGCGGTCGGGGTGCCGTCCTTGTCCTCGGCGGTGACCGGGTGCTTGCGGCCGTCCACGGCGAGCTCGGCGCCGTCGGCGACACCGGACTCCACGTAGGAGGTGACCTTGTCGCGGTGCTGGCCGGTGACCAGCGGGCCCATCTCGGAGTCGCCGTTGCAGCCCGGGCCGACCTTCAGGGTGGCGATCCGCTGCTTGATCTTCTCGACCAGCTCGTCGCCGATCGGGTCGACCGCGACCAGGACCGACACCGCCATGCAGCGCTCGCCGGCCGCGCCGAAGCCGGCGTTGACGGCGGCGTCGGCGGCCAGGTCGAGGTCGGCGTCGGGCAGGACCAGCATGTGGTTCTTGGCGCCGCCCAGGGCCTGCACGCGCTTGCCGTAGCGGGTGCCGGTCTCGTAGACGTAGCGGGCGATCGGGGTGGAGCCGACGAAGCTGACGGACTTGATGTCCGGGTGTTCCAGCAGGCGGTCGACGGCCACCTTGTCGCCGTGGACGACGTTGAAGACGCCGTCCGGCAGGCCGGCCTCCTTCCACAGCTCGGCGAGGAAGTTGGCGGCGGACGGGTCCTTCTCCGAGGGCTTCACCACGACGGTGTTGCCGGCCGCGATGGCGATCGGGAAGAACCACATCGGCACCATGGCCGGGAAGTTGAACGGCGAGATGATCGCGACCGGGCCGAGCGGCTGGCGGATCGAGTAGACGTCGATGCCGGTGGAGGCCTGCTCGGTGAAGCCGCCCTTGATGAGCTGCGGGATGCCGCAGGCGTACTCCACGACCTCCAGGCCGCGGGCGATCTCGCCGAGGGCGTCGGAGTGCACCTTGCCGTGCTCCGCCACGATGATCGAGGCCAGCTCGTCACGGCGGGCGTTCAGCAGCTCCCGGAAGGCGAAGAGCACCGTCGACCGCCTGGCGACCGAGGCGGTGCGCCACTCGGTGAACGCCGAGGCGGCGGCGGCCACGGCCTGGTCGACCTCGGCGATCTCGGCGAAGTCGACGTGGCCGGCGACCTGGCCGGTGGCCGGGTCGAAGACGTCGCCGCGGCGGGGCGCCGCACCGGCGGTGGCGACCGGCTTGCCGGCGATCCAGTGAATGATGTGCTTGCTCAAGTCCGTCTGCCTCCGAAGTCCCGGGCGGCGTCCTGCCACCGGTCCGGTCTGGCGCCGCCCGCGAGTGGGCCGGGCGACGGGAATTCACGGGGCTACCGCGCTCTCGTCTCCAGTCTGGTGGCCGACCGGGCCAGGCTCAACGAACAGGCTGACGGGGATCCTGGATTCAGCCTTACAGGTCGTCCGGTCGCTACTCCGGACGGGTGCGCGCGCCAAGGCCCTGCCGGGGCAGCTCAGGCCTCCTCGTCCTCCAGGTACGGGTCGTGCAACCCGTCCGCCGCCTCCTGGGTCTCCAGCAGGTCCAACCGCAGGTCCTGCGCCCACGCCAGCGCCCACCGCTTCAGCCCCTCCACCGCCCCGGCCGGGACGCCCCGGGCACGGAACCGTCCGTCCGCCGCCTCGGCGAGCGTCTCCAGCCGGTCGGCGAGCGCCACGGGCTGGAAGTCCGGGTCCAACTCCCCCGCCAGTGCGAGCAGTTCGCCCTCGCGGTAGCAGCGGGTGAGGGCGTGCACGTCGATCAGGTCGCGCGGCATGCCCCGGTCCACGAGCAGCGCGGTGGTCAGCGCCGCCGCGTCCTCCAGGGCGACGACCGGCAGCACCACCGGCGGCTCGTCCGGCCCGGGCACGCCGAGGTCGAGCCGGACCGGCCGGTGCCCCAGCGGCTCCTTGCGCAGTTCCACCGAGTGCGACCGCCCGCCCAGTGCCAGCCGGACGATCAGCTGTTCCAGCCGCGGCGTGCCCGGCCGCTCGGCGACTCCGCCGCCCGCCGCCCGGTAGGCCTCGCCCAGCGCGTCGGCCACCTCCGGCAGGTCGGCCCCGCCGGTCGCCAGGGTGAGCCCGTCCTGCGTGCAGGCCGCGACGCCGTGGGCACGCAGCGCGTGCCCACCGGCCAGGGCGAGGCCGTACCGGTGACAGACCGGCGCGGCCAGGGCGGCCAGGCGCAGCTGGGCGGGGCCCGGGCGCAGGGACGCGTCGACGGTGTGCGGGGCGGTGGTCACGCCTCCAGTCTGACGCGACCGCCCGCTCCGCGCGCCGCCACCAACCCGCACAGCGGGACTCCTACCGGGACACCCACCGGGACGCCGCGGGCACCCGCAGGTGCCCGGGCGCGCCGCTCACCACCCGCTGAGCCCCGCCGCGGCCTCGTGCAGGGCGAGCTCCAGCAGCACCGGGTCGTTGAGCCGCCCGGAGCCGTCCGGCGGGACCAGCCAGCGCACCCCCCGGCTGCTGCGCTCGGGGTGCGGGACGACGATCCAGGTGCCCTCCCCCGCGCCGCGCACGCCGGTGCCGACCCAGCGCGCGGCGGTGCCGACCGGCACCAGGAAGCTGACGTGCCCCTCGCCGAAGTCGGTGAGGACCGGGCCGCGGGAGCCGGTGCCCAGGATCTCCAGTGCCGGCCGCCCGAGGCGTCCGGGGACGGAGAGGACGTCCCAGCGGCGGCCGGCCGGGAGCAGCATCAGGCCCAGCGGGGTGCGCTCCCACTGTTCCCGGAAGGCTTCCGGGTCCGGTGCCACCTGGGCGAGCCAGTGCAGTCCGGTGCTCTCCATGTCTGTCCCCGCTTCTTGCCGTTCGTCCTGTTGGGGCGCGGCGGGAAAGGCCGAGACCCGCCGCCACCTAGGAGAGGCGGACGGCGGGTCCCTCTTACACGGGTCCTTGCACAGGTCGCGGGAACGGGCGGATCCGATCCGGCGGCGCCGGGGGCAGGCGTCGGGGGTCAGCTGTCGAAGCCCAGCCCCAGCCGGTCGAGCGTGCGCAGCCACAGGTTGCGGTGGCCGCCGTTGCGGTCGGCCCGTTCCAGCGACCGGGTGGTGATCTCGATCCCGGCCCAGCGCACCGGCTCGGGCGGGAAGGGCAGCGGCTTGCTGCGCACCATCTCCAGCGAGGTGCGCTCGGTGCGCTCGCCCGCGAGCAGGTCGAGCATCACCTCGGCGCCGAACCGGGTGGCGCCGACGCCGAGCCCGGTGTAGCCGACCGCGTACGCGACCTTGCCCCGGTTCGCGGTGTCGAAGAACGCCGAGAACCGGCTGCAGGTGTCGATCGCGCCGCCCCACGCGTTGGTGAAGCGCAGCCCCTCCAGCTGCGGGAAGCAGCGGAAGAAGTTGGTGGCGAGGGTGCGGAAGGTCTCCGGCCGCTGGTCGTACTCGTGCCGGACGTGGCCGCCGTAGTGGTAGACCGCGTCGTAGCCGCCCCAGAGGATCCGGTTGTCGGCGGAGAGCCGGAAGTAGTGGAACTTGTTGGCGCTGTCGCCGAGCCCCTGCCGCCCGTGCCAACCGATCGAGGCGAGTTGCTCCTCGCTGAGCGGCTCGGTCATCAGCGCGTAGTCGTACACCGGCACGATGTACGGACGGACGCGCTTGAGCAGGGACGGGAACACGTTGGTGCCGAGCGCGACCCGCCGGGCGAAGACCCGGCCGTACGGGGTGCGGGCGGCCATGCCGCTGCCGTACTCCCGCAGGTCGGTGGCCCGGGTGTGCTCGAAGATCCGCACGCCCTGGCGCAGGCAGGCGTCCTTGAGGCCCCAGGCGAGCTTGGCGGGGTGGACCATCGCCACGCCCTCCTTGTCCCAGAGGCCGCCGAGGAAGGTCGGCGAGTTCACCTCGGCGCGCAGCTGGTCGGCGTCCAGGACGGTGATGTCGAGGCCGTACCGGGCGACGGCCTCGGCGACCTCGTGGAGCTCCTCGACCTGGTGGGGCTGGGTGGCGACGTCGATCTCCCCGGTGCGCTCCCACTCGGCGTCGATGCCGTGGCGCTTGATGGTCTCCTCGATGGCGTCGAGGTTGGCGGCGCCGAGGCGTTCCAGTTGGCCGAGTTCGGAGGGCCAGCGTTCCAGGCCGTTGCCGAAGCCGTGGGTGAGGCTGGCCGCGCAGAATCCGCCGTTGCGCCCGGAGGCGGCCCACCCGACCTCGTTGCCCTCGACCAGCACGACGTCCAGTGCGGGGTCGCGCTCCTTGGCGATGAGGGCGGTCCACAGGCCGGAGTAGCCGCCGCCGACGACCAGCAGGTCGCAGGTGGTGTCGCCGACCAGGGCGGGCAGCGCCGCCGGGCGGCCGGGGTCCTCCAGCCAGAAGGGGGTGGGCCTGGCGTCACTGAGTGCGCGCGCGGAGTCCATGCATTATCAGCCACTTTCCACGGATAGATGACGTTACGAGCCACCGCTGACCGACGGTACGTCAGGCGGTGGCCTTCCTGCGGTTGCCGAGCCACTGGCCGGCGACGGTCAGCGCGACGGCGGCGAGGAACATCGCGGTGCCGATGACGTTCACCTGCACCGGGATGCCGCGCTGCGAGGCGCCCCAGACGAACATCGGGAAGGTGACGGTGGTCGGGCCCGAGTTGAACTGGGTGATGATGAAGTCGTCGAAGGAGAGCGCGAAGCTGAGCAGCGCGCCCGCCGCGATGCCGGGGGCCGCCAGCGGCAGGGTGACCTTGAGGAAGGTCTGGGTGGGGGTCGCGTAGAGGTCCTGGGCGGCCTGTTCGAGCCTCGGGTCCATGCTCATCACGCGCGCCTTGACCGCCGTCACCACGAAGCTGAGGCAGAACATGATGTGCGCGATCAGGATGGTGGTGAAGCCGAACGGGATGCGCATGTTGAGGAAGAGCGTCCCGAGCGAGGCGGCCATGACCACCTCGGGCATGGCCATCGGCAGGAAGATCATCGCGGTGGTGGCCGAGCGGCCGCGGAAGCGGTAGCGGGCCAGCGCGAAGGCGACCATGGTGCCGAGCACGGTCGCGCCGATGGTGGCGAACACCGCGATCTGCAGGCTGAGCGAGAGCGACTGGCACATGTCGGCCACGCCGCAGGGGTTGGTCCACGCGTCGGTGGAGAACTCGTTCCACTCGTAGTTGAACTTGCCCACCGGCTTGTTGAACGAGAAGGCGAGCACGACCAGGTTGGGCAGCACCAGGTAGGCGAGGGCCAGCAGGCCGGCCAGCACCACCAGGTGGGCGCGGATCCACTTGACTGTCCGGGACATCAGACCAGTTCCTCCGTCCCGGCCTTGCGCATGTAGACCGTCACCATGCCCAGGATCAGGGCCATCAGGATGAAGCTCAGCGCGGCCGCCGTGGGGTAGTCGAGCACGTTCAGGAACTGCTTCTGGATGCCGTTGCCGACCATCTGCTCGCTCGGCGAGCCCAGCAGCTGGGCGTTGATGTAGTCGCCGGAGGCCGGGATGAAGGTCAGCAGGGTGCCCGCGACCACGCCCGGCAGCGAGATCGGGAAGGTGACCTTGCGGAAGGTGGTGAACGGGCGGGCGTAAAGGTCGCCGGCCGCCTCGTGCAGGCGCGGGTCGATCCGCTCCAGCGAGGTGTACAGCGGCAGGATCATGAACGGCAGGAAGTTGTACGTCAGGCCGCAGACCACCGCGAGCGGTGTGGCCAGCACCCGGTCGCCGTCAGTGAGCCCGACCAGGTTGGTGAGGTCCAGGACGTGCAGCGCGTTCAGCGCGCCGACCACCGGGCCGCCGTCGGACAGGATGGTCTTCCAGGCCAGCGTGCGGATCAGGAAGCTGGTGAAGAACGGCGCGATGACCAGGATCAGGATGACGTTGCGCCAGCGCTTGTTCGCCTTGAAGGCGATCGTGTACGCGAGCGGGTAGCCGACGGCCAGGCAGAGCACGGTGGCGACGCCGGCGTAGGAGAACGAGCGGACGAAGTGCCACTTGTACTCGACCAGGGCGTCCCAGTAGGTCGAGAGGTGCCAGGTGACCTTGAAGCCCTCTTCGAGCGAACCGGTCTGCAGCGAGGTGGACGCCTGGTAGACCATCGGGACGGCGAAGAAGACGACCAGCCAGGCGATGCCGGGCAGCAACAGCCAGTAGGGGGTGAGCTTGCGCTTCGGCTTCCGCTCGGCCGGGGCCGCGGGAGTGCCGTCGGGGGGTATCGCCCGGGTCGGAGCGGCCGGGGTGGCGGCGGTCATGCGGCCTCCTCCGCGGTGCCCGCGTCGATCGCCTGCGAGGCGTCGAGGGCGAAGGAGTGCGCCGGGTTCCAGTGCAGCCGGACGGCCGCGCCGGGGACGATCCGGGCGTCGCGCTCCATGTTCTGTTCGAAGACGCTGACCTCCTGGCCGCTCTCGGTGCGCACCACGTACTGGGTGGAGACGCCGATGAAGCTGGAGTCGAGGACGGTGCCGGCCAGCTGGTTGCGGCCGTCGGCGACCTCCTCGGAGGCGTGCGTGATGGTGATCTTCTCCGGGCGCACGCCCAGGTGGACGCGCTTGGCGTCGGTGGCGCAGCGCGCCTTCGGCACGGTGAGCCGGGCGCCGGCCGCGCTCAGCAGCAGGTCGCCGTTCGCGCTGCCGGTGACCTCGGCGGGCAGCAGGTTGGACTGGCCGAGGAAGTTGGCCACGAAGGTGGTGGCGGGGTTCTCGTACAGCTCGGCGGGCGCGCCGAGCTGCTCGACCCGGCCGCCGTTCATCACCGCGATGGTGTCGGCCATGGTCATGGCCTCCTCCTGGTCGTGGGTGACGTGCACGAAGGTGATGCCGACCTCGGTCTGGATCCGCTTGAGCTCCAGCTGCATCTGGCGGCGGAGCTTGAGGTCGAGCGCGCCGAGCGGCTCGTCCAGGAGCAGCACCTGCGGGTGGTTGATCAGGGCGCGGGCGACGGCGACGCGCTGCTGCTGGCCGCCGGAGAGCTGGTGGGGCTTGCGCCGGGCGTACTGGCCGAGTTCGACCAGCTCCAGCATCTCGTCGACCTGCTTCCTGACGTCCTTCCTGCCGCGTCGGCGCAGGCCGAAGGCGACGTTCTCGAAGATGTCCAGGTGCGGGAAGAGCGCGTAGCTCTGGAAGACGGTGTTCACCGGCCGCTTGTACGGGGGCAGGGCGGTGACGTCCTGGCCCCCGATCAGGACGGTGCCGCTGGTGGGCTCCTCCAGGCCGGCGATCATGCGCAGGGTGGTGGTCTTGCCGCAGCCCGAGGCGCCGAGCAGGGCGAAGAAGGAACCCTGGGGGACGGTCAGGTCGAGCGGGTGGACGGCGGTGAAGGAGCCGTAGGTCTTGCCGATGCCGGTGAGCCGGACGTCGCCGCCGGCGGCCGCGTCTCGCTGCTGGTCTGTCATGGGGTCTGTCTTCCTGGTCTCTGCGGTTCTCTGCCGGGAGGGGGTCAGGCGCCGATGAGCTTGGAGAACTTCTGCTCGAAGTCGCTCTCCTCGCTCTCGGTGAGGGTGCGGAACACGTGCGCCTTGGCCGCCATCTCGGGGGTGGGTACGACCAGCGGGTTGGCCGCGCTGTCCGGGGCGAGGGTCGCGAGCTCGTCCTTCATCCCGGTGACGGCGGAGACGTAGCCGATGCCCGCGACCAGCTGCGCCGCGATCTTCGGCTGATAGTAGAAGTCGATCAGCTTTTCCGCGTTCGCCTTGTGCTGCGCCTTGGCCGGAACCAGCATGTTGTCGGTGGAGGAGAGGAAGCCCTTCTCCGGGACGACGAACTCGATGTCCGGGTTGTCGGCGCGCAGTTGGATCAGGTCGCCGCCCCAGGCGATGCAGGCGGCGATGTCGCCGGAGGAGAGTTCCTGGCCGTAGTCGTTGCCGGTGAAGCGGCGGATCTGCTTGCCGTCGACGGCCTTCTGCAGCCGGGCGATCGCGGCGTCGAAGTCGTCGGCGGTGAACTTCGCCGGGTCCTTGCCCATGTCCAGCAGGACCATCCCGATGCTGTCGCGCATCTCGGAGAGGAAGGTGACCCGGCCCTTGAGCTCGGGGTCGTCCAGCAGCTGGGAGACGCTGGTGACCTCCTTCCCCTTGGTCGCCTTCTTGTTGTAGGCGACGACGACCTGGATGCCGGCCCACGGGTAGGAGTAGAGCCGGCCCGGGTCCCAGTCGGGGGCGCGGAAGCGCGGTTCGACGTTGGTGATCGCGGTGGTGACGTTCGCCGGGTTGAGCTTCTGCACCCAGCCGAGCCGGATCAGCCGGGCGGCCATCCAGTCGGTGAGCACCATCAGGTCGCGGCCGGTGTCCTGGCCGGAGGCGAGCTGCGGCTTGATCTTGCCGAAGAACTCGACGTTGTCGTTGACGTCCTCGGTGTACTTGACCTTGATCCCGGTGGCCGCGGTGAAGGCCTCCAGGGTGCCGTGCTTCTCCTTGTCCTTCTCGTCGGTGTCCACGTAGAGCGGCCAGTTGGAGAAGGAGACCTCCTTCTCGGTGTCCGAGAGGTCCTTGGCGGCGTTCGCGGTGGAGTCGCCGGTCGCCCGGGGCGCCGCCGGGATGCCGCAGGCCGCCAGGGTGCCCGCTCCGGCGGTCAGCGCGGCGGCGCGCAGCAGGGTGCGGCGGCCGAGTGCGGCCCGGCCGCTGGTCAGGCTGCGTTCCCAGGCCCTGCGGACCGGTTCGGGCAGACCGTCGGTGAGCTCGTTGAACGCCTTGAACGTCATGGAACGGGCCTCCTGGGGGGCATAAGGGCGCGTGGGGGGGAGCGCCCTGGTCCGTGGGTTATCTGTCTCCGAAGACGGTGCGGTGCCAGTCCTTGCGGGCCACCGCGGTGGTGTCGAACATGACGTGCTTGACCTGGGTGTACTCGTCCAGCGAGTACTGGGACATGTCCTTGCCGTAGCCGGAGGCCTTGTAGCCGCCGTGCGGCATCTCGCTGATGATCGGGATGTGGTCGTTGACCCAGACGCACCCGGCGGCCAGCTCCCGGGTGGCGCGCAGCGAGCGGTGCACGTTGCCCGTCCAGGCGGAGGCGGCCAGGCCGTACGGGGTGTCGTTGGCCAGCCGCAGGCCCTCGTCGTCGCCGTCGAAGGGCAGCACGACCAGCACCGGGCCGAAGATCTCGCCCTGGACGACCTCACTGTCCTGCGCCGCGCCGGTGACCAGGGTGGGCGGGTAGTACGCGCCCCGGGTGAGGTCGGTGCCGTCGTGGCCCTTCTCGGGGACGCGGCCGCCGGTGACCACGGTGGCGTACGAGCGGGCGCGCTCCACGAAGCCGGCCACCCGGTCCCGGTGGGTGTAGGAGACCAGCGGGCCGAGGTCGGTGTGCGGGTTCAGCGGGTCACCGATCCGGATCGCCGCGAACAGCTCGGCCACCCCGGCCACGAACGCGTCGTACAGCGGGCGCTGGACGTACGCGCGGGTCGCGGCGGTGCAGTCCTGGCCGCCGTTGATCAGCGAGGCGGCGACCGCGCCGTGCACGGCGGCGTCCAGGTCGGCGTCGTCGAAGACCACGAACGGGGCCTTGCCGCCGAGCTCCAGGTGGGTGCGCTTGACGCTCGCGGTGGCGAGTTCGGCGACCCTCCTGCCGACCGCGGTGGAGCCGGTGAAGGACACCATCGCGACGTCCGGGTGCGCGACCAGGTGCTCGCCGGCGGTGCGCCCGGCGCCGGTGACCACGTTGACCACGCCGTCCGGGATGCCCGCCGCCGTGCACGCCGCGGCGAACATCAGCGACGTCAGCGGGGTCAGCTCGGCCGGCTTGAGCACGATGGTGTTGCCCGCCGCGATCGCCGGGAGGATCTTCCAGGCGGCCATCTGCAACGGGTAGTTCCACGGCGAGATCGAGCCGACCACGCCGATCGCCTCGCGCCGGACGTAGGAGGTGTGGTCGCCGGAGTACTCGCCGGCCGCCTTGCCCTCCAGGTTGCGGGCGGCGCCGACGAAGAACGCGGCGTTGTCGATGGTGCCGGGCACGTCGAACTCGGTGGCGAGCTTGACCGGCTTGCCGGTCTGCGCGGTCTCCACCCGGGCGAGGTCGCCGCAGGCGTCGGTCAGCACCGCGGCCAGCCGGGTGAGCGCCTCGGAGCGCGCGCCGGGGGTGGCCGAGGACCAGCCCGGGAGGGCGGCCTTCGCCGCGGCGACGGCGGCGTCGACGTCCCCGGTGGTGGCCAGGGAGACCTGCTCGACCACGCTGCCGTCGGCGGGGTTGACGACCTGGAAGGCTTCGCCGCCGCCCCGGGCCCGGCGGCCCGCGATGTACTGCGCGCCCGCGCCGAAGTCGGTCAGGTCCATCTGGTTCCTCCAAGTGCCGGTGGTTCGACTGCGCACGGCGAGAGCACACTCCCCCCGGGGAGGGGGAAGCGGTGAGAGGGAATCCGCCCTGTCGATCAACGGGGTTGCGCGATCCTGACAGTCCGGCGGAGCCCGGACAAGGGATTCCGCTGTTGCGTTCTGGTTAACGCTACGGATTCCGGCGTGAGGACTGTTTTTCGCCACAGCCGACCCGCTGACCATGCCCGGTGCCGCCCCGGCGCGACAAGGGTCACTGCGACAACCTCGGCGCGCAGGGCCTTACAAGGTGCAAGGGTTCGATCAGGGCAACAGGTCGTCACCGCGATGGATGATTTACCTGACACTCTGGTCCCCCACGACCCTGGAGGCCCCGCGATGCTCCCCACCGTCGCCCGCGTACTCGACCTGGAGGTGATGCGGCGCGGCCTGCCCCAGGTCGTGGCCGGCGCCGACCACCTGGAGCGGCCGGTCCGCTGGGTCCACGTCAGCGAGCTGCCGGACGTCGCCGGGATGCTCCGCGGCGGCGAGCTGGTGCTGACCACCGGCATCGCGCTGCCCGAGGACCGCGAGGGCCTGGCCCGCTACGTCCGCGAACTGGACGACGTCGGGGTGGCCGGCCTGGTCGTCGAGTTCGGGCGGCGCTACTTCGACGCGCTCCCCCGCGCCCTGGTGAACGCCGCCGAGCAGCGCGGGCTGCCGCTGATCACGCTCCGCCGCGAGCTGCGCTTCGTCGCCGTCACCGAGGCCGTGCACGCCCTGGTGGTCAACGCCCAGCTGGAGCAGCTGCGCGTCTCCGAGTCCGTCCACCAGGTGTTCAACGAGCTGGTGGTGGAGGGCGCCGAGCCACCGGAGGTGATCCGCCAGGTGGCCCGGATGGCGGGCGCGCCGGTCGTCCTGGAGAACCTGGCCCACCAGGTGCTGGCCCACGACACCGCCGGGCGCCCGGAGGCCGAGGTGCTGGAGGACTGGGAGCGCCGCTCGCGCGGGGTGCGGCCGGACGGCCGTACCGGGCACGACCCGCGCAGCGGCTGGCTGGTCACCGTCGTCGGCGCCCGCGGCCAGGACTGGGGCCGGCTCGTCCTGGTCCAGGAGCCCGGCCCACTGCCCGAGGGCGAGGCCCACCCGCACACCATGCTGCTGGAGCGCGGCGCGTCCGCGCTGGCGCTCAACCGGCTGGTGGTGCGCGACCGGGAGTCCCTGGAGCGGCAGACCCACCGCACCCTGCTCTCCGGCATCCTCACCCACGCCCTGACCGTCTCCGAGGCGGCGCTGCGCGCCCAGGCGCTCGGCGTCCCGCTGGAGGGCCGGCGGCTGGTCGGCGTGGTGCTGCGGCAGCGGCGCGGGCCGATCCCGGCCGCGCTGGAGGCCCAGGCCCGGCTGCGCGACTTCACCGAGCTGGCCGCGGGCGCGGCCCGGGCCGCCCGGCTCTCCGCCCTGGTCGGCGCGCTGGACGACGAGGGCGTCGGCCTGCTGATCTCGCTCGGCACCCAGCAGGACGAGCACGCCTCACTGGACGCCTTCTCGGCCACCCTGCGCCGGATGTCCGCCGAGGCCGGCCGGGAGGGCGGCGACCCGGCGGGCCCGGTGGTCGCGGTCGGCTCCTCGGTCGGCTCGGTCCGCGACGCCCGGCGCACCCTGCTGGAGGCCACCCAGGTCGCCGACGCCGCACTGCACGACGTGCCCGGCGGCAGCCGCACCTCCTCCTACTACCGGCTGCCGGACGTCCGGCTGCGCGGCCTGCTCCACCTGCTGCGCGACGACGCCCGGCTGCAGACCTACGTGGAGCGGGAGCTGGGCCCGCTGCTGGCCCACGACGCCGAGCACAACGGCCAGTTGGTGCAGATGCTGCGGATCTACCTGGAGCAGGGGCGGAACAAGTCGGCCGCGGCGGACGCCGCGCACCTGTCCCGGCCGTCCTTCTACGACCGGCTGCACAAGGTCGAGCGGATCCTCGGCGTGGACCTCGACCAGGTGGAGTCCTGCCTCTCCCTGCACGTGGCGCTGCTCGCCCTGGACGCCGTCCGCCGCTGAGCCCCGCGCGTCACGCCCCGGCGCCGTCCCGCTGTCCTCACACCCCGGTGATGCGCCCCCAGACCTTGTGCAGCTGCGGCCGCTCGGCCGAGGTGACGTCGCGCATGGTGCGCAGCCGGGCGCGCATCTCCTCGGTCGGGAACACCAGCGGGTTCTCGGCGAGTTCGGCCTTCGCCTTGTCGCCGCTGGCCGCCAGCACCTCGCGGGCGGCCGGCACCGGGCAGATGTACTGGACGAACGCGGCGAGTTCGGCGGCCACCTCGGGCTGGTAGTAGTAGTCGATCAGCGCCTCGGCGTTGCGCTTGTGGACGGCCCGGTTGGGGATCATCAGGCTCTCCGCCCACAGCTCGCCGCCCTCCTCCGGCACCACGAACTCGATGTCCGGGTTCTCGGCGGTGAGTTGGACGGCGTCGCCGGAGTAGGCCTGGCAGGCGAGCGCCGCGCCCGAGGCGAGGTCGCTGGTGTAGTCGTTGCCGGTGAAGCGGCGGACGTGGCCGGTGTCGACCATCTTCTGCACCAGGTCCATCGCCTTGTCCGCGTCGTCCCCGGTGAACTTCGCGATGTCCGCGCCCTGGGAGAGCATCAGCAGCCCGAGCGCCTCGTCCAGCCCGGCGAACAGCGTGACCCTGCCCTTGAGTTCGGGCGCCCACAGGTCCGCGGTGGACTTGATCTCCCGGCCGAGCGCCTTGCGGTTGTAGGCGATGCCGGTGATCCCGGACTGCCAGGGCACGCTGCGCCGGCGCCCGGGGTCGAAGGCCGGGTCGGCGAGCTGCGGGTCCAGGTTGGCCGTGACGTTGGGCAGGTTGGCCCGGTCCATGGCCTGCACCCAGCCCAGCGAGACGTACCGCCCGGCCATCCAGTCGCTGACCACCATCAGGTCCCGGCCGGGGTCCGCGCCCTGGGTGAGCACCGGGCTGATCCTGCCGAAGAACTCGTCGTTGTCGTTGATGTCCTCGGTGTAGGTGACCGCGATCCCGGTCTTCGCACTGAAGGCGTCCAGGGTCGGGCGCCCGCCCCGGTCGTCGGTGTCGATGTACTGCGTCCAGTTGGAGAAGGCGAGCCGCCGGTCGCTCTCCGAACGGTCCGGCACCGAGCGGCGGTCCTCGGCGACGTACGCGGACGGGATCCCGCAGCCGGCCAGCGTGCCGGCACCGAGCAGCGCCGCCCCGCCGAGCACGGAACGTCGGCGCAGAGCAGCGGAGTTGGACGAACGGCGGGTCAGGGTGGAGCTGGGCATGGGGAGCCTTCCGGAGCGTGGGACGGCCCCGGGCACGGAGGTGTCCGGGGCCGTCCTGGAGGTACGTCAGACAGTGTGCGCGTCGGTGAGCGACAGCACCTCGTCCAGCACCGCGAGGCCCGTCTTGGCCTCCTCCTCGGTGACGGTGCACGGCGGGACGACGTGGAAGCGGTTCATGTTGACGAACGGCCAGAGCCCGCGCTGCTTGCAGGCCGCGGCCAGCTCGGCCATCGGCGCGTTGGCGGCGCCGGCGGCGTTGTAGGGGACGAGCGGCTCGCGGGTCTCCCGGTCCTTCACCAGGTCGAGCGCCCAGAACACGCCGAGGCCGCGGACCTCGCCGATCGACGGGTGCCGCTCGGCCAGCTCGCGCAGCCCGGGGCCGAGCACCGTCTCGCCGATGTGCTTGGCGTTCTCGACGATGCCCTCCTCCGCCATGGCGTTGATGGTGGCCACCGCCGAGGCGCAGGCCAGCGGGTGGCCGGAGTAGGTGAGCCCGCCGGGGAACGGCCGCTCGGCGAAGGTGGCCGCGATCTCGGCGCTGATCGCCACGCCGCCCAGCGGCACGTAGCCGGAGTTGACGCCCTTGGCGAAGGTGAGCAGGTCCGGGGTGACGCCCCAGTGGTCGGCGGCGAACCATTCGCCGGTGCGGCCGAAGCCCGCCATCACCTCGTCGAGGATGAACACGATGCCGTAGCGGTCGCAGATCTCCCGCACCCCGGCCAGGTAGCCCGGCGGCGGGATCAGGATGCCCGCGGTGCCGACCACGGTCTCCAGGATGACCGCCGCGACGGTGCCCGGCCCCTCGAACGCGATCACCTCCTCCAGGTGCCGCAGCGCGCGCTCGCACTCCTGCGCCTCGTTCTCGGCGTGGAAGTTGGAGCGGTAGGCGTACGGGCCCCAGAAGTGCACCACGCCGGAGACGCCGGTCTCGTTGGCCCAGCGCCGCGGATCGCCGGTGAGGGCGATCGCGTTGGCGGTGGCGCCGTGGTACGAGCGGTAGGTGGACAGGACCTTCTGCCGGCCGGTGTGCAGCCGGGCCAGTCGGATGGCGTTCTCGTTGGCCTCGGCGCCGCCGTTGGTGAAGAAGATCTTGTCCAGGTCGCCCGGGGTGCGCTCGGCGATCAGCCGGGCGGCCTCGCTGCGCGCCTCGACCGCGAAGCCGGGGGCGACGGTGCAGAGTTTCGCCGCCTGCTCCTGGATCGCGGCGACCACCTTCGGGTGCTGGTGGCCGATGTTGGTGTTGACCAGCTGCGAGGAGAAGTCGAGGTAGCGGTTGCCGTCGTAGTCCCAGAAGTACGAGCCCTCGGCGCCGGCCACCGCGAGGGGGTCGATCAGCGCCTGGGCGGACCACGAGTGGAAGACGTGCGCGCGGTCGGCGGCCTTGACGGCCTGGCCGGCGGCTGAGTCAGCGGTGGGGATGCTCATGCCGTAAGGCTAGGGCGGGCCGTCACGGAAGTGCAGTTTCATCTTGTCAGCCGGTCACTCGATCCGCCGACAGGATGCAAAGACACAGGGCCCGGGGCGGAAAGCCCCGGACCCACGGTCAGTTCGTACGACTTGAACTAGGTCAGATCGCGGTCATACTGCACCCGACCGTCATGACCCGCTAGATCGCGGTCATACTGCGCCCGACCGTCATGACCCGCTAGATCGCGGTCATGACGTGCTTCACCCGGGTGTAGTCCTCGAAGCCGTACGACGACAGGTCCTTGCCGTAGCCGGACTTCTTGAAGCCGCCGTGCGGCATCTCGGCGACCAGCGGGATGTGGGTGTTGATCCAGACGCAGCCGAAGTCCAGGCGGCGCGACATCCGCATGGCGCGGGCGTGGTCCTTGGTCCACACCGAGGAGGCCAGCGCGAACTCGACGCCGTTGGCGTACTCGACGGCCTGGTCCTCGTCGGTGAACTTCTGCACGGTGATGACCGGGCCGAAGACCTCGTTCTGGATGATCTCGTCGTCCTGGTTCAGGCCGGAGACGACGGTCGGGGCGTAGAAGTAGCCCTTGTCGCCGACCTGGTGGCCACCGGCCTCGACCTTGGCGTGGGCGGGCAGCCGCTCGATGAAGCCGGCCACCTGCTTCAGCTGGTTGGCGTTGTTCAGCGGGCCGTACAGCACGTCCTCGTCGTCCACGCCGCCGGTCTTGGTCTCGGCCGCGGCCTTGGCCAGCGCCTCGACGAAGGCGTCGTGGATCGACTCGTGCACCAGCACGCGGGTGGCGGCCGTACAGTCCTGGCCGGCGTTGAAGTAGCCCGCCACCGAGATGCCCTCGACGGCCTCGGCGATGTCGGCGTCCTCGAAGACCACGACCGGGGCCTTGCCGCCCAGCTCCAGGTGGACGCGCTTGACGTCCTTGGAGGCCGACTCGGCGACCTGGATGCCGGCCCGGACGGAGCCGGTGATGGAGGCCATCGCCGGGGTCCGGTGCTCGACCATCAGCTTGCCGGTCTCGCGGTCGCCGCAGATGACGTTGAAGATGCCGGCCGGCAGCTCCAGGTCCTTGAGGACACCGCCGATGATCTCGGCCAGCAGCACGGTGGAGGCCGGGGTGGTGTCCGAGGGCTTCAGCACGACGGCGTTGCCCGCGGCGATGGCTGGGGCGAACTTCCAGACGGCCATCATCATCGGGTAGTTCCACGGCGCGACCTGGGCGCAGACGCCGACCGGCTCGCGGCGGATGATCGAGGTCATCCCGTCCATGTACTCACCGGCGGCCTTGCCCTCCAGCAGGCGGGCGGCGCCGGCGAAGAAGCGGATCTGGTCCACCATCGGGCCGATCTCCTCGGAGAGGGTCAGCGCGCGGGGCTTGCCGGTGTTGCGCACCTCGGCGTCGACGATCTCGTCGGCCCGGGCCTCGACCGCGTCGGCGATCTTGAGCAGCAGCTTCTGCCGGGTGCTCGGGGTGGCGTCGCGCCAGATCGGGAACGCGGCGGCGGCGGAGGCCATGGCAGCGTCCACGTCCGCGGCACCGGACAGCGGCGACGTCGCGTACGCCTCGCCGGTGGTCGGGTCCACGATGTCGAGCGTGCGGCCGTCAGCCGCGTCGACGAACTCACCGTTGATGTAGTTGCGCAGCGTGCGAAGGTCGCTCACGGGTCTCTCCTCGGTCGGGGCCTGCGGCATTGCAGATTCCGGCGCCATGGTACGTCGGCGGATCCGGCGTACGAAGGGGGCCGAGTGGCCGTGCCCGAAACGGCGCGGTCCACTGGTGGGGGTACGCACCGGATCCCGCGGGGCCGCGCGCGTACCGTGCCAGGGTAGCCGCACCACTGCCGTAATCGGCAGGACGATCGCATATACGCGATGAAATCCGTACGCGTTTTCCAAGATCGCGACGAAATCAGCAGCTTCCACGCTTGCGTACCCGGGACCGATCAGGCACAGTGGCCGCGTGGCCAACCGCGACCGGAACGCCAGCGTTCCCCTCGACGCCGCCTCCAAGGCGATCATCGAGCAGCTCCAGGAGGACGGGCGCCGCCCGTACGCCGCCATCGGCAAGGCCGTCGGCCTGTCCGAGGCAGCCGTACGGCAGCGCGTCCAGAAGCTGCTCGACCAGGGCGTGATGCAGATCGTCGCCGTGACGGACCCGCTCACCGTCGGCTTCACCCGCCAGGCGATGGTCGGCATCCGGGTCGAGGGCGACATCGAGCCCGTCGCCGACGCACTGGCCGCCCTCGACGAGGTCGACTACGTCGTCTGCACCGCAGGCTCGTTCGATCTCCTGGCCGAACTGGTCTGCGAGGACGACGAGCACCTGCTCGAACTGATCAACAAGCGCATCCGCGCGCTTCCCGGCGTGCGGAGCACCGAGAGCTTCGTTTACCTGAAGCTCCGGAAACAGACCTACACCTGGGGCACCCGATGACAGCCGACCCGGCGCAGAAGGACCTTTCCAAGACCGCCTACGACCACCTGTGGATGCACTTCACCCGCATGTCGTCGTACGAGAACTCCCCCGTGCCGACGATCGTCAAGGGCGAGGGCACCTACATCTGGGACGACAAGGGCCGGAAGTACATCGACGGCCTGGCCGGCCTGTTCGTCGTGCAGGCCGGTCACGGCCGCACCGAGCTCGCCGAGGTCGCCGCCAAGCAGGCCAAGGAACTCGCGTTCTTCCCGATCTGGAGCTACGCGCACCCCAAGGCCGTCGAGCTGGCCGAGCGCCTGGCCAACTACGCCCCGGGCGACCTCAACAAGGTCTTCTTCTCCACCGGTGGCGGCGAGGCCGTCGAGACCGCCTGGAAGCTCGCCAAGCAGTACTTCAAGCTGATCGGCAAGCCCACCAAGTACAAGGTCATCTCCCGCGCCATCGCCTACCACGGCACCCCGCAGGGCGCGCTGTCCATCACCGGCCTGCCGGGCCTGAAGGCCCCGTTCGAGCCGCTGGTGCCGGGCACCCACAAGGCCCCGAACACCAACATCTACCGCGCCCCGCACTACCTGGAGGGCCCCGACGGCACCGTCGACCCCGAGGCGTACGGCCGCTGGTGCGCCGACCAGGTCGAGGAGGCCATCCTCTTCGAGGGCCCCGAGACCGTCGCCGCCGTCTTCGTCGAGCCGGTGCAGAACGCCGGTGGCTGCTTCCCGCCGCCGCCCGGCTACTTCCAGCGCCTGCGCGAGATCTGCGACCGCCACGACGTGCTGCTGGTCTCGGACGAGGTCATCTGCGCCTTCGGCCGCCTCGGCACCATGTTCGGCGCCGACAAGTTCGGCTACGTGCCGGACATGATCACCTGCGCCAAGGGCATGACCTCGGGCTACTCCCCGATCGGCGCCACGATCATCTCGGACCGCATCGCCGAGCCGTTCTACAAGGGTGACAACACCTTCCTGCACGGCTACACCTTCGCCGGCCACCCGGTCTCCTCGGCCGTGGCGCTCGCCAACCTCGACATCTTCGAGCGCGAGGGCCTGAACCAGCACGTGCTCGACAACGAGTCGCGCTTCCTGGGCACCCTCAGCAAGCTGCGCGACCTGCCGATCGTCGGCGACGTCCGCGGCAACGGCTACTTCTACGGCATCGAGCTCGTGAAGGACAAGGTCACCAAGGAGAGCTTCAACGAGGAGGAGACCGAGCGCGTGCTCTACGGCTTCCTCTCGAAGGCGCTCTTCGACAACGGCCTGTACTGCCGCGCCGACGACCGTGGCGACCCGGTCGTCCAGCTGGCCCCGCCGCTGATCTCCGACCAGTCGACCTTCGACGAGATCGAGCAGATCCTGCGGACCAGCCTCACCGACGCGTGGGCGAAGCTCTGATCCCCTGAGCCCTCCTCCCCACCCTCCGCCGAAGGGCGGCCCCGCTCCCCGCGGGGCCGCCCTTCGGCGTTTCCCGCCCCTGGCGCTGCGCACCCGCAACATCACAGTCGCATGACCAAACATGCCTGAATGCGGGTGATTTGCCCGTGATGGACCAGTGCGCCGCAACCGCGACCCGCCCCGGTCGTTCTAATCTGACGACTGTCATATCCCTGCGGCCACCCAGGATGGAACCTCATGTCAGCGGCACCGCCTGACAACGACGTGCTGTGGGCCCGGGGGATCGTCAAGTCCCATCACGGCACCCCCGCCCTGCGCGGCATCTCGCTCGGCGTCCGCGAGGGCGAGGTGCTCGCCGTCACCGGCCCGCGCGGCTCCGGCAAGAGCACCCTGCTCGGCTGCCTCTCCGCCCAACTCCCGGTCGACGAGGGCGAGGTCTGGTTCAACAGCGCCCCCGTGCACACCCTCAACCGGGCCGGCCGCGAACGGCTGCGCCGCGACCGCTTCGGCTTCGTCGGCTCCGAGCCGCACCTCGTCCCCGAGTTGACCGCCCGGGAGAACGTCGCCCTGCCGCTGCTGCTCGCCGGAGCCGGCAACAAGGCCGCGTACACCGCCGCCGACGAGTGGCTGGAGCGCCTGGACGTCGGCGACTTCGCCCGGCACCGCCCCGACCGGCTGGTCCAGAGCCAGCGCCAGCGCGTCTCCGTCGCCCGCGCCCTCGCCCCGCTGCCGCCCGTCGTCTTCGCCGACGACCCCACCGCCCCGCTGCACCGCGAGGCCACCGACCAGGTCCTGCGGATACTGACCAGCGCGGCCCGCTCGCACCAGCTCACCCTCGTCCTGGCCACCCACGACCCCGAACTCGTCCGGTTCGCGGACCGCGCCGTCGCCCTCGTCGACGGACGGCTCACCGCCCCCGCCGCCCCCGTCCCGCGCGGGACCTCCGGCGCGCCCGCCGTCACGGCCACCCGCCGCTGACGACGACCGAGCCGCTGACGACGCCGAGCCGCTGAAAGAGTCGCCGTGTTCTATCTCCGTCTGGCCCGGGGCTACCGGGTGCCCGACCTCGGCCGCTGGCTGCTCACCGCACTGGCCGCCGCCGTGGTCGCCGCCTTCCTGCTGCGCTCCCTCGGCCGGGCGATGAGCGACCCGCTCGGCGGCGCCGACCCGCTGGTCCGACTGCTCTGGTGTCTGCCCCCGCTCGCCGCCGTCGCCTGGTTCGCCGCCGTCGCCGCCCGCTCGGTACCCGCCCGGCGGCCCGAGCGGATCGCCGGCCTCACCGCCGCCGGAGCCGGCTCCCGCCGGATCCGGGCCCTGATCGCCGGCGAGGTCGCCCTCGCCTGCACCCTCGGCAGCGTGCTCACCCTGCTGGCCTTCCTGGTGCTGCGCAACGACATCGCCGGGCCCTCGCTGGCCCCCGACCTCGGCATGGGCGTGCCGCTGCCGCCCGCCGCACCGGTCACCCTGCTCGCCCTGGTCCCGCTCACCGCCGGCATCTCCGCCGCCTGCGCGGTGCCCGTCGCCGAGGACCTGCCCGGCGGCCGCACCCGCCGCCGCACCGACTTCGGCGTCTGGCGGATCGCGCTGCCGATCGGGCTGGGCGTGATCGGCGCCGCACTCGAACTCATCGCGCTGCGGCCCGGCGCCGCCGCCGACGGCCGCCCGATCCACCTGCCCGCCGGGCTCGGCACCACCAGCACCGCCGCCCTCGGCGGCTGGGCGGCCGGCGCGCTGGGCCTCGCCCTGCTCACCGGCCCGCTGCTGGCCTGGGCCGGACGACTGCTCGCCCTCGGCCGGCCCACCCCGCTGCGGCTGCTGGCCGGACGCGGGCTCACCGCCCAGGCCCCCCGCCTCGGCGCGCCGCTGGCCATCCTCACCCTCGCCGTCGCGCTGGTGCTCACCACCATCCGCTACTGGATCGGCACCCCCGGCAGCGCCGACGCCCTGCCCGCCGTCGAGGCCTGCCTGGTGCTCGGCTGCGCGGCCGCCGCGGTGATCGCCCGGCTGGCCGAGGTCCACACCGACCGCCGGGACGTCACCGAGGTGCTGCTGCGCCTCGGCACCTCGCCCCGACTGCTGTTCGGCGCGGTCGCGCTGCGCACCCTGGCCGTCGGCACCACGCTGCTGCTGACCGGCGGGGCGACCGCCGCGCTGGCGGCCGCCGGACTGCGCTGACCGCCCCGGTCAGCCGGCCGCGGCGAGCTGGCCGCAGGCGCCGTCGATCTCCTGGCCACGGGTGTCGCGGACGGTCGTCGGCACCCCGTGGGACCGGAGCCGACGGACGAACTCGCGCTCGTCCTCGGGCCGGGAGGCCGTCCACTTGGAACCCGGCGTCGGGTTCAGCGGGATCAGGTTGACGTGCACCCGGTGGTTCTTGATCAACCGGCCGAGCAGGTCGGCCCGCCAGGCCTGGTCGTTGATGTCCTTGATCAGCGCGTACTCGATGGAGATCCGGCGGCCGGACTTCTCCGCGTAGTTCCACGCCGCGTCCAGCACCTCGGCGACCTTCCACCGGGTGTTCACCGGCACCAGCTCGTCACGCAGCTCGTCGTCCGGGGCGTGCAGCGACAGCGCCAGACGGCAGCTGAGGCCCTCGTCGGCGAAGCGGTGCATCGCCGGGACGAGCCCGACGGTGGAGACCGTGATGCCGCGCTGGGACAGGCCGAAGCCGTCCGGCGCCGGGTCGGTCAGCCGGCGGATCGCGGCCAGCACCCGGTTGTAGTTGGCGAGCGGCTCGCCCATGCCCATGAAGACCACGTTGGACAGCCGCGCCTCGCCGGCCGGACCGCTGCCGTCCTCGGCGGAGGACGCCCCGCGCGCCCCGAACTCCCCGGCCTTGAGCGCGCGCATCCCGGCGGCGATCTGCTCGACGATCTCGCCGGTGGAGAGGTTGCGGGTCAGCCCGGCCTGACCGGTGGCGCAGAACGGACAGTTCATGCCGCAGCCCGCCTGCGAGCTGATGCACATGGTGACCCGGTCCGGGTAGCGCATCAGCACGGACTCCACGAGCGTGCCGTCGAAGAGCTTCCAGAGCGTCTTGCGGGTGGCGTCGTCGTCGCAGGAGACGTGCCGCACCACCGACATCAGCTCGGGCAGCAGGCTCCCGGTGAGCTTCTCCCGGCTGGCGGCGGGGATGTCCGTCCAGCTCGCCGGGTCGTTCGACATCCGGCCGAAGTAGTGGTTGGAGAGCTGCTTGGCGCGGAACGGCTGCTCGCCCAGCTCGGCGACGGCCTCCTTGCGCTCGGCGGGGCTCAGGTCGGCGAGGTGTCGCGGGGGCTTGGCGCCGCGCGGCGCGACAAAGGTGAGTTCTCCGGGCTTAGGCATGGTTGTTCCAGTGTCGCAGACGCGCGAGGGCCCCGGACGCCGGCGTCCGGGGCCCTCCGCGATACGCGAGGATCAGCTGCCGACGAAGGCCGCCAGCAGCAGCCACACCACCGGGGCGGTCGGCAGGAGCGAGTCCAGCCGGTCCATGATGCCGCCGTGGCCGGGCAGCAGCGTGCCCATGTCCTTGATCCCGAGGTCGCGCTTGATCATCGACTCGCCCAGGTCACCCAGGGTCGCGGTGACCGCCGCGCAGCCGCCCAGGATCAGGCCCTGCCACCAGCTGCCGTCGTCGATGATCAGCTGCATCAGCAGGGCGCCGGCCAGCATCGACAAGGCGATGCCACCGGCCAGGCCCTCGCGGGTCTTGCCGGGGCTGATCGTCGGGGCCAGCTTGGTCCGGCCGAACTTGTAGCCCACGGCGTAGGCGCCGGTGTCACTGCAGATCGTGACGATCAGGAAGAGCACGATCCGCTGCGGGCCGTCGTCGGCTGCCAGCATCATCGCCACGAAGGTGGCCAGGAACGGCACGTAGAAGGCGGTGAACACACCCGCCGTTATGTCCCGCAGGTAGTTCTCCGGCGGCTCGGCCATCCGCCAGACCATCACCGCCAGGCCGGTCAGCGCGAGCGAGGCGGCGGCCCACTCGACCCCGGACCAGTAGCCGGTGGCGACCATCGCGACGCCGCCCACGACCAGCGGGACCAGCGGCGCCTTGATCTGCTTGCGCTCGGAGAGCCGGCTGGTCAGCTCCCAGACGCCGACCGCGACCGCGGCCATCACGACGACCAGGAACAGCGCCTTCACCACGAACAACGAGGCGATGATCACCACGCCGAGGCCGACCCCCACGCCTATTGCGGCCTGGAGGTTACGGCCACCGCGCTGCTTGGGCGGCTGCGGCTGCGGGTCGGGCTGGGCGGCCACGGGTGTCTCCTGCCCTGGATGGGACGACGGCACGAAGCGGGGCTGTCCGGCCGCCGGGTGGCTGGGCGGCGGCGCGGGATGCACCGGTGCCCCCGGGTGCGGCGGGGTGCCGTGACCGGGGGCGGGGGCGACGTCGGGCGATATCGCACGCAGCACGACCGTCTCCGACACACCGGGCGGCGCCGTCCCGGGCTGCTCGTCCCGGAACAGCGGACCGCTCAGCCGGCCGGCCTCCCGGGCCGGCTCCGCCGCGGACGCACCGGGGGCGGGGGCGGCCGGTCGGCCGCGGTCGGGCGCACCGAGAGGCGGGCCGGGGTCGGCCGGTACGGGCGGCATGACCCGAGTCTCCTCCGCGTCGCCGCCCCAGTACACCGGGGGCTGCCGCGAGTGATCCGAACGGAGGCCCTGGTCCCCCGGGACGGCACCCGGCACGCCCGGGGGCACGGCCTGGCCGCCCGGGTGGCCGGGGTGTCCCTGGACCGGCGCCGGCTGCTCGCCGTACCCCGGCCCCGGCGCGGCCGGGTCACGGGGTGCCTGCGGCTGCGGCGCCGGGCGGTAGGGCTGGAACTGCTGGTCGGACGGGCCCCAGTAGCCAGGGGCGTCAGGGGCGTCGTTCATCAGACCTCGAGCAGCTCGGCTTCCTTGTGCTTCAGCAGCTCGTCGACGGCGGCCACGTACTTGGCCGTGGTGTCGTCGAGCTCCTTCTCGGCGCGACGGCCCTCGTCCTCGCCGACCTCGCCGTCCTTGACCAGCTTGTCGATGGCGTCCTTGGCCTTGCGGCGCACCGAACGGATGGAGACCTTGGCGTCCTCGCCCTTGCCGCGGGCGACCTTGATGAACTCCCGGCGGCGCTCCTCGGTCAGCTCGGGCAGCACCACGCGGATGATGTTGCCGTCGTTGGACGGGTTGACACCCAGGTCGGAGTCGCGGATCGCCTGCTCGATGGCCTTCAGCGCGGTCTTGTCGAACGGCGAGACGACCGCCATCCGGGGCTCCGGCACCGAGAACGAGGCCAGCTGGTTGATCGGCGTCACGGCGCCGTAGTACTCCGCGACGATCTTGGCGAACATCGCCGGGTGCGCGCGGCCGGTGCGGATGGCGGCGAAGTCGTCCTTGGCGACGACGACGGCCTTCTCCATCTTCTCCTCGGCCTCGAGGAGGGTCTCTTCGATCACTGTGGTCTCCCTGTCCGGTTCATCTGCTGTTGTTCCGACCGGTGACGGCTCGGAGGCCGGTAGCGGCTCCCGCGCCGTCCCGTACGGCTGGTTGCTGCTCAGGCCCGGACAGAATCCTGGCTGATGAGTGTGCCGATCTTCTCACTCTTCACCGCACGCGCGATATTGCCCTCCGCCAGCAGCTCGAAGACCAGCATCGGAAGGTTGTTGTCCTTGCACAGCGTGATCGCGGTGAGGTCGGCGACCTTGAGGTCGCGCGCGATGACCTCGGAGTACTCCAGCGCGTCGAACTTGACCGCGTCCGGGTTGGTCCGCGGGTCGGAGTCGTAGACGCCGTCCACGCCGTTCTTGCCCATCAGCAGGACGTCGGCGTGGATCTCCAGCGCGCGCTGGACGGCCGTGGTGTCGGTGGAGAAGTACGGCATGCCCATACCGGCGCCGAAGATCACCACGCGGCCCTTCTCCAGGTGCCGGACGGCGCGCAGCGGCAGGTACGGCTCGGCGACCTGGCCCATGGTGATGGCGGTCTGGACCCGGGTCTCGATGCCCTCCTTGACCAGGAAGTCCTGCAGCGCCAGGCAGTTCATGACGGTGCCGAGCATGCCCATGTAGTCGGAGCGGGCCCGGTCCATGCCGCGGACCTGGAGCTCGGCGCCCCGGAAGAAGTTGCCGCCGCCGATGACCACCGCGACCTCGGTACCGGCGCGGACGACGGTGGCGATCTCCCGGGCGATCGCGTGCACGACGTCCGGGTCGACGCCGAGCCCGCCGCCACCGGCGAAGGCTTCACCGGACAGCTTGAGCAGCACCCGGCGGCGCGAGCCGGCCTTGGGGTCCTGCGCGGTCTCCTGCGTCTCCTGCATGGACTTCTCCTTTTTGCACCTACTGGTCACAGGCGCGGGTGTGCGGATGCCCCGCCTGCGCGTACACGCGAGGAGGCCACTGCCGCGGGAACCGGTTCGGTGTCCTGCACGGCAATGGCCTCCTCGTCGTTCTTGGTGCCGACGCGAGCCCGCCCGTGGGCGGTAGGCGCTGGGTGAGCCCGTTCGGCGTTCCTCCCGCCCTGGTCAGCGGGCGGGGGCGGTTCCCAGCCTAAAGGGGGCCGGGAACCAGGTGGAACGTGGCTCAGGCGCCGACGCGGAAGCGGGCGAAGCGCTTGAGGGCGACGCCGTTCTCCTCGAGGACCTTGGCGACGGTCTTCTTGTTGTCCTTCGCGAAGGCCTGCTCCAGAACGGAGTTCTCCTTCACGAAGCCGGTGACGCGACCCTCGACGATCTTCGGCAGGGCGGCCTCCGGCTTGCCCTCCTCGCGAGCGGTGGCCTCGGCGACGCGGCGCTCGTTCTCGAGCTCCTCGGCCGGGATCTCCTCGCGGGACAGGTACTTCGGCGCGAAGGCGGCGATGTGCTGCGCGACGTCCTTGGCGACCTCGGCGTTCTCCTTGTCCAGCTCGACCAGGACGCCGACGGCCGGCGGCAGGTCGGGGCTGGTCTTGTGCAGGTAGACCGCGACGAAGCCGTCACCGTCGAACTGGGCGAAGCGACGGAAGACGATCTTCTCGCCCAGGGTCGCGTTGGCCTCGTCCACGTACTGCTGGACGGTCTTGCCGGCCTCGATCTCGGAGGCCAGGGCGGCGTCCAGGTCGGCCGGGGCGGTCTTGGCGACGTGGGCGGCGATCGCGTCGGCGACCTTGACGAAGTTGTCACCCTTGGCGACGAAGTCGGTCTCGCAGTTCAGCTCGACCAGGACGCCGGACTTCTTGTCCTCGGCGATCAGCGCGGAAACGGCGCCGTTGGAGGCGTCGCGGCCCTCGCGCTTGGCAACGCCCTTCTGGCCCTTGATGCGCAGGAGCTCGACGGCCTTCTCGACGTTGCCCTCGGCCTCGTCCAGGGCCTTCTTGCAGTCCATCATGCCGGCGCCGGTGAGCTCACGGAGCTTCTTGACGTCCGCGGCGGTGAAGTTCGCCATGGTGTGAATCTCTTCTCGCGTCTCGCGTGTCTGCGTGGGGTGGCGCCGGGACCGATGGTTCGGTCCCGGCGCGGGAGAGAGGGGCACCTGCCGGCTTCGTACCGGCGAGTGCCCCTCACCCTTGGTACGTCAGGCCTGCTCGGCCGGAGCCTCGGTGGCAGGGGCCTCGGCGGCCGGAGCCTCGGCGGCGGGGGCCTCGGCAGCGGGGGCCTCGGCAGCGGCGGGGGCCTCCTCGGCCTTCTTCTCGCCCTCGATGAGGTCCTTCTCCCAGTCGGCCAGCGGCTGGTCGGCGCCCGGCTCGGCCTTGGCGTCGCCCTTGGCGACACCGGCGCGGGACTTCAGGCCCTCGGCCACGGCGTCGGCGATCACGCGGGTCAGCAGGGTGACGGAGCGGATCGCGTCGTCGTTGCCCGGGATCTTGTAGTCGACCTCGTCGGGGTCACAGTTGGTGTCGAGGATGGCGACGACCGGGATGTTGAGCTTCCGGGCCTCGCCGACCGCGATGTGCTCCTTCTTGGTGTCCACGATCCAGACAGCGCTGGGAACGCGCTGCATGTCGCGGATACCGCCGAGGGTCTTCTCCAGCTTGTCGTGCTCGCGCTGGAGGACCAGGAGCTCCTTCTTGGTGAGGCCGGAGCCGGCCACGTCCGAGAAGTCCAGCTCGCCGAGCTCCTTCAGGCGCTGCAGACGCTTGTAGACGGTCGAGAAGTTGGTCAGCATGCCGCCGAGCCAGCGCTGGTTCACGTAGGGCATGCCCACGCGGGTGGCCTGCTCGGCGATGGCCTCCTGGGCCTGCTTCTTCGTGCCGACGAAGAGGACGCTGCCGCCGTGGGCAACGGTCTCCTTGATGAACTCGAAGGCGCGGTCGATGTAGTTCAGCGACTGCAGGAGGTCGATGATGTAGATGCCGTTGCGCTCGGTGATGATGAAGCGCTTCATCTTCGGGTTCCAGCGGCGGGTCTGGTGACCGAAGTGGACGCCGCTCTCCAGCAGCTCCCGCATCGTGACGACGGCCATTGCCGTACTCCTTGGTGTTGCGGCCCGGCAGCGGCACTGCGTCGCAGCGATCGCCCACAGCCGGGTCAGGCTCGGTTTGTCCGTGGCGGCCAGGTGACAGCCACGCCTGACGCCCCGAACGTGCCGAGCCGCTTGCGCCCGCTCGGCCCGGGGGCCGGTCGGGCTCGGCGGACCGAGCGGCACTCGCACCTGGCGGGGCCGCGGATTTACCGCGTCCGACCACCGGTGGCGGGGCGTGCGAAGTCGACCCGGCGGACCGGGTCGCGTGTGAAGTGTACGGGAAGCGCCGAGCGGCGGGCGACTTCGCGAGCGGCCGGGGGCCCGCCGGGGACCTGGGAAGAGCCCGGGAAACGGCCGGAGCCGGCGGGGCCGTGGCGGGTCTGCGGGGGCGCTGCGGGAGGACTGCGGGAGGACTGCGGGGGTCGGGACGGCGAGCGGCGCCCAGGTCCGTCGCCTGCCCTCCGTAGGCCGCCAGTACGCCGCTTGTACACCGGATGGCGGCGTCAGTACACCCGTCGGAGGGATGGCGGCCGGGTGTGCGGGCGGTTTGTCCACAGGAATCCGGATGTGGGTGGTGCGGCGGCGGCGCGACGGCGAGCCTTCGCGCATGACAGCTCGTGCGTGGTTCGTCGGGGTTCGGGGAGCGCTCTCCGTGGTGGTGGCGGTGGGGCTCGTACTGTCGGGCGCCTCGACGGCTTCGGGTGGGACCGGGGGCTCCGACGGTGGTGCCGATGCCGGAGTCGGTGTGGGTGTGGGCGTGGGTGGCGGTGTGGGTGTGGGTGGCGGTGTGGGTGTGGGTGGCGGTGTGGGTGTCGGCCGGAGCGGCGTGCGGGCCTGGCCGGTGGGCGGGCCCGGAGGGGTTCTGGGGCGGTTCGAGCCGCCGGCTCACCCCTGGGCCGCCGGCCACCGGGGGGTGGACCTCGCGGCAGCGCCCGGGGCGGAGGTACGGGCGGCGGCCGCCGGGGTGATCGCGTTCTCCGGCCTGGTGGCGGGCCGTCCGGTGGTGACCGTCTCCCACCCGGGCTCGGGGTCTCCCCCGCTCCGGACCACCTACCTGCCCGTCACCGGCACCGTGCCGGTCGGCACCACGGTGGCCGCCGGGCAGGTGATCGGGCAGCTCGCCGCGGACGGACGGCACTGCCCCGCGCACGACTGCCTGCACTGGGGGCTGCTGCGCGGGGGCCGCTACCTGGACCCGCTGGCCCTGTTCGGCGCGGGCACGGCACGACTGCTGCCCCTGAACGGCGGGAGTGGACAGGACGTCAGCTCACACTCCACGAGCGCACACCCCGCCGGCTCACACCCGGCGAGCACACACCCCGCGAGCCCACGCCCGACGCGAGGTCGGCAGCGGATCAGGCCCGACCGAGTCCGTGCAGCGCCAGGGCGACGGCGGCGTCGGCGATCTGCTCGCTGCTCTCGGTCACACAGCCGGCGCGACTCCCGGCCGCCGCCTGCTCGGCCCGACGGACGGCCGCCTCCACGACCCCCTGCAGCAGTGCCGCGGCGAGTCGGGTCTGCTTGTGGCCCAGCTCCTCCAGCGCTTGGACGAGCAGGCCGGCCAGCCTGCCGTGCGCCGCCCGGATCCGCTCGCGCGCGGCCTCGTCCAACTCCAGCGCCGAGATCGCCACGACCGCACGGTGGCGCGGGTCGGCAGCCAGCGCCAGCTGGCCGCGGACGTACGCCTCGATCCGCTCGGCGGCGGTGTCGCAGCTCTCCATCCCGGCCTCGATCTCGGCCGCCCAGAGCGGGAAGTCCACCTCGCAGAGCGCCTCGACCACGGCGGCGCGGGAGCGGAAGTACTCGTAGACCGAGGAACGCGCCAGCCCGGTGCGCGTCGCGAGCGCGGGGAAGGTCAGGGCCTCCATACCGCCCTCGGTGAGCAGTGTGCGGGCAGCGTCGAGGAGGGCTGCGCGCTGCAGCTGGCGATGCTCGGCCACCGTGGCCGCTCGGATCTTCGGCACGCTCCCACTGTACGGAGCCCTACCCGCGGCCGATACGGCGCCGCGCATCCGGAGCCGGTGCCGACGCGCCCGGCGGGCCCCGCCGGGCCGGACACCCGCCCCGCCGGACCGACGTGCTACCGGACGTCCGACAGCTTGGCGCGCAGCTGGAGGACGGACTTGGTGTGGATCTGGCTCACCCGACTCTCCGTCACCCCCAGCACCTGCCCGATCTCGGCGAGGGTGAGCCCCTCGTAGTAGTAGAGCGTCACCACGGTCTTCTCCCGCTCGGGGAGGGTGTTGACCGCCTGGGCCAGCAGCCTGCGCAGCTCACGGTCCTCGGCCACCTCGACCGGGTTGTCCGCGCCGTGGTCCTCCAGGGTGTCCATCAGGCTCAGCCGGTCGCCGCCCTCCCCCACCGGGTGGAGCAGTTCGTCGAGCGCCACGACGTTGGCGAGCGACAGCTGGCTGAAGATCGCGTGCAGGTCCTCGATCGCGATGCCCATCTCGGCCGCGACCTCGGGCTCGTGCGGTGTCCGGCGCAGCCGGGCCTCCAGCGTCGCGTACGTCCGCTCGACCGCCTTCGCCTTCTGCCGCACCGAGCGGGGGATCCAGTCCAGGGCGCGCAGCTCGTCGATGATCGCGCCGCGGATGCGGCTGATCGCGTAGGTCTCGAACTTGATGGCGCGATCGATGTCGAACTTCTCGATCGCGTCGATCAGCCCGAAGACCCCGGAGGAGACGAAGTCCGCCTGCTCGACGTTGGAGGGCAGACCGACCCCGACCCGGCCCGCCACGTACTTGACGAGCGGTGAGTAGTGCAGGATCAGCTGCTCCCGCAGCCGCTGGTCCCCGGTCTCCTTGTAGGAGCGCCAGAGCTCTTCGAGCGCACTGCGGCTCTGGGCCGCGGCTTCCTGGCCGTTCTGCCCTTGGCCGTTCTGCCGCTGGCCGCCCTGCCCCTGGCCGCCCGCCGCCTGCTCCCGACGGGACTGGGAGACGGGCGGGGAGGGCGGCGGAGGAACGGCGTCCGGCGCCCGGTCGGTGCCGGGCGGACTGGCCGCGCCGTCGGCATCGGGGCCGGCGGACGTGTCGGCGGGCGCGTCAGCGACGCGGGCCGCCTCGCCGCCGCGCGTCGCCTCGGCGTCCCGGGTCGCGTCCGCGGGCTGGCCTGGCACCACCGTCGGCCGGCCGCCCTGGCGCGACAGGCCTCCCATCGTCCCCGCCGACTTGGACGGGAACTCGGTCGCGGAGCGCCGCTCGGTCCTCGGCCCTCCCGAGGACCGGGCGCCACCGGTCACTCTGTGTCCGGGAATGTGTGTGGGCATGCGTTGGTCTGCGCCGTTCTGCCGAGTCATGTGCTGATAGGGAAGGCATGTGGAGCGTAGCGTGACCGACTCACTGCAAAGCGCTACCGCCACTCGGTCGTCCCCCGATCCGGTGGCGTTCACTCACCGGATCCGGCCACGCGAGCGGAAGTACCGGATCAGCAGGTCAGCCGGGCCGTCCCGCCGCGCGACCCCTCGGCGTACAGGTGTTCTCCGCTCCGACGCTCACCTCCTCCGCACCATGCGCCAGTGCGCGCCGTGTCGCTCGACGTAGCCGAGCGAGACCAACTCGTAGAGCCTCTGCAGGACTTCGTCCGGCGGGAGCCCGGACTGGCGGGCCAGTCGCTCGACCGGCGCGCCCTCCACCGTCGCCGGTACGGCCTCCAGCACCCGGGCCACCGGGGGCTCCAGCAGGTCGCGCGGCAGCACCGGTCCGCTGCGCTGCGGGGCCAGATCGTCCCCGATCGCCCCGACCAGCTCGCTGATCTCGGCCGCGTCGGTGACCAGCGTGGCGCCGCCGCTGCGGATCAGGGCGTGCACCCCGGCCGAGAGCTCCGAGGTCACCGGGCCGGCCACGCCCATGGTGTGGCGGTTGAGGTCCCGTGCCCGTCGGGCCGTGCTCAGGGCACCACTGCGCACGGCCGCCTCGACCACCACGGTGCCCCGGGTGAGCGCCGCGATGACCCGGTTGCGAAGGACGAAGCGGAAGCGGTTCGGGTGTTCCCCGGGCGGGAGTTCACTGACCAACAGGCCTTGGACGCCGATCCGCCGGATCAGTTCGGCGTTCCCCTTCGGGTACGCCACGTCGACTCCGCAGGCGAGCACCCCGATGGTCATCCCGCCAACGGCGAGTGCTCCTCGGTGGGCGGCCGCGTCGATCCCGTAGGCGGCACCGGAGACCACCACCCAGCCGCGCTCGGCCAGTTGGGCCGACAGCTCGCCGGCGACGTGGGCACCGTAGGCCGTGCAGGCGCGGGAGCCCACGACGGCGACCGAGCGGAGCGCCAGGAGCCGCAGCGAGCCGGTACCGGTCACCCAGAGCCCGATCGGGCGTCCGTCGCCCAGATCGTCGAGTTGACTGGGCCATTCCGTGTCCCCCGGAATGATGAACCGTCCACCGGCGTGCCGCACCCGTTTCAGGTCCGTCTCCGGGTCCGGCCCCGGGAGTCTCGCCTGGTACCCGGCCAGCCGCTCGGCGTCCAGCCCCGGGTGGTCGGGGACCGTCCCGGTCCGGATCGCCTCGACCACGTCGACGGCGGGGAGCCGGCCGAGCCAGCGGCCGAGCACCGCGTCCCCCGGCTCGCTGAGCCGGCTGAGCCGGACGCGGGCGAGGCGCTCGGGTTCGGGCGCTGCGGTCGCGCCGGACGCGGCGCCGGACGCGGCACCGGGCGCGGCACCGGGCGCGGCACCGGGCGCGGTGTCACCCGCGGCTCCGGCCGCGCAGTGCGCCTGGGAGTGCCTCAACAGCTGGTTCATGCCTCGCCCTCCTCGTGCTCCGATCGTTCGATGCCCGGGCCGGGCCGGCCGACGTCCGGCGGGCCGGTGCGCTGGGCCGGGATTCGCCCGAGCCTGCCGAGGGCTCGTTCCGTCGACGGCAGGCCGTGCTCCACCCCGGTGCGCAGGACCAGGGCGGTGCGCAGGTCCCGCTGGTCGGGCCGGTCACGGCCGGCCAGGTCCGCCACCGTCCAGGCGACCCGGAGCACCCGGTCCAGGCCGCGGGCGGTCAGCAGCCCCCGCTCCAACTGGCGTGCGACGTCGTTGAGCGCACCGGGCGCGAGCTGCCAGCGCGTTCGCAACTCATGGCCCGGCACCTCCGCGTTGGTCTGCCACGGGGTGCTCGCCAGCCGGGCCGCCGCCCGCTCCCGTGCCGCCAGCACCCGGGCCGCGACGGTCTCGGTGGTCTCCGCCGTGGCGTCCCGTTCCATGAGTTCGACCCGTGTCACCGGGGCTACCTGGACCTGGAGGTCGACCCGGTCCAACAGCGGCCCGGAGAGCCGCCCCTGGTAGCGGCTTACCATCGTCGGGGTGCATTCGCACCCCTCGCCCCGTCGTGAGAACCGGCCGCACGGGCAGGGGTTGGCGGCCAGGCAGAGGAGGAAACGGGCCGGGAGCCGGAGCGACCCGGCCGAGCGGGCGATCACCACCTCTCCGGACTCCAGCGGCTGGCGCAGCGCGTCGAGCACCCGGACGGGGAACTCCGGGGCCTCGTCCAGGAACAGCACGCCCCGGTGGGCCAGCGAGACGGCGCCCGGCCGCGGCAGGCCGCTGCCGCCACCGACGATCGCGGGCATCGTGGTGGAGTGGTGCGGGGCGCAGTAGGGCGCGGTGTCGATCAGCGGGCGCCCGGCCGGGAGCAGGCCCGCCACCGAGTGCACGGCGGTGACCTCCAGGGCCTCCTTCTGGGTCAGCGGTGGGAGCAGCGCGGGCAGTCGCTCCGCCAGCATGGTCTTGCCCGCGCCCGGCGGCCCCTTCAGGTAGAGGTGGTGTCCCCCGGCGGCGGCGATCTCCAGGGCGCGCCTGGCCTCGTACTGGCCGGCCACGTCGGCCATGTCGAGGTGGGCAGCCTTGTCGTCGGACAGACCCCGCACGCTCGCACTGGGCAGCATCAGCCCGGCCATCAGCGGATCCGGCCGACCGCTGATCGGGTCGGGCGGCTCCTCCGGTGCCGCCGCCCCGGTCAGGATGGCCAGCAGCTGGCGCAGGCTGCGGACTCCGATCACCGTCACCCCGGGGACGAGCGAGGCCTCGGGCGCGGTCTGCTCGGCGACCACGACCCGTTCGTACCCGGCGTCGGCGGCGGCCAGCACCGACGGCAGCACCCCCCGGACCGGCCGCACCCGGCCGTCCAGCCCCAGCTCGCCGATGATCAGCAGGTCGGCGATGGAGGAGGGGTCGAGCCGCTCGGCGGCGGCGAGCACGGCGCAGGCCACCGCGAGGTCGAAGCCGCTGCCGCTCTTGGGAACCGACGCGGGGCTGAGGCCGACCGTCAGCTTGCGCTGCGGCCAGGCCTCGCCGCTGTTCACGACCGCGGCGCGGACCCGGTCGCGGGCCTCGCTGAGCGCTTTGTCGGGCAGGCCGACCAGGGTGAACGCGGCCACCCCGGGCTCCAGATCGGCCTGGACCTCGACGATCACGCCGTCGACGCCGACCAGCGCGACGGAACAGGTACGGGCGAAGGCCATCTCAGACCACCCCCCGCAGGTGGTCGACCAGGGCCGCACCCCGCGCCCGGTTGACCACGGCGACCAGGTCGATCCGCACACCGCCCGGCGGGGCGGGCGGCCAGTGCGGGTCCGTCGGGCCGGCGTCGTAGTCGGGCCCGGCCAGCCGGGCGAAGTGGCCGGGCCAGCGCTCGGCCATCCAGCGCTCGGCCAGGCGCTGCAGCCGGGCGGCCTTGACCCGGTCGATGGCCTCGCTGGGCTGTTGGAAGCCCCGCTCGGAGCGGGTCTTCACCTCGCAGACGGCCACGGTGTCGCCGTCGAGGGCGACGATGTCCAGCTCGCCCTCGACGCAGCGCCAGTTGCGGTCCAGGATGCGGAGCCCGGCCTCCGCGAGGCGGCGGGCGGCGACCCGCTCCCCGTAGCGGCCGAGCCCGTTCTTGCTGTTGCGGTCCGGGACGGCCCTGGCCTTCTCCCCGGACGCGGTCGTCTCGGGTACGGCCGTGGCGGGCGCGGCCGTGGCGGGTACGGCCGCCTCCGGTGCTTCCGTGTCCGGCACGGCCTGGTCCTGCACGACGGTGTGCTGCATGGTGACCACCTCCGCCGAGGAGGCTGCACCACTGCGCGCCGAGAGGCCCGGAAATTCTCGGGCCTGTGGATAACTCGGGCCTGTGGATAACTTTGTCACCCGCAGGAGTGAGAAGCCCCGATCCCGCGAAATTCGGCTGGACAACGCGGGGCGGAGTCGTCCAACGTCAGTTCCCGAAGCCGGACTCGTCCGAGGGCAGCTCCAGATCGCTCTTCGCGAGTTCCTCGATGTTCACGTCCTTGAAGGTCAGCACCCGGACCTTGCGGACGAACCGGGCCGGCCGGTACATGTCCCAGACCCACGCATCCGCCATCGACACCTCGAAGAACACCTCGCCCTGGACCGAGTGCACCTGCAGCTCGTAGTCATTGGTGAGGTAGAACCGTCGCTCGGTTTCGATCACGTACTTGAACAGGCCGACGACGTCCCGGTACTCCCGGTAGAGCTTGAGCTCCATCTCGGTCTCGTACTTCTCGAGATCTTCGGCACTCATCCAGGCGTCCCCTCAACTTGTCACGTCCACCCATTGTGGACCACCGCACCCACGGTCAGAGCCGTACCGGATCAACCGGCGGGCCCTCGGCCAGCAGCACTTCCAGGAAGTCCGCCAGGCCGGTCGGATAGACCGTCTCGGCGGTCCCCCTCAGTTCCTCGACCGTCCACCAGCGCGCGGCGAGCAGTTGGGCGTGCTCCTCCGAGCCCATCCCCGAGTGGTCCAGCCCGGTCTCCGTGGTCCGGGCCAGGTGGAACCACTGCTCCTGCTCGTAGCGCTGTCCCTGAAAGGAGAACGACACCGTGCCGTACGCCACCAAGGGCCCCAGGTCCACGCCCCGCAAGCCGGTCTCCTCCGCGAGCTCCCGCTCGGCGGCCTCGCGCAGGTCCTCCCCCGGCTCCAAGCCGCCCCCGGGCGTGAACCACCACGTCTCCCCGGGTACCGCCGGATCGGCGCCCAGGAAGAGGAGGATGCGGTCCAGCCCGTCCAGCAGCAGGATCCGCGCCGCCCTGCGGCGCTGTGCGGTCATGGCGGCTCTCCACGCTCCTTCCGTCCGTATCGGTGGCGCTACCGATCCTGCCACCCGGCGCGGCCGGCCGGGGCGATGTTCGACAGAGCGGCCCGCGCCGCGACGGCCCCGCTCAGGAGCTGCGCCCGCGGCGGAGCCGGCGGGCCAGGCCCGCCACCCCGCCCACCGCCGAGGTCACGAGGATCAGTGCCGCACCCGCGACGGTGGCGTAGGCGGCGGGTTCCAGCGGCCCGGGCTGCGACGTCCCCGGGCCCGTGAGGCCGGCGAAGGCCGTGGTCCGGCCGAGCAGGCCCATCCGGCCGAAGGGCAACACGGTGGCCTCGACCCTGGCCTCGACGGCGTCGGCCGGGACGGTCCCGCCGTCGACCTCCAGGTGGGTGCGGGAGTCGAGCGAGCCCACCCGGTTGTCGCCCAGCAGGAACAGCCTGCCCTGCGGCACCGTCACGCTGAACGACTCGCCCTGACGGCCCTGGGCCGCGAGGTAGGGCTCGTCCACCGCCTGTCCGTTGACCGTCAGCCGGCGGTTGTCCCCGCTGGTGGCGACGGTGTCCCCGCCGACCGCGACCACCCTCTTGACCATGAGCTCGCCGCCCCAGGCCTGGTCCCGGAAGACCACCACGTCGCCGCGGCCGATGGCGCCTCCGCCGACCTTGCGCGCCAGCACGGTGTCCCCCGCCTGCAGGGACGGGTGCATCGAGGCGGTGGGGATGTTGTACGGCCGGTAGTCGATCGCGATGAGGGCGAAACCGCCGATCATCATCAGCAGTCCGAGCGCCAGCGCGATGCCCTGCAGCACCGCGCCGGGCCCGCGGTGCCCACCGGCGGGCGCGACCGGGCGGTCGGCCGTCTGCTCCACGACACTGCTCATCGACACCGTCCACCTCTGGCCGACCGGAGAACTCCACTGGCACGCCGGGGGCACCGGCGGAAAGGCCGACGGGCCGTGGCACGTCCGAGCAGATTACTCGTCGGTACCACGGCCCGCGCAAGAGTCGGGGACGACCCGGTGGAGCTCAGGAGTCCTTCCGGCGCTCCACCCGGTCCGCCCGACCCCGCACCCGGCGCACCAGCGGGAGCAGCGCGACGGCCCCCACCGCACCGGCCACGGGGGGTGCCAACGGCGCGGCCGCCGCCAGGCCCTTCTGGTCGAAGGTGTCCGGCACGGGCAGCGTCGACCAGTGGTCGATCGGCCAGGCCACCACGAAGGCACGCCCGATCACGTTGTCCACCGGGACGGTGCCACCACCCGGCTGGTCCATGTGGAAGCGGGAGTCCAGCGAGTTGGCACGGTGGTCGCCCATCACCCAGATCCGGCCCTTGGGCACCTTGACCGGCCCGAAGGGGTGGTCACCGCAGGGGGTGTTGCCCTGGAAGACGTACGGCTCGTTGAGCGCGACGCCGTTGACCTTGACCGGGCCTTCGCCCTCGCACTCGACGGTGTCCCCGCCGACCGCGATGACCCGCTTGATCAGGTCCTTCTCGTTGGCGGAGGGCATCAGCCCGACGAAGCTGAGCACGTCCTGCACGCCGCGGACGAAGGAGTTGCTGCTCTGCGGGGTCGGCTCGTCGTTCAGCCAGCCACCCGGGTCATGGAACACCACGACCTCACCGCGCTCGGGCTCCGCCCCGAACCATGGGGTCAGCTTGTCCACCAGAACGCGGTCGCCCACCTGCAGCGTGTTCTGCATCGACTCCGACGGAATGGAGAACGCCTGGACGAAGAAGGTCTTGATCACGAGCGCGAGGATCAGCGCGATGCCGATCAGGATCGGCAGTTCCTTCCAGAAGGAACGCTGCTTGCGCGGCGTGGTCGGAGCCTCCGACTCCGACCCGTCCGCCGGCTCGGTCTCCGAATGCGAGGGTCCCGGATGCGAGGAATCCGGGTGCGAGCGTTCCGGGGAGTCCTCCGCTCCGGAGCCGTGCTCGTCGGCGGTCTGGGCCGCCGCGTCCTCGACTGCGGCCGAGGGCGCCGCGGAGTCGGCGGACCGGGCCACCCGACGGCCCGGGCCCTCGGGTTCTCCGGCGCCTGAGCGGGCACCGATCACCAAATCCCCCACAACGTCTCCTCCCTGCTGTGCGGACGCCCGCGCGCCCGCGCTCAGAGTGCCGCACAGCGGGCACCACGCTCGCCATGACCATGAACGCCTCAGGGCTGCCCACCGCGGGCTCCCCTGACACCGGCACAGCCTCGGCGTACGACCGGGACCGCTCCCGGCCGCACCTGCACTTCTCTATCACTCCAAGGCATCCGGCTCGCGGTTCCACACGCGAGGCCCCGCCGGCCGGCGGTCGGCACGGCTCACTCCGGAGGCCGGCCCCGCCGACGAACGACGAGCGGAAGGATGCCCAACACACCCATAACGAGCGGAGGTTCCATAGGAACCGGCCCAACGCCCACGTATTCCGCGGCAGTTCCGGCGGCCTGCGGAGCCCCGGCGAGAGAGGAGAGTGAACTCGGCACGTCGAGTTGATGGAAGCGGTCCAACGGCCAGGCGATCACGAACGCGCGACCGACCACACCGCTCAGCGGGATCGTTCCCTGGCCCGGATTGCCCATGTGGAAACGGGAGTCGGCGGAGACGTCCCGGTGGTCGCCCATGACCCACAGCCGGCCCGCCGGCACCTTCACCTTGAAGGGCTGCCGGGACGGCGGGTTGCCGGGCGCGAGGTAGGACTCGTCCACCGGATGGCCGTTGACACTGAGCCGCCCCTGCGCGTCGCAGCACTCGACGGTGTCCCCGCCGACGCCGATCACCCGCTTGATCAGGTCCTGCTCGTTCTCGGACGGCAGCAGCCCGACGAAGGTCAGCACCCGCTTGCCCGCGCCCAGCACCGCACCGTCGTCGGAGGGCTTGTGGTCGTGCTCCAGCCAACCGCCCGGGTCCTTGAACACCACCACGTCGCCGCGCTGCGGCTCGCTGCCGAACCAGGGGGTCAACTTGTCCACCAGCACCCGGTCACCGACCAAGATGGTCTGTTCCATCGAGCCCGAGGGGATCACGAACACCTGGACCAGGAAGGTCTTCATCACCAGCGCCACCAGCAGGGCCACCAGGATGATCATCGGAATCTCGCGCACCAGCGACCGCTTGCGTCGGCGGGCCACGCGTCGGGCACTGCGGCGGCGCTCGGCCCGGCCGCGTACCACCGGGGCCTCGGCGGCCCTGCTGTCTCCCGCTCCCGCGGCCGCCGGCCCCGCCTCGCCCCGCGCCCGGGCCGGGCGGTCGGCGAGCCTGCCCCTACCTCTGGTCCCCATGACCGCCCGTCCCCGAAGTCGCGGCGAAGGCCGCGGGCCGGTCCAGGCTGGTCCAGCGCGAGAACGGGTAGACCACCCAGTCCGCCCGGCCGATCACCTTCTCCTCGGGCACGAAGCCGCCGCCGGGCTCACCGAGGTGGTCACGGGAGTCTCGGGAGGCGCTGCGGTGGTCGCCCATCACCCACAGCTCACCGGCCGGCACCACCACGTCGAAGGCCACACTCGACGGGTCGTCCCCCGGGGCCAGGTAGGAGGTCTCGTTCACCGGTACGCCGTTGACGGTGATCGGCGCGCCCGGGCCGGTGCTGGTCACCCGGTCGCCGCCGACCCCGATCACGCGCTTGACGTAGACCGTGTCGCCGACCGGGGCCAGCCCGAGGTCCTGGGCGAACGCCCGCAGGCCGTCCCAGAAGCCCGACGGCTTCGCCGATTCCCTCAGGAAGGAGCCCGTTCCGTCGAAGACCACGACGTCGCCCCGCTGTGGGTGGCCACCGAAGGCGTACGCGAGCTGGTTCGCGACCAGCCGGTCCCCCGGCCGCAGGGTGTCCTCCATCGACCCGGAGGGGACCGCGAACGGACGCGCGACGAAGGCGTTCACCACGAGCAGGGCCGTCAGGCAGATCCCCACCAGCAACAGCAGGTCGCGCGAGCGCGAGTGTCCGGGCTCCTCCTCCTGCTCGGAGCCATCGGCGACGTTCTCCTCGGCGGTTTCCGCAACGCGCTCCGCGGCGCTCTCCGCGACGTCCTCGGCGGACCTGCTCCCGGCGGCGCGCTCCGCGCCGTCCTCGGAAGCGGTCCCGGCTGCGCCCCCCGCAGCCCCCGAAACGACCGCGGACCGCGACAGCGCGCCCGCACCGGTGGGTGCGGGACTGCCGTCGCGGTCCGCGGGTGGTTCGTACGTGCTCATCGGGGGGTGAGCTTACCTTGCGGCCGTTCGGCCCCCCAGAGCGCTCCGATCCCCCGGCGAGGCCGGGGGCCGGTGGATCAGCGGTCGCGCTTCTCCTTGATCTTCGCGGCCTTGCCGCGGAGGTCACGCAGGTAGTACAGCTTGGCGCGGCGAACCGCACCGCGGGTCACGACCTCGATCTTCTCGACGACCGGGGTGTGCACCGGGAAGGTGCGCTCCACGCCGACGTTGAAGCTGACCTTGCGAACGGTGAAGGTCTCACCGATGCCGGCGCCGTGGCGACGGATGACGACGCCCTGGAAGACCTGGACACGGGAGCGGTTGCCCTCGATGACCCGGACGTGAACCTTCAGGGTGTCACCGGCGCGGAAGGCCGGGATGTCGGTACGCAGCGAGGCCGCGTCGACAGCAGCGAGCTTGTTGCTCATGTTGCTCTCCATCGCAGGCGCCACGGGCCGCCCACGGAAAATCGTCACAATGGGGTCTGCTGCGGGCCGCATCGGCTGACGGCGAGCCCCCCGTGGCGGGGGCGCCGGTCCACGTGCTCCCTACAGGAGGGAACCAGCGACAGACAGCAGCCGCCTATTCTTCCACACCACCGGCCACGGACCGAAATCGGCCGAGCTGCTCGTCCCAGGCCAGGCCGAGGATGCTGAGCGCCTCGCGGTCCTTCTTGTCGAACGCGCCGTGCTGCCAGCGCTCGACCAGGTCCGGCCGGTTCGCCAGGGTACGGGCGAAGGCCTGCTCGCGCCGCCAGCGGGCGATCCGGCCGTGGTTGCCGCTGAGCAGCACGTCCGGCACCGTCCGGCCGCGCCACTCGGCGGGCTTGGTGTAGACCGGGCCCTCCAGTAGGTCGGCCATCGCGCCCGGCGCGAAGGAGTCGTCGCGGTGGGACTCGGCGTTGCCGAGCACTCCGGGCAGCAGCCGGGCGATCGCCTCGACCATCACCAGCACCGCGACCTCGCCACCGGCCAGCACGTAGTCACCGATCGAGGCCTCGACCACCGGCATGCGGGTGGCCGCCTCCTCGATCACCCGGCGGTCGATGCCCTCGTAGCGCGCGGGAGTGAAGGCCAGCCAGGGGCGGCCGGCCAGCTCCTGCGCGAGCTCCTGGGTGAACGGGCGCCCGCTCGGGGTGGGCACGACCAGGGTGGGCAGTTGCCCCTCGGGCCCGCCCGCGACCACCGAGTCCAGCGCCTCGCCCCACGGCTCGGGCTTCATCACCATGCCGGGGCCGCCGCCGTACGGGCTGTCGTCGACCGTGCGGTGCACGTCGTGGGTCCACTCGCGCAGGTCGTGGACGTGCACGTCCAGCTGACCGCGGGCGCGGGCCTTGCCGACCAGCGAGATGTTCAGCGGCTCCAGGTACTCGGGGAAGATCGTGACGACGTCTATCCGCATGCCGCTCTGCACACCGCCGCTCTCCTCGACGGTCACTCCGACTCCCCCGAACCCTCGGTCCCCTTCGAGGTCCCCGTCGAGCCCTCGGCCTCCTCCGCGCCCTCCACGCCCTCCGAACCCTCCGAACCCTTGGTGCGCTCGGCCGAGGACGTACCGGCGACGTCGGCCTGGTCCGGGTCGATCAGCCCGGCCGGCGGGGTGATCACCGCGCGCTGGTTCTCCAGGTCGATGGTCGGCACGATCTGGGTGACGAAGGGCACCAGCACCTCCGTCCCGTCGGCCTTCTTCACCGTGAGCAGGTCCTGGTACGGCAGGTGGACCACCTCGGTCAGCTCGCCGACCGGGGTGCCGTCGAGCAGCACCACGTCCAGGCCGATGAGCTGGTGGTCGTAGTACTCCTCCGGATCGTCGGGACGCTCCTCCGGGTCGACCTCGGAGATGAGCAGGGTCCCCCGGAGGGCCTCGGCCGCGGTGCGGTCCTTGACGCCGGCGAAGCGCAGCAGCAGCCGACCGCTGTGCACCTTGCCGGATTCGACGGTCAGCGGCCCGGCGGACGCAGGGTCGGTGAGCAGGACGGCACCCGGGCCGAGCCGGAGTTCCGGCTCGTCGGTGCGGACCTCGACGCTGACGTCCCCCCTGATGCCGTGGGCACGGCCGATCCTGCCGACGACGAGCTGCACGGTGATCGTTCTCCTGGAGTTCCTGGGCCGAAGCGAAAGGCACGACGCGATGCGAAGGGTGGTGCGAAGGGGTGGTGCAAAGGGTTGGGGCGAAGGGGTGGTGCGAAGACGAAGGGTGGTGCGAGGAAACGAGAAAAGGCCGACCGGGACGACATGCGTCCCGGTCGGCCCCAAGCCCTGACGGCTGAACGAGCAGCTGCGTCAGCGAATGTTGTCCACGTCGACCAGGTCGACCCGGACGTTGCGACCGCCGAGGGCGCCGACCACGGTGCGCAGAGCGCGCGCCGTGCGGCCGCCCCGGCCGATCACCTTGCCGAGGTCATCGGGGTGCACCCGCACCTCGATGGTGTTACCCCGACGCAGGTTGCGCGAGCGCACCTGCACCTCGTCGGGGTGCTCGACGATGCCCTTCACCAGGTGGTCGAGGGCGTCCTCGATCACGATCAGGCCTCGGCGGCGGCGTCGGCCTCAGCCTCGGCCTTGTCCGACTTCTTGGCCTTCGGGGTGATGGCGACGCCGGTGGTGGCGTCCTCGAAGCCGGCGACGGCCTTGGCGAACAGGTGCGAGAAGTCCTCGACCTTCGGCTCCGCGACCTTCAGCGGCGCCGGAGCCGGCAGGCCCTTGAACTTCTGCCAGTCGCCGGTCAGCTTCAGGATGGCGAGCACCGGCTCGGTCGGCTGGGCGCCGACGGACAGCCAGTACTGGGCGCGGTCGCTGTCGACCTCGATCTTCGAGGGGTTGTAGGTCGGCTGGTAGATGCCGATCTCCTCGATCGCACGACCGTCACGCTTGGTGCGCGAGTCGGCGATGACGATGCGGTAGTGCGGGGAGCGAATCTTGCCGAGACGCTTCAGCTTGATCTTGACTGCCACGGGAGTGGATTCTCCTGGTGTTGACGTGGGTGAGCGGGCTCGCCAACGCGTGGGGTTGCGGGGCGGACCGTTCAAGGGACACGCCAGCCGTAGGAGAGAGGGGTCCTGCTCGGCTGCCGAGTACTCAGCTGTCCATTCTGCCATACCGGCGCGAACCGCCTGCACTCGGGCCCGGGGACCGATCAGGGTTCGACCGGGAGCCCCCGCCCCCGGTCCACCCCACGGATTCACCACTGCCGTGCCGTACGACCGTCCCGCCGCACAGCACGGACTCACTCACTCGTACCTGCTCGCACGCGCTCGTACCGCTCGCTCGCCCGTCGGACCGCTGCCCGCACAGCAGTCCGGCCGGCCACCGGCCGACTACGCGATCTTGAACGGCTGCTGGCACGCGCCGCAGACGATGGACGCCTGTGCGAGCACCGACGGTACGACCCGGACGTTGCGTCCGCAGCCGCAGACCGCCTTGACCCGGACGCCGCCCCCGGAGGAGCCGTGCCGGGCGGCCGGGCCGCGGAAGGCACGCGTCGCGCCGTCGCCGGCCACCGCTTCCTGGTGCGCGCCGAGGGCACGGTCCAGGCGCTCGATGGTCCCGGCGTAGCGTTCCTGGGTCTCCTTGAGCATGGTCACCTGGGAGAAGCCGCTGCTCGCGTGCGGCTCGATCGGGTGCGCCAGGCCCAGCTCGGAGGCCAGCATCAGGAAGCGCCGGTTGTGGTAGCGGCCGGCCCGCGAGGTGTCCCGGATGTCCCGGGCCGCGGCCAGACCATGGGCAGCCTCGTGGAGGAGCCGCTCGAAACCGAGCCGCGTTCCACAGGCCGAGGAGGATTCGCCGATCAGGGCCTCGGGCGAGGCCAGGTCGGGGAGGTCCTGGTGGTAGGCCTGGATGTCACTCCAGGCGGCGGCCAGTTCGGCCGCGAGAACGAGGGGCTGTGTCGTGCTCACGCTAGACCAACGATGGAGTGCGAGCCGATGTTCCGCATGTTCCCGTTCTCCGGGAATTCACAGGGAACTCCCAGGAATGCAAGGCCGCGCGCGAATTGCGCGCTCCGGATCTGACGCAAGACCAACCCCCTGCCGGTTTCGGCCCGCCGCAGAGTCGGCGCGCCTGAGGAATTCCGTACGGGAGCGGGCTGTCGCCCCCGGGACGTACGGCCCGTGGTCCCGTCCGATTGACAGGGCCACGGGCCGTACACCGTACCGCTATTCCGTTAATACCGGGAGTTGACCGGCCAGTAGGGATGTCCGCCATCCGGACTCGCTCGGAAGAGTTACCGGATTCTTACTCATCCGCATTCCGGGCAAATGTCTCCGCGAACGGCCATTACCCACAGGTAACAGCCGTCCCTGCGGACAACGGACCCCGAACGGATGTCAGTACGCGCGGGCGACGATCGCGATATTGCCGTCCTGGTCATCCGTCTGCGGCACCGAACCGTCGGCCGCGACGATGCAGCGCACCGTGACGCCCTGCTCGGCCAGCTTGGCCTCGCCCTCCGCGCCGAGGTCGGCCCAGGAGATCCGGCCCCAGCCGGTCGCGGCGGCCTCGATGGCCTCGTCGAGGGTCTTGACGTCGACCGTACGGGCCTCGCGGCGCTCGCGGGACTGGCGCAGCAGCAGCGCCTGGTCCTCCTCCAGGATGCCCGGGAGCAGCGTCGCCAGGGCGTCGATGGAGACCGGCTCCTTGCCGCCCGGGATGCGGCGGGCCAGCATCGCGGTGCCGTTCTCCAGGTCGCGCGGGCCGACCTCGATGCGCAGCGGGACGCCCTTGAGCTCCCAGTCGACGGCCCGGCGGCCGAACGGGGTGTCGGTGCGGTCGTCGACCACGACGCGGATGCCGACGGCCTCCAGCTGGGCGCCGATCTCGCGGACCTTGGCAATGACCGCGTCGTCGCCCTTGATCGCCAGCACGACGGCCTGGACGGCGGCCAGGCGCGGGGGCACCCGCAGGCCGTTGTCGTCGCCGTGGGACATGATCAGGCCGCCGACCATGCGGGTCGAGACGCCCCAGGAGGTCTGCCAGACGTACTCGCGCTCGGCGCCCTGCAGCTGGTAGGTGGTGTTGAACGCCTTGGCGAAGTTCTGGCCCAGCTCGTGGCTGGTGCCCATCTGCAGCGCCTTGCCGTCGCCCATCATGCCCTCAAGGGTGAGGGTGTTGATGGCGCCGGCGAAGCGCTCCTTGGCGGTCTTGCGGCCGAGCACGACGTCGATGCCGAGCACGTTGGTCATGAAGTCGCCGTAGACCTGGGTGTGGATCATCGACGCGTAGTCGCGGGCGTCCTCGTAGGTGGCGTGGGCGGTGTGGCCCTCCTGCCAGAGGAACTCGGTGGTGCGCAGGAAGACGCGCGGGCGCAGCTCCCAACGGACCACGTTGGCCCACTGGTTGATCAGCAGGGGCAGGTCGCGGTGGCTCTGCACCCACTTCGAGAAGTACTCGTTGATGATCGTCTCGGAGGTCGGCCGGACGACGACCGGCTCCTCCAGCTGCTTGCCGCCGCCGTGGGTGACCACCGCGAGCTCGGGGGCGAAGCCCTCGACGTGCTCCGCTTCCTTGGTCAGGTAGGACTGCGGGATGAACATCGGGAAGTAGGCGTTCTGCGCGCCGGCCTTCTTGATCCGCGCGTCCATCTCCTGCTGCATCCGCTCCCACAGGCCGTAGCCGTACGGTCGGATGACCATGGTGCCGCGCACCGGACCGTTGTCGGCCAGCTCGGCCTTGTTGATGAGGTCCTGGTACCAGCGCGGGAAGTCTTCCGCCTGAGGGGTGAGAACGGGTGCCTTAGCCATGGGCGAATGGTACGGGGAGTGGCCCCCTGACTTCGAATCGGTATCACACCCCCGCGTGGGCGGCGCTCCGGGTCGCCCGACGGGGGGCGCACTACCGCGACACGGGCGCACCACCCTGCACCCCTCTGGACGCCGGGCCCGACCCGCTGTTCGCTGGAGTGGGGCGGGACTTTGGGGGAGCCGTAGCAGCACACCGAAGGACCGGATGGGAGGCCGCGATGGCTTCAGCTCGGACGACCGGCACAGCCGTACGACCAACGGGCGCACAGGCGCACCACCCGCAGCCCGGGGCCGCCGCGCCCGCGCGGGCGCGCGACTGGGCGGAGATCCAGGAACGCATGCTGGTGCCGCTCTACGAGGCGGTCTACGACCGGCTGGAGGTCGGCCCGGCGAGCAGTGTGCTGGGTCTGGGCTGCCGGTCCGGACTGGCCCTGCTGCTCGCCGCCGGACGGGGCGCCCAGGTCGCCGGGCAGGAGCCGCGGGAGGAGCTGCGCGAGCTGGCGCACGGCCGCCGGCTGCGGGTGTGCGCCGGGTCCCGGCCGACCGCCGCCGTCCCCCGCTCGGCCCATTCGCTGGTGACGGTCTTCGAGCAGTTGCCCGGTGCCGCCGCGCCCCGCCCGGTGGTGGCCGAGGCCGCCCGGCTCGCGCTGCCGGGCGGGCACGTGGTGCTCGCCGTCTGGGGCCCGCCGGAGCGCTGCGCGAGCGCCCCGGTGCTGGACGTGGCCCGGCGGATGGCGGGCCGGACCACCGCGCGCGACCCCTTCGAGCTGAGCGCGCCCGGAGCGCTGGAGGACCTGCTCGCCCCGGCCGGCCTGCGACCGGCCGGCAGCGGGCGGGTGGCCTGCCCGTTCGCCTACGCGGACCTCGACAGCGCGGTGCGCGGCCTGCTCTCCACCGGCCTGTTCGAGGCGGCCGAGGAGTTCTCCGGCGCCTCGCTGGTGGCCAAGGAGCTGGAGGAGGCGCTGCAGCCGTACCTGCGCCCGGACGGCTCGGTCCGGATGGAGAACGTGTTCCGCTACCTGGTCGCCGAGCGGCCACGGCGGTAGACGCGAACCAGGGGCGCCCGCCACCTCGGCGAGCGCCCCCGGCAACCGGCTTCACGCCCGGCCGAGCGACTTCCCTTCAGACCCTTCAGGCCCATCAGGCCCATCAGGCCCATCGGAACCACCAGACCCGTCGGAACCACCAGAACCGCCGGACTCACCAGAACCACCGAACCCGCCGGAGTCGACCCCCCCGCGGCACCCCCGCCGCGCGGTACACCACGAGGGCGGTGAGGACGAGTCCGGCCCAACCGCCGGGCATCCGACGGCGCGGCGGGGGCGGGGGCGGGGCTCCCTCGGAGCGCCAGGGCTGGTCGGGAGTCTGACGCGGCGGCACGGGTTCGGTCACCCGTCGGACGATACGGACAGGTGATCGGGCGGGCCAACCGCAACGCCGCGCCCGAGCACCCGTACGGCCACCCCGAGGCCGCCCCACCGGCGGCCGTGCCGGCGGCCGTCCCGGGGCCTCCCACCAGCGGCTATGCCGAGGCGCCCGGCCACTCCTCGGCGGTCAGCGCGAACCGCTCGTGGTCGCGCCAGTCGCCCTGCAGGAACAGCATCCGCGGGGAGAAGCCCTCGTGCCGGAAGCCCAGCCGTTTGGCCATCGCGATCGAGCGCTCGTTCTCCGGCTGCACGTTGATCTCCAGTCGGTGCAGCCCCAGCCCGTCGGCCGACTGCGGGGCGAAGCAGCGGTCCAGGACCAGCCGCATGCCCTCGGTCATCCGCCCGGTGCCGGCGAACGGCAGGTACGCGTCGTAGCCGAGCGTGGCGTTGCAGAAGCGGCCCATCACGATGTTGGCGACGTTCACCTTGCCGACCAGCCCGCCGGTCTCCCGGTCGAGGATCAGGAAGGTGTGCAGGCCCGCCCCCTGGCGCTCCAGCAGCTCGGGCAGCCCGTCCGGCTCTACCGGGTTCCACCGGCCGATGTGTTCGGCGGACCGCCGGACCGCTTCGGCGTACGCAACGGCGTCCTCGGCCCTCGGGGCCCTGATCATCACTCGCATGCCCTCATCATCGGACACGCGCTCGGCCCGCCACCCGGAAATACCGGACGACGGGCCGAGCGGAATCGATCAAGGCCGATCACAGAAGAGCCCCGGACGATCAAGCGACACGTTCAAGCGCCGTGATCGACCATTGCAATCAAGCACCAAGGACTACAGCAGGTCCTTGAACTCCTTGGGCAGCTCGAAGTCGGCCGGGCCCTTGCCCGCGCCGAGGCCGAACGCACCGCCGTCCGCCGGGCCCTGGCCCGCGCCCGGGCCGAGCGCGCGGCGCTCGGCGGCCGCGGCCTCCTCCTGCGCCCGCTTCAGCGGGTTGCCGCTCTTGCGCTTGCCCTTGGCCTGCGGGGCCTTCTTGCCGGACTTCTTCGCGCCGCCGCCCATGCCCGGGATCCCCGGCATGCCGGGCATGCCCTTGCCGGAGGCCATCGCGGACATCATCTTGCGGGCCTCGAAGAACCGCTCGACCAGGTTCTTCACCTCGCCGACCTGCACGCCCGAGCCCTTGGCGATGCGGGCCCGGCGGGAGCCGTTGATCAGCTCCGGCTCGGCGCGCTCGACCGGGGTCATCGACTTGATGATCGCGCCGACCCGGTTGACGTCCTTGTCGTCGATGTTGTTGATCTGGTCGCGGATCTGGCCCATGCCGGGCAGCATGCCGAGCAGCTTGGAGATCGAGCCCATCTTCTGGACCTGCTCCAGCTGGGACAGGAAGTCGTCCAGCGTGAAGGCCTTCGGGCCGCCGCGCAGCTTGGCGGCGATCTTCTCCGCCTCGGCCTGCGAGAAGGTCTGCTCGGCCTTCTCGATCAGCGAGAGGACGTCACCCATGCCGAGGATGCGCGAGGCCATCCGGTCCGGGTGGAAGGCGTCGAAGTCGTCGACCTTCTCGCCGTTGGAGGCGAACATGATCTGCCGGCCGGTGACGTGCGCGACCGACAGGGCGGCACCGCCGCGGGCGTCGCCGTCGAGCTTGGAGAGCACGACGCCGGTGAAGTCCACGCCGTCGAGGAAGGCCTGCGCGGTGGTGACCGCGTCCTGGCCGATCATCGCGTCGACGACGAACAGGACCTCGTCCGGGTCGACCGCGGCGCGGATGTCCGCGGCCTGCTGCATCAGCTCGGCGTCGATGCCCAGGCGGCCGGCGGTGTCGACGACGACGACGTCGTACTGCTTCTGCTTGGCGTACTCGATCGAGTCCTTCGCCACCTGCACCGGGTCGCCGACACCGTTGCCCGGCTGCGGGCCGTAGAAGGCCACGCCGGCGCGCTCGGCGACCACCTGGAGCTGGTTGACCGCGTTGGGGCGCTGGAGGTCGCAGGCGACCAGCAGCGGGGTGTGCTTCTGCTTCTTCAGCCAGTGGCCGAGCTTGCCCGCGAGGGTGGTCTTACCGGCACCCTGCAGACCGGCGAGCATGATGACCGTCGGGCCGCTCTTGGCGAACCGCACCCGGCGGGTCTCGCCACCGAGGATCGCGATGAGCTCCTCGTTGACGATCTTGATGATCTGCTGGGCCGGGTTCAGCGCACCGGAGACCTCGGAACCGAGTGCCCGCTCCTTGACCTGCTTGATGAAGGCCCGGACGACCGGCAGCGCGACGTCCGCCTCCAGCAGCGCGATGCGGATCTCGCGGGCGGTGGCGTCGATGTCCGCCTCGCTCAGGCGGCCCTTGCCCCGGAGGTTCTTGAACGTCGCTGCGAGGCGATCGGAAAGGGTGTCGAACACGTCGTCGCGGGTCCTCTGCGGCATCGGAATCGGTACGGTCGTCGTCCCCCAGGGTATCCGGCCGCCCCGGGTACGGTCTCCACCCCTGCCCCTGCGGGCTTTCAGCCCAGCGCCGCCCGGACCGCGGCCGCCACCTCACCGGCCCGCTGGGCGGCCAGCGGACGGCCCGCCGCGTCGGTCAGGTAGAACGAGTCGACGGCCTCCGCGCCCAGCGTGGAGACGTGCGCGGTGCGCACCCGTACACCCGACTCGTCCAGCGCCCGGCCGATCCGGTGCAACAGCCCCGGGGCGTCGTGGGCGCGGACCTCCAGCACGGTCGCGGTCGCCGAGGCCACCGCGGGCGCCACCGCGACCAGCGGCGGCGGGGTGGGGATGCCCCTGCGGCGCGGCGCGGCGGCGTCCCGCTCGGCGAGGCGCCGCGCGACGTCCAGCGAGCCGTCCAGCGCCCGGCGCAGGTCGGCCCGCAGCCGGGCCGCCTCCGGCAGCTCGCCGAACTCGGCGGCCACCCGCCAGGAGATCAGCAGCACCGGCCCGGCGCCGATCGGGTCCAGCTCGCGCAGTCCGGCCGAGCGGACGGTCAGCCGGTGCAGCGCGAGCACTCCGGCGGCGGTGCCGAGCAGCCCCGGGCGGTCCGGGACGGCCAGGTTCAGCTCGACGCCCATCGGCTCGGTGCCCGGGTCCGCCCCCTCGGCCTGGGCCCGCAGCGACAGCGCGGGCTCGCCGGTGCGGGCGGCCTCGACCGCGAGCCGCTCCTGCTCGGCGCTCGGCGCCGCCTCCACCGGTGCCGCGACCGCCCCGGCCAGCCGGTCGGCGGCCCGGGCCACCAGTCCGTCCACCAGGGAGGCCCGCCAGCTGCTCCACGCGGCCGGGCCGGTGGCCAGCGCGTCCGCCTCGGTGAGCGCGTGCAGCAGCTCCAGCTCCGGCAGGGTGGTCACCACCTTGGCGATCGCCTCGACGGTGGCCGGGTCGTCCGGGTCGCGCCGGGTCGCGGTGTCGACCAGGGTCAGGTGGTGGCGGACCAGCACCGCCAGGGTCTCGGTGTCCTCGGGGCCGAAGCCCATCCGGGGGGCGAGGTCGCGGACGATCACCTCGCCCGCCTCGCTGTGGTCCCCGGGCCAGCCCTTGCCGATGTCGTGCAGCAGCGCGGCGACCAGCAGCAGGTCCGGCCGGGCCACCCGGCGGGTCATCGCGGCGGCCCGCACCGCCGTCTCCACCAGGTGCCGGTCCACCGTCCAGCGGTGTACGGCGTTGCGCTGCGGACGGCAGCGCACCCGCTCCCAGTCCGGCAGCAGCCGGGTCACCAGCCCCTCCGCCTCCAGTGCCTCCCACACCGGGACGGCCGCCTCCCCCGCGCCCAGCAGCGTGACCAGTTGCTCGCGCGCCTCGTCCGGCCAGGGCACCGGCAGCGGGCGGCTCTCGGCGGCCAGCCGGCGCACCGTCGCGTACGAGACGGTCAGCCCGTTCTGCGCGGCGGCGGCCGCGGCGCGCAGCGGCAGCACCGGGTCGGCGGCCGGGCGGGCGCCCTGGGCGAGCACCGCCTCGCCGTCCTGCTCGACCACGCCATCGGCGAGCGGGCGGCGCTCGACCGCGCCCCGGGCCACCGCGCCGCTGCCCCGGCCGGCGCCGGTGAACGGGATGGCCAGCCGGCCCACCCGGCGGCCCCGGCCGGTCCGGGCGGCGAGCACCCGGTCCACCGCCCGCCAGGTGACGTCGCTCGCGTAGGCGATGGTGCGGGCGGCCTCGTAGACCTGGCGCAGCAGGGTGTCCGCGTCCAGCACGCCGAGCCGTTCGGCGACCTGGTCCTGGTCCTGCAGGCTGAGTCGCTCGGTGGCCCGGCCGGTGACCAGGTGCAGGGCGTCGCGCACGTCGGCCAGCCGCAGCGCGGCGGCGTCCAGGCCGTCCCGGGGCGCGTCGGCCAGCCAGGTGGCGGCGACGGCGTTGAGCGCGACCACGTCGCGCAGGCCGCCGCGGGCCTCCTTGAGGTCGGGCTCCAGCAGGAAGGACAGCTCGCCGTGCCGTTCGGCCCGCTCGCGGCCCAGCTCGCGCAGCTCGGGCAGGCGCGCGGGCGCGCTCGCGCGCCAGTCGGTGAACACCGCGGAGCGCAGCGCGGCGGTGAGCGCCTGGTCCCCGGCCAGGTGGCGGGCGTCCAGCAGGCCGAGCTGCGCCTTGAGGTCGGCGGCGGCGACCGCCCGGGCCTCGGCGACGGTCCGCACCGAGTGGTCGAGCTTGGCGCCGGCGTCCCAGACCGGGTACCAGATCCGCTCGGGCAGCTCGCGGGCGATCGGCCCGTCGTGCAGCAGCAGGACGTCCAGGTCGCTGCGCGGGGAGAGCTCGCCGCGCCCGTACCCGCCGACGGCGACCAGCGCGACGCCCGGCGGGGCGCCGGCGGCCGCGAGCAGGCCGGCCAGCCAGTCGTCGGTCAGCGCGGCCAGCGCCTCCCGGCGGGGGCGGCCCACCGGGCCGGGGTCGGCGAGCAGCGCGGCCCGGGCGGCGGCGTGGTCGGCGGGGTCGGAAGGCCTGGTCTCGGAGGTCATGCGCGTGGGTCCCGTCCGTGGTGCGGGTGAACCGTGGTGCAGGTGAGCCGTGGTGCAGGTGGGCCGTCCTGCGGGCGAGCCGTCCTGCGACGGGGTCGCTGTCCGGCTGAGCGGGGCGCCCGTACGGCCCGCTGCCGGGCCGGACGCCGCCACGCCGTCGGCGGGCCCGCACCCCCTGCCAGGGGATCACGGGCCCGCCGCGGGTGGGGGCTACACGGGCTACCAGGGGGCTACAGGGCGTCGGGGCCGCGCTCGCCGGTGCGGACCCGTACGGCGGTCTCGACCGGGATGCTCCAGACCTTGCCGTCACCGATCTTGCCGGTTCGGGCGGCCTTCACCAGGACCTCGATCAGGTCGTCGGCGTCCTCGTCCTCGACCAGGACCTCGATTCTGATCTTCGGTACCAGGTCCACGGTGTACTCGGCGCCCCGGTACACCTCGGTGTGGCCGCGCTGGCGGCCGTAGCCGCTGGCCTCGGTGACGGTCAGGCCGTGGACTCCGAAGGCCTGCAGCGCGGCCTTCACCTCGTCCAGTCGGTACGGCTTGATCACGGCGGTGATGAGCTTCATCAGGCGTCGACCTCGGTCTTCTCGGCAGCCTTGCCGGCGGCCTTCTCGGTGGGCTTCTCGGCGGACTTCTCGACGGCCGTCCCGGCGGACGGGCCTGCCGACGCGGCGGCGGCCAGGCCGGGCAGGGCCCGGGCCAGGCCCGCCCCGACCGCGCTGAAATCGTAGGCGGACTCGGCGTGTTCGGCCTGGTCGATGCCGGCCACCTCGACCTCCTCGGCGACCCGGAAGCCGACCAGCTTGTCGACCGCCTTGGCCAGCAGCCAGGACAGGACGAAGGAGTACGCCGCGACCACGGCCACGCCCATCGCCTGCTTGCCGAGCTGCCCCAGCCCGCCGCCGTAGAACAGGCCCTTGGCGGTCTGGCCGACCCCACCGGTGGCGAACACGCCGACCAGCAGCGAGCCGATCGCCCCGCCCACCGCGTGCACGCCCACCACGTCCAGCGAGTCGTCGAAGCCCCAGCGGTACTTCAGCGAGACGGCGGCGGCGCAGACCGCGCCCGCGACCAGGCCGATCGCCACCGCTCCGAGCGGGCTGACCGAGCCGCAGGCCGGGGTGATCGCGACCAGCCCGGCCACCGCGCCGGAGGCGGCGCCCAGCGTGGTGAAGGCGCCGTGCTTGAGCTTCTCGAAGATCAGCCAGCCGACCAGCGCAGCGCCGGTGGCGACCTGGGTGTTGACCATCGCCATCGCGGCGACCCCGTTGGCGGCCAGCGCCGAGCCCGCGTTGAAGCCGAACCAGCCGAACCACAGCAGCCCGGAGCCGAGCATCACCAGCGGCAGGCTGTGCGGACGCATCGGGTCCTTCTTGAAGCCGACCCGCTTGCCCAGCACCAGGCAGAGCGCCAGGCCGGCGACGCCGGCGTTGATGTGCACGGCCGTCCCGCCGGCGAAGTCGATCACGCCGTTGCGGTCGCCCAGCCAGCCGCCGTGGCCGCCGTCGAAGAAGAAGACCCAGTGCGCGACCGGGAAGTAGACGATCGTCACCCAGAGCGCGATGAACAGGCCCCAGGCGGCGAACTTGGCCCGGTCCGCGATGGCGCCGCTGATCAGCGCCGGGGTGATGATCGCGAACATCAGCTGGAAGATCGAGAAGGCGGTGACCGGGATCGTCCCGGCCAGCTCGTTCAGGCCGATGCCGCGCATCCCGAGGAAGTCCAGGTTGCCGATCAGTCCGGCGAAGGCGTCGGGCCCGAAGCTGAGCGAGTACCCGTAGAGGACCCACAGCACACTGACGATGCCGAGCGAGAGGAAACTCATCGCCAGCATGTTCAGTGTGCTCTTTGCCCTGACCATGCCCCCGTAGAAGAAGGCCAGGCCCGGGGTCATGAGCATGACCAGGGCCGCACTGATGAGCACGAAGGCGGTGTCGCCCGCGCTGAAGCCGTCCGGCATCGGCGTCTCCTCTGCGTCCAAGCCGATCCGTACCCGGGTACCTGTCCCGTGTCCCCGGGCTGTCGGCGATGAAGAGGAGAGTGCCGAAGACGGGTTTCGGCCAATGCGGCCGGTTGTTTCGCGGCCGTGACGCGTACGACGCGCGGGTTACGGCTGCGTGAACCACGGCCCCGCGCACGCCCGGACGGGCTACCGTTCCGCCGCGCGACCGGCCCCGCACGGAAACGCCCCCATTCCCGAATGCCGGCACGCGCGGATGCCACCGGCCGTGGCGGCGGCGGCCGCCACGGCCGGTGGAGTCAGGGGCCGGTGGGGTCGGTGGGGCGGAGCGGGACGGCTCAGACCACCGAGACGAACTCCGGGATGTCCTGAACGACCCGCTCCTTGAGCCGGCTCACCGCGTCCACGCCCTTGAACCGGGCCGCCGCGGCCTCCGTGGTCTTGCGCACCCGGGAGTTCAGGCGCTCCGAGCGCACCTTGGTGGCGATGTCCACCGCCTGCTCGGCCATCACCGCCGCCTGCTCGGCCTCCTTCTGCAGCAGGTGCACGCTGGCCATGCCGATCAGGTTGAAGGCGTAGCTGCGCACGTGGTCGCCGTCCTGGCGGAACAGGTCCACCGCGCGCTCCATCACCGGCGCGGACATCGAGGCGTACAGCTGGGCGTTGTCCGAGTGGTACGCGAGGTCGCGGAAGGAGTGCGCGTTCTCGGCGTTCAGCTCGGCCGGCGAGAAGAACTTCAGCCAGTCCGGCTCCTCGTCCCCCTCCCGGATGTCGGTGAAGGTGTCCTCGGACAGCCGGATCGCCCGGGCGCAGCGGTTGACCTCGCCGATGGTGGCGTAGGCGCGCGCCTCCATCGCGTACAGCAGGGACTGCTGGCGCGGGGTGGCGGTGTCACGGCTGCCGTACTGCGCCAGGTGGATCAGCTCCAGGGCGTCCTCGCCCCGGTTGAGGTGGATCATCTGGCGGCTCATGTCGGTGAGGATCAGCGCGCCGAACGGGCGGTCGCCGGCCTCCTTGGCCGCGTGCAGGGCCAGCACGTAGTACTTCTGCGCGCTCGGGTGCATCCCGACGTCGTAGGACATCCACCCGGCCAGGTGGGCGAGTTCGGCGGTGAGCCGGAACAGCCGCCGGGTGGTGTCCTCGCTGTACGTCTCCTGGAGCAGGTCGGTGACCTCGTGCAGTTGGCCGACGACGGCCTTGCGGCGCAGCCCGCCGCCGTTCTGCGCGTCCCACTGGCGGAACATGACCGTGGTCTGCTCCAGCAGTTCCAGCTCGGGCTCGGAGAGCCGGCCGGTGAACGCCTCGCCGCCGTTGGCCGCGGTGAGGATCGGGGTGGGGATGCCGGTCGGGCCGGGGGCCAGCCAGCGCTGCATCGGCTCGATCAGTGCGGCGCCGGCGGTCAGCGCCAGCGAGGTGCCGAGGAAGCCCCGGCGGTTGAGCATGAGGTCGCTGCGGGAGTAGTCACTGATCAGCTGGACGGTCTGCGGACCGCTCCACGGGAGGTCCACGCCGCCGCCCACGGTGGAGACCGGGATCGCGGCGCGCAGGCCGAGGTCCTCGATCGACACCACCGAGCCGAAGCGCTCGGAGAAGAGCTCCGACATGATCTTGGGGATCGGCTCGCGCGGCTGCTCGCCGTCCAGCCAGCGGCGCACCCGCGAGGTGTCGGTGGACACGTGGTGGGCGCCGATCTGGCGGGCCCGGCGGTTGACCTGACGGGCCAACTCGCCCTTGGACCAGCCGCTGCGGGCGAACCACGTGGTCAGCTTCTCATTGGGTTGCTTCTCTGCCATGGGAACGTCCCATCCCGCCCGGCCCCCACGGGGCCCCCGATCGTGACCGCCCGACGGTTGCGGGCTCTTGCCAGACGTGCCGTGCCTGAGGTGCCGCCGTGCCGCGTCGTCGTACTGGTGTGCCATCGTTGCGGACGAGCCGTCAGGTCCCCAACTCCCGTTCTCCGAAAGCCCGGAACTGACTCACCGACGACATCCGCGTGCTGAACGTAATGCCCCGCGAGGTGCCCGCGGGAGCGGCCCTGGCGAAACGCCACCTTTCGCCACCCCCAGGAGTGAACCGAAGCCACGGGGCACACGCTTCACTAGGTAGTCCCGACGGTCCGGCATATGCGGGCCGCCCAGTCCCCCGGCTCAGCCCGGAAGACCCGGCAGACCCCGCAACCCACCGCAGCCACAAGCGAGTTCACCACCCACTCCGGATGGCAACAGCCTCACGCACCCGACGATCCGGCATCCGCGTCGCCCCCACAAGGCGGCGCCCGAGGCACACCATCGAAAACGGCGCACGCCACGCGCTGCGCGCCGCCACCGCACAACGCACCACGCAGCTGACAATCAACACACAGTCACCATCCCGTAACCATCGGCAACGAGAACCTGTTGGGGGAGGCATGGACAACCTGTTCGGCGAACTTCGACTGGGGCACCTGCGGCTGACACCGCTGGGGGCGCGCCGCCGCACCAAGGTCACCGCGTCCCAGGCCGCCGCGGAGTACACCGGCCGCTGGGGCTGGACGGTCGCCACCGGCGACCCGGGCACCGACACCCCGGCCACCGGCGCCACCGCCCCGACCCGCTGTCCCTGCGGCTCCGCCCGCTGCGCCGCGCCCGGCCTGCACCCCGTACCGGGCACCGAGGGCCGGAGCCGCGCCGCCCGCGCCGAGAGCTCGGTGCTGTTCCCCACCGGCCGCGCCTTCGACGTCCTGGACGTCCCCGAGCAGGCCGGCCTGCAGGCGCTGGTCCGGCTGGAGCGGATGGGCACCCAGGTCGGCCCGGTGCTCGCCGCCCCCACCGGCCGGCTGCAGTTCCTGGTCGCCGCCGGCACCGCCCGCCGACTCCCCGACCTGCTGTACCGGATGGGCTGGGACGACGCCGCGCTCGACCTCACCTGCCACGGCGAGGGCAGCTACGTCGCCGCCCCGCCCACCGTCCTCGGCGGCCTCGGCCCGGTCCGCTGGCTGCGCCGCCCCACCCGCGACAACGCCGGCTGCCCGCCCGAGGCCCGGCTGCTGCTCGGCACCCTCGCGTACGCCTGCCACCGCGGCCGCGAGCGCACCGCCGAGCCGGCCTGGATCGCCTCGTGACACGGTGATTCGCCCGCTCGCCTCCTGGGCGCTCGGACCCGGCGCCGACGGTCGGCGCTCCCTCGCTTCGCTCCCTCGCTTCTCCCTTTCGGCACCGGCGCGCCCCTTCGGCTCGGGGCGGCGGCAGCCCGTCGGCGCGTAACCCCGTAGGCACGCGAAAGGGCCCGCCCCCGGAGGAGCGGACCCTTCATCCGACGGGAAACCCCGGTCAGTCCCCGATCAGCGCGTCCACGAACGCACCCGGCTCGAACGGTGCCAGGTCGTCCGCGCCCTCGCCCAGACCGATCAGCTTGACCGGCACGCCCAGCTCGCGCTGCACCGCGACCACGATGCCGCCCTTCGCGGTGCCGTCCAGCTTGGTCAGCACGATGCCGGTGATGTCGACCACCTCGGCGAACACCCGGGCCTGGATCAGGCCGTTCTGTCCGGTGGTGGCGTCCAGTACCAGCAGCACCTCGTCCACCGGGCCGTGCTTCTCGACGACCCGCTTGACCTTGCCCAGCTCGTCCATCAGGCCGGTCTTGGTGTGCAGTCGGCCGGCGGTGTCGATCAGCACGGTGTCCACGCCCTCGGCGATGCCCTCCTTGACCGCGTCGAAGGCGATCGAGGCCGGGTCCCCGCCCTCCGGGCCGCGCACGGTGCGCGCGCCGACCCGCTCGCCCCAGGTCTGCAGCTGGTCCGCGGCGGCGGCACGGAAGGTGTCGGCGGCGCCGAGCACCACCGTGCGGCCGTCGGCGACCAGGACGCGGGCCAGCTTGCCGGTGGTGGTGGTCTTGCCGACGCCGTTGACGCCGACGACCAGGACCACGGCCGGGCCCTCCTCGTGCTTGGTGGAGCGCACGGTGCGGTCGGCGTCCTTGCCGACCAGCTCGACCAGCTCCTCGCGCAGCAGCGCGCGCAGCTCGTCGGGCGTACGGGTGCCGAGCACCTTCACCCGGGTGCGCAGCCGCTCGACCAGCTCCTGGGTGGGGGCGACGCCGACGTCGGCGGTGAGCAGGGTGTCCTCGATCTCCTCCCAGGTGTCCTCGTCCAGGTGCTCCCTGGAGAGCAGCGAGAGCAGGCCCTTGCCGAGCGAGTTCTGCGAGCGGGAGAGCCGCGAGCGCAGCCGGACCAGTCGGCCGGCGGTGGGCTCGGGGACCTCGACGGCGGGAGCCGCCTCGGCCTCGGCCGGCTCGACCTCGGGGACCTCGACGGCCTCGGGGGCCGCCGGCTCCGCCGGGAGTTCCACCTCCTCGACGGTGCGACGGGGTTCCTCGGTCGGCGGCGCGGACTCCTCGCCGACCTGGGGTTCCTGCGGGGTGGGCTTCGGCGCCGTGATGACCGGCGCCTGCGACTTCGGGGGCAGCTGCTGGCGTCGTCTGCCGGAAACGACGAGGCCGGCGATCGCGCCGATGGCGACCACGGCGATGACTACGGCAAGGATCACGTATTCCATAACCCGTCCAGTATCCGTGACCGGAGCCCGGATGGACCGCAGCCGCCCTAGACCATCACGGTACGGGCGGCCCGCGGCGGCCGTTCCCGGTGCTCCTCCCGCAGCCGCTGGCTGATCACCTGCGAGATGCCGTCGCCCTTCATCGTCACGCCGTAGAGGGCGTCGGCGGACTCCATGGTGAGCTTCTGGTGGGTGATCACGATCAGTTGGGAGCTCTCCCGCAGCTCCTCCATGATCCCGATCAGCCGGCGCAGGTTGGTCTCGTCCAGCGCCGCCTCCACCTCGTCCATCACGTAGAACGGGCTGGGCCGGGCCTTGAAGATCGCCACCAGCAGCGCCACCGCCGTCAGCGAGCGCTCGCCGCCGGAGAGCAACGACAGCCGCTTGACCTTCTTGCCCGGTGGGCGGGCCTCCACCTCGACCCCGGTGGCGAGCATGTTGTCCGGGTCGGTCAGCACCAGTCGGCCCTCGCCGCCCGGGAAGAGCCGGGCGAAGACGCCCTCGAACTGGGCGGCGGTGTCGTGGTAGGCCGAGGTGAACAGCTGCTCGACCCGCTGGTCCACGTCCCGGACGATCTCCAGCAGGTCCCGCCGGCTGCGCTTGAGGTCGTCCAGCTGCTCGCCGAGGAAGGTGTGCCGCTCCTCCAGCGCGGCGAACTCCTCCAGCGCCAGCGGGTTGACCTTGCCGAGCTGCTGGTAGGCCTTCTCGGCGGCCTTCAGCCGCTTCTCCTGCTCGGCCCGCACGTACGGGTACGGCTCCCCCGCCGCCTGGCCCTCCTCCGGGGCCTCCGGCGGGACGAGCCGGTCCGGCCCGTACGAGGCGAGCAGCTCGCCGCCGTCGATGCCGAACTCCTCCAGCGCCCGGGCCTCCAGCTGTTCGATCCGCAGCCGCTTCTCCGCCCGCAGCACCTCGTCCCGGTGCCCGGCGTCGACCAGCTTGTCCAGCTCCTCCTTGAGGCTGCGGCCGTGCTCGCGGTGCTCCCGCAGCTCCTCCTCGCGCTCGGTGCGCGCCCGTTCGACGGCCGCCCGCTCGGCGTCCGCGCGGGCCAGCGACACCTCCAGGCAGGCCAGCAGCTGCCGGGCACCCGCCTCGACGGCGTTCGCCACCCGGGAGTCGTGCTCGGCGCGCCGACGGCGTTCGGCGGCCCGGGCGCGCGCCTCGCGCTCGGCCCGGGCGGCCCGGTCCAGCTGGTCCGCCCGGCCGGCCAGCGCGCGGACCCGTTCCTCGTGGGTGCGCACCGCGAGCCGGGCCTCCAGCTCGGCCTGCCGGGCGGCGCTCGCGGCCTCGGCCAGCCGCTGCTGTTCTCCGGTGTCCGGCTCGTCCTGGCCCGCGTCCGCCGACTCCTCGGCCGCGGCCAGGCGTTGCGCCAGCTCCTCGGCGGTGGCCAGCAGCTCGGCCAGGCCCTGCTCGGCCCGGGCGGCCGCGGCCGACAGCCGTTCGGCCTCTCCGGCGGCGGCCCGGGCCTGCCCGCCGAGGCGGCCGAGCGCGCCCGCGACCTGGGCCCGCTCCTTCTCCGCCTGCCGCCGCCGTTCGGCGAGCCGCTCCACCTCGGCGGCCGTCTCCCGGCGCAGCTCGGTGAGTTGGGCCAGTCGCTCGGCCGACTCGGCGCAGTGGACGGTGAGTTCCCCGATCGCCCTGGCCGCTTCGTCCACCGCGGCCTGGGTCTCCAGCAGGCTCGGCGCGCCGCCGGAGCCGCCGTGCGCGAAGCCGGCGCCCAGCCGGTCCCCGTCGGCGGTGACGGCCGTGACGGCGCACACCCCGCGGTCCCCGCCGACCAGTCGCAGCGCCGCGTCCAGGTCCGCCACCACGGCCACCCCGGCCAGCAGTTGCCGGACGGCGGGGAGCAACTCGGCCGGGCCGTCGACCAGTTCGGCGGCCCAGCGGGCCCCGTCCGACAACTCGCCTGCCGGGAAAGGGACTTCGGTCGCGCCCGCGATCAGCAGCCCGGCCCGTCCGGCGTCGTCCGCCCGCAGCAGCCGCAGCGCCTCGACGGCGGCGGACGGCGAGTCGACGGCCACCGCGTCGGCCGCCGCGCCGAGCGCCGCCGCCACCGGCACCTCGTACCCGGCCTCGATCCGCAGCAGTGCGGCCGCCGGGCCGAGCAGCCCGCCCAGCCGCTCCCCCGCGTCCAGCAGCGCGCCGGTGCCGTCCTTGCGGCGCAGTCCGAGGGAGAGCGCCTCGTGCCGCGCGGTGAGCGCGGCCCGTTCGCGCTCGGCGGCACCGGCCGTCTCCCGGGCGGCGGCGAGTTCGCGTTCGACGGCGGCCAGCCGCTCGCGCGCCTCCCGGTGGCCGGCCTCGGCCTGTTCGTCGTCCCCGGCCTGGTCGTCCACCTGCTGCCGGAGCTCGTCCAGCTCGCTCTGCGCGGCCTCGGCGCGCAGCAGTGCCTCGTCCCTGGACTCGACGAGCCGGCCGATCTCGGCCTGCGCCGAGGCGGCCCGGGACCGGGCGGCGACGGCCTGCCCCTGGAGCCGGGCCAGGCCCTCCCGGCGGTCGGCGATGGCCCGGGCGGCGTCGCGCAGCCGGCGCTCCTCGGCGGCCAGCTCGCGTTCCAGCCCGCCCTTGCGCTCGACGGCCTCGGCGAGGGCGTACTGCGCTTCTTCCAGCGCCTCGGCGAGCGCGGCCTCCTCCTCGCGGACGCGCTCGGCCTCCCGTTCCAGTTCCTGCGGGTCCCGCCCGCGCCGCTCCTCGGCCTGTCCCCCGGCCGCGGCGTGCCGGGCCCGGGCCTCGGCCAGCCCGATCGTGCCGCGGGTGCGCTCGGCGAGCGCGGAGAGCCGGTACCAGGTCTGCCGGGCGGTCTCCAGGCTCGGCCCGAGTTGCCCGACCTGTGCTTCCAGGACCCGTTCGCGCTGCACCGCGCGGGCCAGTTCCTGCTCGACGGTGGTCCGGCGCAGCCGCAGCGCCAGCTCGTCCGCGACCTCGGCCTCGACGGCCCGGCGGAGCGTGGACAGGTCGTCGGCGAGCAGCCGCAGGCGGGCGTCGCGCAGTGCGGCCTGGATGCCGGCGGCCCGGCGGGCGATCCGGGCCTGTCGGCCGAGCGGGCCGAGTTGGCGGCGCAGCTCGGCCACCAGGTCCTGGACCCGGTTGAGGTTGGCCTGCATCGCGTCCAGCTTCCGCAGCGCCTTCTCCTTGCGCTTGCGGTGCTTGAGGACGCCGGCCGCCTCCTCGATGAAGGCGCGTCGGCCCATCGGGTCGGCGTGCAGGACGGAGTCCAGCTGCCCCTGCCCGACGATGACGTGCATCTCGCGGCCGATGCCGGAGTCGGAGAGCAGTTCCTGGATGTCCAGCAGGCGGCAGGTCTCGCCGTTGAGCGCGTACTCGCTGCCGCCGTTGCGGAACATGGTCCGGGTGATGGTCACCTCGGAGTAGTCGATCGGCAGGGCGCCGTCGGCGTTGTCGATGGTGAGGCTGACCTCGGCGCGGCCGAGCGGGGCGCGCCCACTGGTCCCGGCGAAGATGACGTCCTCCATCTTGCCGCCGCGCAGCGTCTTGGCCCCCTGCTCCCCCATCACCCAGGACAGCGCGTCCACCACGTTCGACTTGCCGGAGCCGTTGGGGCCGACGACGCAGGTGATGCCCGGCTCGAAGCGCAGGGTGGTGCTGGAGGCGAAGGACTTGAACCCGCGCAGCGTCAGACTCTTCAGGTGCACGCGCCGGTCTCCTCATCGCTCCCCAGGGGCCCCAGCGTGCGACTGTATCCGGACTCGGACACGACGAAGGGACGCCACATCAGGGCGTCCCTTGCAAGCTGCGTCCCTTTCGGGGCGGCTCAGTGCACAGCGGCGTCGATCTGCGAGGACCGGGCGGGACTCAGGTGAGAGCCGGCTCCCGCTGATCCAGATCGATGCTGTTGAGCAGCGAGTGCTCGTCAGCGACAGCGGTGAGTGCGTCGTTCTCAGCCTGCATCCGAAGGAGCTGGGCTTCAAGATCCTGGACGCGCTGCTGAAGCCGTCGCATCTCGGAGAGCATTCGCGGGTCGGGGCCGCCGACGTACCCGAGAAGCGCCTTTGCCATGATGAATGGTCCTCCACGCTGAGTGACAGAACCGGAACGGTTCATGTCTAGGGGGAAGGGGGACGCACGCGCGGCGCGTCACCGGAAGTGCTGGCTGGGCACTACGGCACAACCACCGTGAGCTGGGCTCACGAGGGCATGCGCCTGCCGGGAGAACGCGGTCGTGTGCGCGGGCTTCCAGCGTCTCACCAAAGACGGAAAGGGTCAACACGATCACCGCACGCTACCGCGGCCCTGTCACCTGCCTGGCGGTGTCGTCACGCCGGGGGGCTCTCTGGGCGGGTCCACCACGTGCTCGTGGATCATCGTTCGATGCGGAGTCAACCACGAGTCTGCCCGGATGGCAACCCCGTGACACCGACAGTTCCGGATCTTTTCGCGGCGGCCCGGCGACGGGGCCGGCAGGGTGCCCGCGAGCGGCGGCTCAGCGGATCTCGAAGCCCTCGTAACCAGGGCCGACGGCCGTCCAGATCTCGGTCACGCCGCTGACCTTCCCGGGGGTGTCCGGGCCGCGCAGGAGGGCCAGCAGTTGCTCGCAGTCGGCCGCGAGCCCCTCGGCCACCACCTGCACCCGGCCGTCGCCGAGGTTGCTCGCGTAGCCGGTCAGTCCGGTCTCCAGCGCCCGCGCCCTGGTCCACCAGCGGAACCCGACCTGCTGGACCTTCCCCCGGACCCAGGCGGTGACCCGGACCGGTTCCTCACTGTGGGCGTCGCGACCGTGCATGCCCCGACCTTAGGGCACGGGCCAGGCCCCCGCCGCCCGCAGTCCCGGGCACGGCTCGGGCGCGGGCGGAGCCGCCCGGATACGGGAGCGGCCCCGCCGGGAGGACCGGCGGGGCCGCGTGGAGTCGGTGTTCGGTTCGGCGGGCTACCAGTCCCCGCCGCCGAAGTCCCCGCCGCCACCGAAGTCGCCGCCGGAGTCCCCGCTGCCGAAGCCGCCGAAGTCGCCGCCGTTGAAGTCGGCGCCGCTGTAGTCGCCGCCCTCGTACTGGTCCTGGTAGCCGTGGTGGCCGCCGTCCATCATCGGCGCCGCGGCGTAGGCCGGGGTGCTCATCATCGAGCCGAGCATGGTGCCGACCAGCAGGCCCGGCAGCAGACCGCCGCCGAAGCTGCTGTAGTAGCCGCCCGCGTACGGGGCGTAGGCCGGGCCGGCGTTCCAGTACGGCTGCGGGCCGTGGTCGGTGTCGACGGTGCGGACGGCCGGGTCGAGGCCGGCCGCCACCCGGTCCGCGTCGGCCTGGCAGACCGGGACGGAACGGGCGGAGCCGCCGGCCGGGGCCCAGTCGACGTCCTTGACGGACGGGCCGTGGCGCGGGTCCATGAAGCACGGGGGACGCCGCTCGGGCAGCGGGCGCTTCTCCCGCCGGGCGGCCAGGGTGGCCAGCGCGAACCGGCCGTCCTCGATCGCCTCGGTGACCTGCTTGACGTCCTCGGGCCGCTTGGCCTCGTCCATCAGGCGCTTGGACTTCTCGTACGAGTCCAGGGCGTGGGTGTAGTCGGTGCGCTGGACGTCGTCGGCGTCCGCCGCGCGCGGGTTGAAGTCGAGGCGGTCCAGTTCCTCGCCGAAGGCGGTGATGTCCTCGTCCACCACGCGGCGCAGCTGCGCCAGCTCGGCCCGGGCCTGCTCCTCCTTGCGCTTCTTGGCGCGGCGGAAGAGGAAGAAGACGCCGGCGCCGGCCAGGGCCACCAGCACGACCGGGATGACCACCCAGGCGATCGAGGTGCTGTGGTTGACGCCCTGGCCCTTGGTCTGCGGGGCGGCCTGGTCGACGAAGTCGTTCAGGGTGGCGTCGATGTCACCGTTGTCGGCCCGGAGGACGGCACCGGAGATCCGGGTGGCGGCACCGGCCGCCATCGCGCCGCGGTCCGCGTCGGCCCGGAACGCGTTGCCGCGCCAGACCGCGTAGACCCCGTCGATCCCGACCAGGGTGCGCAGGTCCTTGAAGACGGTGTCCTTGTTGTAGGCCGGCGAGTCCGGGACGACCGCGATGAAGATCGGCTTGTCGGCCTTCTCGATCTTCTTGGTCAGGGCGTCGGCCTGGGCCTGGCTGAACCGGTCGGTCATCGCCGGGTCGACGTAGACCTGGCCCTTCTTCAGGGTGGCGGCGGCATCGCTCAGCCCGCCGGCGGCCGAGGCCGCCGGTGCCAGCAGGAGCAGCAGCCCGAGCAGCGCCGCCACCAGGGCAAGTGGCCCGGCGCCCCGGGAACGTCGTGCAAGGGTTCTCATGCCCCCGACGCTACCGCGAGTGGCATCGGAGCACGCCATACCCTTCGCATACTGGTTATGACAAGACTCCCCGCCGTCCGCCGGGGCCGCTCCCCTTCTCGGGGATGATGTTTCCCCCAGCCGCCCCCGAGTGGGGCGGGGCACGGGAACCGCGGGAGCCGCCCGGACGTACGTCCCGGCGGGCCCGGCCCGATTTCCGGGGCGCTCCAGGGCGCTGCGGGGGGCGTCCCGACCGTACCGCGCGAACGGGCTCAGCAGTCCCGGACCGCCGGTCCCATTACTCGTTCTTGACCCAACTCCCGATCGGAGCACCCGGTGATCATCGGCCTCGTCACGGCCGTGGCGGCATCCGCCTGCTACGGCACCGGATCGGTCCTGCAGGCCGTCGGATCCCGCCGTTCCGCCCGGGAGGAGGCCGCCAAGGGCGCCACCACCTCGACCACCGAACACGGCGGGCCCAGCCTCTCCTCGACCGCGAAGGCCGCCGTCACCTGGGAGTTCATCCTGGGCACAGTGCTCGACCTGATCGGCTTCGGGCTTGGTGCGCTGGCCGCGCGGCTGCTGCCGCTGTTCCTCTCGCAGACCATCATCAGCGCCAACCTGGTGATCACCGCACTGCTCAGCATCAAGCTGCTGGGCATCCGGCTCAAGCAGCTGGAGTGGGCCTCGATCGGCGTGCTCTGCTCGGCGCTGGTGCTGCTGGCCGTCTCGGCCGGCCCGGAGGGCGGCCACCACGCGGACATGTCCTTCCACTGGTGGCTGCTGATCGTCACCACCGTGCTGCTGGTCGGCGGCAGCCTGCTGGTGCGGCGGATGGGCGCCAACGGCGCGATCGTCGCCGGTCTGCTCTCCGGCCTCGGCTTCGGCGGGCTGGGCGTCGGCGTGCGCATCCTCAACGGCGTCGAGCCGTTCGCGCTCGGCTCGCTGCTCTCCGACCCGGCGCTGTACGCGATCCTGATCGGCGGCCTCGGCGGCATGTACATCCACACCGTGGCGCTGCAGATCGGCTCGGTGAACGGCGCGACGGCCGCCCTGGTGGTCGGCGAGACGGTGCTGCCCGGCGCGGTCGGCGTGCTCTGGCTCGGCGACTCCTCCAAGGCCGGCCTGGGCTGGCTCGGCGTGCTCGGCTTCCTGCTCGCGGTGGTGTCCGCGGTCGGGGTCGCCTACTTCGGGCAGGACACCCACGGCACGCCCGGCGACTCCGTCACCGAGCACCCCGAGCTCGCCCACAAGTAGGCGGAGCCGGCTCAGCCCCCGCTGCGGGCCCGCGGCACGCGCTGGCAGCGGGGGCAGAAGTAGCTGGAGCGGTTCATCCAGGCCGCCCGCCGGATCGCGGTGCCGCAGCGGCGGCAGGGCTCGTGCTCGCGTCCGTAGGCGTCGAGGTCCCGCGAGAAGTAGCCGCTCTCGCCGTTCACGTTGACGTAGAGGCTGTCGAAGCTGGTGCCGCCGACGGCGAGCGCCGCGGTCATCACGTCCCGGGCGCTGGCCAGCAGGAGCGCGGCCTGCGGGCGGGTCAGCGTCGCGGTCGGCCGGTCGTAGTGCAGCTTGGTGCGCCACAGCGCCTCGTCGGCGTAGATGTTGCCGACGCCGCTGATCAGGGTCTGGTCGAGCAGCGCGCGCTTGACGGTGGTGCGCTTGGCCCGCAGCGCGGCCGTGAAGGCCTCGTCGTCGAAGCGCGGGTCGAGCGGGTCGCGGGCGATGTGCGCGATCGAGACGGGCGTGCCCTCCGGGTCGCCATCCTCGGCCTCTTCGACGGCCAGGCCGCCGAAGGTCCGCTGGTCGACGAAGCGCAGTTCGCGCCCGCCGTCGGCGAAGCGCAGCCGCACGCGCAGGTGCGTCTCGTCGGGCACCGACGGGTCCTGGACGAGGAGTTGGCCGCTCATCCCGAGGTGGCCGATCAGCGAGAATCCGGTACCGGTGCCGGCGAGCGGCACCCACAGGTACTTGCCGCGCCGCTGCGCGGTGCCGAGGGTGGTGCCGGTCAGCCGGGCGGTGAAGTCGCCCGCGCCGGCCGGCTGGCGGCGCACCGCGCGCGGGTGCAGCACCTGGACGTCGGCGACGGTCCGCCCGGCGACCCAACTGGCCAGACCACGACGGACGACCTCGACCTCGGGGAGTTCGGGCACGGGAACACGCCTCCTGCAGAAAACGATCAGCAGGAGAAGGCTACTGCGGGCCTCTCCTGCTCGGTCGCTCGGTCGCTCGCTTGCTGCGCCCGCGCTACGCGCCGGCGGGCAGCCGGTCGGCGTACTTCTCCTTGATCGCGCGCCAGGCGCTCTCGGCGGCCTTCTGCTCGGCTTCCTTCTTCGAGCGGCCCACGCCGCTGCCGAAGTCCTCGCCGGCCACCCGGGCCGCCGCGGTGAAGGTCTTCTCGTGGTCCGGACCGGACTCCATGACCACGTACTCGGGAACGCCGATGCCCACCGAGGCGGTGAGCTCCTGGAGGCTGGTCTTCCAGTCCAGGCCGGCGCCCAGCTGAGAGGACTCCTCGATCAGCGGGTCGAACAGCCGGTGGACGAACTCGGTGGCCGCGTCCAGCCCCTGGTCCAGGTAGACGGCGCCGATCACGGCCTCGACGGTGTCGGCGAGGATCGACGACTTGTCGCGGCCGCCGGTTCCCTCCTCGCCCTTGCCGAGCCGGATGAACGTGCCGAGGTCGAGACCCCGGCCGACGTCCGCGAGCGCGCGGGAGTTGACCACCGCGGCGCGGAGCTTGGCGAGCGTGCCCTCCGGGACGTCCGGGTGGACGCGGTAGAGGGTGTCCGTCACCACGAGGCCCAGCACCGAGTCGCCGAGGAATTCCAGGCGCTCGTTGGTGGGCAGACCCCCGTTCTCGTACGCGTACGAGCGGTGGGTCAGGGCACGCACCAGAAGGGCGCGCTCGAGCGTGTACCCGAGGCGCCCTTCCAGGACGTCGTATTCGGTCGAAGCCGGCCCACCGGCCTTGCCACCGCCCGAAGAACCCTTCGGGGCGGCGGACGCCTTGCGGGTGGAGTTACCGTCCGACATCGATCCGTGCACCCCGCCGATCAGACCGAGAGGACCTGGCGACGGTTGTACGTGCCGCAGCTCGGGCACGCGATGTGGCCCAGCTTCGGCTCGTGGCAGCGGTCGCACGCCACGAGGGCCGGAACAACGGCCTTCCAGTTGGACCGGCGGTGGCGCGTGTTGCTGCGCGACATCTTCCGCTTCGGAACAGCCACGGCTACTTCTCCTGGTTCTCGGCGAGACCCTCACGGGTGTCGCTGGTCTTGATCCCGTCACCCTCGTCGCCGGGGGCGGCGGAGAGTCCCTGCAGTGCCGCCCACCGGGGGTCGGCGGCATCGTGGTGGTGCGCCGGGTCGTCGCTCAGGCGCGCTCCGCACTCGGAGCACAGGCCCAGGCAGTCTTCCTGGCACACCGGCTGCAGCGGCAGTGCAAGCACCACCGCGTCACGCAGCACCGGCTGGAGGTCGAAGAAGTCGCCCTCCAGGCGGTAAGTCTCTTCTTCCGAGTCCTCGTCGAGGTCCTCGGTCCCGGTGGTCCGGGCGCGGTGGCGCTCGTCGGACTCCGGGTAGTAGTACAGCTCCTGGAAGTCCACGTCGATGTCGAAGTCGACGGGCTCCAGGCACCGGACGCACTCGCCCTCGACGTGGGCGTCGGCGGTGCCGGTGACCAGCACGCCCTCGACCACGGACTCCAGGCGGAGTTCCAGCTCGATCGGGCTCTTCTCCGGGACGCCGATGACATCGATGATCCCGAAGCCCTCGGGGGCCTCCAGGGTCCGGTTCACCTTGCGCATCGAACCCGGACGACGGCCCAGCTCGTGCGTGTCGAACACGAGGGGGTCGCGGTGGTCGAGGCGGTTCACGGTGGTCCTGACTTCCATGGGGGTTCTTCGATGTGTCCCCATACAAGTCGACGTTGCGAGGGCAAGCCGAGAGGCGGGCATGGGGATGCCGGAGTGGTCAGACTACCGGAGTCTCCCGCCAGGCCCAACTTCGGTCCCGTCGGGAGACTTCTCGGCGTCCGCTCAGCGGCCGCCGAGCTCCCGCAGTCTGGTCATGTCGATCATGCTGGTGTCGAAGAAGCTGGTCTCGTCCAGGCCCTGCTGCTGTTGCGGCACGGCCGGCGGGGCGGCGGGCGGCTGCGGGTAGTTGTAGCCGTCGTACGCCTGCGCGCCGTAGCCCGGCTGCTGTTGCTGCTGCTGCTGGTAGCCGTAGCCGGTCTGCTGCTGGTCCTGGTAGCCCTGCTGCGGGTAGCCGCCCTGCTGCTGGCCCCACTGGGTGTTGTACGGGTCGCCCTGCCCGGCCGGGTCGAAGCCCCCGCCGTACACCTCGGCGTACTGCCCGCCCGGTTGCTGGGCGGCGGCGTACTGGTCGGCCCCGGGCTCCTGCCAGCCGACCGCGGCCGGGGTCTGCTCCGGCCAGCTCTGCTGCTGCGGGACGTCCTCGCGGTACCAGGCGATGTCCGCGCCGTCGGCGTCGTCGGCGAAGCCCGCCGCCACCGCCTCGGCCCGCTCCTTGGCCTGCTGCGCCTCGTCGGCGGCGGCCAGGTAGGCGCCCAGCTCGTCGATGGGCCGCTTGCCGAGCAGCTTGTCGCGGCCCTTGCCGACGGCGTCCAGGGTGGCGCTCAGCACGTTTTCCAGCGTGGCGAGCTTCACATCGACGTACTCGTCCACCTCGGGGCTCGGGCTGATCCGCTGCGGGCGGAACTCCTCGCCGTCGGTGTCGCCTCCGGGCTCGCTCTCGAAGACGCCGGCGTCGCCGCGCAGCTTGGTGCGGCCGCGGCCGACCGCGCCGAGCGTCTTGGTCAGCACGACCTCGAAGTTGGCGAGCTTGCTGTCCACGTAGTCGTCGGCCTCGGCCCGCTTGGTGTCGACCTCGGCGCGTGCCTCGGCGAGGATCCGGTCCGCCTGGGACTGCGCCTGGCGGACGACCTCGGTGTCCGAGATCAGCGAGCCGCGCTCGGTGTGCGCCCCCTGGATGATCCGCTCCGCCTCGGCCTGGGCACCGGCCACCACCTGCTCGTGGTCGGCCATCACCGACTGCGCCTGGGCGAGTTCGGCGGGCAGCGCCGCCTTGAGGTCGTTGAGCAGGCCGATCAGCTCGGCCCGGTTCACCACGCAGGAGGCCGACATCGGCATCGAGCGGGCGTTCTCGACCGCCGCCACGATCTCGTCGACCTTGTTCTGCACGTCCACGGGGCTTCGTCTTTCCGTGTGCCGCCGACGGTCCGGCGGAGGCAGGCCCGGCGCGGTGAACCTCACCGCAGGGCAGGAATACAGACTGTACGGCCACCGCGGGGCAGGGTCACAACGCCCGAGCCGAACCGGCCTCCCGGCCTTCGGGCAATCCGTGACGAACCGGCAGAAAGGGACAACCGGCCGACTACTGCTCGGCCTTGCGCTCCGCGATCCGCTCGACCAGCCGGCGGTGCACCGTCTCCGGCAGCAGGTGCGAGACGTCACCGCCGTACGAGGCGACCTCCTTGACCAGCGTCGAGGAGAGGAAGCTGTACGTCGGCGAGGTCGGCAGGAAGAGCGTCTCGACGCCGGTCAGCCCGTGGTTCATCTGGGCCATCTGCAGCTCGTAGTCGAAGTCGCTGACGGCGCGCAGGCCCTTGACGATCGCCGGGATGCCGCGCTCCCGGCAGAAGTCCACCAGCAGGCCGAGGTGCGACTCGACCACGATGTTCCCGTACTTGGCGGTGGTCTCCTCGATCAGGGCGATCCGCTCCTCGATGGTGAACATGCCCTGCTTGTTCCGGTTGATCGCGACCGCGACATGCACCACGTCGTACAGCTTCGAGGCCCGCTCGATGATGTCGAGGTGACCGTTGGTGATCGGGTCGAACGAACCGGGGCAGACGGCTCGGCGCATGGCGTGTGTGCTCCCTCGTCGGGTGACGGCTCTCGCGGGCCCGCGGCCCGCTACTCCTGCTCGCCGGCCGCGTCGGCGGCGCGACCGTACCAGAGCGTGCCCTCGCCGTAGCGGCGGGAGCGCAGCCCCTCGAAGCCCTCGGGCCAGCCGAACTCGCCGCCCCTGGTGCTGCGCTCCACGGTGACGAGTACGTCCTCCGCGAGCCAGCCCCCGAGCCGGAGTGTGATCAGCATCTCGCGGAGTTCCTCGTCCGTCACGGCGTACGGCGGGTCGAGGAACACCAGGTCGTACGGGCTCTGCGGGGGCGGGCCGACGACCACCTTCTCCGCCTTCGAGGCCCGCACCTCGGCACCCGGCAGGCCGATCGCCCGGACGTTCTCCCGGATCACCCGGGCCGCCTGGCCGTCCGCCTCGACCAGCAGGACGTGCTCGGCGCCGCGCGACAGCGCCTCCAGCCCGACCGCGCCCGATCCGCCGAACAGGTCCAGCATCCGGGCCCCGTGCAGGGTGCCGCGCAGCGCCTCCAGGGTGGAGAACATCGCCTCGCGGGCCTTGTCGGAGGTCGGCCGGGTGCCCCGGCCGGGCGGTACGGCCAGTCGGCGGCCGCCGGCCGCCCCGGCGATCACGCGGGTCATGGTGGTGGGAGGTCCTTTCGTCGCTGCCCGACCACGCTATACGGCCCCGAGCCGAAGGGGCGCGCCGGTGCCGAGAGGGAGAAGCGAGGGAGCGACGCAGGAGCGAGGGAGCGCCGACCGTCGGCGCCGGGTCCGAGCGCCCCGGACGCGAGCGGGCGAGTCACAGCCGGGGCCCTGCCGGGCTTACCGGCAGGGCCTGCGGGGGGCGGGGGTCAGCTCGCCTCGGAGCCCGCCGACTGGGCCGGGACGGCCGCGCCGAGCAGGGCCGGCGAGGCGTAGCGGGACCAGGACAGGCAGCCGTCGGGCGGGCAGAACTCGGGGCGGCGCGGGTCGTGCCCGAGCTCACGCAGCTTGGTCCGGACGGAGTCGGGCGTGCGGCCGAAGCGGGCGGCGATCCGGGCGATGGTCTCGCCGTCGTGGAAGCGCCGGACCAGCTCCTCCTCGTGCTGCGGCACCCAGGGGGCGCCGTGCCCGGGGTACAGCTCGCGCAGCACGTCGCGGTCGGGGATGGGCTCGGAGACGTCCGCGACGATCGCCAGCGCCCGCAGCGCGCGGTTGAGCGCGATCCGCAGCGAGGCGACGTCCTCGACCGGCAGGCGGAGCTTGCCCGAGGCGAGCGGCGCGGCGGCCGCTCCCTCGCGCCAGCCGGTCAGGGTGAGGGTGACCTCGCGGTCGTCGTCGCTGGCGAGTTCGATCCGGAAGACCTTGTCGCCCAGCGGGAGCTCGTTGAGATGACGGAATGCCATGGCAGGACCCCCAAGTGTCGTGCCAGGTACGCACCTTGAGGGTGCGTCCTGAACACCTTCATTCTCTCGCGGGGGTCTGACAATTCCCAGGCCGTGCGGGCCGGAGCGGGCCGCTCAGCCCTTCTCCATGTAGGCCGCGCGGTCCTCGTCGAGCAGGCTCTCCAGCGCGGTGCGCAGCTCAGGGTGGGCGGCCAGGTCCGGGTCCTCGGCGACCAGCCGGGTGGCCTCGGTCCGGGCGGTCAGGATGACCTCCTCGTCCTCCAGCACCGAGAGCACCTTGAGCGAGGACTTCACCCCGGACTGTGCCTGGCCCAGCACATCGCCCTCGCGGCGCTGTTCCAGGTCGATCCGGGACAGCTCGAAGCCGTCCAGGGTGCCCGCCACGGCGTCCAGCCGGGCCCGGGCGGCGCTGCCCCCGGGCATGTCGCTGACCAGCAGGCACAGCCCGGCCGCACTGCCGCGGCCGACCCGGCCGCGCAGCTGGTGGAGCTGGGAGACGCCGAAGCGGTCGGCGTCCATGATGACCATCACGGTGGAGTTGGGGACGTTGACGCCGACCTCGATGACCGTGGTGGCGACCAGCACGTCCACCTCGCCGGCCGTGAACCGGCGCATCACCTCGTCCTTGGCCTCCGGGGTGAGCCGCCCGTGCAGGATCTCCACCCGCAGGCCGGCGAGCGGGCCCTTCACCAGCTGCTCGGCGGTCTCCACCACCGAGAGCGGGGGGCGTCGTTCGTCGCTCGCGGCGCCGGCGTCGGCGACCTCCTCGAAGTCCTCCTCGGCGGCCCTGCGCCGCTTCTTCGGCTCGGCCGCGGGCTCCTCGTCCCCGATCCGGGGGCAGACCACGTACGCCCGGTGGCCCTTGGCGACCTCCTCGCGGACCCGCTCCCAGGCCCGGGCGAGGAAGTTGGGCTTCTCCAGCGCCGGGACGACGTGGGTGGAGATCGGCGAACGGCCGGCCGGCAGCTGGTCGAGGACGGAGGTCTCCAGGTCCCCGAAGACGGTCATCGCGACGGTGCGCGGGATCGGGGTGGCGGTCATCACCAGCAGGTGCGGCGGCTGCTCGCCCTTGGCGCGCAGCGCGTCCCGCTGCTCGACGCCGAACCGGTGCTGCTCGTCCACCACGACCAGGCCGAGGTCCTGGAACTGGACCTTGTCCTCGATCAGCGCGTGGGTGCCGATGGCGATCCCGGCGTCCCCGCAGGCCATGTCGAGCAGCGCCTGGCGGCGGGCCGGGACGCCCATCGAGCCGGTCAGCAGCACCACCCGGGTGCCGAGGTCCGAGCCGCCGAGCATTCCGCCCTCGGCCAGGTCCCCCATCATCTCGACGATCGAGCGGTGGTGCTGCTGGGCGAGCACCTCGGTGGGCGCCAGCAGGACGGCCTGCCCGCCCGCGTCCACCACGGCGAGCATGGCGCGCAGCGCGACCAGCGTCTTGCCCGAGCCGACCTCGCCCTGGAGGAGCCGGTGCATCGGGTGGTCGGTGGCGAGGTCGGCGGCGATCTCGGCGGACACCTTCTGCTGGCCCTCAGTGAGGGTGAACGGCAGCCGGGCGTCGAAGGCGTCCAGCAGTCCGCCCGCGCGGGCCTTGCGCGGCTTGGCGGGCAGCGCGGAGTCGGCGGCCCGGCGCCGGGCCAGCGCGACCTGCAGCACGAAGGCCTCGTCCCAGCGCAGCCGGCTCTGGGCGCGCTCGCGGTCGGCCTGGCTGCGCGGGCGGTGGATCAGCTCCAGCGCCTCGGGCAGCGGGATCAGCTCGTGCCGCTCGCGCAGTTCGGCGGGCAGCGGCTCGCCGACGTCGCCGAGGTGCTTGGTGAGCGCCGTCTCGACGCAGATCGACAGCTTCCAGCTGGGCATCTGCGCGCTGGCGCCGTACACCGGGATGAGCCGGCCGGCGAACTGCTTGGCGGCATCCGACCCGGCGTCCTCGTCGAGGAGCTGGTAGTCGGGCGAGACCAGCTGGCGGCTGCGGTTGAAGACGCCGACCTTGCCCGCGAACAGGCCCTGGGCGCCGGCCTTGAGCTCCTTCTGCCGCCAACCCTGGTTGAAGAAGACCAGCGAGAGCCGGCTGCGGCCGTCGGTGACGACGACCTCCAGGCGGTCGCCCTTGCGGCCGCGGAACGGGATCAGGGTGACCTTCTCGATCCGGGCCAGCACCGTGACGTGCTCGTCGATCTCCAGCTCGTCCAGGCTGGTGAGCTGGCCGCGTTCGACGTAGCGGCGCGGGTAGTGGTGCAGCAGGTCCCCGACCGTGCGCAGCTTGAGGCTGTCGGCGAGCACCTTCGCGGTGCGGTCGCCGACGAGCTTGGTCAGTGGTTCATCGAGAGCGCCCATCAGCGCCCTGTTTACACCACCGGACCGACAATCCGGGCGAGAGAAGGACCCCCTACTCCACGCCGATCAGCAGCGGCGCCGGTTCCTGCCCGCCGTGGAAGACCACCGCGTCCACCTCGGGCCGCCGGTGCCGCACGTGCGCGACCAGCCGTTCGGCCAGCGCCTCGTCGGCCCCCTCGCCGAGGATCAGGGTGACGAGTTCGCCGCCCGCGCCGAGCATCCGGTCCAGCACGCTCTCGCCGACCTCGGCCAGCCCGGCGCCGATCACCGCGACGTCGCCGTCGATCAGGCCGAGCACGTCACCGGCCTGGCAGACCCCGGCCATCGTCCAGGACTCCCCCTCAGCGACGGCGAGTTGGGCGTACCGGGTGGCCCCGGCGGCGGAGGTCATGGCGACGACGTCCTCGTCGAAGCGGCGGCCGCCCTCGTGCACCGCGAGCGCCGCCAGCCCCTGCACCGGCGAGCGGGTGGGAAGGACGGCGATCCGGACGCCCTCCTCGCGCAGCTGGTCGGCGGCGGCCCCGGCGGCGGCGCGCAGTTCGGGGTCGTTGAGCAGCAGGACGACCTCGCGGGCGGCCGAGCGGCGCACGGCGGCGGCGAGTTCGACGCTGGCCGGCGGGCGGTCCGGGTCGGCGTGCAGGACGACGGCGCCGGCCTGCTCGCAGAGTTCGGCCAGGCCCTCGCCGGAGACGACGGAGAGCACCGCCCGGGCCCGCTCGGCGCGCTCGCCGCGTTCGGCGGCGGTGCCGGCCCGGGCGGCGGCCTCGGCGAAGTGGGTGATCCGGATCTGGTGCGGGCGCCCGGCCTCGACCCCGGCCTCCACGGCGGCGCCCGCGTCGTCCACGTGGACGTGCACGTTCCACAGGCCGTCGCCGCCGCCGATCACCAGCGAGTCGCCGAGCCCGCCGAGCCGCTCGCGCAGCGCGGGCAGCGCCTCGTCGGGGGCGTCCAGCAGGTAGATGACCTCGAAGGCGGGGTGGCCGGGGCCGGGCGGCCGCAGGTGCACCTCGCAGCTCTCCAGGGCCCGGAGGTCCCCGCGCAGCGCGACCGGCCCCATCGGCTGCTGCCCGGCGACGGCGTCGGCGAGCGCTCCGAGGACGGCGACCAGGCCGCGCCCGCCGGCGTCCACGACCCCGTTCTCGGCCAGTACGGCGAGCTGCTCCGGGGTGTGCCGCAGCGCGTCCCGGGCGGCCCGGTACGCGGTGTCGGCGACCTGGGCGAGCCCGTCCCCGGCCCGCACCGCCTCCCGGGCGGCGACCCTGGCGACGGTCAGCAGCGTGCCCTCGACGGGCTCCGCGACGGCCTGGTAGGCGGAGTCGGCGGCTCGCTGCAGGGCGGCCCGCAGCTGTTCGGCGCCGCCGCCCTCGGCCAGCGTCTCGGCGGTGCCGCGCAGCCACTGGGCGAGGATCACCCCGGAGTTGCCGCGGGCGCCGACCAGCGCGCCGCGGGCCATCGCCCGGACGGCCTCGGCCAGTCCGGGGGCCGGGTCGGCGGCGGGGTCGGCGAAGCGGCTCTCCACCTCGGCGGCGGCGGACTCGACGGTCAGGTAGAGGTTGGTGCCGGTGTCGCCGTCCGGGACCGGATAGACGTTGAGCGCGTCGATCTCCTCGCGCGCCTGGCCGAGCGCGCGCAGGGCGAGCTGGCACCAGGTGCGCACGGCCGGGGCGTCGAGCGTGTGCAGCACCAGGTCTCCTCCGAATGGGACGCCGCGATGGCCTGTGGAGCAGCAGCGTTCAAAGCTGCGGCGAGGGGTGATACCGGCAGGTTATCGGGGGCCGGGGAGGGCCGTCCGGGTCGGCGACCGCAGCGATCACTCGGCCGGTCATGGTAGTTTCGTGGGACGGAAGCAAGCGTTGTATGCTCTTCCGGTTGCCTGGAACCGTCCAGGCTCACCCCCTTGTCCGGTCTGGTTCACGCGAGTGCTCCGGTGGGTGGGCGGGGTTTTCGAAAGTAACTGATCTGAAGTCTTGGAGTGACTCCTGTGGCTGCCAACTGCGACGTCTGCGGCAAGGGGCCGGGCTTCGGCAACAGCATCTCCCACTCTCACCGCCGTACCCCCCGTCGTTGGAACCCCAACATCCAGACGGTGCGCGCTGTGATTGGGCGGACGCAGACCGCTCGTCGGCAGCGTCAGATGTGTATAAGAGACAGGCCCACCACTGTTTTCGCCCGCCCACCACGGCTTTCCGGAGCCGCCCCTCCCGGCTCCCTCAGCGCCAGCGCCAGGCGTGGTCGACCGGCCCGATCCCCGCGCCCAGGGCGAAGCCTCCGGCGATCGCGCCGGTGATGTACTCCTTGGCCGAGCCCACCGCCTCCGGCAGCGACTCGCCCTTGGCCAGGCCGGCCGCGATCGCACTGGCCAGGGTGCAGCCGGTGCCGTGGGTGTGCCGGTTGTCGTAGCGCGGCGCCCGGTACCAGTGCTCCTCGCCCGGCCCGCCGTACAGCAGGTCGGCGGCCTCGCCTTCCAGGTGGCCGCCCTTGACCAGCACCCAGCGCGGCCCGAGGTCGAGCAGCGCCTTCGCGGCGTCCAGCATCTGCCCCTCGGCCTCGACGGTCCGGCCGGTGAGCTGCGTCACCTCGTGCAGGTTGGGGGTGGCCAGGGTGGCGACCGGCAGCAGCTTCTCGCGGACGGTGGCGACGGCCTCCGCGGCCAGCAGTGCGTCCCCGTGCTTGGAGACGCCGACCGGGTCGACCACCACCGGGGCCGACACCCCGGCCAGCAGCTCCGAGACGGTCTCGACCAGTTCGATCGAGGCGAGCATGCCGGTCTTCACGGCCTGCACGCCGATGTCGTCCACGACGCTGCGGAACTGCGCCCGGACGGCTTCGGCGGGCAGCTCCCAGTAGCCCTGGACGCCGAGGGAGTTCTGCGCGGTGACGGCGGTGATCACGCTCATGCCGTGGACGCCGAGGGCGAGCATCGCCTTGAGGTCGGCCTGGATGCCGGCGCCGCCGCCGGAGTCCGAGCCGGCGACGGTGAGCACCCGGGGCGGGGCCACGCGAGGGGGAACAGTCGAAACCATGAGCCCAACCTACCCGTGCGGCCTCACAGCACCGCTTCGGATTCCACCCAGCGGTCCTCCGGCACCGTCTTCAGCCGGGTCACCGCGTCGCCGATCGGCACCAGCTCGATCGCGGTCCGGCGCAGCGCGGTGAAGTGCCCGAACGCGCCCTGGTGCACGGCCTCCACCGCGTGCCAGCCGAAGCGGGTGGCGAGCACCCGGTCCCGGGCGGTCGGGGTGCCGCCGCGCTGGGTGTGGCCGAGGATGACCGGACGGGCCTCCTTGCCGAGCAGGTCCTCCAGTTCGTGGGCGAGCCGGTTGCCGATCCCGCCGAAGGTCCGGTGGCCGTACTGGTCGACCTCGCCGTGGTCGAAGCGCATGGTGCCGGGCACCGGGGCCGCGCCCTCGGCGACGGCGATGATGGCGAACTTCTTGCCCCGGGCGAAGCGGTCCTCGATTATCCGCGCCACCGCCTCGATGTCGAAGGGCTTCTCCGGGATCAGGATGCCGTGCGCACCGCCGGCCATGCCCGCGGTGAGGGTGATCCAGCCGGTGTGCCGGCCCATCAACTCGACGACCATGACGCGCTGGTGGGATTCGGCGGTGGTCTTCAGCCGGTCGATCGCCTCGGTCGCGACGTGCACCGCGGTGTCGAAGCCGAAGGTGACGTCGGTGGCGTCGATGTCGTTGTCGATGGTCTTCGGCACCCCGACGACCGGCAGCCCGGCGTCGCTGAACAGCTTGGCGGCGGTCAGCGTCCCCTCGCCGCCGATCGCGATCAGCGCGTCGATGCCGATGTCCCGGGCCAGTGCCTTCGCGTTCTCCACCGCCCAGGCGATCCGCTCGCGCCGTACCCGGGCCGAGCCGAGGACGGTGCCGCCGAGGGTGAGCAGGCCGGTGACGTCGTCGTGCGAGACCGTCCGGGTGCGGCCCTCGATCAGGCCGAGGAAGCCGTCCAGGATGCCGACGATCTCGTCGCCGTGGACGTCGGTGCCCCGGTGCACCACCGAGCGGATCACCGCGTTGAGGCCGGGGCAGTCGCCGCCGCTGGTCAGTACACCGATGCGCATGTCAGGTGTGCTCCCGCTCGCAGTGGTTCGGCCCGTCCGCGCCGGACGGGCGGGCGGGCTCGGATGCCGCAAGCCTACGCAAAACGCATCCGCGAAGCCCGTCCCCCGCCCGCCCGGAGCGTCACGCGCCGTCCGCCGCAGGGCAATCGGCGAAGACCGTACCCGGAGATCGAGTCAACCCGACGACTCACTCGGCGAAGTGGTCCCAGCCGCCGACCCGGTCCCAGGGCGCGCCGTCCACCGTGACCCGGCCGCTGCGGCTGCCCGTCGGCCGGCCGGTCACCTCGCCCACCACCCGCCAGCGGGCCGGGAGTTGGACTCCGCGCGGGAAGGTCGCCACGATCGCGTGGTCCTCGCCGCCGGAGAGCACCCAGACCAGCGGGTCCACCCCGACCGCCTGGCCGATGTCCGCCATCTGCGCCGGGACGTCGAAGTCGGCGGCCTTCAGGTCGATGTCCACCTCGCTGGCCCGGGCCACGTGGCCGAGGTCGGCGACCAGCCCGTCGCTCACGTCGATCATCGAGGTCGCGCCCAACTCGGCGCCCGCCGGGCCCGCGTGGTACGGCGGTTCGGGCCTGCGGTGCGCCTCGACGAAGGCGCGCGGGGAGCGGAAGCCGCGCTGCAGCACGGTCAGGCCGGCGGCCGACCAGCCGAGCCAGCCGGTCACCGCGACCACGTCGCCGACCTGCGCGCCGGAGCGGGTCACCGCCGCGCGCCCCTGGAGGTCCCCGAGCGCCGTGATGGCCAGCATGACGGTGTCGCCGCGCACCACGTCGCCGCCGACCACCGTCGCCCCGGCCACCTGGCACTCGTCGCGCAGCCCGTCCATCAACTCGGTGGCCCAGGTGGTCGGGAGGTCGGCGGGGGTGACCAGGCCGAGCAGTATCGCGGTCGGCACCGCCCCCATCGCGGCCACGTCGGCGAGGTTCTGGGCGGCGGCCTTGCGGCCCACGTCGTAGGCGGTGGACCAGTCCCGGCGGAAGTGCCGGTTCTCGATCAGGACGTCCGTGGTCGCCACGACCCGGCCGTCCGGAGCCCGCACCACCGCGGCGTCGTCTCCCGGGCCGAGGTCGACCGCATCGGTGAGCGGTACCCGGGCGGTCAGCTCCCTGATGAGGCCGAACTCGCCGAGCTCGCCCACGGTCCCCTGCATCTGCCGTCCTCTCGCGTTTTCATCCGTACCGGTCCCCGTCGCGCTCCCCCGCGCGCAGCGTACGCCCTTCGGGGGTGCCGAAGTCTCCCCTCCCCGGCCCGCTGCGCGGTAGCGTGGTGATCAGACTGCCGGTGAGCCCACCCCACCCTCGACGCCTGAGCGGGCGATCACGGCGGCGATCCCCGTAACCGGCCGCCGGGAGGTCCCCGTGGTACAGGCATACATCCTGATCCAGACCGAGGTAGGAAAGGCCACCGCGGTGGCCCGAACGATCGCCGGGATCCCCGGCGTGCTCAGCGCCGAGGACGTCACCGGCCCCTACGACGTGATCGTCAAGGCCGAGGCCGAGACCGTGGACGACCTGGGCCGCATGGTGGTGGCCGAGGTCCAGAAGGTCGAGGGCATCACCCGCACCCTCACCTGTCCCGTGGTCCACCTGTAGTCCCGGCTACCATCGGCGGGTGGCCAGAGAACTCCGTGTCCCCCAGGCGCTGACCACCCTGCCGGCGCCGATCCGCTGGCTGGCCCTGCCCGTCGCGCTGACCTGCGCCGTCGTCGCGCTGGTCGGCAGCTGGGGCCCGGCCGATCCGAAGGTCGAGGTCCCGAGCCCGGGCGGCAAGGCGGCCGGCTACTGCAAGGCGCTGGCCGCCGCGCTGCCGCCGGAGCTGCTCGGGCACGCCCGCAAGGACCCGTCGCCCGCCTCGCCGTACGTGGCCGCCTGGGACAGCTCGCCCCGGACGGTGCTGCGCTGCGGCATCGACCGGCCGGAGGAGTTGGACGGCGAGCACGCCAAGGACTGGTCCCCGACCGTCGACGACGTCACCTGGTGGTCGCAGAAGCTCGACGACGGCGGCTACCGCTTCGTGACGACCATGCGCGCCGCCTACGTCGAGGTGACCGTCCCGGCCGGGGCCGCCCGGAACCCCTTCGACCCGGCCGCCGCGCTCACCCCGCTGGTCAAGGCCAACGTCCCCGGCTGAGCCGGACGCCGCGACGTACGGCGAGGGCGGACCGGGAGTTCCCGGCCCGCCCTCCGCCGTACGGGCCGCTAGCGCAGACCGGTCGAGCGCCGCAGCGCCGTCTGCAGCAGCCGGTCGATCAGCTCCGGGTACGAGACCCCGCTGGCCTCCCACATCTTCGGGTAGGCCGAGATCGGGGTGAAGCCGGGCATGGTGTTGATCTCGTTGATCATCCAGGTGCCGTCCTCCAGCAGGAAGAAGTCCACCCGGGCCAGGCCCTCGCAGCCGAACGCCTCGAAGGCCTCGACGGCCTGGCGCCGGATCTCGGCGAGCTCCTCCGGGGTGAGGTTCGCCGGGATCTGCACGTCGGAGGAGTCGATGTACTTGGCCTCGAAGTCGTAGAAGTCGAAGCCGTCGCCGACCAGGACCTCGCCGGCCACGCTGGCCCGCGGACCGTCCTCGAACTCCAGCACGCCGCACTCGATCTCGCGGCCGGTCACGCCCGCCTCGATGATCAGCTTGGGGTCGTGCCGGCGGGCCTCCTCGATCGCGGCGTCGAGGTCGGCCAGGTCCTTGACCTTGGTGATGCCGATGCTGGAGCCGGCCCGGCAGGGCTTCACGAACAGCGGCAGTCCGAGTTCGCCGGCCCGCTCGCGCACCGCCGCGCGGCCCGCCTCGGTCTCCCAGTCGCGCGGCCGCACGATGGTGTAGCGGCCGACGTTCAGACCGTGCGAGGCCAGGATCCGCTTGGCGAACTCCTTGTCCATGCCGGCCGCGCTGGCCAGCACGCCGTTGCCCACGTACGGGATGCCGGAGAGCTCCAGCAGGCCCTGCAGGGTGCCGTCCTCGCCCCAGGGGCCGTGCAGCAGCGGGAACACCACGTCGACCTCGCCGAGGGCCTTGGGCGCGCTGCCCGGCTCGCTGAGCAGCACCTCCCGGTTGCCCGGGGCGACCGGCAGCGCGACCTGCCCGTCGACGGCCTCCGCGACGTTGGCCACGTCCGGCAGCTTGCCGTCGGTGATGGCCATCCGGGCCGGCTCGTCGCTGGTCAGCGCCCAGCGGCCCTCGTGGGTGATGCCGATCGGCAGCACGTCGTACTTGTCGCGGTCGATCGACCTGAGCACACTGCCCGCGGTGGAGACCGAGATGGCGTGCTCGGAGCTGCGCCCGCCGAAGACCAGCGCGACGCGCGGCTTCGGGGCGGACGGGTTCGGGGAGGATTGTTCGATGCTCATATCGGGTTTGAGACTACCGTGCGAGGTGTTTCCGGGACGTCAACCGCCCCGGCGAGCACGTCCTCCCGGGGTGTCAGCGCCGCCGCTCGGCCTTCGCCGAGCGCGACATCAGCGCCCGCAGCGCCTCCTGGGTCGGCCGTCCGTTGTGCACGACGTCCACCACGGCCTCGACGATCGGCATGTCGACCCCGTTGCGCCGGGCCAGGTCCAGCACCGACTCACAGGACTTGACGCCCTCCGCGGTCTGCCGGGTGGCCGCGATGGTCTCCTCCAGCGACATGCCCCGGCCCAGGTTCATGCCGAAGGTGTTGTTGCGGGACAGCGGCGAGGAGCAGGTGGCGACGAGGTCGCCCATCCCGGCGAGCCCGGCGAAGGTGTGCGGGTCGGCGCCCAGCACCTCGCCGAGCCGGGTGGTCTCGGCCAACCCGCGGGTGATCAGCGTCGCCTTGGTGTTGTCGCCGAGCCCCATGCCGGCCGCCATGCCGACCGCCAGGCCGATCACGTTCTTGACGGCGCCGCCGAGTTCGCAGCCCACCACGTCGGTGTTGGTGTACGGCCGGAAGTACGGCGTGTGGCAGGCCGCCTGGAGCCGCTTGGCGACGGCCTCGTCCGCGCAGGCGACGACACTGGCCGCGGGCTGCCGGTTGGCGATCTCCTTGGCCAGGTTGGGCCCGCTGACCACCGCGACGCGCTCCGGGCCGACCTTGGTGACCTCGTCGATCACCTCGCTCATCCGCTTGGCGGTGCCGAGTTCGATGCCCTTCATCAGGCTGACCAGCACGGTCTGCGGCTCGATCAGCGGCGTCCAGGCGGCGAGGTTGTCGCGCAGCGTCTGCGAGGGCACCACCAGCACCGCGAAGTCGGCGCCGGCCAGCGCCTCGGCGGCGTCGGTGGTGGCCCGGACGGTGTCGGGCAGCCGGATGCCGGGCAGGTAGTCCGGGTTCTCGTGCGTGGAGTTGACGGCGTCCACCAGGTCCTGGCGGCGGGCCCAGAGCACGACCTCGCAGCCGGCGTCGGCGAGCACCATCGCGAACGCGGTGCCCCAGGAGCCGGTCCCCATCACTGCGCAGCGGGTCACTTCCCGGCCTCCTCGACGCCCTTGCCCGGCTCGCCCTTGGCGCGCCGGCGCTCGGCCAGTGCCGCCGCGGCGCGCTGCCGGGCGGCCTTGCGCATGTCGTAGCGCTCGGCCGGCGCCTCCTCGCCGCGGACCTCGGCCAGCACGGCGGTGATCGCCGTCATGATGTCCTCCGTCGCGTCGGCGAGCACCTGGGTGGTGAGCTCCTGGCCCTGGTACCGGCTCAGGTCCACCGGCGGCCCGGCCGCGACGGTCACCCTGTGGCGCGGGAAGAGGTTGAACTTGCCCTTCCCGTAGCCGGGCCGGCCGTACGGCGGGATGATCTCGTGCGCGCCCCAGTGCGCGACCGGGATGACGGGCGCGCCGGTCATCAGCGCGACCCTGGCGACCCCGCTCTTGCCGGTCATCGGCCACAGGTCCGGATCCCGGGTGAGCGTTCCCTCCGGGTAGAACTGCACGCACTGGCCGCTGTTGACGGCGTCGATCGCGGCCCGGAACGCCTGCGCGGCATCGGTGGAATCACGGAACACCGGAATCTGGCCGGTCTTGCGGAGCATGAATCCGATGAAAGGAATCGAGAACAGCGAGGACTTGCCGAGAATGCGCGGCGGGCGGCCGCTGTTGTACTGCCAGTGCGCGTAGATCACCGGGTCGATGATCGAATTGTGGTTCACCGCGGCGATGAAGCCGCCTTCCTTCGGAAGGTGCTCCCAGCCCCGCCAGTCGGGCTTCACCAGGGCGGTCGTCACCGGCTTCACCAGCACGGCCGCGAAGCGGTACCAGATGCCGTAGTCGGCGTTGCCGAACTTGGCGTACGAGCGGCGGGCCACCCCAGCTCCTTCTCATCCGATGCGGCACGTGGGGTGCCGCGGTCATGTCCTCCCGGTGGCCGGCACCGGGACGAGCGGTGACCGGGCCACGGGCGCGGACCAGTCTCGCCCGCCCGCTCGCCGGCTGTCGAGCGACCGCGCCAACCCGCCGGGCAGGCGTGATCAAACGCACGTCCGCACAGTTCGGACGGCCTGGCGAGGGCTCCGGGACCAGCGTCACAATGACGCCGATGACCCAGGACACCGTACGCCCCAGCGAGCCCGTCGCGCCCGCCGCACCCACCGCCGGCTGGTCGTTGGTGCTCCCGCTCAAGCCGCTCGCCCTGGCGAAGAGCAGACTCGCCCCGTACGCCGGGCCGCACCGGGCCGACCTGGCGCTGTCCTTCGCGCTGGACACGGCCACCGCCGCGCTGGCCACCCCCGGCGTCGCCCGCGTCCTGGTGGTCACCCGCGACGCCACCGCCGGCGCCAGGCTGGCCGCGCTCGGCGCGCGGGTGGTCGCCGACGAGCCCGGCGGCGGCCTCAACCGGGCGCTGGCGCACGGCGCCTCGGCCGCCCTGGCACTCGCCCCGCAGGCCCCGCTGGCCGCCCTCTCCGCGGACCTGCCGGCCCTGCGCCCGGCCGAACTGGCCCGGGTGCTGGGCGCCGTGCCGCCGGACGGCCGGGCGTTCCTGCCGGACTCCCCCGGTCTCGGCACCACCCTGCTCGCCTGCGCCCCGGGCCGCCCGCTCTCCCCTGCCTTCGGGGACGGCTCGCGGGCCCGGCACGCGGCCGGCGGGGCGCTCGAACTACGGCTCGCGGCGGTGGAGTCGGTGCGCCGGGACGTCGACACCGGTGCGGATCTCGGCGAGGCCGCGGCACTCGGCCTCGGCCCGCACACCAGCGCGCTGTTCGCCCGCCTGCGCCTGTCCTGACCGCCGCCCCGACCGCCGCCTGACCGCCGTACGGTCCCGGCCCCCGGGAACGGCCGTCCTGACCCCGGGGCCGTACCGGCCCGCTCGCTATGCTGCTGGCATGCAGGCCACCGCGTTCACCTTCGACCCCGCCACCCGGGCCGGCTCCGTGCTGCTCGACGACGGGACCCCGGTGCCGTTCGACGCGGCCGCCTTCGACGCCGGCGGCCTGCGGCTGCTGCGGCCCGGCCAGCGGGTGCGGATCCGCACCGAGGGCACCGGCGAGGCCCGCCGGGTGGTCTTCGTGACGCTGCAGACCTTCCCGGACCCCGCCGAAGGCTGACCGCCGCACCCGGGGGCCGGCCCGCCGGGGCGCCCCCACCAGGCACTTCACCGCCGACCGCCCGGTGCTGGCGCACGCCGTCGAATCCTGACTGAGCGCCCGGAAATCGAAAGAGCCGCGGCGACCGGTCTCCGCAATTCGCGGAAGGGGTGCCGCGGCTCTAGGCCGAAGGCCGTCCGAGGACGGTCGCGCGGGACTTACTTGGCAGTGGTCTTGCGCGCGGTGGTCTTGCGGGTGGCGGTCTTCTTCGCCGGAGCCGTCTTCTTGGCCGTGGCGGTCGCCTTCTTCGCGGCGGTGGCCGTGGTCTTCTTGGCGGCAGCCGTGGTGGTCGCCTTCTTGGCGGCGGCGGCCGTCTTCTTGGTCGCGGTCGCCGTGGTCTTCTTGGCGGCGGCGGCGGTGGTCTTCGCAGCGGTCTTCTTGGCGGTGGTCGCCTTCTTCGCGGCGGTGGCCGTGGTCTTCTTGGCGGCAGCCGTGGTGGTCGCCTTCTTGGCGGCGGCCTTCTTGGTGGCCGGAGCGGCGGCGGCAGCGGTGGCGGCACGCTTGGTGGCGGCACGCTTGGCGGCCGGGGTGGCGGCCACGCCGGTCTTGCCCGGGGTGAGGGAGCCCTTGGGGGCCTTCTTCACCGAGGGGCCCTCCTTCGGCAGCTTCTTGCTGCCGCTGACCAGGTCCTTGAAGCCCTGGCCCGGGCGGAAGCGGGGCACCGAGGTCTTCTTGACCTTGACGCGCTCGCCGGTCTGCGGGTTGCGGGCGAAGCGCGCGGAGCGCTCCACCTTCTCGAAGGTGCCGAACCCGGTGACCGAGACCCGGTCACCGGCCACGACGGCACGGACCATGGTGTCGAGCACTGCGTCGACGGCCTCTGCGGCAGCCTTGCGACCGCCCAGCTGCTCGGCCACCGCTTCGACAAGCTGAGCCTTGTTCACGTCTTCCCCTTCGGAAACGGGCGCCGGATGATTCCATCCGTTCTTTTCGCACGTTAGGTATGTATCTGCGGACTTTCAATTACCAAACGCGCGAATCACCCTAGTGTCGCAATGGATTTGCGCGTCGGCGACCTCAGCCGAGCGGCGGGCGCCCCTCGTCGAGGTCATGTACAAAGCGACTCAACCGCCTTGCCGCCTCCGGAAGATCGCGCTTGGCGGTCTCGGTGACGATGAGGAGTTGACGGGTGAGAGCGGTCTTTGCATCGGCAGACACGTTCAGCGCATGCACGCGGGCGTGAGCTTGCTTCAACCGCTCGGCCACGAGCGCGTAGAGCGCTGCGACTTCCTGGTCGTCCGGCCCCTCAGCTGGCGCGGAGGTGACGTCCGGCCGATCGTCAATTCGGCGTTCGGATGGCCGGCCCATGGAGTCCTCAGCCGCGGGTTCGCCGCCCGCGTACGGAGGTTCATGGTGCCGGTGCATGTACTGATTGTGCCATCTACCCGCAGTTGTACTTGCGCGGGGCCCTCTTCCGCAAAGCCAAATGGGCAATCCGGGGCGGGCCCCGGCGCTAACTCGTGCTCCGGAACGCCGGATGGCCCGGCCCCCCCGAGGGGGGCGCGGGCCATCCGGCGGATCGTCAGAATGCTTGTTCTGAAGGGAACTCAGGCGACCGGCAGAGTGCGGGGCTTGAACGCCGGGCGGGTCGCCTCGAAGGCCGCGATGTCGGCCTCGTTCTGCAGCGTGATGCTGATGTCGTCCAGGCCGTTGAGCAGCCGCCACCGGACGTTGTCGTCCAGTTCGAAGGAGGCCACGACGCCCTCGGCGCGCACTTCGCGCGCCTCCAGGTCAACGGTGATCTCGGCCGAAGGGTCACTCTCGGTGAGCGCCCAGAGCCGCTCGACGGTCTCCTGCGGCAGGACGACCGTGAGCAGGCCGTTCTTCAGCGAGTTGCCCCTGAAGATGTCGGCGAAGCGGGACGAGATGACCGCGTGGAAACCGTAGTTCTGCAGCGCCCAGACAGCGTGCTCGCGGGAGGAGCCGGTGCCGAACTCGGGGCCGGCCACCAGGACCGTGGCGCCCTGCCGCTCGGGCCGGTTGAGGATGAACGACTCGTCCTTGCGCCAGGCCTCGAACAGCCCGTCCTCGAAACCGGATCGGGTGACCTTCTTGAGCCAGTGGGCCGGGATGATCTGGTCGGTGTCCACGTTGCTGCGGCGCAGCGGGACGGCCCGGCCGGTGTGGGTGGTGAACTTCTCCATGGCTCAGGCCTCCACGGTGACGTCGGTGTGCGCCAGGTCGGCGGGGGTCAGGTCGGCGGGCGAGGCCAGCCGGCCCAGCACGGCGGTCGCGGCGGCGACCTGCGGGGAGACCAGGTGGGTGCGGCCGCCCTTGCCCTGCCGGCCCTCGAAGTTGCGGTTCGAGGTGGAGGCGCAGCGCTCCCCCGGGGCGAGCTGGTCGGGGTTCATGCCCAGGCACATCGAGCAGCCCGCGTGGCGCCATTCGGCACCGGCCGCGGTGAACACCTTGTCCAGGCCCTCCTCGACGGCCTGCAGCGCGACCCGGACGGAGCCGGGAACGACCAGCATCCTTACCCCGTCGGCGATCCGGCGGCCCTCCACGACGGCGGCGGCGGCCCGCAGGTCCTCGATCCGGCCGTTGGTGCAGGAGCCGACGAAGACGGCGTCGACCTTCACCTCGCGCAGCGGGGTGCCGGCCTCCAGGCCCATGTACGCCAGGGCGTTCTCGGCGGCCTGGCGCTCCTGCGGGTCGGCGAAGGAGGCCGGGTCCGGCACGTTCGCGCCCAGCGGGGCGCCCTGGCCGGGGTTGGTGCCCCAGGTGACGAAGGGACTCAGCTCGTTGGCGTCGATGAAGATCTCGTGGTCGAAGACCGCGTCCTCGTCGGTGACCAGGGTCTTCCAGTACGCGACGGCGGCGTCCCAGTCCTCGCCCTGCGGGGCGTGCGGGCGGCCCTGGAGGTAGTCGAAGGTGGTCTCGTCCGGGGCGATCATGCCGGCCCGGGCGCCGGCCTCGATCGACATGTTGCAGATGGTCATCCGGGCCTCCATGGACAGGCTCCGGATCGCCGAACCGCGGTACTCCAGGACGTAGCCCTGGCCGCCGCCGGTACCGATCTTCGTGATGACGGCCAGGATCAGGTCCTTGGCGGTGACGCCCTCGGGCAGGTCGCCCTCGACGGTGATCGCCATCGTCCGGAACGGCGCCAGCGGCAGCGTCTGGGTGGCCAGCACGTGCTCGACCTGGCTGGTGCCGATGCCGAACGCCAGCGCGCCGAAGGCGCCGTGGGTGGAGGTGTGGGAGTCGCCGCACACCACGGTCATGCCGGGCTGGGTCAGGCCCAGCTGCGGGCCGACGACGTGCACGACGCCCTGCTCGACGTCGCCGAGCGAGTGGATCCGGACGCCGAACTCGGCGGCGTTCCGGCGCAGGGTCTCCAGCTGCACCTTGGAGACCGGGTCCGCGATCGGCTTGTCGATGTCCAGGGTGGGGGTGTTGTGGTCCTCGGTGGCGATCGTCAGATCGGTGCGGCGGACCGGGCGGCCGGCCAGTCGCAGCCCGTCGAAGGCCTGCGGGCTGGTGACCTCGTGGAGCAGGTGCAGGTCGATGAACAGGAGGTCGGGTTCGCCCTCCACGCGCCGCACGACGTGGTCGTCCCAGACCTTCTCTGCGAGTGTCCGTCCCATCGGATTCCCTCCAGCCGGCCGCGTTGCCGGCCTTCTCGTGTCGTCGAGGTCAAAGCGTGTGCCGCCCAGTGCGGGGGCGCGTTCGCACGACCTGCACGCCGGATCGCTGTCCACGATGCGGACACTCGAACGAGGCCCCATCCTGGTTGTCTCCCGGGCTGCTGCCTTCCAGAGTGGCGCTTTTCCCGGAAGATTGAACTTGCGTCTCGCAGACTGAGACTGCAGTCTTAGGGCATGGACAACACTAGCGGCGTCGGCGTTCTCGACAAGGCCGCTCTGGTGCTGAGCGCACTGGAGTCGGGCCCCGCCACGTTGGCGGGGCTGGTCGCCGCCACCGGTCTGGCGCGCCCCACGGCCCACCGACTCGCCGTCGCACTCGAACACCACCGTCTGGTCACCAGGGACATGCAGGGGCGCTTCATCCTCGGCCCCCGCCTGTCCGAACTCTCCGCCGCCGCGGGCGAGGACCGGCTGCTCGCCACCGCGGGCCCGGTCCTGACCCACCTGCGCGACGTCACCGGCGAGAGCGCACAGCTCTACCGCCGCCAGGGCGAGATGCGGATCTGCGTCGCCGCCGCCGAGCGGCTCTCCGGCCTGCGGGACACCGTCCCGGTCGGCAGCACCCTGCCGATGAAGGCCGGCTCGGCCGCCCAGGTCCTGCTGGCCTGGGAGGAGCCCGAGCGGCTCCACCGCGGCCTCCAGGGCGCCCGTTTCACCGCCACCGCGCTGAGCGGCGTCCGGCGGCGCGGCTGGGCCCAGTCGATCGGCGAGCGGGAGCCGGGCGTCGCGTCCGTCTCCGCGCCCGTCCGCGGCCCCTCCAACCGCGTGGTGGCCGCCGTCTCCGTCTCCGGCCCGATCGAGCGGCTGACCCGCCACCCGGGCCGCCTGCACGCCCAGGCCATCATCGAGGCCGCGAACCGGCTCACCGAGGCCCTCCGCCGCAGCTGACCCGGCCGCCCGGGGCGGATCCCCCACCCACCGCTTTCCGCCACCCCCTCCCCCACCGAAAACGCAGAAGGGCCCCGCTCGGAGTCGAGCGGGGCCCTTCGACAGCATTTACCGCACAATGCAAAAAGACCCCGGTTACCGGGGCCTTTCCAATTTCTGGCTGGGGTACCAGGACTCGAACCTAGACTAAATGAACCAGAATCACTCGTGCTGCCAATTACACCATACCCCAACACAAAGCAAGGGCCGATGGGCGAGCCCATCGGCTTCCTGCTCTGAAGTACCCCCGACCGGATTCGAACCGGCGCTACTGCCGTGAGAGGGCAGCGTGCTAGGCCGCTACACAACGGGGGCTTCCTGGCGATCCCTTGCGGGATCAGTACCCCCGACCGGATTCGAACCGGCGCTACTGCCGTGAGAGGGCAGCGTGCTAGGCCGCTACACAACGGGGGCTTTCCAGGTGATCCCTTGCGGGATCAGTACCCCCGACCGGATTCGAACCGGCGCTACTGCCGTGAGAGGGCAGCGTGCTAGGCCGCTACACAACGGGGGCTTGATCTTCATCTGTACTGCTTCACTGCGGTACTGCGTACTGCGCTGGGGTACCAGGACTCGAACCTAGACTAAATGAACCAGAATCACTCGTGCTGCCAATTACACCATACCCCACCAGAGTTGATCCCTCGTCGGGATCTTCCCAGGCGTTGCGCCTCTCGTTCGGTCCCGGCCGGGGGGCTTTCGCTCCCTCGTCCGTTCCCTCCCGGGCGGCGCAGAAAGAACATTACCCGACGTCGGCCCTGGCTCCAAAATCGATAACCCCAGGCAGCGGCCGGAAGGCCGGCGGATGACCTCCGGGTACGCCGCGGGCCCGGCACGAAGCCGGGCCCGCGGCCTGCTCAGCGGCCCGCTCAGGCGGCCGGCAGGGCGTCCAGGGCGGCGCGCAGGCGACGCAGCGTCTCGGGGCGGCCGAGCAGCTCCATGGACTCGAACAGCGGCGGCGAGACCCGGCGGCCGGTGACGGCCACCCGCAGCGGCGTGAAGGCGAACTTCGGCTTGATGCCCAGCCCCTCCACCAGCGCCGCGCGCAGCGCGGCCTGGATCGGCTCCGGGGTGAAGTCCGCGAGCTCCTCCAGTGCCGTGATGCTGGCCTCCAGCACCGGGCGGGCGTCCGCGGTCAGCACCTTGGCGGCGTCGTCCGGGTCGAGGGCGAACTTCTCCGGCGCCACGAACAGGAAGCCGGCCATGTTCACGATCTCGCTCAGCACGACCATCCGCTCCTGGGTGAGCGGCGCGACCTTGGCGAGCACGTCCAGCTGCTCGGCGGTCGGCTCGGCCGGCAGCAGCTCGGCGGCCTGCAGGAACGGCACCAGGCGCGCGGCGAAGTCCTCCGGGGCCAGCCTGCGGACGTGCTCGGCGTTGATCGCCTCGCACTTCTTCAGGTCGAAGCGGGCCGGGTTGGCGTTCACCTTGGCGACGTCGAAGGCGGCGACCATCTCGTCCATGTCGAACAGGTCGCGGTCCTCGGCCAGCGACCAGCCCAGCAGGGACAGGTAGTTGAGCAGGCCCTCACGGATGAAGCCGCGCTCGCGGTACATGTTGAGCGAGGACTGCGGGTCGCGCTTGGAGAGCTTCTTGTTGCCCTCGCCCATCACGTACGGCAGGTGGCCGAAGCGCGGGGTGAGGCCCGCGCCGACGCCGATCTCGGCGAGCGCGGCGTACAGCGCGATCTGCCGCGGGGTGGAGGAGAGCAGGTCCTCGCCGCGCAGCACGTGGGTGATGCCCATCAGGGCGTCGTCCACCGGGTTGACCAGGGTGTACAGCGGGGCGCCGTTGGCCCGGACGATGCCGTAGTCCGGCACGTTCTCCGGCTCGAAGGTGAGCGTGCCGCGCACCAGGTCGTCGAAGCTGATGGTCTTGTCGGGCATCCGGAAGCGCAGGATCGGCTCGCGCTTCTCCAGCTTGTAGACGGCGACCTGGTCGTCCGTCAGCTCCCGGCAGTGGCCGTCGTAGCCGGAGGGCTTGCCGGCCGCGCGGGCGGCCTCGCGGCGGGCGTCCAGCTCCTCGGTGCTGCAGTAGCAGTGGTAGGCGTGGCCGGCCTCGTGCAGGCGGCGGGCGACGTCGGCGTAGATGTCCATCCGCTGCGACTGGCGGTACGGCGCGTGCGGGCCGCCGACCTCCGGGCCCTCGTCCCAGTCGAGGCCGAGCCAGCGCATCGCTTCGAGCAGCTGGTCGTACGACTCCTCGGAGTCGCGGGCGGAGTCGGTGTCCTCGATCCGGAAGACCATGGTGCCGCCGGTGTGGCGGGCGTAGGCCCAGTTGAAGAGGGCCGTACGGACCATGCCCACGTGGGGGTTGCCGGTCGGGGACGGACAGAAGCGAACCCGGACGGCCGGGTCAGTGTTAGCCACGCTTGATCACCTTGTTGGTGAGAGTGCCGATGCCTTCGATGGAGACGGCGACCTCGTCGCCGACGTTGAGGGGGCCCACCCCTGCGGGCGTGCCGGTGAGGATGACGTCGCCGGGCAGCAGCGTCATGGCCTCGGAGATGTGGACGATCAGCTCGGCGACCGAGCGGACCATCAGGGAGGTGCGGCCGGTCTGCCGGAGCTCGCCGTTGACCGTGCAGGTGACGGCGAGGTCGCTCGGGTCGAGGTCGGTCTCGATCCACGGGCCCAGCGGGCAGGAGGTGTCGAAGCCCTTGGCCCGGGCCCACTGGCCCTCGCGCTGCTGGGCGTCCCGGGCGGTGACGTCGTTGGCGCAGGTGTAGCCGAGGATCACCTCGGGCACCCGGTCCAGCGGCACCTCGCGACACATCCGGCCGATCACCACGGCGAGTTCGGCCTCGTGCTGGACGTCCGAGGAGAACGGCGGGTACGCGATGCTCTCGGTCGGGCCGACCACCGCGGTGGACGGCTTGAAGAAGGTGAGCGGGAGGTCCGGGACCTCGTTGCCCAGCTCCGCCGCGTGCGCCGCGTAGTTGCGGCCGACCGCCACGATCTTGTTCGGGAGCATCGGGCTCAGCAGCCGGACGTCCTGGAGGCGGTAGCTCTCGCCGGTGGGCTGGGGCTGGCCGAACGGGTGGCCTGCCAGCGCGTGGACGACCATCGACTCGGGCTGGGAAGGGTCGCCCTCCACCACGCCGAAGGAGACGCTGCCGGCGGCAGGGCTCCCTTCCCGGACGGAAAACCTGGCAATGCGCACGGCTGGGCTACCCCTCGCTTCGTCGGCCGCCCGGGGCGCGCCCGGGCGCTGGTGGGCGCCTCGCCCGCAGTGGGCGCGGCCCCGTCAATCGGCCTCCAGGCTATCGCGTGGGGCCCGGGCTGACCGCTTTGCACCTTTCGGCCCAGTTGGGGGGTGACAACGACAAGGGCGCCGCCGCCACGGAGGTGACGACGGCGCCCTTGCGGGAACGTGCTGGAGGTCAGTCCGCCACGACGACGGCGGGGGCGACCATCAGCTGGACGCGGCGCGGGTTGGCGGTGCTGGCCGGCAGCTCGGTCGTGTAGGTCACGACGTCCTCGGGCTTGCGGGCGCCCGGGATCATGCTGAAGTCCTCGACCGAGGCCAGCGTCGTCCGGCGCGGGTTCGCCGTGGGGCGGCAGGACAGCGTGGACTTGGTGGCGTTCTTCGCCTGGGACATCGAGAGCACCTCGTGGTCGAGGCCGGGCGGATCCCCGGGGGGACCGACACCGACCTGATGGATTCCGATTGATTCGGAAGGGTTCTGGGCAGGCTGATCGGGGCCGTGCTCCGGAGACAGCCAGGTTACGAGATCTCTTTCCACAGAGGCCGTGACCAAAGCTACACATTGGGCTGTGATTTTGCTCACAAAATGTCGGGCGAAACTCAGATATCCGACATATCGCCGCAACGGGATTTTCCGACATATAGCCCTTTTCGGTCATTCCGGAAGGTCTGTGACTCTTTTCGATCTACGGTCGGGTTGGCATGTATCCGGCGAGTGTCCGAAAAAGGCGGTATTCCGGTCCGGTTACCGCACAGTCAGTGAGATCGCACAAGCACTCGGTAGCACCGGGCGCCCGGTTCCGGCGGCCCTTGTTGGGATTCCCCGGCTGTGCTGGAATGCCACGGACCGTGGGTAGGGAGTGGTCCACCCCGGTGACCCGCTCTCCCGGACCGGCCGGGAGGCGGATGGAAACTCGACACCGTCCAGGCCGTGGCGACGCGGCGGGACGCCCGGTCCAGAGGTTGCGACGCCAGTGCAGGGACGTTTCAAAAGGGGTAGCGGCGCCGCGGGTAACCCGGAGTCGCGCGAGCCTGTGGCAGCCCCCCAACAGGCGGCGGCGCCCGGCGGCCCGGCCGAGCCGGTGAACTCCGAGGCCGTCGGCCGCCCGGAGGACGACAGCCAGGAGCGGAAGTCCGCCCGGGACAAACTCCGGACCTCCCTGACCCGGCGCCGGGCCACCGGTCTGAACCGGCTCGCGATGCGCAACTGGCGCATCCGCACCCGTCTGATCGCCCTGCTCGCCCTCCCCGTCATGGTCTCGCTGGTCCTCGGTGGCCTGCGCATCCAGACCTCGATGGAGAACTCGCAGCAACTGGCCCAGATGGCCAACCTGTCCGACCTGGCCAAGAAGGCGACCAGCCTCGCGGACGCGCTGCAGACCGAGCGCGACATCAGCGCCGGCCCGATCACGCACGAGCCGAACGCCCAGCTGGACGACGACATCGTCGCGGCCCGCAAGGCCACCGACGACCTGAGCCGCACCTTCACCACGTCCTCCGACAGGTTCGAGAACCTCGAACTCTCCGGCGGAAAGGCGCTGCTGCTGCAGATCCGCAAGGACCTGAACTCGATCGCGGACACCCGCAGCCTGCCGTACCAGAACAACCAGAACATCCAGTCGACGATCACCGCCTACGACGTGATCATCCGCGACCTGCTGTCCATCACCCAGGACATCGCGCTCGCCTCGAACAACAAGGACCTGGTCGTCTCCACCCGCGCGCTGCAGCAGTTCTCGCTCGCCAAGAACGCGACCTCGCAGCAGCGGGCCCTGATCAGCGCCGCGCTCGCCAACCCCAAGGCCCCCGACCTCAGCCCGAGCGACGAGTCCTTCGGTATCCGCCTGCGCCTGTCGTACGACAACGCGATCGCGAGCTTCAACAACATCTACACCGCGCACGACCTGGACAACCTGCGCAGCCAGCTGAGCTACAACGGCGTCGTCGCCGACGCCGACCGCTACGCGCAGACGATCCTCACCCAGGGCGGCATCCACCAGACCGAGCCGGTCACCTACAAGGACTGGTACGAGAAGTCCAGCGCCAAGATCAGCGCCGAGCGCCGGATCGAGTCCAAGCTCATCGAGAACCTCGACGGCAAGGCCCAGGACCTGCAGTCCCAGGCCGACACGGACGCCCTGATCATCGGTGCCGCGGTCGCCCTGGTGCTGCTCGTCGCCCTCGGTGGCGCCGGTCTGATCGCCCGCTCGATGGTGCGCTCGCTGACCCGTCTGCAGGCCGCGGCCGAGGACGTCGCCGAGCGCCGTCTGCCCGAGCTGGTCAAGACGCTCTCCGAGAGCGACCCGCACGACGTCGACACCACGGTCGAACCGGTCGCCGTCGACTCCGCCGACGAGATCGGCCACGTGGCGCACGCCTTCGACATGGTGCACAGCGAGGCCGTCCGCCTCGCCGCCGAGCAGGCCCTCCTGCGCGGAAACATCAACGCGATGTTCACCAACCTCTCGCGCCGCAGCCAGGGCCTCATCCAGCGCCAGCTGTCGCTCATCTCCGAGCTGGAGAGCCGCGAGGCGGACCCGGACCAGCTGGCCAACCTCTTCAAGCTCGACCACCTCGCGACCCGCATGCGCCGCAACGGCGAAAACCTCCTCGTCCTCGCCGGTGAGGACCCGGGCCGCCGCTGGACCCGCCCCGTCCCGCTGGTCGACGTGCTCCGCGCCGCCGCCTCCGAGGTGGAGCAGTACGAGCGCATCGAACTCGCCGCCGTGCCGTCCGCCGAGGTCGCCGGCCGCGTCGTCAACGACCTCGTCCACCTGCTCGCCGAGCTGCTGGAGAACGCCACCTCGTTCTCCAGCCCGCAGACCCGCGTCCGGGTCACCGGCCACGCGCTGCCGGACGGCCGCGTGCTGGTCGAGATCCACGACACCGGCATCGGCCTGAGCCCCGACGACCTCGCCGAGATCAACGAGCGCCTCGCCAACCCGCCGACGGTGGACGTCTCGGTCTCCCGCCGCATGGGCCTCTTCGTGGTCGGCCGTCTGTCGCTGCGCCACGGCATCCGGATCCAGCTGCGCCCCAGCGACTCCGGCGGCACCACCGCGCTGGTCATGCTCCCGGTGGACGTCACCAACTCCGGCGAGCGCCGCGGCGCCGGCCGGGCCGGCTCCGCGCCGGGCAAGCAGCAGCGCGGGGTCGCCCCGACGCCGCGTCAGCAGCGCCAGGTGCCGCCCAGCCGCCAGAACGGCCCGGCCGCGCTCGGCCAGGGCCCGGCCGGCGGTGCCCCGCAGGGCGGCCGGCCGCAGCTCGGCCAGGGCGGCCCCGGCCCGCAGGGTGGTCCGGCGGCTCCGACCGGTCCGGGTGCGCCGGGCGGTCCCGGTGCGGCCGGCGGCCGCGCCGGCGGTCTGCCGACCCGCCAGGTCGGCCAGTCGCTGCGCGAGACCCCGGCACCGCAGGGCAAGGGCCAGCCGGGTCCGGGCCAGCCGGGTCCGCGCCAGCAGGGTCCGGGCCAGCAGGGCCGGAACCAGGGCCGGCCGGGTCGGCCCCAGCAGCCCGCACAGTCGCAGCAGCCCCAGCAGGCTCAGCAGGCTCAGCAGGCTCAGCAGGCTCAGCAGCAGTCGCAGCAGGGCGGCCTGCCGCAGCGCGCCCCCGGCCGCCAGGGACCGCCGCAGGGCGGCCCGAACGGTCTGCCCCGCCGCGGCGGCCAGCAGCAGCCCGGCCAGCCGCAGCCCGGCCAGGAACGGCCCGGTCAGGAACGGCCGCGCCCCGGCGGCGGGTTCGACGGCGGTCCGGGTGCCCGGGCCGGCGAGCAGCCCCAGCACGGCCGCCCCGGCGGTCCCGGTGCGCCGCAGCAGGGTGCCCGTCCGGGCAACCGTCCGCAGGAGGGCCTGCCGCAGCGCGCCCCCGGCCACCAGGGGCCCGGTGCGCCCGGCGCGCCCGGTGCCCAGGGCCCGCGTCGTCCGCAGCGCCCCGGCCCGGACGCGCCGCAGCGCGACCGTCAGCCGCAGCTGCCGCCGCAGGCCCAGCAGCCCCAGCCGCTGCCGTCGGCCGAGCCGGCGCCGGTGGAGAGCACCCAGCAGTTCGCCCGCCCGCGCTTCGAGGCCAGCCAGATCGACCCGCGCGACCCGCTGGGCCTCGGCCTGGTCGAGCCGGTGCTGCCGAACGTGCCGACCCCGGCACGGCCGGAGCCGGTGCGCCCGGAGCAGGCCTTCCAGCAGCCGCAGCAGCCGCTGCCGCTGCCGCACCAGGAGCCGATGGCGCTGCCGACCGGCCCGTCCGACGCCGCCGGCCAGCAGCCCTGGTACCCGCAGGCGGAGACCCAGCCGCAGGCTCCGGAGCAGGCGCGGGCGCACCAGTACCAGCCGCGTCGGCCCGGTACCTCCGCGCCGGAGTTCCGGGAGCAGGCCCAGGCTCCGCAGCAGCCCCAGCCGGCCCAGGCCCAGGCTCAGCAGCCGCAGCAGCAGGCTCAGCACCCGCAGCAGGCCCAGCACCCGCAGCCGGGCCCCGGCGAGGCCCCCTGGCGCCCGTCCGCGAACGACGAGCGCTGGCGCCGCGCCGAACAGATCCGCGAGCCCTCGACCAACGGCGTCACGATGTCGGGCCTGCCCCGGCGGACCCCGCAGGCCAACCTGGTCTCCGGCACCGCCGAGGCCGCGCCGCTGACCGGCCCCCAGGTCTCCCGGGCCCCCGAGGAGGTCCGCGGCCGCCTGACCAACCTGCGCCGCGGCATCCAGCAGGGCCGCCGGGCCGGGGCCGAACAGGCTGCCAATCAGCCGGGCTTCCAGCATGGTGCCCAGCAGCCCGGATTCGATAGTTTCGGTGGCCGGAGCGACGGCAACGGCGCAGATCACCAGGAGCGTTGAGTTGAACCAGATGAGCCAGGCCGCACAGAACCTGAACTGGCTGATCACCAACTTCGTGGACAACACCCCCGGGGTGTCCCACACCGTGGTGGTCTCCGCGGACGGCCTCCTGCTGTGCATGTCCGAGGGATTCCCCCGGGACCGCGCCGACCAGCTCGCCGCCGTCGCCTCCGGGCTCACCTCCCTCACCTCCGGCGCCAGCCGGATCTTCGAGGGCGGCGAGGTCAACCAGACCGTGGTCGAGATGGAGCGGGGCTTCCTGTTCCTGATGGCCGTCAGCGACGGCTCCGCCCTCGCCGTGCTGGCCGCACCCGACTCCGACATCGGTCTCGTCGGCTACGAGATGGCCCTGCTCGTCGACCGCGCGGGCGCCGTCCTCACCCCCGCTCTCCGCGCGGAACTCCAGGGCAGTCTCCTGCACTGACCGGAGCCCGTACGGATCCACCCACCCGTCCCACCCCGCCGCCGGGTCCGACCCGACCGGACCCGGCGTCTCACCCTCAGCTACCCTCAGGCAGCTGATCCCGCCTCAGCTGGCATCGCCCCAGCTGGAACCGGCTGCTCAAGGCTGCAGCACAAGGAGGACCCATGACCCCGCCCTCGACACCCGCCGGCTACGGCAACGGGTACGGCAGCGGCTACGGCGGGCAGCAGTCCGACGGCTACGAGCAGCAGCCGCTGGTCCGCCCGTACGCGATGACCGGCGGTCGGACCCGTCCGCGGTACCAGCTCGCCATCGAGGCGCTGATCTCCACCACCGGTTCCGCCGAGCGGACCGGCGGTCTCCTGCCGGAGCACGCCCGGATCGTCAACCTCTGCCGTGAGGTCAAGTCGATCGCGGAGATCTCCGCGCTGGCCGGTGTGCCGCTGGGTGTCGCCCGCATCCTCGTGGCCGACCTCGCCGAAGCCGGTCTCGTCGCCATCCACCAGCCCGCCGCTGCGGGCGAGTCGGGCGGAACGCCCGATGTCACGCTGCTCGAAAGGGTCCTCAGTGGACTTCGCAAGCTCTAACGGATCCGCCCGGGCCACGACGTCGGCCAAGATCGTCGTCGCGGGCGGCTTCGGTGTCGGCAAGACCACGCTCGTCGGCGCCGTCTCCGAGATCAACCCCCTGCGCACCGAAGCCGTCATGACCTCGGCCTCCGCCGGCATC